>NZ_QLSV01000003.1 GCF_003268815.1 Flavobacterium lacus | reverse complement strand
CGCCATACAAACACTTGTTAGTTAGAAAAGGCTACTCTCCGGAGTAGCTTTTTTGTCATTCACCTGCTATCGGTTATAAATTATCAATTGTCAATCATCAATTGTCAATCATCAATTATCAATTGCCTATCCGTTCAATCCGTGGCAAATTGTCAATCAAGGTTCTCAGTATTCCGCTTTACCAACAACCGACAACAGACAACCGACAACCCACAACCTACAACCTACAACCTTTTTTCCCCTTTAAAGCAAAACAACAACTAAAATTTGTATTTTTGTAAGAACGCTACCGCAAGTTCGCCAAACAATGAGCCGTAGCCAACCACCGCAAACCGTACTTTACCAAAGCATTGTGGTACTTTACCGGAACCAAGTTGATTTTTATTTTAGTACTTTTAAACCATGAGCACAACAGAAAAAACAGGACATATCGGTCGAAAAATCAGTAAGATTCGCGAATTACGCGGCATGAAACAAGAAGCATTAGCCCAAGCCTTAGGCATTAGCCAACAATCCGTGAGTGTAATCGAAAACAGCGAAGAAGTAGAGCAAGCGATGTTGCAACGCATTGCCACTGTGTTGGAAGTGAGTGTGGAAGGGATTAAACATTTTACTGAGGAAGCTGTCTTTAATTACTTTAATACATTTAACGAATCTGACTTTAGCCATAGTAATGGTGCTTTTGGAAGTAGTAATACATATAACTTTAATCCAATAGAAAAACTAATTGAAGCCTACGAAGAAAACAAAAAGCTTTATGAACGCTTGTTAGAAGCGGAAAAAGAGAAAGTAGCTTTGTTAGAGCAATTGAAAAAATAAAAGGAAAGGATAGTGAGAGCTATCCTTTTTTATTGGCCTAAATAGTAATATATAAAATCATTTTCTGATTCTTGCTCGGCATCGAATTTGAGGACAAATTGCGATAATAAAAATTCTATTTTTTGTTCAATGGCCTCCGGACTGCCTAGCTCTTTTAAAAATTCAAATTGAGAGTTTTCTTCGGTGAAATCTTGGTTGAAGTACAAAAGGATATCTTCTTTGAACGTATCGGAATAGGATTCGTTGGATTGGTTAAGGTAATTTTCGAGGTGTTGGATTTTTTGGAGGTGGGTCATATTACTACTATTGTTGAGTTAAATATTTTCTATAAACAGTTCCTTTCCTGTTTCGAAATCTTCAATCCTAAAATCTTCACCACAGCAGTCACAATGGAAATAAATCACCGTTTTGCTCGGGAAATAAAAATCATCTTTCGCCATAATTTCTTCCCAATAGTATTCAGGGCAGTTGCATTTTTTGTGCGGAATCATTACACTTTAAAACCACTAAAATTAATAATCAATTTTTTTTCTCTTTTTGTATTAAAAAAATATTTTTCGATTAAATTTACAAGAAAACTTTTTAATTCAAAAACCATCATGTTAAATGTTACATGTGCAATTATACTTTTTCAAACTAAAATTCTTGTCACTCAACGTAGTGAAAGTATGAAGTTGCCTTTAAAATGGGAATTTCCTGGAGGAAAGTTAGAAATGGGGGAAAGTGAGGAAGCTTGTATAATAAGAGAAATTAAAGAAGAAATAAATTTAAATATTTTGCCTTTAAAGAAACTTTCAAATTGTATTCATGATTATGGAAGTTTTCAAATCAATTTGATACCTTTTGTAGCAAAACATATTTCTGGCGAAATACACTTGACAGAACATAAAGCCTATCAATTATTGGACAAAAAAGAGCTGTTATCACTCGATTGGGCAGAAGCTGATTTACCAATTGTTGAGGAATTTTTAAAACTTGAACTATGAACCAAGGACTGTATGAAGAGTTAGTTACCAAACTAATAAACATAAAAATTAATGAATTAGACAAAGAAATATTTCAAGTTAAAAAAACTTCAATTGATAAAGCAGAAGCAGCACAATTACTTTCTCAACATATTGGTAAAACCATAAAACATGCTTTTACTTTAATTAAAGGGGAAGATATTATCGAAACACAAATTGAAATTGCTAATAAAATAATTTTATTCCTAAAGGAAGAATTAAAAAAAGAAGAATTTGAAGATGATTTAATCGAAACAGAAGGGAAAATTTTAAAAGCTGTTTTTACAAAAGTAGATGCTCATTTTACTGATTTAGATTTACATTTAAAAGAAATTACTCCTTACACACGATTGATTCATAGTGAACTTTTTACAGGAGGAAATTCAGGGACTACGCTTGAAAGTGAATTGAGAAAAGAAATTCTGTCCTCAAACAGAATAGATTTGTTAGTTTCTTTTATCAAATGGAAAGGAATTAGAATTCTTGAAAAAGAACTTAGAGAATTTACAAACAGAGGCGGCAAATTGAGAGTAATAACCACTACATACATTGGTGCTACCGATTCTAAAGCTGTTGAGTTTTTAGCATCATTAGAAAATACTGAAGTAAAAGTTTCATACAATACTAGTAATGAACGTTTACATGCAAAAGCCTATTTGTTTCAAAGAAATACAGGTTTTCACACGGCATATATTGGCTCTTCTAATTTTTCTCGTTCAGCTCTAACTGACGGTTTAGAATGGAATTTAAAAGTCACTACAAAAGAAGTGGGTCATATTATTGATAAATTTAAAAAAACCTTTGAAACATATTGGCAAAATCCAGACTTTGAATTATATGACCAAAATGTTCATTCTGAAAAATTAATTGATGCACTTAAACAAGGGAAATTTTCTAAAGAATATACTTTTACAACATCCTATTTTGATCTCAAACCTTTTCCTTATCAAAATGAAATTCTTGAAAAATTGGAAGTTGAAAGAACAGTTCACAACAGATGTAGAAATCTTTTAGTTGCTGCTACTGGAACTGGAAAAACTGTGATTTCTGCATTTGATTATAAAAATTTTAGAAACAATAATAAATCATCGAAACTATTATTTGTGGCTCATCGAAAGGAAATTCTGCAACAAGCAAAAGTAACATTTCAAGGGGTTTTGAAAGATAATAATTTTGGAGGTTTATGGGTTGATGGTTTAGAACCAATTTCAAACGAATATGTTTTTGCCTCAGTTCAAACATTGAATAATAGATTAAAAGATATTAAGCTTTCTGAAGATTATTACGACTTTATAATCGTTGATGAAGTACATCATATAACTGCGTCAACTTACAGACCTATAATAAATTATTTTAAACCGAAAGTCCTTTTAGGTTTAACAGCCACGCCTGAAAGAATGGATGGTGAAAATATACTTGAAGATTTTTGTAATAGAATTGCCGCTGAAATTAGACTTCCAGAAGCACTAAATAAAAAATTATTAAGTCCATTTCAATATTTTGGAATTACAGATAGTATTGATTTAACCAATGTAAAATGGGAGAAAGGAAAATATGCAGCAAGCGAATTAACAAGTTTGTACACAAAAAACGATGTACGGGTTGGTCAAATAATATCTAATCTTGATAAATATACAAATGATATAAATGATGTTCGTGCAATAGGTTTTTGTGTGACAGTTGAACATGCTATTTTCATGACAGAAAAATTTAATTTGTCAGGATTAAAAGCCGAATGTTTGACAAGTAAAAACACAAATGAAAGAGATAGAATTAGAGAACAATTCAAGAAAAAAGAATTCAATTACTTGTTTGTAGTAGATATTTTCAATGAAGGTATAGATATTCCTGAAATTGATACTGTTTTGTTTTTGCGTCCGACAGAAAGTTTAACAGTTTTTCTTCAGCAATTAGGTCGTGGTTTACGATTAGCCGAAGGGAAAGATTGTTTAACAGTGCTAGATTTTGTTGGAAACTCAAGACCTGAATATGACTTTGAAAGTAAATTTAGAGCACTTATTGGAAAAACTACAACGTCTGTTCTAAAAGAAATTGAAGACGATTTTCCTCATTTACCTTTAGGATGTTCTATCGTTTTAGAGAAAAAAGCAAAAGAAAATATCTTAGAGAATATTAGAAGAGCAACATTATTGAATGTTAATCAACTTATAACAAAAATCAGAAATTTTCAACACCAAACTAATTTGCCTTTAACATTAAATAATTTCCTAGAATTAAATCATATTTCAATAGAAACAATTTACAAGAAAGATAGTTGGTCAAGATTATGTCAAAGAGCTGGAGTAATTGAAGATTTTGAGATTTCAAATGAAAAACAAATATATTCAGCAATAAGCAATAAGTGGCTTTCTACAAATTCAACAAGTTACTTTAATTTTATTCTAAAAATTGCCAAACAAAAATTCAATATTAGAATTAATGATTTTGATGAAAATGGAAAAGCAATGTTACTTATGTTGTATTATGATGTTTGGCAAAATCATGGACTTTTCACAACTTTAGAGGAAAGTATTAAAGAGATTGGTAAGAATAAAATTTTAGTGAAAGAAATTATTGAAGTTTTAGAAATACTGATTGACAAAGTTGATTTTAAAGAAATTGACATTGAATTGCCTTATAATCAACCTTTAAAATTACATGCAAGATATACTAGAGACCAAATTACTGCAGCGTTTGGAAAAACTACTTTTGAAAAAAAGTGGCCTAGTAGAGAAGGAGTTTTAGAAATAGAAAATATAAATACAGAACTACTTTTTATCAATTTGATTAAATCAGAAGAAGATTTTTCTCCAACAACAATGTACGATGACTATGCCATTAGTGACACTTTATTTCATTGGCAAAGTCAAAATTCATCCAGACCTGATTTAGGTAAAGGATTGTCGTATATAAAGCACAAAGAGAACAATAAGAAAGTTTTATTATTTGTGAGAGAGAAAGCAAGTGATGAAAATGGAAATACAATGGGCTATGTCTTTATTGGTGAAGCACAGTTTATAGAAAGCGAAGGAGCAAAACCAATGAATATTAAATGGGAGTTAAATGAGCCAATGCCAAATTACCTTTGGAAAGATTCTGCCAAATTATCTATCGGTTAGTAATTTATTCAATAACACAATCAATTTCAAAATATCCATTTTCAAATTCTTCAATCAATTCCTCCAATGTGTACTTATGATTTTCATCAAAAATAAAATCTTCACTAATATCAAAAAAGTAGAAGTGATTTTCTCTTTTGAAAATACACCACGTGCTAGTTAGAATACCTTTCCTCTTAGTTAATTCTAATCCTTGATTTGGTGTTTTTTCTAATTCAATTGTTATTTCTTTAATTGTCATGTTTTTTACTTATAAAATTAATCTAATAAACCATCTCAAAATAATTCTCCAAAGCAATTTGAAACAATTCCGTTTCAATTTTGATGAGTTCTTCTTTGTAATTCCAACCACCAATGTAGGCTTCATCCTCTATTGACATTGGATATCCATGAAGTTTTCGACTTAAAAGATCGCACAATGAAACATCATCACAACTGTAATAAAGAGGATAATATTTTTCGATAAAATCCCAGTATTCTGTGGAGGAGTATTTTAATTTTGGTTTCATGTTTTTTGGTTTTTATCAAAATTATCAATCTTTAATTTAATGAACAGCGTACAATTGTATGCTCTCCTAATTTTTTTACAATATTCGTAAATAGAATTTGATATTCCATTTTGGTATAATTGTGTTTTAATGATGAGATTCCTCCTTCGTCGGAATGACAAGATTGTAGTATGACAAGATTGTGGTATGACAAGATTGCGGAGTTTTATTGGTTAGTTTTGATCGATAATACAGTATCTCATTTGCTCGGTTGTTCATTTTTTCCACACTACCAAAACCTTAAAAAAAATCTAAAGCCGCACCAACCTTTTCCCCTTTTGTGTAAGTTTACTGTATAAATCGTACAAAACGGATGATGAAATTCAACTTTATAGTGTTGTTCCTAGCGGTGAGTGGCTTTTTGGGGTGTTCACAACTTGCTGCCCAAGTGCTCAAAGGCAAAATTGTCGATGCCCAAACGCAGGAACCCATTGGGTATGCCTCCGTACAACTTTCGCCCAATTATGGGGTCATTAGCAATCAGGAAGGCGATTTTTCGCTTTTGCAAAAGGATTTTCCGGCGGAGGCGTTAGTGCATATTTCGCACATTGGCTACCAGGAAATCCATATCGCCATCAAAGACTTGGCTCGCACGGCGGTGATTGCGTTGGAGCCGTCTGCGTTATTGCTAAAAGAAGTGGTGTTGGGTCCAACGTTAACCGCTTCGCAAATCCTGCAAAAGTATGTGGAGAACAGCAGCAAAAACCACGTATTGTCGGGCGTTCGGGTGCGGTATTTTAGCCGAAGCAAAGAAACCTATGTGCCCAAACGATTTGAAGTAGACCTCAAAAAAATCAGCTTTGCCAACAAAAAAGAACTGCAACAAAAGATTGAGGCATTTGAAAAAAAATTCAATAACAGAGAAATCATTGGCTTTAGAGAAACCATGACCGATGTGTACCTCACGCCAAAAGGCATGGTGACCAATCACCTCAAAGCACTCAAGTTACTGGATGGCAACGGCTTGAACATGGATAATTTTCAGGATAAATTTTTTGAACATACGTTCAAGCAATTGGAGTCACCCTATACCTATCGCATTAATTCGGGCATTATTCCATTGGAAAAAAAGGCCTCGATGAAGGAAATCAGCACCGATGCCAATGCCGCCGATACGCTTAAAAACAGCAATGGTTTTTATGCCGTGGGTTACGGTGTGATTGGTCATCGGGAGTTCATTCGCAAGCAAGACCTTTATGATTATACGCTCGAAGGAACTAAAACGGTAAATGGCATGTTGTGTTATCACCTGACGTTTCGTCCCGATCGAAACAGAGCCAAATACGTGGGCGAACTTTTTATCAACACCGATGATTTTGGTTTGGTGTATTATAAATATGAACTGGCCCCGGAAAAAAGTGATTTTAAACTCAACCTCAAATGGATGCTGGGTGTAAAATTTAATTCGTTTGGGAACACCATGGAAGTGCTGATGAAAAAATCGCCCACCGGAACCTACTACCCGCAGTTCATTAAAAAGTTTAGTGCCAATTATGTCTACATCGACCGCAGTTTGTCCTTCACCGAAAACCATCCCAAAAGAAGTGAACGCAAGAAAATGAAATTCAACTTTTTAATCGAAATGAACACCGCTGAAGCCGATGAAATTATTGCCGTAGAAATGGAACCGCAGCAGGGAGAAGTAAAACCATTTGAACCGGGGTATATTTTTGTTGATGTAAAACGGCAATATGACCCAAACTATTGGAGTGCCTACACCATTCTTGAAGCGACAGAGGCGGTACGGAATTTTAAAGGGGAATAGCTTCTTTTTTTTTCACGTAAAGATGCAAAGTTTTGGGAACGCTTCGCTTATTTTAATGGAACACAGATTAAACAGATTAAACAGATTTTCACGAATTTTAATAGCTTCGCTATAATGGATTGACGCAGATTAAAATCCACTATGCTAGCAATATTTTCAACGTCACGGCTCCCCTGCCCTTTGGTGAAGTAAGGTGTCAAGCTATTTTTCGATTAAAATTATAGTTGTAGAACTATAATAGGATTTATTTATTAATCTCTATAGTCAATTTAGAACGAGTCAACCTACAACCCACAACCCACAACCTACAACCTACAACCTACAACCTATGTCTAGATAAAGCATGGATAATGCATGGATAATGCCTAGAGCCGTATTGCATTACCGCACCAGAAAGATTACTTTTACATCATGCAAGTCAAAACCAAAGCCATCGTAATCTCAGCGTTAAAATACCAGGAAAAATCCCTGATTGTGAAGTGTTTTACGCTGTCTGATGGTTTAAAAAGTTATTTTGTCCCCAATGCTTTTTCATCACGGAAGAACCAACAAAAGATTGGTTATTTCCAACCGTTGACGATCTTAGAAATTGAAGCCACGCACAAAAATAATGGTAAACTGGAGTATTTCAAGGAAATCCGAATCGGACAATCGTATGTTTCCTTACACAACACTATTGTCAAAAGTTCAATGGCTCTTTTTCTATCGGAAGTGTTACACCATTGCATCAAAGAGGAAGAAAAAAACGAAGCCTTTTTCGATTATTTAGAAGCCGCTTTGGTTTGGTTAGACAGCCATGACGAAGTAGTAAATTTTCACTTAATCTTATTATTGGGAATGACTCGCTTTTTAGGCTTCTATCCCGATGTATCACAAACAAATGCTACTTTTTTTGAATTAACGGAAGGCGTTTTTACCAATTATCACGGTATCAGTTGCCTTTCGGAACACGAAACGATTTTATTTAAAAAACTGATTGAATTAAAGTTTAACAGCGAAGCCAAGTTTTTTGTGGCTGCCGAACGACAGCTTTTACTTAAAATTTTGTTGGATTATTATGCGTTTCATTTGGATGGGTTTAAACGGCCGAAGTCGTTGGAGGTGTTGGGGGAGGTGTTTGGATGAGTTGCTGAGAAACTGAGTTGCTGAGATTATAATTGCAACGAACACAAGGAAGCTTCGCTTTTTTAGGGGCACACGGATTAAACGGATTTAAAAGAATCTCACGGATATAATAGCTTCGCCATAATGGCTTGAAGCGATGGATCACTGCGGGTTTATTCGTTTTTACACGGTTGTGGTTTGAAATAAAGTTATAAGGACTTGGTTTATGGGTTGTTTTGTAGCGGAAATGTCCATAAAAAAAACTGCCCGAAAGCAGTTTTCACTAGTTACAAACTATAATTAACCTAACTAAAACTCTATAAAATACTTGTTTCTAATACTTTCATGTTACCCGGATATTGTATGCTAGGATCGTCTTCGGCAGTGATAAAAATCCGTTCAGGTTTGGAGGATGAAACCGTTTCAAATTTCACATGAAGCTTGGTGGTGGCCACAATTTGTCCGATGTTTTGAGGGTAATTATTGTTTGCAACCATCCACACCACGTAGGTTTTTTTGGGTGGATTTAAACGTTCCGGTTCCGCTAAATAGGAAATATTTATTTCTATATTGTAGTTGTCGTTATTGTCTTTTTTAACTTTCGCATCACCTCTGGCTGCGGGAGTTATGTTTGAGTTTTCGAAAACTGTTTTTTTAGAGCACGAGAAAGGGGTAATTGTAAAGGACAGGATGATAAACGCTACCACTCCTTTTTTTAAACTTTTTAAAAAGTTTGTTGTTTTCATGATTGTTGTTTTACTAATTTTTATTTTTTTTGTTTCCAAACTATTGATTCTGGCCTATCGCAACAAGTACGATTGTGTGACGAGGAGTAACGTTACTGTGTAAAAGGTGTATTCCATGAGTTTAATTTTACTATTCAAAGGTCTTCTTTTTTCAGCCGTTAAGTTTACATCTAAAATCTATTTCGTTGTTAGTTTCACACTTTTTCGAGGAGCTTTTGCATAGGATCGAACACTAGCTTTTAATTTGCCCTTTTCTAGAAAAACTAATCGAGCCATCAGATAACTCACTGTAGATTCAGCCCCTTGATTTAGATTCACATTATATTTTTCCAGACCATCGTGACAACCTCCCGTTATGGGGTTATATACAATTTGATGCAAATGATTTTTTCCTAAAAACCAGTCAAATGCCGTTTCCATTTTTTCTTGGTATTCCTTTTCTTTAAATGTTTTATAAAAGGTCTTTAGAGCCAAAATAGTGTAGGCCACGTCAATCGATTGCTCGCCAAAACTATTGACTGTTCCGCCCTTGTGATGCCATCCCTGATTAGAAACTACTTTAATTTGTTGGTTTTTAAAAATGATTGATAGTAGAAAATCAAATGATGATTTTGCGATTTTTTGATAAATTTCATTTCCAGAACTTTTAGCCGCATATAGCATTGCTTCCGGAAGAACACTGTTGGCATAGGTTAGATAATTTTCAAACCACTTCCACTTTTTGTCTGAAACTCCTCTGAATTTTGAAACTAAATTGTCGGCTAAATCGATGATTAAGTTTTTAACGGCAAGACTTTCTTTATTCAAATTATAAAAATAGAGTCCTTTGATTGCAAATCCGATGGCTCTTGGGGAATGGAAAGATCCAATCGAGACCAATGCTCTTTCCAATGCTAAATTGGCCTTTTCAATTAAATCAGGACTAAACAAATCTTGATACGCACTAAATTCTCCCAATGCCCAAACTGCTCTTCCATTGGAATCTTCAAGGTTTTCTGAACTGTTTTTTGAGAAAAAATCACCTTTAAAATCTACATAATTTAAAAACCGGCCATCTTCTTGTTGGCAAAAAATAATGAAGTCTAAATAAGTTGTAATTAATTCCAAATCGGCACTGTCACGCAACAATTCATAGTGTTTTGCGATAGCAATTAATGCACGAGCATTGTCATCTAACGTATATCCGGAATTGAAATCGGGGGTTGAGATTCGCGAAAACTGAATCATTCCGTTTTTGGTTGTCAGTCTTTTGATATGGTCTAATGAAATTGGAGGTAATTGATATTTTATGTCTACTTTTCTTTTAGTTAACAAACTTTTTGTCAAATCAATGTGAGCAATGGCTGCATTTTGCCATGAAGTGGGACTTATTTTGTGCAATGCATTTAAACGCATTTCTTTCAGCAATTTTGGATTATGGAGTAGCTTAATCGTGGCATCTGCCAATTGTTCGGCATTTTGAAAATCAAAGTTGACTCCTGCTCCATCTACTAATTCTTTGGCGTGTGGAATTGGTGTTGAAATCACAGGGCACCCATTTGCCATTGCATACGCAAGTGTACCACTCACCGCCTGATTGGGGTCTTTTGAAGTAAATAAATAGATTTTTGTTCGTTGCAAATAATCCATTAATTCATTTAAAGTTAAATACCGGTTGATGAATCGAACATTGTTTTGCAAACCCAATTCAACTACTCTTTCATATAGTGAATTTCTATATCTTTCACCCTCTCTTTTAAGTACTTCGGGATGCGTTTTGCCAATAATTAAATAAATAACGTTTGGAAATTCTTTTACAATTCTCGGAAGTGCTTCAATAGCTGTTTCGATACTTTTTCCATCGCTTAATAAACCAAAGGTGGAGAGAATAATTCGATCGGCTAAATGAATTTTATTTTTTGTTGTAGTGTCCGAGCAAACTAAATGAGTTCCGTGCGGAATCACTTCAATTTTTTGTTTGGCAATTCCATAGTCAAATTGTAATAATGCTGCCGACGTATTTGTCATCACAATAACCGTGTTGGAATAATCTGCAATTTGGCGAACTACTTTTTTGAGTTTTGAATTCGGATTTGGCAAAACCGTGTGCAATGTAGTGATGATTGGTTTTTTTAAATGAGCCATTAATTTCAAGATGTTATTTCCGTTTTCTCCTCCAAACAAGCCAAATTCGTGTTGAAGAAAAATAACAGCAATATTTTTGTCTGTATTAATGATGTTTGCCAGTTGAACAAAGTGATTTATTTCATCGGTTTGGATACAATATTTTACTTCATCCGGATACTGAAAATCCGAATCAACGGTGTTTACGGCACCAATTTTTAATGAAAAGGTTTTTCCGAATTTTTCTTGGATAGCATTTTTTAAATCTTGGGTGTACGTTGCAATGCCACATTCTCTTGGCGGATAAGTGGTGATAAATAAAATTTCCGGCAATTCTTTTTTGGGAAATGGAATCAGATTCGTTTGATTCATTGTAGCCGTTTTATTTTCTCGCCCCTTCACCATTGATTCTGCTATCTCTTGATGAACCATCAGTTTGAAAGTGTAATCGGGATAATTAATTGCTTTCATTAGTTACTTTGTTTAGCATTAACTCATTTAATAATTCTTTTAAACTTACTGAGGCTGCCGCAATGCACTTGTCGGCAGCACCGTAATAGATGTATAAGGTGTCATCAAAAAGTGCAGTTCCGGTTGGAAACACTACATTATTAACTACTCCTTTTAATTCATACTCTTCCTTAGGAATAAATAAGGGATCAACTAATCGGGCGATTACTTTTAACGGATTGTCAATATCCAATAAAGCCGCCGCCGCCGAATAGATATATCCCGCTGATGTATCATAAACACCGTGGTAAATCAGCAACCAACCTAATTCTGTTTCAATAGGAGGAGCACCTGCACCAAGATAACCGGATTCGTGATTTATTCCCACCGGATCCATGACGATGTGTTTTTTAAAATGTAAAAAGTAGTGATTCCAAAATTCTTTGGTTAGCTCTTTTAAATCCTCCACCATTACCAGTTGAATTCCCGGGCGGATTCGGTGTAAAAAGGCAAATTTCCCATCTATTTTTCTGGGAAAAAAAACGACGTCCTTATCCCATAAATAAATTTCCTTCTTGTGGTCAAAATGCCTTACATGTCTGAAATATTTTGCGTTGATTAAGTTGTTGCATTCTGCCAATTTTTTGAATTCATCAAAAGTGAATATTGGCACAATAATACCATGTCGCTCAAATGTTTTTAAATCAGTTGACGTGACCAAAGCACCAAGTGCATTTATGCCATTATAAGCGGTATACGTAATAAAAAAAGTGCCTTCTATTTTAACGATTCTGGGATCTTCAACCCCATTTGATTCTTCTTCTGAGAAAGGAATTAGTAGAGGAGTGTCATTTCGTTCTACCACTTCCAATGGACCGTTCAATTTGCAGTAACCTACCGTAGAATAATTTCCATTTCGAACAGCCCTGTACAACATATGTAATGTGTTGTCTTCCTGAAAAATAGCGGGATTTAATACACTATCGTCCTCAAACGAAAGGTGTGTTTTTTTTAAAATAATTCCGTGTTTTTTTACTTTAATCATGATAGATGTAGATAAAAAAAGTGCAGTTTTGATGCTACACTTTGAATGACTTTTTAATGTATTCGTAGTATGTTTAAGAATCTACGTTGCCCATTTAATCAAGTCGGTTTATGATATGCCAGATTATTTTTCTTCTAATAGAAATTACCTTACGTTTCTTTTTTTGGTTTTAAATCTACTTTTGCGAACGTTTAATTCTTAACTTAAATGCCATCTTCTTTTAATCAAAAAATAGTCATCATTTTTGATTAACGCGAAGATTATAACAAAGGTGGAATGAATAGTGCTTTAAGATGTTACACATTTAATAGTAAAAATTATACATATCACTTGCTAGGTATTTATCTAAACAAAAAAACACCCAAATAATGGGTGTTTCACTTTTCTAAAAAATAACTGATTAGATATTTTCTAAATTTTTATTTCGCTTATACTTCATCTGTTTGAAAAAGGAAGGAGATAACCCGGTAATTTTTTTAAATTGATTGGACAAATGGGCAACACTACTGTAATTTAACATAAAAGCGATTTCGGTTAAATTCAATTCATCATACAACAACAACTCTTTAACACGTTCAATTTTGTGCATAATAATATAATGTTGAATAGTAATCCCTTTTACTTCAGAAAAAATATTAGACAAATAGGTGTAATCATGATTGAGCTTTTCACTGATGTAGTCCGAATAATTTACTTTGGGAACTTCGTCTGTGTAGTGAATCATCTCCACGATTACATTTTTAATTCGTTCAATTAAAATGGCTCTTTTGTCATCTAATAATTCTAGCCCAGATTTGGCTAAATTCACTCCCAACAAATCCCATTTTTCGGGCGTAATTTCACCCAATACTTCAACCATTCCTAAATCAATGTTAAGATAGTCTAAGTTCAATTTTTTCAATTCTTCTCTAACCATCATTTTGCAACGAAGACTAACCATGTATTTGATATACAGAATCATACTTGTTTAATTTTTATCAACAACAGCAGCGTTGTTGAATACTATTATTTATATTTGATCTTCATAACCACTTTTAATTACGGTTGATATCATTTTAAATTGTTCATTGGCGTTGAAATGATGCTTTGAATGGGCTGGTATCACAATCCCGTTGCCCAGCTTTAGCATAAGTTTTTTACCTTCTAATGTTAATTCGGCTACACCGTCAATGATTTGAATATACATATCAAAAGGTGATGTTTTTTCGTCTAATTCTTCGCCTGCGTCAAACGAGGAGACGGTTACATTTCCTGTTGTTTTTTTTATAATTGTTCTGCTCACGACGGCATTTTTCATATATTCTATAATCTCAACTACAATATGAATTTTGGCTTTTTCTAATTCTAAATTGTCATTCGGTTTTTTCATCTTATTTTGAATAATTTTTTAGTTGACTTATAGTATTATCCTTAACAAAGGTCGACTATATTTGTTCTATGTGCTTACAATTAATTGATTATTAATTGTATAATTACCATGTGAAGGTATAATTGCCTTAAGAATACGTCTTTTCTTTTCGAATTACCGTGCATTTTAACCTCTTTAAATAATTTTTAATCGCAAAGGATACAAAAAAGGTCGCAAGGAACGCCAAGACGTTTCGCTATTATTTTCTCAAAGAAAACATCAAATTTTCGTTTTTTCTTATGGACACATCGCCACATTTCCCCATTGACACATTAATTCCTACCATATTATCTCAAAAATCCTTACTTTCGCAAATTGATTTTTTAGAACGAGAAAACATGAGTACGAAATTCGCTGAATACAAAGGACTTGACCTGCCAACCGTGGCATCGGAAGTACTGAAGTATTGGAAGGAAAACCACATTTTTGAACAAAGCATCACCACCCGTGAAGGGCAACAACCGTATGTGTTTTTTGAAGGCCCTCCTTCAGCCAACGGTTTACCCGGAATTCACCACGTGATGGCTCGTGCGATTAAAGATATTTTTTGCCGTTATAAAACCCAAAAAGGATTTCAAGTCAAGCGAAAAGCCGGTTGGGACACACACGGTTTGCCTGTAGAATTAGGTACCGAAAAAGAATTAGGCATTACCAAAGAAGACATCGGAAAAACCATTTCGATTGAAGAATACAACGAAGCGTGTAAAAAAACCGTTATGCGTTACACCGACGTGTGGAACGACCTAACCGAAAAAATGGGTTATTGGGTGGATATGGAAGACCCTTACGTGACCTATAAATCCAAATACATGGAGTCGGTTTGGTGGTTATTAAAACAGATTTATGATAAGAATTTGTTGTACAAAGGCTACACGATTCAGCCTTATTCACCGAAAGCCGGAACAGGATTATCTTCGCATGAAGTGAACCAGCCCGGAAGTTACCGAGATGTAACCGATACGTCTGTCGTAGCTCAATTTAAAACTAAACAGGAAACCTTACCTGCTTTTTTACAAGGGTTTGGCGATATTCATATTTTAGCTTGGACAACTACACCTTGGACGTTACCAAGTAATACCGCCTTGACGGTTGGACCAAAAATTGATTATGTGTTGGTGAAAACCTTCAATCAATATACGTTTGAACCGACAAATGTTATTTTGGCTAAAAATTTAGTTGGGAAGCAATTTGGCGGCAAATTTTCTGTAGCAGAAAACGACGATGATTTTGTCAATTACAAATCAGACGATAAAAAAATACCGTACCAAATTTTAGCGGAATGTAAGGGTGCTGATTTAGTAGGAGTCCGCTACGAGCAGTTAATGCCATTGGTTTTACCTTATCAAAATCCGGAAAATGCTTTCCGAGTGATTTCAGGTGATTTTGTCACAACCGAAGATGGTACCGGAATTGTACACACCGCTCCGACATTTGGTGCAGATGATGCGAAAGTGGCCAAAGAAGCAACACCTGAAGTTCCGCCGATGTTGGTGTTGGATGCCACAGGAAACGCTGTTCCTTTAGTTGATTTACAAGGGAAATTTATCCACGGTTTAGGCGAATTCTCCGGTAAATATGTAAAAAATGAATATTATAACGAAGGCGAAGCTCCCGAGCGTTCCGCAGATGTGGAAATTGCCATTTTGTTAAAAGAAGAAAATAAAGCGTTCAAAGTTGAAAAATACGTGCACAGTTATCCGCATTGTTGGCGAACCGATAAACCGATTTTATATTATCCGTTGGATTCTTGGTTCATCAAAGTAACTGAAATTAAAAACCGAATGTTCGATTTAAACAATACCATTAATTGGAAGCCAAAAGCCACCGGCGAAGGTCGTTTTGGAAATTGGTTAAAAAACGCGAACGATTGGAACTTATCCCGTTCACGGTATTGGGGAATTCCGTTACCGATTTGGCGAACCGAAGACAAAACCGAAGAAATTTTAATCGGTTCGGTAGAAGAATTATACGATGCAATTGAAAAATCGATAACTGCAGGTTTCCAAAAAGAAAATCCGTTCAAAGGGTTTGAGATTGGAAACATGAGCGAATCAAATTATGATTTAGTGGATTTGCATAAAAATGTAGTGGATGAAATTGTATTGGTTTCACCTTCCGGCAAACCGATGAAACGTGAATCCGATTTGATAGACGTTTGGTTTGATAGTGGTGCCATGCCTTATGCTCAATGGCATTATCCTTTTGAAAACAAGCATTTAATCGATAATAACGAAGCTTTTCCGGCTGATTTTATTGCCGAAGGAGTCGATCAAACCCGTGGTTGGTTTTACACGTTGCATGCCATCGGAACGTTGGTGTTTGATAAAATTGCGTATAAAAATGTCGTTTCCAACGGCTTAGTATTAGACAAAAACGGACAAAAAATGTCCAAACGTCTCGGAAACGCTGTTGATCCATTTACCACGTTAGACCAATATGGGCCCGATGCTACGCGTTGGTATATGATTGCGAATGCGAACCCGTGGGATAATTTAAAATTTGATATTGAAGGTGTTGCCGAAGTAAGACGAAAATTCTTTGGTACTTTATATAATACGTATTCGTTCTTTTCGTTGTATGCGAATATCGATGGATTTACCTATCAAGAGGAAGAAATTCCGTTAACCGAGCGACCGGAAATTGACCGTTGGATTTTATCGGAATTACAAACCTTAGTTCAATTGGTAGATGAAAGTTATGCGGATTATGAACCGACGAGAGCAGCAAGAGCGATTTCCGACTTTGTGCAAGAGCATTTGAGTAACTGGTACGTTCGTTTATGTAGACGAAGATTTTGGAAAGGCGACTATGGCACCGATAAAATTGCAGCGTATCAAACATTATATACGTGTTTAATCACGGTGGCTAAATTATCAGCTCCTATTGCTCCTTTCTTTATGGATAGGCTTTACAGAGATTTAACACAAGCAACACATTCAGAAAATTTTGACAGCGTACATTTGGCCGATTTCCCAAAATATGTTGAAAAATATGTTGATAAATCGTTGGAGAGTAAAATGATGAAAGCACAAACGGTTTCGTCACTGGTTTTATCGCTTCGCAAGAAGGAGATGATAAAGGTGCGTCAACCGTTGCAAAAGGTAATGATTCCGATACTTGACGAAAATCAGCGTGTTGAAATTGAAGCCGTTTCCGACCTGATAAAAGCCGAAGTAAACGTGAAAGAAATCGTATTATTAGACGATGCTTCCGGAGTTTTAGTGAAGCAAATCAAGCCTAATTTCAAAGCATTAGGCCCACGTTTTGGGAAAGATATGGGGTTGATTGCCAAAGAGATACAAGCTTTTTCGCAAGTGCAAATAAACGAATTAGACCAAAACGGAAGCTATACGCTTGTTATTTCGGGAAATTCAATAACTTTATCACTAGATGATGTGGAGATTTCCTCGCAAGATATCCCAGGATGGTTAGTGGCCAATGCAAACGGAATTACGGTGGCTTTAGACATTACAATTTCCGATGAATTGCGAAAAGAAGGGATTGCCAGAGAGTTAGTCAATCGTATTCAAAACCTCAGAAAGGACAGTGGCTTTGAAGTAACAGATAAAATAAAAGTTCAATTGACGCGAAATGGTGCATTAGAGGAAGCCATCACCGCCAATGAAATCTATATAAAGTCTGAAACATTAACCGAAATACTCGTTTTTGAAGACCAATTAGAAAATGGTACGGAAATTGAGTTTGATGACATAAAAACACAAATAATAATTTCAAAATAGATTAAATATGACAGATGAAGTAATGAAGTTCTCAGAAGCCGATTTGGCCGAGTTCAAAGAAATTATCTTAAAAAAAATTGATAAAGCTCAAAATGATTTGGAACTTATCAAAAGTGCCTATATGAATGATTTGAATAATGGCACCGATGATACATCGCCTACTTTCAAAGCGTTTGAAGAAGGTTCTGAAACGATGAGTAAAGAAGCGAACTCTCAATTAGCCATTCGCCAGGAAAAGTTTATCCGCGATTTAAAAAACGCTCTTTTTAGAGTAGAAAACAAAACATACGGTGTTTGCAAAGTAACCGGAAAATTAATTTCAAAAGAACGTTTGAAATTGGTTCCGCATGCAACCATGAGTATTGAGGCGAAGAACATGCAGCGTTAAGAGTTGCTGAGTAACTAAGTTGCTTAGTAGCTGAGATATAAAATTAAAAAATAATCAATAAAAAAAGAGATAACTTTTAGGGGGCTATCTCTTTTTTATTATTCTAAAATTAGAATTAAAAATTCACCATACTCATCACTTCCAACGTGTGATTTTCACTATAATTGTATTGGATGATTTTGTTGATGCCAACGGCAATTAAATGCGTGTCTAACGCAATCACATCTTTCACTTGGTCTTCATACGTATTTTGTAAGGTTAAGGCAGCCGAATTGGTAGCATTAAACACATTTAAATTTCCATCGGCACACACGTACAAAACGTTATTTTTAATTCCCAACCCATACGGTTGATGTAGTAAATAGGTGGAAATCAAGGTTGGGTTTTCAATGTTTGTAATGTCAATTACATTCACTTGGTCTTCAATGGAACCGCAATTAGAACCACCACGAACAGTAATGTAAGCCGTATTGCCAAAAACCACAACCGGATCACAAGCGGTAGCATGAGCAAAACTCGATACAAAATAAGGATTAAATTCATCCAAGGCGTTTACAATATACATTCCGTTGGTAGAGCCGATAAAAAGAAATTCTTTTTGTTTGAATAAGGTTTCAAAAACACCGCCACCCATCCATTCGGTCAAATAAAGGGTTTTGTCGTAAAACGTTTCCGTTGGATTAGCAATGTTAAATACTTTTAAATTATATGATTCGACCATGTACAACGCATTGTTGTTGATTTGAAATTTAGCATACGAACCGCCGGTTCCCACATTTCCGCCATTAGCACTTTCAAAGTTTGCCAGTGCATCATCCGCCCAGAGGATTGCATCACCGGTTGGTCTTTCTCGGTTTTCAATTCTAAAACCAACCATGATTTCACCTTCAGAAGGATAAACATCGTACGCATAAAACTCTGCATCAGCCGGATAGATTGGGTAGAACGAAATTACATTTTCTGCCACTCGCACCACTTCAATGTTGTTTACATCAGAAATATCAAAAACAACCAAATCCACAAAATTATCCGCATACAAGTAATTGCCTTTTACCGCAATATCATGCACCCCTTCTAAATTTATAAAAGCCGTATTTTGCGGATTTGAGGGATTTGAGTTATCAAAAATGTGGATGCCGGATTCTTGTGCCACATAAAAAAGCAGGTTTTCAGCGACATAAATTTTTCCATCTGCATTGGTTTGTTGAGCAGACGTTACAGAAATGTTACTTCGTAAAGCTTCCAATGATTTTATCACCGGAACAGCAAATTTTGCTGTCTCCATTGAACGGTCATCGTCTTGGTTGCAACTTGCAAAAAAACTTACGAAGAAGGACAAGCAAAGTAATTTTAATGTTTTCATTATCAATTTGGTTAGGTTAAACAAATGTAAATACATTTTGATAAATGAAAGATGAAAAAATTGTCAAAGGTTGCGTGAAATGCTAAAAAAAATTTAAAGTTTTAACCCTAAACTGTATATTTCCATTTTTGTTTAAGAATATTGCTATTTTTGCACCATAAAACCTAACGAATGTCTTTAAAGAAAGCCTATTTGATCGTCATTATCATCTTATTAGTTGATCAGATATCTAAATTATACATCAAAACCAATTTTGTTTTAGGAGAAGAAATCAAAGTGTTCGATTGGTTCCGCATTCATTTTATAGAAAATGAAGGCATGGCTTGGGGAACCAAAATCCCGGGTGATCACGGAAAGTTATTCTTGACTTTATTCCGTATCGTGGCCGTTTTTGGCATTGGTTATTGGTTGTGGGACAGCGTTAAAAAACGCAGTTCCCATTACTTGATTGTAGCCGTTGCACTCATACTTGCAGGAGCATTTGGAAACATCATCGACAGCGTTTTTTATGGGGTGATTTTTAACGACAGCCATTATGCCGCTTCTACTTTATTTTCAGATAATCCTTATGGAACATGGTTTCATGGAAAAGTAGTCGATATGCTTTATTTCCCCATCTGGAAAGGAACATTACCGGAGTGGTTGCCTTTTGTTGGCGGAAATTATTTTACTTTTTTCAATGCCATTTTTAACATTGCCGACATGGCCATTTCTACCGGAGTTGGAATTTTGATTGTTTTCAACAAAAGAGCTTTTGGCATAACAGATAAAGAAGAAGTTGCATCAAACAATGAAGTTTCAGCTTAATCAAATTGATAAATTTCGGATGGTGTAACGCAATAATTCAGCGGAATATCCAATTTAAAAATATCTTCAATTTCATCTTCTGCTTCAAAAAAAGATAAGCCAATTTTGATGGTTTCCGGATTGCATTCCGCTAAAAATTGATCATAAAATCCTTTTCCATACCCAATGCGATGACCCTTTTTGTCAAAGGCTAAAAGCGGTACAAAAATCACTTCAATCATTGAAACAGGAACTTCCAAACCATTCATCGGTTCCGGAATATTGTATTCGTTTTTTTTAATTTTGGTATTATCCGTCAACAAAAAATGTGTCATTTTTCGGGTTTGAAAATCAGTTTTGCCAATCACAATTTCTTTGTCTTTACCGGCTAAAATTTGCAGAATAAATTCGGTGTCAATTTCTTTCAGTTCTTCAATGGTTAAAAACAAATGATAATAGGTTTTATCCCAACAATTCAAACGAAGCAATTGGTTGGCAATGGCCATGCTTTTTTCTTCAATTTCTTGTTGAGAAAATTTTGAGCGAAGGACTTTGTACTGTAACCGAAGTTCTTTTTTATGCATAAACCGAAGCTTTCAATTCGGTTATAAATGTAATTAAATGTTCCGGCTCCACATGATTCATCACCACAATTTTATACCATTTGTTGTCATTTAAATGTGATTGCGGTACGAGTTTAAAACGATTGGCTATTTCTTCAGTAATGAATTCGGCATGAATGGTCACACTATTCATAAACGGTTCCCTAAAATAATTTACCTCTATTTTGTCTAATTCTCGGCACAAAAAATCGGTTCTTCCTTGCAAGGTGATCACTTTTTCAAACCAACCATGCGGACCATACGTAGAAAGAATCATCCACACGGCAATAGCATTGGCTCCCGAACGGCTTCCGCAAAGCGTTACATCCAATCCTTCCACATACTCGGCTTCGCGAGTGAGCACATGCCCAATAAGGTTTTTCCGGCAAATAAAAATGCCTGTACCATAGGGAGCTTGAAGCATCTTATGCGCGTCAATTGTAATAGAACTGATATTTGGATTGTTAAAATTTATTTGCGAATCCGGATTGCTAAACGGATAAACAAATCCGCCATAGGCGCCGTCAATATGCAATTTAAATGATAGTTTTAACTCGTTTAAAATGGCAATATAGTCATTCGGATTATCCACCGAGCCAAACATCGTTGTGCCCATATTGGATACTACAATAAAATATTTTTTGCCACTTACATGAGCTTTCGCTACAATAGATTGTAAAGTCTTTTTGTTAATTTGTCGGGAATTAAAATCAACCGGAATTTTTAACCAATCCAATTGTAATAAATTTGCCCCTTTCGGGATAGAATAATGCGTGTCTTCTGAGGCAACGATGGCAATTTCGTTCAACTTGGCGTTGCATTCCTGTTGAAAAAAATTGCGATACATCCATAACGCCTGAATATTTGCTTCGGTTCCACCGGGTGAAATATAACCATCAAATGCATTGGGCTTTGATTTAAAAACATCAATAGCCAACGCTTCCAACACTTCCCGCTCGAGTTGTTGTGTCCCTTTGAAAACACTTTCCGACTCGCCTAAGGTATGACAGCCAATGTGGTTGGGATTGGCCACAAACGTCTGCAAGGTTGGAGCTTCCTTGAGAAAAGGAGCATTGTCGTAAAACACTTTTCCGTCTAATTTTGAAGCAGGAAAACCCAACGAAATGTCTTTTGAAAAGTTTACGTTTTCTTCCAAAGCTAAATGAACTCGGTTCAACCGTTCCTCATGTGTGTATTTTTTCCAATACGCCATAATCACTATTTTGGGCAAAACTAAGTTGTTTATCAGAAAGGAAATATGATAAATGTTAGGTGGCGAACTATTGCACGCTCCTTTTTTTACTAATATATTTGTACAATGCAGACTAATTCATTAGAACTCCAACTTCAAACCCTCCCGGACGGGCCGGGTGTGTATCAATACTATGACAAAGAAGGAAAGATTTTATATGTTGGAAAAGCAAAAAATCTCAAAAAGAGGGTATCGTCCTATTTTACAAAATCGCATGACAATCACAAAACAGCCGTTTTAGTCAAAAAAATTGTTGAAATCAAGCACATTGTCGTTTTGTCTGAGCAAGATGCACTTTTGTTGGAAAATAACTTGATTAAAAAATTACAACCGCGTTATAACATCAACCTTAAAGATGACAAAACGTATCCGTGGATTTGCATTAAAAAAGAACCCTTTTCACGCATCTTTCCCACCCGAAAAATGATTAAAGACGGTTCAGAATATTTTGGCCCTTATACCAATTTCAAAATTGTCAATACACTTTTGGATTTAATCAAAGAATTATATCCTTTGCGAACGTGTAACTACGATTTAAACGAACAAAACATCCAAAACCACAAATACAAAGTCTGTTTAGAATACCACATCGGCAACTGCAAAGGCCCGTGCGAAGGATTGGAAACATTGGAAAATTATCAAAAGCAAGTTGATGCCATCCGTGAAATTTTAAAAGGTAACTTCAAAGAAAGCCTAAAAGAATTCAAACAAAAAATGAATGTTTTTGCCACTGCTATGCAATTTGAAGAAGCTCAAAAAATAAAAGAAAAAATGGATGTTTTGGTAAATTACCAAGCCAAATCCACTATTATCAATCCAAAACTATCCAATATTGATGTGTTTTCCATTATTTCTGATGAAACAATGGCCTACGTCAATTTTCTTCAAATAGCTCACGGAGCAATTATTCGTTCGCACACACTTGAACTCAAAAAGAAACTCGATGAAACCGACGAAGAACTCCTAGAACTTGCCGTTGTTGAGTTGCGAGAACGATTTAATTTGACTTCCAAAGAAATAATTTTACCCTTTGAACTTGATTTTGGTAACAATATCAGAATCACCGTTCCGCAAGTAGGCGACAAAAAACAAATACTCGAACTCTCTCAACGCAATGCCAAATACCACCGTTTGGAGCAGTTAAAACAAATACAAATTGTAGATCCGGAACGGCACACGAACCGTATTATGGCACAAATGCAGAAAGATTTACGCCTTTCGATTGAGCCGCGTCATATTGAATGTTTTGATAACTCCAACATTCAGGGAACCAATCCAGTGGCGGCTTGTGTGGTTTTTAAAGATGGCAAGCCCAGCAAAAAAGATTACCGCCATTTCAACATCAAAACCGTCGAAGGTCCCGATGATTTTGCCTCGATGGAAGAAGTGGTTTACCGTCGTTATAAACGACTGCTTGATGAACAAGAGCCGTTGCCGCAACTTATTATTATCGATGGAGGAAAAGGTCAATTGTCTTCGGCACTTAAAAGTTTAGACGCACTACATTTACGGGGCAAAATTGCTATCATCGGTATTGCCAAGCGGCTCGAAGAACTTTTTTATCCGGGCGATTCCGTGCCATTGTACCTCGATAAAAAATCGGAAACACTTAAAATTATTCAGCAATTGCGTAACGAGGCTCACCGTTTCGGAATATCGCATCATCGCGATAAACGAAGTAAATCGGCTTTACAAACCTCGCTCGAAACCATTCCTGGCATCGGCGAAAAAACAATGATTACGTTACTAAAACATTTCAAAAGTGTTAAAAGATTAGCATTAGCCTCCGAAAATGAAATTTCTGTTGTCGTTGGTACATCAAAAGCAAAAAAAATTCACGAATTTTACAGAAATATACCTAACTAATACATTTTGAAGCGAATCGTTCCTGCCTTTTTGGTTTTCAATTTCCCGCTTTCGCCTATATCTCACCACTTTGTTACGAGAATATTGGCTCTATCGGGGCTAGGAAGAATTTGTCTTTTGTATCTGTTACCCATCACCCTTTACCTTGTGCCTATTCCCTTTTTCGCTCAAGATTCCATTCCAAAACAACCTAAAATCGGATTAGTTTTAAGTGGTGGAGGAGCAAAAGGATTGGCTCACATTGGCGTTTTAAAAGTCATTGAAAAAGCCGGTATTAAAATCGATTACATTGGAGGAACTAGCATGGGAGCTATCATTGGCGGATTATATGCATCAGGCTATACTGCAACTCAACTTGATAGTATTTTTAACAATACTGATTATAATGCTGTGATTCAAGATTTTGTTCCACGGTCTTCCAAAAACTTTTATGAAAAAGCAAACGATGAACGCTATGCCTTTGCATTGCCTTTTAATAAATTCAAAATAGGTATTCCAACCGCATTGTCAAAAGGTTTGTATAATTATAATATGATCACCCGTTTAACCGCAACCGTTCGACATGAACGGGACTTTAAAAAATTACCCATTCCGTTTTTGTGTATCGCTACCGACATTGAGACCGGGCAAGAAGTTCTATTGGACCAAGGATTTTTAGCTCAATCGGTTTTGGCGAGTGGAGCTTTTCCATCGCTTTATTCTCCTTTAATTATCGATGGAAAGTATCTTATCGATGGCGGCGTTATTAATAATTATCCCCTTGATGAAGTAAAAAAAATGGGAGCCGATATTATAATTGGAGTTGATGTTCAAGACGACTTAAAAAGTCGGGAATCATTGGAAGATGCAACTCGAATTTTAGTTCAGATTTCAAACTTGCAAATGATTCAAAAGATGCAAGAGAAAAAGAAACTGACGGATGTTTATATACGACCGGACGTTGAGGAGTATTCCGTTATTTCTTTTGACAAAGGAGCAAAAATCATTGAGCGTGGAGAATCAGCAGCTAATAATGTGATTGAACAACTTTATACGCTAAGTACTTCCTATCAAAAGCAAAAAACTATTGTTCCATTCACAGAGACAGATAGTTTGTTTATTTCTTCTATTTCTCATACCCAATTAGAAAACTATACAAGAGCATACATTGTTGGGAAACTTCGCTTTAAGCCGGGGAGAAAAATTAGCTTTGCTGAACTAAAACAAGGAATTGAAAACCTCAACGCAACCCAGAACTTTGGCTCTATTAATTATACCCTTGAAAAAGAAGGAAGCGGTGATCGAATCAACTTAAATCTAACCGAAAATCCACACAAAGCTTTTTTGAAATTAGGACTGCATTATGATGGATTATTCAAAAGTGGTATTTTAGTAAATTTCACCCAAAAGAAAATAGTGTTTAAAAACGACATTTTTTCAACAGATGTTGTATTAGGCGATAACTTTCGATACAATCTGGATTACTATATTGACAATGGTTTTCATTGGAGTTTTGGGGTTAAATCACGATTTACAGGATTTAATAGAAATGTGACGACCGATTTTAGTCAAGGTGTTTTATTTACAACCCCGGATGTTAATTCCATTAACATTGATTTTTCTGATTTTACTAATCAAATATACATGCAAACGGTTTTTGTTCAAAAATTTATGGTTGCAGGAGGTTTGGAGTATAAACACCTAAAGTTAAAATCAGAAACATTAAATAATGAAGGTACAATAATTGAAAACAGCGATTATTTAAGTGCATTCGGATATTTAAAATATGATTCTTTTGACAATAAATACTTTCCTAAAAAGGGATGGTATTTTAATGGCGATATTCAAGCTTTTCTTTTTTCATCAGATTACACAAACACCTTCAGTAAGTTTACGATCTTGAAAGCAGATGCCGGTTTTGCACAAAAACTATTTAATCGAACCACATTGACAATTCAAACCGAGGGAGGTTTATCAATTGGTGAACAAACTGTTCCGTTTTTTAACTTTGTTTTTGGCGGCTACGGTTTTTATCCTTTAAACAACTTCAAACCTTTTTATGGGTATGATTTTTTAAGCTTCGCCGGAAACAGTTATGTGAAAGGTCAATTTCAACTAGACTATGAAATTTTCAGAAAAAACCATTTGAATTTTTCTGCCAATTTTGCTAATGTGGGTGATAAACTTTTTGACTCTAGTGATTGGTTAAACCGTCCTGCCTATACCGGGTATGGCTTTGGATACGGTCTGGAAACCATTTTTGGCCCTGTAGAAATAAAACACAGCTGGTCACCGGAAACCAAAGATCACCACACTTGGTTTAGTGTTGGTTTTTGGTTTTAATTGTGTTGTATTCAAATTTTTACGATATTTGTGTTATAATTTAGTAAAACCGTAAAAATGTTTGTAATTCTTGGTTTTTTAGTAGCGTTTGGTTTAGGTATTATTGTTGGTGTAAACATCAAAAAAAACCAGTATTAATTAATCTCTCATTGTTATGAAACCTTTTTGGCCCGGTTTGTTAGCCTACCTCCACTTCTTGATGAAACGCAATCCGGAATGATTTAATGTGTCGATTCGCCAATTCGTCAATGTTACAATTACTTAATTTTTGTTTAATTAAAAATTCAAAAAAATGCCATTTTATCATCAATTAGGAGAAATTCCTCCCAAACGTCATACACAATTCCGAAAACCAAACGGCGAACTTTATTATGAGCAATTATTCGGTACAGTGGGTTTTGATGGCATGTACTCCAACATGTATCACGTGCACAGACCCACGCAGGTGAAAGAAATTCGCAAACAATATTCGGTAGCCCCATCCATCGCCAAAGCCAACAACATGCAATCGTATAAATTGCACGGTTTTGATGTTGCTCCTGAAAAAGATTATTTAGAAAGTCGCAAAATTGTGTTGACTAATTCCGATTGTCACATCACTTTAGCCTCTCCACAAAACAAAACGCAGGATTATTTTTATAAAAATACCGATTCGGATGAAATGATTTTCATCCATAAAGGAAGCGGGAAATTGCGGACATTCTTAGGAAACATCGATTTTAAATATGGTGATTACTTATTAATTCCTCGCGGAATCATTTATAAAATCGATTTTGATACGGAAGATAATCGTTTGTTTATCGTAGAATCAAGAAGACCTATTTATACCCCTAAACGCTACCGAAATTGGTTCGGACAACTACTCGAACATTCGCCCTTTTGCGAACGCGATTTACGTCGTCCCACCGAATTGGAAACGCATGATGAAGTGGGCGACTTCATGATTAAAGTCAAGAAAAAAGACGAAATTATTGAAATGATTTATGCTTCACATCCATTTGATGTGGTGGGTTACGATGGGTTTAACTATCCGTATGCATTCTCTATTCATGATTTTGAACCAATTACCGGAAGAATACATCAACCTCCACCGGTTCATCAGACTTTTGAAACCGATGCGTTTGTAGTTTGCTCGTTTGTCCCGAGATTGTATGACTATCATCCGCTTTCCATTCCGGCACCATATAACCACAGCAACATCGATAGCGATGAAGTGTTGTATTATGTTGATGGTGATTTTATGAGCAGAAACGATGTAAAACCCGGAAACATATCATTACACCCAGCTGGAATTCCACACGGACCACACCCGGGAGCTTATGAACGAAGCATCGGAAAAACAGAAACAAAAGAGTTGGCCGTAATGGTTGACACCTTTAAACCTTTGATGGTAACGGACGAAGCAATGAAAGTTGCGGATGAGAAGTACTTTCAATCATGGCTTTAGCCTCTTAACCCCCAAAGGAGGAAATGCTAAAAATTAAAAAATAAAGTTTAACCCAATTGGTTGATGAAATGGAAATTTTAGCAGTTTTCAAAATTGACAAATCGACACATAAACCAATTGACAAATTAAAAAATTATGTCACAAGAAATAAAATCAGTAGAATACGGATTAGAAAAAATATTTGAAGGAGCACAAGATTTCCTGCCATTGATGGGAACCGATTATATAGAATTTTATGTGGGAAATGCTAAACAAGCAGCTCATTTTTATAAAACCGCCTTCGGATTTCAATCCTTGGCTTATGCCGGATTGGAAACAGGAGTTCGAGACAGAGCTTCCTATGTTTTGAAGCAAGACAAAATCCGTTTGGTGTTAACCACCGCCTTAAAAAGCGATTCACCCATTGGCGAACACGTTAAAAAACACGGAGACGGAGTGAAAGTGGTTGCTCTTTGGGTAGAAGATGCCCGAAGTGCCTTTGAAGAAACTACCAAACGCGGAGCGAAAATTTTTATGGAACCAACGGTTGAGACCGATGAATTTGGTGAAGTGGTACGTGCCGGAATTTACACTTATGGCGAAACCGTTCATATGTTTGTTGAACGCAAAAATTACAATGGAACTTTTTTACCAGGTTATAAAGAATGGAAGTCGGATTATAATCCAACTTCGGTAGGTTTAAAATATGTAGACCACATGGTGGGTAATGTGGGTTGGAATGAAATGAATACCTGGGTAAAATGGTATGAGGATGTGATGGGATTTGTTAATTTCCTTTCGTTTGACGACAAACAAATTACGACCGACTATTCGGCTTTGATGAGTAAAGTAATGAGCAACGGAAACGGAAGAATCAAATTTCCAATTAATGAACCGGCCGAAGGAAAGAAAAAATCACAAATTGAAGAATACTTAGATTTTTATGAAGGTCCGGGTGTGCAGCACATTGCGGTAGCCACCGATGATATTCTTTCCACAGTTGGACAAATGCGTTCACGCGGAATAGAATTTTTAAGCACACCACCACAAGCGTATTACGATGCCATCCCGGAACGGTTAAAAGACCACATGTCTAAATTTAAGGAAGACATCAACGAACTTCAAAAATTGGGAATCATGATTGATGCAGATGAAGAAGGCTATTTGTTGCAAATTTTCACTAAACCAATTGAAGATAGACCAACGCTTTTCTTTGAAGTCATGCAACGCATGGGAGCAAGAGGTTTTGGTGCAGGCAATTTTAAAGCGTTGTTCGAAAGTATTGAGCGAGAACAAGCGTTACGAGGAACGTTATAATCGTTTTTTTAACCGAAAAATCCGTTACGTTTCATAAAATCATTGTGAAACTTAGCGGATTTCTATTTTATTACGACAACAAGAAGTTTTTTGTAAATAAAAATTAACAAAATAGTATTAAAAATACGAATAGTGAAATTTTACACCTTCTTTCAATGCGTTTTTTGTTGAATATGTGTTAAAGTCAAAAAATAACTAACAATTTAATAACCAACTAATTACCTTTGCACTCGCAAAAAAGGAGGAGTGGTTACCTTCTTTTAAGTAATGTAAATTTTCATAATTTATAGTTTTTTTGGTTAGTTAATAGCATACAACTCAATCGTGATCGGTTGGGTTTTGTGTTTTTATAAGGTTTTGATTAGTCAATGTGACAAGTAGATGGAAAACGATTTACGTTTGATAAAAATACAGCAGTACTATTCCGCAAAGATCCTCGGGTTTTCGCGGATTTTTTTATATTTGGAATGGAGATTCCGATTTAATAAAAAAGCATAAGTTATATCTATTGAGCTTTTGAGTATAATAGCGGTCTTGGTTTTAATTAATGTTGTTCCGCATTCTTGAAAAACTCAGAGCAATGCGCACAGTTAATAGTGGGGATGCTAGATTTTTGATTTTAATTCTAATTATTAATCCCTTACTTTCCCAAAACAATCCTAAAAAAACATTAAAACACCCTCTTTTTTTGAGGTCTTTTTTAGATTTAGTACATTTGGAACAGAAATTGCAACGTCTAATAAAAAAAGACAAAAATTTATGAAAAATTTACTGCTTCTATGCTTGTTTTTATCGACAGTCAGTTTCGATTCACAAACTAATTCTCCTGCGAGAGAAGATGCTTTTGATGTGGGTGAATGGTTTCAATTTCGAATTCACTACGGTTTGATTAATGCCGGAATGGCTGAGTTAAGCGTGAGTGAAGCCACTCGAAATAACAAAAAAGTATTTCACGCCAAAGGTCGAGGTTACACCACCGGAATGACCAAATTTTTCTTTAAAGTGGAAGATGATTACCAAAGTTTTATTGATAAACAAACCGGAAAACCGTATCAATTTATTCGAAAAATTGATGAAGGAGGCTACACCAAAAACCAAGAAGGGTTTTTTAACCAGGCCAACAACACCGTTTTGGTAAAAGATTATAAACGTAAGACTGAAAAAACTTTTGAAATACCCGATAAAACCCAAGATATTTTATCAACGTTTTATTATTTGAGAAACCATCCCAACGTAGATAAATTAAAAGTAGGTGAATCAATAGACATTGATATGTTTTTTGATGAAGAAATTACAAAATTTAAACTAAAATTTATTGGTCGTCAAGATTTAAAAACTAAATTTGGACTCGTTCCCACCATGATTTTCAGACCTTACGTTCAAGCGGGTCGTGTTTTTAAAGAACAAGAAAGCTTAACTGTTTGGATTTCAGATGATGACAATAAATTGCCTTTGCGAATTAAAGCCGAATTAGCCATTGGCTCGCTTAAAGCCGATTTGGAAAATTTCAAAGGACTAAAACATACCTTTACCGTTAAAGCAAAACCGTAATGAATACAACCGCGCACGAAGAAATACTTGAAAAATTAGAAGAAAAGTTTCAGGCAATTAACCAAAAAACTGAAACACATCTAGAAGGACTTTTGTGGGCAAAACCCATTACTTATTGGGATTATATTCAAACCGATGCTTTACTGAACTTACAAACCCAACGCACTACCCTACCGGATGAAATGGTTTTTGTCATGTATCATCAAGTGAACGAATTGTTGTTTAAAATGATTCTGTGGGAAATCGAGCAGGTATGTAAAAACGACAAACCTGAAACCTCTTTTTTTACCGAAAAATTAATGCGAATTAGTCGGTATTTCGATATGCTCACCACTTCTTTCACCATTATGAAAGACGGCATGGAAGTGGAACAATACATGAAATTTCGCAACACATTAACGCCTGCCAGCGGATTTCAGAGTGCTCAGTATCGCTTGATTGAATTTGCCTCAACCGACTTGATTAATTTAATTGATTACCGTTTTAGGAGTTCGATTGACCGTGAAACGCCTTATGAGCATGCCCTTGAACATTTGTATTGGCAAGCAGCCGGAAAAGATTATAAAACCGGCGAAAAATCATACCTGATTGTAGAATTTGAAAGAAAATATAAAAAAGACTTTTTGTCCTTCATGGAAGAATACAACACGATTAATCTTTGGCAAAAGTTCAAACAATTGCCCGAAGAAGATCAAAAGAATGAAGAGCTTATAAAAGCCATGCGTCATTATGACTATACCGTAAACATTACGTGGGTGATGGGACACTTTAATGCAGCAAAAAAATATATTGAAAGTGGTCATGGAAGTGGCGAAGCAACCGGCGGAAGCGATTGGAAAAAATACATGCTACCTAAATACCAACGAAGAATCTTCTTCCCGGAATTATGGTCGGAAGATGAATTAGCCAGTTGGGGAGAAAAAGAAAGTGTTTAATTAGATTAAAAGCAATACATTGAAATTTAATAAATTACTACCTATACTATTTGCATTGAGTTTGCTTTCGTGCGAAAAAAAGGTTGACAAAGTCACAATAGAAGAAGATGTTAAACCAAAAGTTCCGATAATCGTTGAATTCGGATTCACTTTAAACGATTATTTGGTTGTTCAGGATACGATTAAAAGTGGTGATACCTTTGGAAAATTATTAGAAAATCATAATATCGGAAACTTTAAAGTACACGAAGTAACCGAACAAGTGAAAGATAGTTTTAACATGCGTGATATTCGCATTGGCAGACCGATTACCTTACTTAAATCGAAAGAAAACCCCAACCAACTTCAGGTTTTTATTTATCAAAAAGATAATATTAACTATAGCGTAGTTGATTTTCGGGATACGATTGTAAAAGCATTCAATAAACAAAAACCCATCACCATCAAACGAAGAACTATTGCAACGGCTATTTATGGTTCGCTGTCTGAAACGTTAAACAAAAATGGTGTAGAGGCTGGTGTGGCTAATAATTTGGCTAAGATTTATGAATATTCCATCGACTTTTTTAAGATTCAGAAAGAGGATAAATTTGCTGTAACTTTCTACGAAAAATATATTAATGACACGATTTATGCGGGTGTTGACCGATTAGAAAGCTCATTTTTTGAGCATAAAGGAAAAAAAATCTATGCTTTTCCATACAAATTAGACAGTTTGTCAAAAAAAGTGGATTATTATGATGAAGAAGGAAAAGGATTGAAAACCATGTTCTTAAAAGCTCCGTTGGATTTCTTTCGAATCTCTTCCCGATTTTCGCCCAAACGATTTCATCCCGTTCAAATGACCTGGAAAGCTCACAAAGGAACCGATTATGCTGCTCCACACGGAACACCAATTAAAACCACAGCTTCCGGTGTTGTTGAACGCACAGGGTACACGGCAGGAAACGGAAATTTTGTCAAAGTAAAACACAACGGAACCTATGCCACCCAATACCTTCACATGTCGAAAATTTTAGTTAGACAAGGGCAACATGTGGCACAAGGCGAAGTAATCGGAAAAGTGGGAAGCACAGGATTAGCAACCGGTCCACACGTGTGTTATCGCTTTTGGAAAAACGGCGTGCAGGTTGATCCGCTTTCACAAAAATTACCGAATACCGAACCCATGAATGCAAAACACAAAGCAAAGTATTTAGCATACATTGCTCCTTTAAAGAAAGAATTAGATAGTATAGCGACTCTTAAACTAAAATAAAATGGCCTTAGAAAATACAAATCCATCCGGAACAGCAGCTTGGCAAAATTTACGAAAACATTTTGAAGACATGCAATATGTCTCGATGCAGGAACTTTTTGAAAAAGATGCTAAGAGAGCAGCTAGCTTTCATTTGCAATGGAACGATTTTTTGGTCGATTATTCTAAAAATATTATCACTCAAGAAACCATGAACCATCTTTTGGATTTGGCAAAAGAAGTGAATTTGGAAGATGCCATTCAAAAATATTTTGCCGGAGATATAATCAATCAAACCGAAAATAGAGCGGTTTTGCATACGGCTTTGCGAGCTCCGTCTGATTCAAAAATTGTGGTGGATGGTCAAAATGTGATGCCGGAAATTTATTCGGTTAAAAATAAAATCAAGAATTTTACCGATGAAGTTGTCAATGGTAAAAGAATAGGATTTACCGGGAAACCATTCACCGATATTGTAAACATTGGTATTGGTGGTTCCGATTTAGGCCCGGTGATGATTGTAGAAGCCCTTCAATTTTATAAAAATCACTTAAACGTTCATTTTGTTTCCAATGTGGATGGCGATCACGTGAATGAAGTGATTAAGAAATTAAATCCTGAAACTACTTTATTTGTCATTGTTTCCAAAACGTTTACTACGCAAGAAACCTTGTCCAACTCAGAAACCATTCGGAATTGGTTTTTAACATCCGCCAAACAAGAAGATGTTGCCAAACACTTTGTAGCGGTTTCTACCAATATTCAAAAAGTAACGGAATTCGGAATTCACCCAGACAATGTTTTCCCGATGTGGGATTGGGTTGGCGGACGATTTTCGCTCTGGAGTGCGGTTGGCTTAACCATTAGTTTAGCTGTTGGTTTTGATCATTTTGATAAATTATTAAAAGGAGCCAACACCATGGATGAGCATTTTAAAACGACACCGTTTGAAAAGAATATTCCGGTCGTACTAGCTTTGCTAAGTGTTTGGTATAACAATTTCTTTGGTGCAGAAAGTGAAGCCTTGATTCCGTATACGCAATATTTACAGAAATTGTCTTCCTACTTGCAACAAGGAATCATGGAAAGCAATGGAAAAAGCATCGACCGCGATGGAAATCCGGTGAATTATCAAACCGGAACGATTATTTGGGGTGAACCGGGAACTAATTCGCAACACGCCTTTTTTCAATTAATTCACCAAGGAACAAAATTAATTCCAACTGATTTTATTGGCTATGTTAAATCGCTTCACGGCAATCAGGATCATCACGACAAATTGATGTCTAACTTTTTTGCTCAGACCGAAGCGTTGCTAAATGGAAAATCAGCTGAGCAAGTTTCGGCAGAATTCGAAAAACTAGGAATTGTTGGAGAACGAGCCGCCTTTTTAACGCCTTTTAAAGTGTTTTCCGGAAACAGACCAACCAATACACTTTTAATCAATAAACTAACTCCCGAAAGCTTAGGTGAATTAGTTGCTTTATACGAACATAAAATATTTGTACAAGGTGTAATTTGGAATATTTTCAGTTACGATCAATGGGGAGTTGAGTTAGGAAAACAACTAGCGAATTCTATTTTGGATGAAATTAATTCCGGTAAAGCGAAACAACACGATAGCTCTACGAATTTTTTATTGAAGTATTTTTTAGATAGAAAATAGTATTTTCATTCCGTAAAGCGAAAGAGACTTAATCATTTAAAATAATGAATCAGTCTCTTTTTCTTTTTTTGATTATATTTGTTATTCAAAAAAATCAATGCTATGTACGAATTATTACAAAAACTTCATTCTTGGTGGGCTTATTTAGCTCTTATTGTGCTTTTTATTGCTGTTGTTAATGCCTTGATTGGCTATGCTTCTAAAAAATCATTTGAATCTAAAGATTTACGTATTTCACTTTTTGCACTAATTTTCACTCATGTTCAATTATTATTGGGATTAGCTGTTTTCTTTGTTTCTCAAAAGGGATTTAAAGCTTTTGAAATTGAAGGAGCAATGAAAAATCCGGAATTACGACTCACCATGTTAGAGCATCCTCTGATTAATATTATTGCGATTATTTTAATCACCATTGGTTGGTCTACACACAAAAAAGCGGCTTTAGATGCAAAGTTTAAAAAGATTTTATTCTTTTACGGAATTGGGTTAGTGCTAATTTTAAGTCGACTTCCATGGAAATCATGGTTAGCCTAAAGTAATATAAACCACGTTTTTCGTGGTTTTTTCATTTTTGGAACATTATTTGTTAAATGAAACAAACACTCAAAAGTTGGATAATGAAACATAAAACCGAACTCCTCGTGTTTGGCCTATTTGCCTTACTTTTTTTTAGTAGCTTTTCCTTCAAAACAAAACGTTTTGAACAACCTGCCCTACAGCGATTGATTCTAAAAGACACAATCAAAAATGACCTTATCAAAAATGATAGTATTAAAATTGAAGCCAACTATCGTTTTAAATTATACAAAAAAGGAGCTCACGCTTCTTACTATGGTGATAAATTTACCGGAAGAAAAACAGCAAGCGGTCAAATTTTTGACAATCAAAAATATACGGCGGCACACAAAAAATTACCATTCGGCACTAAGGTTCGAGTAATCAATGAAGCCAATGGCGAATCAACTATTGTTACTGTAAACGATCGTGGTCCATTTACAAAAGGGCGAGAAATTGATTTAAGTAAAAGAGCTTTCCGCGATATTGCCCGACATCACGGCTATGGTTCTATGAAAGTAACCATCGAAATTGTAGAAGAAATCAAAGACAGTTTAAACATAGATTAATTTTTATTTTAATTTACTTCCTTTTGCTGCCCACCACGGCAGTACCTCCACGTCTAATCGACCTGCTTTTACAGCCGGATCAAGTTTAGCTAAACTGTCGGCTTCTTTGATAGTTTCAGTATTAAAAAGTAAAAAACCGGCCACCGTTTCATGATTATCAGAAGGTCCGGCTAAGCTGATTTTCCCTGTTTTATCTAGCCAAGCAATGTGAGCCATGTGTCGCTTTTGAAGTTCTGCAGCGTCCTCTTTAGAATGATTTCTGTTAACCCCTTTTTTCAACAAAACCAAAAAATATTTTTGCATTACATAGGTCGTGTCACCTTCTTGATACGAAAACGTTTCATGGTTTGTTTTTACAATTTTTTTATTTGCCGGAATATCTGTTTTGGTGTTTTGAACTTTTACTGAGCTACAAGAAACGAATAAAACAGAAGAAAGCAGAAAGATGAATTTATTCATTTTTTCCAGTTTTTATAAGGGTTTTGGCTTAAATAAGCGTTGTAGTAGCGTTCGTCATTCGTTACTTCAATTCCTAACCAATCTGGTTTTTCAAACGATTCTAATTCAGATTGCAATTCAATTTCGGCAATGATTAGTTCCTCATTCTCACCAAAAAATACATCCACTTCAAAAATGTGATTGCCTTTTTTTATTTCGTAACGAATTTTATCAATTACCCCTTTTTCGCATAGCGATAAAAGCATTTCGGCTTCAGTAAGCGGAATTTCTTTTTCCCATTCCAAACGACTCATGCCGGATTCGTTTCCTTTTCCTTTAATAGTCAAAAACCCTTTTTCTCCTTTAATACGAACACGAACTGTTCGCTCCGGCACCGAACTGATATAGCCTTGTACAATTCTATTTTGACAAAAAGCTTCCTTCATAAAAGCATCAGAAACTACTAAAAATTTACGTTCGATTTCAATCATATAATTATTTTTCACTACATTGTAAGGTAAAGATAATTCAATACATTCGTAAAATAAAAAAAAACAGTATATGCCTAATTGGTTTGTAAAGAAGGAAAAGAAAACGTTAGCTGAAATCGTCAAATTTTACTTTGATGAAAATCGTCGTTGGAAAGAAACCGACGACAATCATGATGTATTGGTTGAAATTGTTTCTTCCATCCGGCCCAAAAAACCAAAAACTATTGTAGAAATTGATTTGACTGATTTAATCACTATACTAGCCGAAAATAAATCTATTGCAAATGAATTTTCAACCTATCTAACCACATTATTTTCAGAAAAAAAAATCAGTAAAATTTTAACTGATGCAGCAATTTTGCAAGATGTCGCCTTCTTTCATGAAATTAAAAAACGAGCTTTTGCTAAAATTTTACCGTATCAACACCCTATCGATTCGCTTGAATATGTTTTAAGCCAAGTTTTTTATAGTGATACAGATCCCCTTTGGATTAGTAAAATTCCACAAGCACAAATTGAAGAACTTTATGATTTGTTAGGTTTTACTTCGATTTATGAAACAATTAAACAAAATTCTGTTTTATCAGAAATCATGATTTCGATGTCCTTAATTTCTCAACGGATGAGTGGTCGTGCCTTGGAGTCGGACGTGCTGAAAATGGTGCCTGAATATTTTCATTATGAAAGTCCGTTTGCCTCTTTTGAAAAGGAACTACATTTAATTGAAAACAGTTTGCGTGAGAGTAAAAACAGTCATTGCATAACTTCAGATAGTTTGTCGTATAAACAACTGTTGGTTTTGCATAAGCAGTGTGAGGAATATGTTAAAAAAGCGTTTACCAATTCATCGAAATACGGAATTACCATACATGTGAACCAGAGTTTGCTTAGAATTCGGCAACAATTGTATCGTTTAAAAATTTTACTTCCATTACTCACGGTTGATAAAAAAATTGATAAAAAAAGGAATAGTATTCGGTTGGTGTATAAACTCATCAAATACAATTGTACCCGAAATAATCTTCGCACTTTCATCAAAGAAAGTACGCAATTGTTGTCGTACGAAGTCACGCAACATACGGCCAAAACAGGTGAAAAATACATCACGCAGTCTACAAAAGAGTATTTTAAAATGTTCAATACGGCGTTGGGTGGCGGATTTATTGTTGGGATTTTGTGTATCATCAAAGTGTTGCTTTCTAAATTAGATGCCAGCGATTTTGGTTATGCTTTTTTGTATAGTATGAATTATTCGATTGGGTTTATTGCGATTTATCTTTTGGGGTTTACGTTAGCCACCAAACAGCCCGCAATGACTGCCGCTGCCTTGATTAGAGCGTTACAAGACGGAATGAAAAAGGAAGATTCTGAAGAAAAACACCAAGTATTTGCCGTGTTTTTTGCCCGTGTATTTCGATCGCAGTTTATTGCTTTTGTTGGGAATGTAATCATGGCTTTTCCGATTTCGTTGTTGGGAATTTGGTTAATCGATTTAGCCTTTGATTCTAATATTGCCGAAACGAAGTGGAAAACATTGGTGACTGATTTGAGTCCGATTCATTCCATGGCAATCTTTCACGCTGCCAATGCCGGATGTTTCTTGTTTTTATCCGGAATTATTTCGGGAAGTGTGGCGAACCGTGATAAACATTACGAAATTTATCAACGTATTAAAGAACATCCGTTTTTAAAACGGACTTTCGGAAAAGTGAAAGCCGAAAAATTGGCGAAATTGTATGAAATGAAATGGGCTGGAATTATCTCCAATTTCTGGTTTGGTATTTTTATGGGAACAACCGCTTCGGTGGGTGTTTTTTTCGGACTAAACTTAGACATTCGACACATTACTTTTGCCAGTGGAAACCTAGCGTTAGGGCTTTACGGCTCCAATTACACTTTAGATAATTGGATGATTTTTTGGGGCGTTTTTGGCATTGGTGTCATTGGATTAGTTAACTTTATCGTGAGTTTTAGTTTGTCGTTGGGATTGGCTTTTCGATCCAGAGATATTCCGTTTACCGAGTTGCGAAGCATTACCGTTTCGATCTGGCAACATTTTAAACGCAGGCCTTTTTCATTCTTTTTCCCAACAGGAACCAATGCTTTAACCCAAGATGGAGGAGATAAAACTTCGCAAAATAATTCACATTGACATGGATGCTTTTTATGCGTCTGTGGAGCAAAAGGATTTTCCTGAACTAAAAGGAAAGCCTTTGGCTGTGGGCGGAAGTGAAATCCGCGGTGTCATTTCTGCTGCTAGTTATGAAGCTCGGAGATTTGGCGTTAGGAGTGCTATGAGTGGTCTGCAAGCCAAGAAACTGTGTCCGGAATTGGTTTTTGTTAGACCTCGATTTGAACGTTACACCGAAATTTCAAAAATAATTAGAAAGATTTTTTATGAATACACCGATTTGGTCGAACCGCTTTCGTTAGACGAAGCCTATTTGGACGTAACACAAAACAAAAAAGGAAACCCGAGTGCATCGTTGCTTGCACAAGAAATTAGAAAACGCATTTTTGAAGAAACAGGTTTGACTGCCTCTGCCGGAATTTCCATTAATAAATTTGTGGCAAAAGTGGCCTCCGATTACAACAAACCTAACGGACAAAAAACGGTAAATCCCAATGATGTTGAACCGTTTTTGGAAGCCCTAGACATTCGAAAATTTTATGGTATTGGAAAAGTAACTGCCGAACGCATGTATCAATTGGGTATTTATACCGGAAAAGATTTAAAAACCAAAAGTTTAGCATTCTTAGAACAGTATTTTGGTAAGAGTGGTGTGCACTATTACTACATTGTTCGCGGCATTCATAACAGTCCGGTAAAACCGAATCGCATTTCTAAATCGGTGGGAGCCGAACGAACGTTTAATGAAAATTTGTCCTCCGAAGTCTTTATGGAAGAACGTTTGGAAAGCATCGCCAAAGAACTCGAACGACGTTTACAAAAATACAAAATCGCTGGAAAAACGGTAACCTTAAAAATAAAATATTCCGATTTTTCACAACAGACCCGTAGTAAAACCTTACCTTATTTTATTTCGGATAAATCGCTATTATTAGAAACCGCCAAAGAATTATTGTACCAAGAAAAACTAAAAGAATCCGTTCGTTTGTTGGGCATTTCTTTAAATAATTTGAATACAGAAATTAAAAAAACGGTAGTGGTGCAGTTGCGATTTGAGTTTTAGAAATTTTTGAAGTGTCTCCCTACAAGTAAGTATTTGAATTTAATCTTTATGAACCACAGGAATGTAAAACCATTATACATTGTCTGATGCAAACCATTCTGCGAAAGAAGTTTCCGTTTCCTGAAGCTTTAAGGAATGTAGTTTGATTGAATCCGGAAGACGATTTTTAATTTTCTCTGCAAAATCAATCACCATGTTTTCGCTGGTGGGTTGGTAATCAACCAAAATGACGTGGTGATCACGATTTTTAAGCTCATGAGCCAATTCAATATGTGGCGTGTTTTGATTAAAAACGGTAGCATGATCAAACAAATCAACGATTTCCTCTTTCACAATTTTTTTCAAATCACCAAAATCGATGACCATCCCAAATTTTACATTTGTATTATCCATAATTGGAGTTCCGATAACCGTAACAGAAAGTTTATAACTGTGCCCATGCACGTTTTTACATTTTCCATCATAGCCGTACAACGCATGCCCGGTTTCAAAACTAAATTGTTTGGTAATTCTAATTTTTGCCATTGCACTTAAATTTCGGAACAAAGATAAGGAATGCTACTGGTTATTTTCTCTTTTTTTAGCGGCATAATACATCCAATAGGCAATTGCAACTAATGCCACAAAAGGGACAAAAGACCCAATAATTAAACCAATTTGGTAGGAATCATCGGGAGCATTTTCAAGTTTCTCTTTTAAATCAACAGTTTGAACTAGCACCAGTAAACTTTTCATTTATATTTTAATTATACAACACAAAATTAAGAATTAATAGGTAAAATCAACCTTTTAAAAAATTAAAAAGTAAATCATGTGATTTATAATAAATTTAATTAAATTTGCCACCGCCTAGGGGATGTAGCTCAGTTGGCTAGAGCGTTTGGCTGGCAGCCAAGAGGTCGTGGGTTCGAGCCCCATCTTCTCCACTTATCAAAACCGTAAGTATCAGTAAATATGATAGTTACGGTTTTTTACTTTCTAAGGATTTTTATTTCTTATGAATTTAAGAAAATATACCACATTAAAATTAAGTATTTTAAACAACGTGATTCTTCTACAATAAAAACACCTTACATTCGTTTTAATTTTCAATAAATTATTCAAGATTTGTTTGTTAATTAACATTTAAAATAGTAAAAAATGAAATTTAATTTTATCCTTCTTTTTCTTTTTATGAATTTTGCATGTTTCAGCCAATCTGCAAAAGAGCAGAGAGACCCTTTGTATCAAAACGATTATGAAGCTGAATTAATGCATGAAAACAGTTCTATTGTAATTTCTAAATACAAATCTTCTACGGTGAATGAAATTAGTTTGATTTTAAAAACAGAAGCAAAAAAGTGTCCCGACACAAAAGGTATTTATTTAACTCTTTCGGATGGGGAAGTATTGCGTTTTGATAATCTTGAAGTTAATTGCTCTACTTCAAACATGAAGAATTTTTTTTTGAATGGAAACGTTATTTTAAGTGAGGAATTGTACCTAAGATTGTCGCAAACTGAAATTAAAGAATTTAGTTTGGGCAACCACAGTGTTCCAGTAGTTTATAAAGAAAAAGAGGAGAATCTTAAAGGCTTATTTAAAATTTCAGAAAGTTTTTAATTCTGAATTCACTACTACTTCACAAATATTAACAGAAAAACTCCGCTAAGTTAGCACTTGCGGAGTTTTTTTTTGAACAAATTGAATTTCTATTTTAAAGCAAAACATTGTTTATCATTAATAAGTAAACAATACCTAATTACGCATCCGGCAACGGATCTCCTACTTTTACATCACAACGGTGATGCGGTTGACCATGAGCCGGATTATTCTTTGGCTTGGGTGTATTGGAATTAGTTGTCGTAGTAATCGTGGTTTTTGAGTTTGCATCTCGAACAACACCTTCTTTATCTTTAGAGGTGATTTGAGTTGCTTGGGGGCTAGGTGCAGGAGTAGATGCGACAGCCGGAGCCGGATTCGCTTGTTGCTCGCTTTGAACCGTTTTGAAAAATGATTTCGGTGCATTTTGCTCTACCGTTGCAGGCGTTGTTCCTTGTGCTGGAGCTGAACCATCCAAAGGTGCACCCACCGCAATTTCGCATTTGTGAAAAGGTTGTCCGTGTGGCGGATTTAATTTAGGAGGCTGTCCTGCCTGAGTTGCTGTTTGTGTAGCTGCCGGGGCCGGAGTTGTGGTAATATTCGAAACATCATTTGTTGCAGGCGTTTCGGCAGCAGTTGTTTCTGTTTTTTGTTCCGTTGGAGCGGATGCTTCCTCTGTATTTTTACATGATGTAAAGAAAAGTGAACTCCCCAAAAGGAAAAGTAATAGTGATTTTGATTGCATAACATTGATTTTTTTCAATATCAAATATAATAATTTAAATTAGGATTGGCTTTTATTTTAACAAATTGGTTTAAAAATAAGCCCGTAACTGAACACTTCCGGTGTGAATTGTATCACTCGTTTCACTTTTTCTCCCTTGGTAATTCACATTCACATCTAAATATTGTGTCAGGTTTTTTTGGACTAACAATCGCCACGTTTGGTTTCTTCCGGGCTGAAGTCCTTCCAACATTTGAAAACCTACTGCCGATAAGGCATCGCCTGTAAACTCATTGTTATAAAGCGAAAATTCTCCGTTCATCGTAATTTTTTTTTCACCCGCATACGTGAATGAAGTGCCTAACCTACTCTGATTCAACGTTTCGCTATTACCCAACTGATTTTCTTTGTTTTGAATTTCATAAAACACATCCAAACTGGTGTTTTTAGAAAATAAATAACTCACTTTGGGTGCAATTTGATAGCCTAAAATATCAAAATTTCTAGCCGGAAAATTATCAGAACTACTTTCGGTGGTAAACGTTTTTCCCGATAAGGCAAACAACCAACTCTTTTTTAACAAATGAGCATATTGCACTTGATGAGCCAAATTTTTATTTTCTTGTGAACCGATGGAAAGCAAATTTTTGGTTCTACTGTTTAAAATGGAATAAGTAACCGAATGATTTTGTTTCCCTCGGTTATAAAAGAAACTATTCATAAAACTCGAGTTCAATCCCAATAACTCCGATTCATCGCGTTCAAACGGGTTAAGGTTGAAATTATCCGAATTACGTTCAATCTTCCGATCAATTAAAAACGAAGTTTGATTATAGAAATAGGATAATAATTTCTTAAATCCCTTATCATTCTGCCAAACGGACGGATTCAGCGTAAGCGAAAGCGAAAATTTGTTTTGATGGGTTTTGATAAATACTTGATTAGGCAAAAACACGCGAACATATTTGGCTTGGTCTGGAAAAGGAGCAATTTCAAATTCTTGCAATTCTTGAATGCCATTACCGTTGTAATCATTCCACATAAAAACACCTTGACCAGGCTCCACTTCCAAATACGTAAATTCTTGTTGTGGTAAGGTTCCGGAAGCCGTTTCATAGGCTGTGGTGAGCAACAATAATTGTTTAAAAAAACGATCGTTATACAAAATTCGGGAATTCAATGATGGTTCGTTTGGTCGGGAAGCATCTTCAAATTGAAGGTTTCTGTAATTGATAAAAACACTTAAATCGCTTTTTTCGGTTTGTAATAATCTCGATTTTAAATAATAAGAATGTGAACGATTCACCCGTTGCACAAAACCGTTTTGTAAACTGTCGTTCACACGATGTAAATAGCCTACTTCCATATATACTTTGGTAGAATCGCCTCGTCCAACAAATCCGCCGTATTCTAAAAAGCGTTGACTGAGTGGGGAAAAAGTATTGGTGGCTACAATTTTTTCGCTGTTGTCTTCCAAGCGTAGACTGCCACCGACCCAATTTTTTTTCCAATCATATTTTACTTGTGTTTCGCTTCGGGCAAAAGTGGAATTGGCGAATGAACCATCACTTTTCATCAAACTGCTGTTGTTTGTAATTGTCCAGTTTTTGTGACGCAAACGACCATTTAAGACATGACGAGTACCAGAGAAATTATCTGAAAAATCCAATTTTTCCAGTTGATAATTAGCAAACCCTTTTTCAGGATGATTCCATCGAAGTCCGGAAACAACCAAACTTTGATTTCCGGTTGGAGAAGTTAGGTTCCAATCGCGGTCAAACTCAATCGTAAATAAACGTTCAATGGTTCTAAAATCTTTTTGTACAAATTGCACATTCGCAAACGCATCTAACGTCCAGTTTTTGGTGAACAGTCGTTGGTTAGCGTTCAATCTTCCTGCAATTCCTTGGTTATCATCATTATCTAAATTGGAATATAAATTCAAATCATTATTGCTGATTCCAACTTCAAAATCAATAGTTGTTTTGTCAGTCGGATTGTATTTTCCCATCAACGTAGCAATCTGGATTTTGGTAGGTGCAATCAGGCGAATAATAGGTTCATAATTTCCTTGCGGAATGCCGCCGATAGGCTCTACATAGTTGTAAATTCTACCAACAGCTTGGTTGTTGGCTAAGATGTAATTTCCTTGGTTATTGCCCACCAATGAAAAACGAACGTTGTATAAAACTTCTTCCGGATTGTTGGAAAACTCAAATACTTCCACACCGGAAATCAGTATTTTTCGATATAAAATCTTATTTTCAGAATAGGTATCAATATAGGCAGAGGGAGCATTCATCAAATTGATATTGTCTCCCGCATTTTTTAAAATTTCAACTTGTTCCTCGGATAAATCTTGTTGCAAAGGTTGATTTTTGACGTCGTTTTCAGAATAAATAAATCCGCCGATACTCCATTTTTCGCGTTCATGCGTTGCACCGCCATAAGTGACAAAACGGGTGAAACTTCGGTCGGAATATTGATATTCAATGTTAATTCGCATTTCGGAATTGATGGGAAAAAGGGAAGTAAACGTAACTTCTCCAGCATTATAATCGATGGTGTAGTGATTATTTTCACCGCGTTGTAGCAAAATACCATTCACAAAAACTCGCTCAGAACCCGAAATCACAAGTACATATAATTCGCCGTTGTTGCCCCGCAGTTTATACGGCCCCTGGTTTCCTTCTTGGCCCACAAAAGTGCTTTTGGCATATTGCCCTCGAACAAGAGCTGCGGAGGCGAAAAGGGTGGTTTTGTTTCCTTCTTCGCCCAAACGAAATTGGGTGGATAAACCTTGCACTTTTTTGTTGAAATTTAAAAAGCGAGATTGTCGGTTTTCCAAAAATAAATCACCGGCTCGAATGTTCCATTTGTCGGAATATAATTCGATAAAAATCTGATCAAATTCATCTAATTTTTGAGAATATCCACCTTCCTGCAAGGGAATATTGCTATCTTGAATGGAAGCTCGCAAACTCACTTTATCCGACAATTTTCCAGCAATTTGCAAATCTAGATTTGAATTAACTACTGCATTTTGGTTGTTTCCAATGGTTACACCTCGTGTGATACTTCCCGATGTGGTGAGTCCGTCAAACGGTTTAAAATTGTTGACACGGTCTTTGGAAAGTGAGTACAATTGCCCGTTTCCCCTGGCATTTGGAACGACTTTACTTTCGTCATAAATGCTATATGTTTTGGTTAAATATTCCGGGAAAGTAAGGTATCGAACGGTCAATGTGTCGTTGGATTGATACTTGTTTTTGAAAACAAGTGTTCCTTTTTGGAAATTTACGGTATAAAAAGCGGTATCGATTGGGTTGTCATTTCCATCTAAAACTTTAAAAAACGACTTGTTAATACTCACTTTTTCCAGGGAAATCGTATCGGTTGAAACGGTAATTTTTTTCTTTTTATAAGGTGTTTCGCTTTCCTGAGCCCACAACCCGGAAACCATAAGCAACAACATCCCTAAAAAGCAATTTTTCAACATAGTTATAGTAACTCTAAAAACCCAAAAGTAGTATTTTTAAAGGTTAAAAATGTGGGTTAATATGTTTATAATTGGAATACGTTCTCTAAATAAATGCTGGTTTTTATAAAAGAAATTGCTAGCAATAGAAATATAAAAACCGAATTCATATTTTATAAAAAGAAAGAGCACCATAAGGTTACAATCTTCAATTACAATAAATTAAAACATTTTTGTTTGTGCTTACACGTTCTTTAAAAACTATGACTCTTTTTTTTCTTTAATCATCAATTCAATTTGACTATAATAATTTTTCAGTTGGCGGTTTAGCTTTTGAAAGCGATAAATACCTATAATTACCAATATTATCGTTAATCCCAATGAGATGTAGCCAATAAATTTGATGCTTTCAAAACCTTCTAATTGAATGATAGCAATCCCACCTAATAATAAGTAAAGTGATGATCTTATGTAAGAAAGCAAGGTTCTTTCGTTGGCTAACTTGGTTCTTTCCATCGCCAAATAATCGCGGAGAATGATTTCGTCCCGATTTTCAAATTTGCTGGAAAAACTAAAGATTCTTTTAATATTCATTGCCATAGTAAGGAAAATCTATTTTGGATTGAATATAAAGTTAAGTATAAAACCTTATTTTATCGAATGAAACAAAAATAAAATTTTAGATTTGGTATTTTATCGCTTGGTATTTTACAGTTCATTTCACTATTTTTGGTTTGTAATAAAAGCCAAAATGTATAAACCGTTTGTTTCGTTAAAAAAAGAACCCATTCGCTTTGTGGTAGCTATCCCAACCATCAACCGAGCAGATTTATTGAACGAAACTTTAGCTAAATATTTTAAAGATTTCAACGAAACTCCTATTGTGATTTGCGATAATGGGAATCAGGAAATCATTTCTCGCAATCATAACTTTGAAATTCTTCGACCGGAAGCCAATTTAGGTGTAGCCAAAAGTTGGAATTTACTCATGGAATTTGCTGACAATAATGGAGCTACACATGTGTTAATGCTTAACGATGATGTTTATTTAGGCAAAACGGAAACACAAATTCAATCTGTTTTACAAATTTGGAAAAACATGCACTTTATTAATTCTTACCAACAATGGAGTGCCTATATTCTTACTGTTCAGGCTTGGAAAGAATTTGGAAAGTTTGATGAGAATATTTTTCCTGCTTATTTTGAAGATAATGATGCCCATTACCGTATGAAACTGCTGGATATGAATATGGTTTATACTGAAAAACTTAATCCGGTTATTTTTAGAAATTCGATGTCGATTGAAAAAAATCCTAAACTCAATGAAAGTTTTTTCAAAAACCGAAGATATTATATTCAAAAATGGGGCGGACCCCCGGAAAAGGAAAAGTACTGTATTCCGTTTGATGGAAATTTGCACTAACTTTACTTTATTTGATAATTTTTACTTCTGTTTCTTTCATTAAATTCAATAAAAAAAGAGCTGTTTTAATGCAAAACAGCTCTTTTAAGAAAAAATAATAACCTTTATTATTTTGGCATTACCACAGTATCAATGGCGTGAATCACACCATTTGAAGCGGCAACATCTGCAATTACTACAATTGATTTTCCTCCATTGGCATCAGTTAAAACTACTTTACCGTCCACCAAACTCAAAGTTATTTTTCCGCCTTGAACAGTAGCTACTTCAAACTTACCGTTATTGGCGTTAATAGCCTCAATTACTTGAGCAGCTTCAAACTTTCCGGCTACAACATGGTACGTTAACACGGCTATTAATTTGTCTTTACTCTCCGGCTTTAATAATGTTTCTACGGTTCCTGCAGGAAGTTTTTCAAAAGCTGCATTAGTTGGAGCAAAAACAGTAAATGGCCCATCGCTACTTAATGTTTCAACTAATTCCGCTGCTCCAACAGCCGTTACTAAAGTGCTGAAATCAGCGTTTCCAGAAGCTACACCAACAATGTTTGGAGTTTCAATGACTTCTGCTGGTTCTTCTACTGTTACTACTTCTTCCGTAACTTCTTCCTTTTTGGCTTCACCACAAGAGGCAAAAATAAGACCTGTTAATGATAAAATGGTCAATGATTTAATTAGTTTCATTTTTATTTTTTTTAATTAATTAGAATGTAAAGATACCCGTTTTAAATCTTTGTTTAATTTTTTTAACAAAAGATTAAACAAATTTTAGCTGTTATCGTTTTTATCCGTTAACCAAACTTTGTGAGATGCCTCCTCCGTTGGCATGACAAGATTGGGGAAAACCGCAACTTGAAACATGAAACTACTCTTTTGCCACCACCTGCAACGTCTCTCGGCTAATCTGTTTCACTAAAACCGTTTTGTTCTCCTCTACCATCTGAGCCGCTTTTTCAGTAAAATGACGAATCGTATAGAGCGAAACATTTTCGTTATACGAAACTTTAAATTTTTTGGAAAGAATCTTTTTCAACTCCGGAAAGTTTCCAAATTTATCTTCGATACAAACCGAAAAGCTAATCGCCGTATTTTGAATCAAACTTACTTTTATTTTATAATCGTGAAACAACGCAAAAATCTCGCTGATGTTTTCCTCCATAATAAACGAAAAATCAATCGACGAAAGCGAAATCAATAACTGATTTTTTTTTACAATAAAGCAGGACGTTTGCGGTTCCAAATCAGCACCTTTATACACTCTAGTGCCCGGCAAAAGCGGATTGATAAATGATTTAACAAATAGCGGAATTTCCTTTCTTTGCAAAGGCTGCAATGTTTTCGGGTGAATGACAGAAGCTCCGTAAAACGCCAACTCAATCGCCTCACGATACGAAATTTGATTCAGCAAAACAGCATTCTCAAAATACCTTGGGTCTGCATTCAACACTCCCGGAACATCTTTCCAAATGGTGACACTTTCGGCATTCAAACAATACGCAAAAATAGCTGCTGTATAGTCCGAGCCTTCGCGGCCTAACGTGGTGGTGAAATTATTTTCATCCGAACCCAAGAAACCTTGCGTAATGTTCAACGCTTTTTTCTTTACATTTTTTGAAATCAACTTATGCGTTTGCTCCCAATCCACAATCGCATCACGATAGGTCGCATCGGTTTTTATAAACTGACGAACATCCAACCAATTGTTTTTCATGTTGCAATGGTTGAAATAGTGACTCACAATCGTCGTCGAAATAATTTCACCATAGCTCACCACCTGATCATACACAAAGTTGTAATTAGGCGATTTGTTGTGGCTCAAAAAATAATCCAATTCCTCAAAATGAACGTTCACCGCTCTAAAAACCGGATGTTTATCATCTTCAAACAACTCCAACAAAATCTGGTTATGGTACTTTCGTACTTCCTGAATAGAAGCTTTCAATTCGGGCGATTTTTCAAAGTAATGCTTAATCACGACTTCCAACGCGTTGGTGGTTTTTCCCATGGCAGAAATCACAAGTAACACATCTTCGTGTCCCACTTTTTGTAGCACAGACAATACGTTTTTTACACCTTCGGCATCTTTCACTGATGCACCTCCAAATTTGAATATTTTCATGAGTTCAATTAGTCAATTTGCCAATGTGGCAATTAGTCAATTAGTTATTTTTTCAAAAATTTTTCGATTCCCTCTTCATCCATCTGCACCACTCGCCAATCATCCAACACCTTCGCACCCGATTTTTCATAAAACCGAATCGCCGGTTCATTCCAATCCAGCACATTCCATTCAATGCGTCGCACCGCGTCTTTCTTGCCTTGCTTCATAATTTCGGTGTAAAGAGCCAAACCCGCTCCAGTGCCACGATGAGCTTCCTTCACAATCAAATCTTCCAAATGAATCGTCTTCCCTTTCCAAGTTGAATACCGATAATAATACAACGCCATTCCAATGATTTCGCCATTCAATTCGGCCACAAACGTTTGAAAAAGTGGCTTTTCTCCAAAACCATCACGTTCTAAATCGGCCACCGTAACGACTACTGCATCGGGTTCTTTCTCAAAAACGGCAAGCTCTTGAATCAACTTCAAAACAACGGGCATATCGTTTATTTCTCCTTTTCTGATGTTCATTTTTATTGGAAGCTATTCCTGCCATCCGCTACATCCCGATAGCTATCGGGATCGCCACAAAGCTAAAAATGCTATAAACCGTCAAGAGCTTCCGTTGGTCGCTTTGACGCTTCAAGCCTTTTAAAGCTCTGTTGCTGCGTGCTTTCCGCTACTGTCAGGGCTATTAATCGTGCACAAAAATACAATTCTTTAAGATAACAAAATAATAATCTGATTTGTATCACAAAAATTTCGATATTTGTGCCACTAATACAACTACAACGTTTTCGTAATGGAAGAGAGAAACAAAACACTAGGTGAGTTCATCATCGAAAAGCAAGAAGAATTTCAATATTCAACCGGAGAATTATCACGCATCATCAACTCCATCCGACTAGCGGCCAAAGTAGTGAACTACAAAGTAAACAAAGCCGGATTGGTCGATATCGTTGGAGCGGCAGGCGAACAAAACATTCAAGGCGAAGACCAACAAAAGTTAGATGTTTATGCCAACGAAGTCTTTATTCAAACCCTTATCAACCGAGAAATTGCGTGCGGAATTGCCTCCGAAGAAAACGATGACTTCATCACCGTTGCCGGCAGCGACAACTGTCATAACAACAAATATGTGGTTTTAATGGATCCATTAGACGGTTCATCTAATATCGATGTAAACGTTTCGGTGGGAACAATTTTCTCCGTTTACCGACGTAAAACTCCAATGGGAACTCCGGTCGCAATCGAAGATTTTCTTCAACCCGGTGTGAGTCAAGTAGCCGCAGGATATGTAATTTATGGAACATCAACAATGTTGGTTTATACCACAGGTCACGGTGTAAACGGATTTACGTTAAACCCGGCGATTGGTACATTTTACCTTTCCCATCCAAATATGCGTTATTCCGAATCAGGAAATATCTACTCGATAAATGAAGGAAACTATGTTCATTTTCCGCAAGGCGTAAAAGATTATCTAAAATATTGTCAGTTAGAAGAAGAAGATCGTCCGTACACTTCCCGTTACATCGGAAGTTTGGTTTCCGATTTTCACAGAAATATGATTAAAGGTGGAATTTACATTTATCCAACGAGTTCAAAAGCTCCCAATGGTAAACTTCGTTTGTTATACGAATGTAACCCAATGGCTTTCTTAGCCGAACAATCCGGCGGAAAAGCATCTGACGGTTTCAATCGTATTATGGAACTTCAGCCCACCGAATTGCATCAACGCGTTCCTTTCTTTTGTGGTAGCCGAAAAATGGTAGAAAAGGCAGAAGAATTTATGGCGAAGTATAAATAAATTTTAATGGCTTAAAAGTTTAAACTAATCCTACCTTTCTTTCGCTAAAAAATGCCCCAAATAGTGTGTAACTTTTTGGGGCATTTTCAAAATTTTGAGGCTTTTCGTTTATTTATTCATATTTTGCATCTCAAACAAAAACGTATCCAAATCTACATTATGCTCCAACAGCGAAAGGGCTTTATCAACAATATAATTCACGTTTCCGGGTGTAAATCCTAACGATAAGGCAAACTTTGTTAAAAGTTCTTTTTGCTTTGGTCCCAAAACATGGTCAGCATAAACCATTCTAGCCAAATCATACAATCGCTCTAAACGGTGAATATAAAGATATGGTGGATTGATAGAATATTTCATTGGGTTTTCCATGATTTCTTCATATTCATCTTTAGAAATCTCCAAGTTTTTGGCAAGTTTATCAATAAACGCCTTTTCTTCTGATGTTATGTTACCATCGCTCAAAGCGACACGAACAATGGCTGAAAAATGACCTTTATTTCTGTTTTTAAATCCGCTATCGAATAATTCTGAAATTGACATATGTTTGTATTAAATTGGTTATGCAAATATAATTCTATTTCTAATTTTTTTAAAAGAAATCCCTATTTTTCTTTTCATGAAAAGCGTTTCTTTAACATCAATTTAAAGGTTTCAAGATTAGCAGTTTCAAAATAAATCGTAAGTTTGAATTCCCTAAATTTTAAATCTATTATCTATGTCTGAATTTTGGTTGTATTTTAACATTGGTCTTCAACACGTTCTTGATATAGACGGTTATGACCATGTGCTTTTTCTCATCGCGTTAACGGTTCCATATACTTTTAAAGATTGGAAAAGAGTACTTATTTTAGTTTCGCTTTTTACATTAGGTCATACATTGGCTCTTGTACTTTCCGTTTTTGAAGTGGTCATTATTAAAGCCAGTTTGGTTGAATTTATGATTCCGATTACTATTTTAATTACAGCCCTTTTCCATCTTTTTACCGCCGGAAAATCAGGAAAAAAAGAAAGCATAACCTTTGTCGCTTTTGTGACATTATTTTTCGGAATTATTCACGGATTGGGTTTTTCAAACTATTTTAAGTCCATTTTACCGGGCGAAAATGTTGATAAATTAGTCCCGCTTTTAGAATTTGCACTCGGAATCGAAGTCGCTCAAATTATAGTTGTATTTATTGTTTTACTTTTGTCGTATATTGTTCAAACATTTTTCCGTTTTTCAAAGCGGGATTGGACATTGGTGATGTCGTCTTTTGTAATCGGAGTAGTTCTTCCGATGATTATTGGTAGCGACCTTTGGAGAGGATAATATAATACAACGGATGTTAAAAAATGAATAAAAAGAAATTAAATAAATACGACAAAGCCTACCTTCGTATCGCTAAGGAATGGAGCCGTTTATCCTATTGTAAACGAAAGCAAGTAGGTGCGATCATTGTGAAAGACCGTATGATTATTTCAGATGGTTACAACGGAACGCCTTCCGGTTTTGAAAACTGTTGTGAAGATGAAGATAATGTTACTAAATGGTATGTGCTTCACGCAGAGGCGAACGCTATTTTAAAAGTAGCAGGTTCTACTCAATCGTGTGAAGGAGCAACCCTTTATATTACGCTTTCACCGTGTAAAGAATGTAGTAAACTCATTCATCAATCCGGTATAAAAAGAGTAGTTTACCATGCTGGTTACAAAGATGATAGCGGAATTCAATTCTTAGAAAAAGCAGGTGTTGAAGTTGAATTAATTGAAGAGTTAGAATAATTTTTCCTGTTAGGAAAGCCACAAAGTGAAAATTAAAAAAATATATTGGCCTATTGTACTCTTTTCTGCTATTGCTTTGGGAGTAGTTGTTGGTGGAAAATTGAATACATTTTCTCCTCAGGCTTCTTATTCACCCAATAGTCATAAAAGCAAACTGAACCGTTTAATCGATTTTATCGAAAGAGATTATGTTGATGAGATTGATACCGATAGTATAGTTGATTTAACCGTTAACGGTATTCTTGAAAAATTAGACCCACATTCGGTTTACATCACCAAAAATGAATTTGAGAGCGTTTCAGAATCCATGCGTGGCGATTTTGTTGGAATTGGTGTGAACTTTTACATGTACAAAGATTCTGTTGCGGTAATCAAACCTTTACATGGTGGCCCATCGGAAAAAGCCGGAATTAAATCGGGTGATCGAATTTTGTATGCCGACAAGTATAAATTATTCGGTAGAAAATTGCCAAACGATTCTCTTTTTCCAAAATTAAAAGGCGAAGTTGGTTCAGAAGTTACACTGACATTATTCAGAAAAAGCGAAAATAAGCAACTCAAAGTCAAATTAAAAAGAGATATTATTCCGATTAAGAGTGTCGATGTTGGTTTGATGATTAATCCAACAATCGGTTTCATCAAAATCAACCGTTTTGCAGAATCTACTTATAAAGAATTTAAAATCGAATTACAAAAACTCAAAGCAAAAGGAGCCAAAACCATTGTGTTAGATGTACGTGATAACGGTGGCGGTTACTTAGACCAAGCCGTTAAAATTGCCGATGATTTTTTAGTGAAAGACGCTCCCATTGTTTCCACCAAAAATAAAAAAGGACGAATTGATAAAACGAAAGCAACGAGTGGCGGACTTTTTGAAAACGGAAAAATAATTGTTTTAATCAACGAAAATTCTGCTTCTGCTTCCGAGATTTTAGCCGGAGCCATTCAGGATAATGATCGCGGTCGGATTATCGGACGACGTTCTTTCGGAAAAGGGTTGGTGCAGCGCGAAATGCCGTTGGGCGATGGTTCGGCTATTCGTTTAACTGTTGCTCGATATTACACTCCTTCGGGAAGATCAATTCAAAAACCATATGTAGAAGGGAATGAGAACTATTTTAATGAATTTGAAAAACGTTTTTACAGCGGAGAATTATACGAAAAAGACAGCATTAAAGTAGCTGACAGTTTAAAATTTAAAACCTTAAAAGGCAGAACGGTGTATGGCGGAGGCGGAATTATTCCCGATGTTTTTGTGCCACTAAACGGAAAACATGGTGATGAATCCACCGAAATGCTCATGCAGTCCGGCATTGTAAGCTATTTTGTGTTTGAACAATTAGACCAAAACCGAAAAGAATTTGAAGGATTGTCTTTTGATTTCTTTAAAAAGAAGTTCGAAGTAAATAACATATATGTAGATAAGTTTGAAAATTACCTCAAATCAAACGGAGTTTCGTTAAATTTAGACAGCCATAAAGCGATGGTAAAAATCTATTTGATGGCAGAATTTGCTCGACAATTGTTTGATGAAGAAAAATACTTTGAAATTCGATTGAAAAATGATTTGATGATTCAGGAGGTATTGAAGAAGTAACTCAATTTTAATGATGACAGATTTAGTCAATTTTTTTTTATGAAGATGGCTTTTCAACTGAGTTTTATAAAATCCGAAAGTTTTATAAATGGAATGAAGTTGAAGAAATTATCGCATATAAAGTTGATATATTTGCAGAAGATGTAATTTGTATTGAACTTTTTTTTAAAGATTACAAACTTCTTTTTACTGAAGAAACAAAAGGCTGGGATGAATTTCTAGATAGAATGCATCACTATTTCCCTCAAATTAATCAAAATTGGCGATTTGATATTGTGAAACCTGCTTTCGTAAGAAATGAAACGATAATTTTTCGGTCAGACAGATAACAGACAACCGATAACTATTTCTTCGTGCTATCATGCACCTGAACGTGCACACCACCATTCCACAACGTTAAAATGTCCGTCGCCACAGCAGCACCGCTTCCGGCAGCAATAGACAACTGACTTCGCCATCCGGCTAAAACACCGCAAACGTAAACTCCGTCTTTCACCAAATGATCGTGGTTTCTTAATTGAATTCGGTTTTTCTCCGGATTTGTTTTTTGATGTGGCACTACAAATTCTTCTAAACCTTCAATCGTAAAAGGATTACCTGCTCCAATACCAATTACAATTAATTTCGTTTGATATATATTTTTGTTGGTTGTAACCGAAAAACTTCCGTTTTCACCTTCAATTTTCAGTACTTTTTCGTTTGGAATTTGTTGAATGTGCGGATAAACCGATGACAAATGAGCTACACTTTCGGTTAATAATTCACTGCCTAATTTTCCGGCTTCAATACCATACGCATTATTAAACAATGCATCTTGCAGTGAGGAAGCTTTTTGGTGGGAAATTAAAGCGATTTTTTTATCGAAAGCAAATGGTTTTGAATGAGCAGAGCCAAGTAAAAGAGCACAAGAAACTCCCGAAACGCCACCGCCAATGATGAGTACATCCAACATAATTATTGGTCTTTTAGTTTGTCTTCAATGGATTTAGACATTCTAAAAATAAGAAGGATAATGATTGCACAAGACGCAGCGACAATTCCGATTAAGGCAATCATACTTTCTTGTTCAAACAGATTAGAAAAATCTAACTGAGTAACATTAAAAGTAATTAATCCGAATGCCAAGGCAATAATGATGTAAGTGAAAATCTTCATTTCTAGTAAAATAATGATACAAATATAAGTTTTATTAGTCTATGCAAAAAGACCTTTAACATTAGCCGCAAATAATTTAACAGCAATGGCAAGTAGCACTACACCAAACACTTTTCGAATCACGCTAAGTCCATTTTTGGTCAGAAAACGTTCAATTCTGGCGGATGATTTTAACACACCATACACCAAGATAATATTCAGAACAATGGCAATAATGATATTAATTGTTTGAAATTCTGCTCGAATTGAAAGTATCGTTGTCATCGTTCCGGCTCCGGCAATCAGCGGAAAAGCTATAGGCACGATGGAAGTTGAAGTTGTATCTTCATCGCGGTATAATTTGATTCCTAAAATCATTTCCAATGCCAAAAAGAAAAGCACAAATGAACCGGCAACAGCAAATGAATTAATGTCGATGCCAATTAATTTCAAAATCGTTTCTCCCACAAACAAAAAGGCAATCATAATGATACATGCCACAATAGAAGCTTTTTCTGAGTGAATGTGTCCGGCTTTTTGTCTTAAATCAATAATAATTGGAATACTTCCTACAATATCAATTACGGCAAAAAGCACCATGGTTGCTGTAAAAATTTCTCTTATATCTAATTCCATGTTATACAAATTTTGAGCAAAATTAGAGTTTTAAAACGGCTTTTCCATAAAATACCATTAATTATAACAATCAGTTTCTCGGAAACCTTTGTACCTTTGTGCCTTTAAACTTTGCATCTTTTAAAATGTTTCAACTAGGTAAAACCATTGTTTCAGAAGAAATTCTGGAAAAAGAATTCGTTTGCAATCTATCCGCTTGTCATGGAGCATGTTGTGTAGATGGCGATGCCGGTGCACCGTTGAGTGAAGAAGAAACTAAAATTTTAGAAGAAATTTATCCAAAAGTAAAACCTTTTCTTCGCAAAGAAGGAATTCAAGCGATTGAAGCACAAGGAACTTGGGTGAAAGGCGAAGACGGCGAATTAGAAACACCATTAATTGAAGGGAAAGATTGTGCCTACGTTATTTTTGATGGAAAAACCGCCTTGTGCGGCATCGAGCAAGCCTATAACCAAGGAATCGTAAATTGGAAAAAACCGGTTTCATGTCATTTGTATCCAATCCGAATCAAAGAATTCTCTGATTTCTCTGCAGTTAATTACCATCGTTGGGATATTTGTAGTCCTGCATGTTCATTAGGCAAAGAACTGGAAGTTCCGGTTTATAAATTTGTCAAAGAAGCATTGGTTCGAAAATTCGGAGAAGAATGGTATCACGAACTCGAAAAAGTGGGTGTAGAATATCAAAAAGAGAAGTAAGTTTTACTAAAATTTCCCTTCCCAATAATTTCTTAAAATAGTAGAATTTCCCTCGCGACCTCCAATAAAGTAGTTTTTAATACGTTATATAACAAATAGTTAGATAGATTTTTCAAAAGTAGGAAAAAAACTAACCGTTGTTAAAAACTATTTCCGATTGTGAATAAGTTTGGCTTTCATTTACCAATTTGAATTGCAATCTTTGTAACTCTCAATTACCGAATAATAATCCTCAACATAACTCAACAAAGAAAAAGATGGCAGCAGTAGAACCAATTTTGCAAGAAAACAAAGATCGATTCGTGATTTTTCCCATTAAACACCACGATATTTGGGAATGGTACAAAAAAATGGAAGCGAGTTTCTGGACCGCAGAAGAAATTGATTTACACCAAGATTTATCCGATTGGAATACAAAATTGAATGAAGATGAAAAATATTTCATCAAACACATTTTAGCTTTTTTCGCAGCATCTGACGGGATCGTAAATGAGAATTTAGCCGAAAATTTCGTCAACGAAGTACAATATCCGGAAGCTAAATTTTTCTATGGTTTTCAAATCATGATGGAAAACATTCACAGCGAAACCTATTCGTTGTTGATTGACACCTATGTAAAAGACGAAAAGGAAAAAGATCAGTTATTTCATGCCTTAGATGTGTTTCCGGCGATTCAAAAGAAAGCCAATTGGGCTTTGAAATGGATTGGTTCCGATTCGTTTGCTGAGCGTTTAATTGCGTTTGCAGCCGTAGAAGGAATCTTCTTTTCGGGTGCGTTCTGTTCGATTTTCTGGTTGAAAAAAAGAGGCTTAATGCCGGGGCTGACTTTCTCAAACGAGCTAATTTCGCGTGACGAAGGCGTTCACTGTGATTTTGCCGTGCATTTACACAACCACCATTTGGTGAATAAAGTTTCGAAAACAAGAATTACCGAAATTATCACAGATGCACTAACCATTGAAAGAGAATTCATTACCGAATCACTTCCAGCGAGTTTAATTGGAATGAATGCCACACTAATGACACAATATTTGGAATTTGTAGCCGACCGTTTATTAGTAGAATTAGGCTGTGATAGAGTGTATAACTCATCAAATCCATTCGATTTCATGGACATGATTTCACTACAAGGAAAAACCAATTTCTTTGAAAAACGGGTGGCAGAATACCAAAAAGCAGGAGTAATGAGTACGGATTCTGATTCGCAAAAAATTAGTTTCGACGCCGACTTTTAAATTAAATTAAACCTCGTCAACGTTTCAAACTCTGACAGAGTTGATTCTATAAATACCGGGATTAGCTTCCCAAAACCAACTAACGAATAACCCAAAACAATAAAGGGATTTATTGTTTTAAAAAACAGGTAGCAGTATGTATGTAGTAAAAAGAGACGGCCACAAAGAGCCGGTAATGTTTGACAAAATCACGGACAGAATTAAAAAATTATGTTACGGATTGAATGATTTGGTTGATTCTGTAAAAGTAGCCATGCGAGTAATCGAAGGATTGTATGATGGTGTAACCACTTCAGAATTAGATAATTTGGCAGCAGAAACGGCTGCTTCAATGACGATTGCTCACCCGGATTATGCACAATTAGCAGCACGTATTGCAGTTTCCAATTTACATAAAAATACCAAAAAGTCGTTTTCAGAAACAATGTCAGACATGTACCATTATGTGAATCCACGTACGGGACAAAAATCACCATTGCTTTCCGATGAGGTATACGAAACAATCATGGCCAATGCAGAGGAATTGGATTCCATGATTATTTACAACAGAGATTTTAATTATGATTATTTCGGTTTCAAAACATTAGAACGTTCGTATTTATTAAAAATCAACGGAAAAATTGTGGAAAGACCTCAACATATGTTGATGCGTGTTTCGGTTGGAATTCATTTGAATGACATCGAAGCAGTGAAAGAAACCTACGAATTAATGTCGAAAAAATTCTTCACCCACGCAACACCAACCTTGTTTAATGCCGGAACACCAAAACCACAAATGTCGTCATGTTTCCTATTGACGATGAAAGATGATAGCATCGACGGAATTTATGATACCTTAAAACAAACCGCAAAAATTTCGCAATCTGCAGGCGGAATCGGACTATCCATTCACAATGTTCGTGCAACAGGATCTTACATTCGAGGCACAAACGGAACGTCTAACGGAATTGTTCCGATGCTACGTGTTTTCAACGACACAGCCCGTTACGTTGACCAAGGTGGCGGAAAAAGAAAAGGAAGTTTTGCCATTTATTTAGAAACGTGGCATGCTGATATTTTCGAATTTTTAGATTTGAAAAAGAATACCGGAAAAGAAGAAATGCGTGCCAGAGATTTGTTCTTTGCCATGTGGACCTCCGATTTGTTTATGAAACGCGTGCAAGACGATGCTTCGTGGACGTTAATGTGTCCAAACGAATGTCCGGGTTTGTGTGACGTGTATGGCGATGAATTCGAAGCTTTGTACCACAAATACGAAGCCGCCGGAAAAGGCAGAAAAACCGTTCGTGCTCGTGAACTTTGGGAGAAAATCCTTGAATCACAAATCGAAACCGGAACGCCGTATATGCTGTACAAGGATGCAGCCAACCGCAAATCAAACCAAAAAAATTTAGGAACCATTCGTTCATCGAATTTGTGTACCGAGATTTTAGAATATACCGCACCGGATGAAGTAGCTGTGTGTAATTTAGCTTCTATTTCGTTGCCAATGTTTATCGAAAATGGAAAATTTGATCACCAGAAATTATACGATGTTACCAAACGTGTGACGCGTAACTTAAACCGCGTAATCGATAGAAATTATTACCCGGTTCCCGAAGCGGAAAACTCAAACATGCGTCACCGTCCAATTGGATTGGGAGTGCAAGGTTTGGCTGATGCGTTTATTTTATTGCGTTTGCCGTTCACCAGCGACGAAGCAAAACAAATGAACCAAGATATTTTTGAAACCCTTTATTTTGCTGCGGTAACCGCTTCTATGGAAATGGCAAAAGAAGAAGGACCCTATTCCACTTTCAAAGGATCACCCATTTCACAAGGAGAATTCCAATACAATTTATGGGGATTAAAAGACAGCGATTTATCCGGGAAATGGGATTGGGAAAGTTTGCGTAAAGAAGTAATGGAGCACGGGGTGAGAAACTCATTGCTTGTGGCTCCAATGCCAACCGCTTCCACATCACAAATCTTAGGAAACAACGAAGCGTTTGAACCATATACCTCTAATATTTATACCAGAAGAGTGCTATCAGGCGAATTTATAGTTGTAAACAAACACTTGTTAGAAGATTTAGTAAAACTTGGTTTGTGGAACGACACCTTAAAACAAGAAATCATGCGGCACAATGGTTCCGTACAAAACATCGAAGGCATTCCGCAAGATATCAAAGAGTTATACAAAACCGTGTGGGAAATGAGCATGAAAGACATCATTGATATGTCACGCCAACGTGGTTATTTCATTGACCAATCGCAGTCGCTGAACTTATTCATGGAAGGAGCAACCTATGCTAAATTAACCTCCATGCATTTCTACGCGTGGCAATCCGGTTTAAAAACCGGAATGTATTACTTGCGAACCAAATCAGCTGTAGACGCGATTAAATTCACGTTAAACAACGATAAAAAAGCAGAACCAGTAGAAGTAATCGAACAACCAGTTGTTGCTAAAAAATTAGAATCAATTGCAGTACTCAATGAACCAGTTGAAATGAGTCAAGAAGAATACCGAGCCATGATTGAAATGGCTAAAACTGCCGGTCCGGACGATTGTGAGATGTGCGGGTCGTAAACAGATAATCATTACAAATAAAAACGCTGAATAAAACCTAAAAGAGTCTAGCACTAAATGGTTTTTATTCGGTGTTTTTTATTTTTAACACTTTATAAGGAAATAGTAGCTTTTGATATTTTTATCTTTGAGAATGGCTGTAAAATCAAGTTCTATTCCGCTCAAAGTGCTCGTGAGTTATTTGCTCATTGCTTCCCTTGTGATTGCCGTGGGATTTATGTTGCTGAAAGAAAACAGACTTTTTTCTAATTACGAAAAACAATCGATTGAAGAAAACCAAAAACTCATTCGATTAGGTTCCTTACTTTCAAAAATTTATGATGTTGATAATTTAGGACGGGTAGCCATTCAAACCAATCTGGCAAAAGATTTTGAATTATTCGATCAAGAAAACCGAAGCTTAAGCACCGCAATTGATTCCTTTGGAAAAAAAATTGATAACGAAAAACAAATAGTTCTTTTAGATAGTTTAAAAATTATTCTACAACAAAAAGTTTCCAATATCGAAGAATTAAAAAAAATCAATAAATCACAAAACACCTACTTTCCAATTGATAATGCATTGCGCAATTTAACTCGAATTGAAGAGTCGATGGGTAAAATCACATTGGAAAGTTTAAAAATAGATCCTTCCAAGCTTTCCACCTATGAACGAAGAGTGTATCAAGATTACGTGGATTATCTGAATGAAAATGTTCCCAAAGAATCAGAAAAAACCTTAACCGACAAGCAAATTGATTCAATTCTTGTTTCTTCAAAGAAAATTTTAGAAGAAGTTCGGTTAAAAAATCAAGAAAAAACGACTACTCAAAAAAACAAAGAAATAGAATTGCTTCGAAACGATTTATTTATTTCGCAAAAGCTAAATGAAATTTTGGTTGAATTTGAATCGGATGTCATCAAAAAAGCAAACTTAAACAATTTTTCCAGAGAAGAAGCACAACAAAAAACAGTTTCCATCTTAACCATGGCGGCAGTAATCGGGTTAATAATGACCGGGTTATTTTTCCTTCTTATTACAAGTGATTTTCTAAAAAATCAACGGTACAGAAAACAATTGGAAATTGAAAAAAAGAAAACAGAATCACTTTTAACGGCCAGAGAGCAATTGATTGCCACCGTAAGCCACGATTTAAAAACACCTTTAAATACGATTCAAGGTTTTAGCGAATTAATCAGTATGGGCGGGGTTTCCGAAAAGCAGAATTATTATTTGTCAAATATCAAAAGTTCATCAATCTACATCAATCAACTGGTGAATGATTTATTAGATTTTTCCAAAATCGAAGCCGGTAAAATTGAACTGGAAAACACGGTTTTCGAATTAGATAAATTGATTGTCGAAGTAGCCGAAAGCATCCAATCCTTATATCCATCAAAACCTATTTCATTACAATTTGAATTAGATTCTATTGCCAATTTATCAATTGAAAATGATGCATTACGCATCAGACAAATTTTGAACAATCTTATTGGAAACGCTTATAAATTTACTGAAAAGGGTTTTATAAAAATCAATACAACTTATATCAAAAATCAATTAACCATTGTGGTTCAAGACAGTGGCATTGGGATAGAAAGCAGTAAACTAAATTTAATTTTTAACGAATTTACACAAGCCGATACCTCCATTGAAAAAAAATACGGTGGAACCGGATTGGGATTAACTATTTGCAAAAAATTAGCTGAAATTTTATATGGAAATTTGACCGTGCAAAGTGAAGTAAACAAAGGAAGCATTTTCCAATTAACCTTGCCCGCAAAAATGACTGAAAATAAAAAGGAAATTCTTGTTGTTACGGAAAATAAAAACAAAAAATTTACCATTGCAGTGGTAGATGATGATAGTTCCCTTCTACAGTTAACCACCGAATTTTTAAAAATTTACCATTTCAATGTAAGCTCTTTTGATGATCCTGAAGAACTAATTTCCTCATTAAAAACAGATGTTTATGACGCAATTATTACCGACATTCAAATGCCAACATTGAGCGGTTTTGAATTGATTTCTAAGATTCCAAAGGAAATTCCGATTATTGCGATTACCGGACAAAGGAATTTGGAAAAACACATTTATACTGAAAAAGGTTTTTCTGCTGTATTACACAAACCCTATCAATCAGCGGAGCTATTGCATGTTTTGAACAATGTGTTAAACATAAATATTGCTGTTAAACCCGATTTGAAAGACGTATCAAAAGTATCAATAAACGAATATAATTTGAAGAGCCTGAAAACAATGTTAGATGGCGATGACCTTGCAATCAAGGAAGTTTTAAAAGCATTTATAGAAAATACTTCTTCCAATCTTGCCATCATTGAAGAGGCCATTTCTAATTCAGATAAAAAAACAATAGCCGCCATTTCGCACCGCATGATTCCGATGATGAGTCAATTGGATGCGAAAGAAACCGTGCTCTTGCTTCAACAATTAGAGGAATGCGAAAAAACCGAATTATCAATGGAAGAACAAAAAACTATTTTTGATGAAATTAATGAGAAGGCAACTCGATTACTAACGCTTATTCAAAAAGAATTACTCCTCTAACTGATATAATTTTAATTTGTTGTACAACGTTTTTCTGTTTATTTCAAGCATTTTTGCAGCTTCCGATTTATTTCCGTTGCACAATTGAAGAGCTTTAATAATCATTTCTTTTTCGTTATTCGATTTTGAAAAAACTGATTTAGATTGGTTTTCTTCTTCAAAAAAGTCGGGTGGAATTACTTCTTTTTCAACTAAACTTCCTTGTGTTAACAAAGTTGAACGGCGTATAATATTTTGCAATTCTCTTAAATTTCCCGGCCATGAATAGGCTTGAAAAATCCGAATGACTTCCGGTGAAAAACCTAAAACATTTTTATTTAATTGCTCGTTTGCCTTTTCTAAAAAGAAATCGGCATACATCAATAAGTCTTGCTTCCGTTCGTTTAAAGTCGGCACGACGATGGAGAATTCGTTTAATCGGTGGTATAAATCCTCTCGGAAAGCACCATTTTTAACAGCTTCCTTTAAGTCTTCATTTGTGGCTGCAATTACACGTATATCTACATCAAATTCTGTGCTGCTTCCAATTTTTTTAATTTTTCGCTCTTGCAAGGCTCGTAATAACTGTATTTGATTTTCATAGGATAAATTTCCCACTTCATCCAAAAACAACGTTCCTCCATTAGCCGATTCAAAATGACCGATTTTGTCTGTCACGGCTCCAGTAAACGATCCTTTTAAATGTCCAAAAAACTCACTGGTAGCCAATTCTTTCGGGATAGCACCACAATCTACGGCAATAAAAGGAGCCGATTTTCGATGGCTGAGTTTATGAATTTCTTTGGCCACAACTTCTTTTCCTGTTCCACTTTCTCCAATAATCAAAACCGATAAATTAGTAGGACTCACCAATTGAATGTGGCTATTCATCACTTTTGAAACGGCACTAATTCCTCCAACAAAGTCTGTAGTTGTTACTGCCTTTTTTTGATCTGTTGTTTTTGATAGAATTGCCTTTTCTTCATTTTTAGACAACGCATTTGATAAAACCAATAAAACTTCTTCTGGAACAAAAGGTTTTGAAATATAATCTGAGGCCCCCTTTTTCATAGCCTTCACGGCTGTAGTTACATCAGCATAACCTGTCATTAACACTACCGGAATATCTTGAGAGCTAGCTTTTAACTCGCTCATCAGTTCAATTCCGTCGCTATCAGGCAAACGCAAATCACAGATGATTAAATCAAAATCAGATTCTTTTGCGATATTTTTAGCTTCTGAGGCAGAATAAGCGGTTGAAACGGCATAATTATTCTTAGACAGAAAAGTGCTCACCATTTTACAAAAGGCAATATCATCTTCTATCAATAAAATCTTCTTCATTTGTTGAGCTTATGTTTTAGCTAAAATAAGCGATTCTCTTGATGTTTTTCTTAAAAATTGTTTAAATAAAAAAAGAGGTCACCCCGAGACCTCTTTTGATGTAGATAAATTTAATTAGGAAATTTATCTCAGTATACATGATAAACCAAATTTTAACATCTTTTATTCTGCTAAAATAAAAGCTGAACTTCAAATTATTTTGTCGGCAACTCCCTGGTTAACCAGCCACTTTTAGCCGCTGTGGCAATGGCATAGGGTGTTATCCAGAAAAGACCAAAAGTGTATAAAATACTGTAAGTATAAGCCCAAATCGATTCAGATAAGTTGTATCTTTTTGCATAAAACAACACAGGGAAAGACGATATAATTAATATACTTGCTAATGTTGAACTTAAAAATAATATGGGATGTGTTACGACAAAAAACAACATAAACAACAAAAACGGATAGGCCATGATGATATTCAGCGATTGATTAACGAATAAAAGTCTTGCTCCTGCTGTTGATTCTTTTCTAAAATTAGAAAAAACGTATTTTGCCATCATGATGTTTTCACGCACATTACTTCTTCCCCATCGAATAAACATTTTGTATAAGCCTTTATACTGTTCAGGCACATTGGTTAACACGTGTGCGTTTCTTTGAAATAAAACATGATGTCCTTGTTTTAAAATCATATTTGTCATGGCTCTGTCTTCTCCAATGTCAGAAGGTTGACCCATAAAGGTTTGGTTTATCCATTCCGGAAGGCAGTTGAATACCGCCTCTCTTCGATAAGCTGCTAAAGCCCCGGGGGTGCAAAGCACCGAACCTAACATACTTTCGGCCGCACGCACAAATTCAAAACTCATCACAAAACTCACATTCAACATTTTGGGCAACATGGCTTTTTCGTTGTTTAAAACCTTAACATTTCCTGCAACAGCACCACAATTATCATTCGTAACAAATGGACTCACCAAATTTCGCAAAGTATCTTTTTTTACAATCGAATCACTGTCAATCGTCACAAAAACCTCACCGGTTCCGAGGTTGAATCCACGATAAAGAGCATGACGTTTTCCTTTATTTTCCGGCTGTTGAAAAATTGTTAGTCGGTCACCCAATTGCAATTTAGCTTGTTGCATCCAATACCAAGTGTCATCTTTACTTCCATCATCAATCGCTAATAATTGTAGTTTTTCCTTCGGATAATCGCTGTTTGCTATACTTTTTAATGTTTCCCAAACCAATTTACCTTCATTATAAGCAGGCACAATTATCGTACACGTTGGAAGCTCTTCATCTGAAACCGATTCAATAGCTGTATAGCGAAAATATAAATATGCTTTAAAAAGGAAAAAGCAAATTTTATATGCCACTAAAGTAATCGATAAGACTAAAAAAGTCATGCCTAAAGTAGTGTTCATTCGTTCTAAATTGAACTGCTCAAAACTTGGTTGTAATTCATATACCAAAAATACAGCACCCATCATGACTAAAAATGTACTGATTAAGACAGTTTTATTCATTAAACCAACTTTTGTATCATTTGTCTTTGAATAAAAGTTGCTTATATATTCCTGAATCCTGAAATATCCAATGGAAATAATCTGATGTAACGACTTGCTATAAACAGGTAAGATAAAACTGTACACGTTGTGATCATGAATTCTTTTCTCTTTTTGAGAGGAGAAAGATTTGGTTGAATTTAAATTTTGGCTTTCCATCCTTATTTTAATTTTGTAGTTGACGTTCTCTATTTTTTAACATGCTATTATTGAATCTATGTGTAATTGAGAATATACTACAAACGGCAAGCAAGCTGCATGCCTAAACTACAAAATATTGATTTACAGATACATAACTTTTTTTAATATTTATTAAATTGTGTATATTTTACCCAAATCAAATGCAGGTTACACAGTTTGGATTGTATAAAAGGAAAAATATAAAGCATAACATAAAGATTGAACTAAAAAAAAATGAGTCCGATATTTTTCGGACTCATTTTTTATAAAATTGGTGGCTCAAATTAGTAAACTGATTACTAACTTAACTCAAGGATTTCCTATTTATTCCGGATCGTTCATTTTAAAACTTTCCATAAATTTTGTGGTATAATTTCCGGAAACATAATCCGGTTCTTCCATTAATTGGCGGTGAAATGGTATGGTAGTTTTAATTCCTTCAATATAAAACTCATCCAACGCACGCTTCATTTTGTTGATTGCTTCCTCACGGGTTTGGGCCGTGGTAATCAACTTTGCAATCATTGAGTCATAATTGGGCGGTATCGTGTAACCTGCATACACGTGCGTATCTAAACGAACGCCATGTCCACCAGGTGCGTGAAGAACTGTAATTTTCCCCGGCGAAGGACGAAAATCATTATAAGGATCTTCCGCATTAATTCTACATTCAATCGAGTGCAATTGCGGTAGATAATTTTTACCTGAAATTGGCACACCCGCAGCCACTAATATTTGCTCACGAATCAAATCATAGTCCACCACTTGTTCCGTAATAGGATGCTCTACTTGAATTCGTGTATTCATTTCCATAAAGTAGAAGTTACGGTGTTTATCCACCAAAAACTCAATTGTTCCAGCTCCTTCGTAACTTATAAATTCAGCCGCTTTCACAGCCGCTTCACCCATCTTATGACGCAATTCATCCGTCATAAAGGGAGAAGGCGTTTCTTCCGTCAATTTCTGATGACGACGTTGCACCGAACAATCTCTTTCTGATAAATGACAGGCTTTTCCATATGCATCACCCACCACTTGGATTTCGATATGACGAGGTTCTTCAATCAACTTTTCCATATACATCCCGTCGTTTCCAAAGGCTGCTGCCGATTCTTGACGAGCACTTTCCCAAGCTTTGAGGAGTTCTTCTTTTTTCCAAACGGCACGCATTCCCTTTCCACCTCCACCGGCCGTTGCTTTCAACATCACGGGATAACCCATTTCTTTGGCAATTTTTTCGGCTTGCTCGTAGCTTTCCAACAATCCTTCCGAACCGGGAACACAAGGAACTCCAGCGGCTTTCATAGTTGCTTTGGCGGATGCTTTGTCACCCATTTTATCAATCATTTCAGGTGAAGCACCAATGAATTTGATACCATGTTCCTGACAAATTTTCGAAAATTTAGCATTCTCAGACAAAAATCCGTAACCCGGATGTATCGCATCAGCATTCGTAATTTCTGCCGCTGCAATAATATTTGACATTTTTAAATAAGACAAATTACTAGGTGGCGGACCAATACAAACCGCTTCGTCTGCAAATTTCACATGAAGACTTTCAGCGTCGGCAGTAGAATACACCGCAACTGTTTTAATGCCCATTTCTTTACAGGTTCTAATCACACGAAGTGCAATTTCTCCACGGTTGGCAATTAATATTTTTTTAAACATATTTTTTAAATTAGATAATTAGACAAGGTGTCAATTAGACAATTAAAAAGATAGAAAAACTTCTAACTCCTAACTCTTAACTTCTAACTTTTTAAGATGGATCTACTAAGAATAAAGGTTGGTCAAATTCAACAGGCGACATATCATCTACTAAAATTTTCACGATTTTACCTGAAATTTCTGCCTCAATTTCGTTGAATAATTTCATTGCTTCAATCACACAAACCGGGTCACCTTTTGAAATCGTTGCACCTACTTCTACAAACGGAGCTTTATCCGGAGCCGCTTTTCTGTATAAAGTTCCAATCATTGGTGATTTTATCACCACATATTTCGAATTTTCATCTGCTTCTACGACAGCCGGTACAACCGGAGCAGCTTGAACAGGAGCTTGTGGTTGCTGTTGTTGTTGCGGAACCATTTGCATCGGTTGAGCATTTGGATAATTTTGAAAATAAGATGCTTCTGCAGCACCTGCCTCGGTGGTTTTGATGGTGATTTTAAAATCATCCATTTCTAATTTTACTTCGGTAGCTCCTGATTTTGCTACAAATTTAATTAGGTTTTGAATTTCTTTAATATCCATGATATTTTAGTTTAGTTTAGTTTTTATTTTTTGTCGTATGCCCATTTTAAGTAGATTGAACCCCAAGTGAATCCGCCACCAAAAGCGGCAAAAATAAGGTTATCTCCTTTTTTTAATTTATGTTCAAAATCACTTAGCAATAAGGGTAATGTTGCCGAAGTCGTGTTGCCATATTTTTCAATATTGATAAGTACTTTGTTCTCATCAACCCCCATTCGACTTGAAGTGGCATCAATGATTCGTTTATTTGCTTGATGAGCCACCAACCAATCTACATCGTCATGTGTTAAGTTGTTGCGTTGCATGATTTTTTCGCTCACATCCGCCATTCCTGAAACGGCATATTTAAAAACCGTTTTACCATCTTGATAAACAAAATGTTTTCTGTTTTTTACAGTTTCCTCCGATGGAGGAAGAATAGATCCGCCGGCATCAATTTTTAAAAATTCACGTCCGATTCCGTCGCTTCGCAAGAACTCATCTTGAAGGCCAAGACCTTCATGGTTAGGCTCAAAAAGAACAGCTCCTGCACCGTCTCCAAAAATAATACAGGTTGCACGGTCGGTATAATCTATGATGGAAGACATTTTGTCTGCTCCAATTAAAAGTATTTTTTTATATCTGCCTGATTCAATGTAGGCTGCTGCTGTAGACATTCCGTAAAGAAAACTGGAACAAGCCGCTTGCAAATCATAGGCAAATGCATTTACAGCACCTATTTGAGTGGCCACATACACAGAGGTTGAAGCTACGGGCATGTCCGGTGTTGCGGTGCCAACAATTACTAAATCTATTTCTTCCGGATTGATTTTACTTTTTTCAATTAAATTTTGAGCGGCTTTTATCGCTAAAAAAGAAGTTCCATTTCCTTCTTCTTTTAATAATCTTCTTTCCTTTATTCCGGTTCTGGATGTAATCCATTCGTCATTTGTATCCACAAGGGTTTCAAGTACTTGGTTAGATAATACAAAGTCCGGAACATAAGCACCCACTGCGGTTATGGCGGCTGTTATTTTACTCATAGGGTTTGATTGTTTTTCTTTTCCCATAAAGGATAAAAGAGGTGGAAATTACAAAAAAAAATCTAAACTTGATTGTTTTGGGTTGGCTTATTTTTGTTAAAATAAAGGTATAACAAAAAAACTCCCACGAGGTGAGAGTTTATCTATATACGATAAGAAAGTACTAAGCAACAGCTTCTGTTTTGTCGATTACTACTTGTCCGCGGTAGTACATTTTACCTTCATGCCAATACGCTCTGTGGTATAAATGTGCCTCACCTGTAATTGGGCAAGTTGCAATTTGAGCAGCAGTTGCTTTATAATGAGTTCTTCTTTTGTCTCTTCTGGTTTTCGAGGTTTTTCTCTTTGGATGTGCCATTTTACTATATTATTTATCCGTTAATAGTTTTTTTAATTGATCCCATCTAGGATCAGTTTCTTCACTTTTTGTTTCTTCTTTCTTCGCTTTGACTGTCAGTGCTTGTAATTTTTCGATTGCTTCCGATTTCAATGTTCCGTCTTTTACACCGGGATGAATTCTTTTTAATGGAATTGAAAGCACAATCATTTCATAAATATACTGTGATACATCCACTTGGTGTTCGCCGTGCGGAAGGATGAGCAATTCTTCATTTTCATTGTTAAAAGCATCACCAAACTGAACTACCACATTAATTTTACCTTTAATAGGCAAATCAAATGGCTCTCCGGTTAAATCACAAGGTACATGAACTGTTCCTTTGTGCTTGAAATGCAATTCTAGCATTGTTGATTTTTTTTCTAAAACAACATCAACTTTAACATTGCAACTTTCAAATTCATCATATTCGAAGCGATCAAAGAACGTTTTATCTATTTGATAGTCAAATTGATGTTTTCCCTGCTTTAATCCGATAAACGGAATTAAATATTCATTAGATACTTTCATCTCAACAGCAATTTGTCCCAAAAATTCGGTTTGCAAAGATATAAAATTATCGCAAATGCAAGACAGTTATGAACATTTTTTTGTTTAAAACTGTCTTTCCTTTGTTTTCAGGGGTTTTTCGGTAATTTGGTTGTATTCAATTCTGGAATTATAAATGTCGATTGCCAAATAAACCGCTTCTTTGAATGAATTAAAATCGGCTTGATTTTTTCCGGCAATTTCAAATGCGGTTCCGTGATCGGGTGACGTTCTGATTTTGTTTAATCCGGCGGTATAATTAACGCCATTTCCAAACGATAATGTTTTAAACGGAATTAATCCTTGGTCGTGATAACAAGCAATGACAGCATCAAACTTTTCGTGTGATTTATTTCCGAAAAAACTATCTGCAGCATACGGACCAAAAACGAAAGTTCCGGAATCAAACATTTTTTTGATGGTTGGACGGATGATTTCATCATCTTCTTTACCAATTACACCATTATCTCCACAATGCGGATTCAACCCTAACACAGCAATTTTTGGTTTTCCAATCTTAAAATCTTGGATTAACGTTTTCTTTACCGTTTCAATTTTTTGTTTGATTAACTTTTCGGTTAGGTGTTTAGAAACTTCAGTCACCGGAATATGATCGGTTAATAATCCAATTCGCAACGAATCATTTACCATCAACATTAAAGCATCACCTTCTAATTCTTGATTTAAATAATCGGTATGACCCGGAAATTTAAATTCATCCGACTGGATGTTATATTTGTTGATTGGAGCTGTAACTAAAACATCTATAACTCCTTCTTTTAATGCTTTTGTTGCAGCTACAAATGATTTTACCGCATAACTTCCAACAATATCATTGGCAGCACCATATTCTAGATTAAAGCTTTCTTTCCAAAGATTAAAAACATTTATTTTACCGGGAACAATCTGATCTAAATTGTCAATTCCGTGAAGTATTGTGGTAGATTCAAAACTTTTTTTTAGAAAAGACAACATTTTTACGTTGGCAAAAATAACAGGAGTACATAGCTCCAACATTCTAGAATCTTCAAATGTTTTGAGAACGACTTCGCTTCCAATTCCGTTTAAATCTCCGATTGAAATTCCCACAAGAATAATTTCTGCTTTTTTAACCATGACAAGACGTAATTTATTGCTATTTTTGAAGTGCAAATTTACAAAAATAAAACTACAAATGTTTACCGGTATTATAGAAACTCTCGGAAGAATAAAATCTATTGAAAAAGAACAGAATAATGTTCACTTTACAATTACTTCCACCATTACCTCCGAATTAAAAATAGATCAAAGTGTTGCCCACAATGGGGTTTGCTTAACCGTTGTGGCTATTGATAATGACAATTACACTGTTACAGCCATAGGAGAAACAATAGACAAAACTAATTTAAGCACTTGGAAAGAAGGAGATACTGTCAATTTAGAAAGAGCAATGAAATTGGGGGATCGACTAGACGGGCACATTGTTCAGGGACATGTGGATCAAATTGGAACGTGCATTGCTGTAGAGGAAGCTAATGGAAGTTGGTATTATACCTTTAATTACGATGCTTCTTTGAATAATATTACAATTGAAAAAGGTTCTATTACTGTAAATGGTGTAAGTCTAACGGTTGTTAACTCAAAACTAAATGAATTTAGCGTAGCTATTATCCCATATACATATGAACACACAAACTTTCATTTGATAGAGAAAGGCTCTGTGATTAATTTAGAATTTGATGTGATTGGAAAGTATGTTTCTCGATTAAATGAACTTCGAAAATAAGAAAAATAAAAAACGCTGAATTATTTCAGCGTTTTTTTTATGTTTTGATTGTAGTTGTACTTATAAAAAGCAAATACCAAACCTAGTAGTAACAAAAGAACAATTCCTCCATCAATGGGTAAACCCGGCGGAGGCGGAGTGGGAGGCGGAGGGTTTGGGTTCGCTGCTGATGCTGAAGCAATAGTAGTTAACGAAACCATCCCTATGAAGCAACCCTTTAGGGTGGTTAAAAACTTATTTGGAACAATTCTCATAGGGTGTAAAAGTAAATAAATTTTCTCTTTAACAAAATATTTTGACAAATAAAGTAAAAATCTCTATAAAACAAAAACTATGTTGTTGTTTTTTTAACGTTATTCTTTGAAATTCAAAATTCATCGCCAAAAATACATTTTTTTTGTTAACTTATTTGATTTCAAAATTATATTAACGTAAAATGTTTGTTTTTGGTTTATAATTATCCAAAAAAATGGCAATAACACTTTTAAAAATAAGAAAACCTCCCATTAGAGAGAGGTTTAGTGGTCCCACTTGGGCTCGAACCAAGGACCACCTGATTATGAGTCAGGTGCTCTAACCAACTGAGCTATAGGACCGGTTTAGAGAGTGCAATATTACTACTATTTTTGATTTACTCAAAATATAAATCGTTTTATTGTAGACTTTAGTTTAAGCTAAAGGAAAGAACACTTTAATTTGTTGATTTAGAATTAGTCAAAAAGTACTTACTTTTGCAAAAAAACTGTGATGCGAAAAATTTTCTACCTCAAAACCTGTGATACTTGTAAAAGAATCATCAAATCACTTCCAAATACAACCGGTTTTATATTTCAGGATATTAAAGAAGAGCCTATAACTGTTAAACAATTAGAAGAAATTCATCAACTAGCCGGAAACTACGAAGTGCTTTTTAGCAAAAGAGCTAAATTATATAAAGAAATGGGTTTGAAAGATGAAAAACTCACCGAAGCTGATTTCAAACGATACATTTTAGAACATTATACGTTTTTAAACCGTCCGGTTATTGTGATTGACAAGAATATTTTCATCGGAAACAGTCCAAAAACAGTTCAAGCAGCCATCGGTTTTTTAGCAAATGAGTAAAAGACATTGGGCGTTGATGGCGGCCACCTTGGTTTCCATAATTTATGGTGTCACTTTTACCATTGCCAAAGATGTTATGCCCGCATTTATTGAACCATTCGGATTCATTTTACTTCGGGTTGGAGGTTCCGTAATTTTGTTTTGGATGGTTTCGCTTTTTGGTCCAAAAGAAAAAATTGCTTTAACTGATTTTCCCAGAATTATTGCTGCTGCTTTTTTTGGCGTGGCGTTAAACATGCTCACTTTTTTTAAGGGTTTAAGTTATACTTCACCCATCATGGGAGCAGTTTTGATGGTTACCACACCCATGATTGTGCTTATTCTTTCAGCTATTATTATGAAAGAACGCATGATAAAGAGAAAAATTTTCGGAATCATCTTAGGCTTAGCAGGAACTATTTCACTTATTCTTTATGGAAAATCAATGATTAATGCTCCGAACGAAATGCTTGGGAATTTATTGGTATTCATTAATGCTGTTTCCTATGGTTTTTATCTCATCATCGTAAAAAAATTGATGGATAAATACAATGCATTTACGTTTGTAAAATGGATTTACACCTTTGGTTTTCTTATGGTTTTGCCCTTTGGATGGAACGAATTTGATGCCGTAAATTGGAACATAATTCCAACAGAAATTTACTGGAAAATAGGTTTTGTAGTTGTCTTTTCTACCTTTTTGACGTATTTATTAAACTTAGTTTCGATGCGGGAATTAAAACCCACTACTGTTGCAGTATTCATCTATCTTCAACCATTATTTGCTACTATTTTTGCCATAAGTTTAGGAAAAGACGATTTGAGTTGGGTAAAAATCGGCTCAGCAATTTTGATATTCATAGGCGTTTATTTGGTAACACAGAAGAAAAAAGTAATTAGTGAATAGTGATTAGTAATTGGCTAATAATACTATATTGCTAGTCACTATTCACTAATTACTAACAACATTTTAATTATCTTTGAAAACATTTTTTACAATTTATGATACAATCAATGACCGGCTTTGGAAAAGCATCAAAGCAACTTTCAACCAAAAAAATCACTGTAGAAGTTAAGTCACTAAATAGCAAAGGACTCGATTTGAATGTGCGAATGCCTTCTGTTTACCGTGAAATGGAGTTGGGCTTACGCAATGTGATTTCTCAAAAATTAGAACGGGGCAAAGTAGATTTTTCAATTTTTATTGAAGTGACTGGCGAAGAAACTTCCTCCAAAATCAATGTGCCAATTGTGAAAGGTTACATCAATCAAATGAAAGCGGTAATTCCAAATGCCGACGAAACCGAATTGATGAAAATGGCCGTCAGAATGCCCGATGCTCTTAAAACAGAACGCGACGAAATTGATGAAAATGAATGGAATGAAATTCTAAAAGTTGTGGATGATGCGATGAAAAACATTGCTTCTTTTCGTGTAGACGAAGGGAAATCGCTTGAAAGCGAATTTGTTATTCGAATTGAAAACATTCGCAATTATATGAATCAGGCCGTAGGTATGGATACGGAGCGAATTGAAACTGTGAAAACACGTTTACGAACCGCATTAGACGAATTAGGTGCCAACGTTGATGAAAACCGTTTTGAACAGGAATTGATTTTTTACCTCGAAAAATATGATATTACGGAAGAACGTGTGCGTTTAGAAAATCACCTCAATTATTTCATCGAAACCATTGCGGGAACGGAAGCAAACGGACGAAAATTAGGTTTTATTACGCAAGAAATTGGTCGCGAGATCAATACCATGGGGTCTAAATCCAATCATTCCGAAATGCAGAAATTAGTGGTAATGATGAAAGATGAATTGGAGAAAATTAAAGAACAAGTTTTGAACGTGCTGTAATTTAAAGTATTATGAAAAATCAATGGCATTGGTTGTTCCTACTTTTAGTTTTTATTTTTAGTTCCTGCGGACCCACGATTAGGGTTTTGACAGGATTAAAGGATCCTAAAGTTGAATCTAGAGAAAGCATTCAGCGTTATCTTGCTGAAAATAAATTTGACATTAATACGAATTACTTAACGGTAAAAAGTAAAAGAGATTCCACAGAAATTTTTAATCGTTTTCTCTTTGGTTTTAATTCAGATATGATGCTTTTCAATGCAAAAACTGGCGAAAAACACTGCTTTTTAGGAACCGAGGAATGCTCTGGAATACAGATGCAGGAAGCTTTTAAAAACTTTGAAGAAAAATATACACCTTGTACTGACGTAGCTGAGCCTTCGCTAGACGATTTTCTCGCCATATTGATTAATCAGAATGGCGAGAAGATTGATAAAAATTCGCTCCCCGAAGCCGAATTTTATCTTTTTCAAACCTGGAACAAATATTTGGAATCGAAAAAGAGATTCAAAGAAAACCTTCTTTGGCTAGAGGAACTGGAAAAAAGCTCAGATAAAATAGAAATTATTTACATCAATACAGATTTACTTGATGAGTGGGGGTTAGAAAAAGGAAAGTCACTTCCGATCAAGATTAAACGAGATGGTAAAAAGTCAGTAAGTATGTATTTTGGTTCACTCCCCATCGCAAAACAACACCATGAATAAAGGAAAATTATTGGTTTTCTCAGCACCATCGGGCTCAGGAAAAACCACAATTGTGAGACATTTGCTAGCACAACCTGATTTGAATTTGGAATTCTCAGTTTCCTGTACCACGCGGGAACCCAGAGGCGAAGAAGTACACGGAAAGGACTATTATTTTATATCGCTCAAAGAATTTAAAAACCACATCAAAGCCGAAGATTTTGTGGAATGGGAAGAAGTATACCGCGATAATTTTTACGGCACTTTAAAAAGTGAAGTCGAACGCATTTGGGCCAAAGGAAAAAATGTTATTTTTGATATTGATGTAGCGGGCGGATTGCGAATAAAATCGAAATTTAGGACCGAAACATTAGCCGTTTTTGTAAAACCTCCCAGCATTGACGAGTTGAAAATTCGATTAAAAAAACGTTCTACAGAAAGTGAAGACAAAATCAATATGCGAATTGCGAAAGCATCGGTAGAATTGGCAACAGCACCACAATTTGATAAAGTAATTAAAAATTATGATTTGGAGATCGCAAAAGCGGAAGCATATGAATTGGTGAGGGAATTTGTTAGTCGATAGTATTTAGTGAATAGTCCTTAGTAAATAGTCCTTAGTCCTTAGGTTGTAGTACTTAATAAAAAACATATTTATGGCAGCTGTAAATTCATACAAAGATTTACTTATTTGGCAAAAAGGCATAAAAATTGTCCTTTTAATTTATAAACTAGTTAAAAAATTTCCTGATGACGAACGATTTGCTTTAACAAGTCAATTAAAAAGAGCATCTGTTTCAATTCCATCTAACATAGCTGAAGGTTTTGGAAGAAATACAGATAAATCATTCAGTTATTTTCTTGATATCGCTAAGGGATCATTAAATGAAATTGAAACACAACTCATTATTTCCAAAGAATTAGATTTTGTTAAAGATGAAACTTTATTTGATGAACTCATACTTATGATTCAGGAAGAGTCAAAAATGATTTATTCCTTTTCAAAAACTCTCAAAAACTAAGGACTAAGAACTAATCTATGAAAATCGGTCTCTATTTCGGCACCTTCAATCCCATTCATGTGGGGCATTTAATCATTGCCAACCACATGGCTGAATATTCCGATTTAGATCAAATTTGGATGGTGGTTACGCCACATAACCCGCATAAACAAAAAAGTACGTTGTTGGATGATTACCATCGCTTGGAAATGGTTCATTTGGCGACCAAAGATTATCCGAAAATAAGACCAACGGATATCGAATTCAAATTACCTCAACCGAATTATACCGTTAATACATTAGCTCATTTGCAGGAAAAATATCCGAATTATGAATTTGCTTTAATTATGGGCGAAGACAATTTAAATTCACTTCATAAATGGAAAAATTATGAAGTTATTCTTCAAAACCATGACATTTTTATCTATCCGAGATTAAACTCCGGTGTGATTGACGAACAATTTATCAATCATCCAAAAATTCATCGAGTAGGTGCTCCGGTGATTGAATTATCCTCTACCTTTATTCGCGAAAGTATCAAACACGGCAAAAATGTGAGAGCCGTTTTACCCGAAAACGTGTGGGCTTTTTTAGATCATAATTTGTTTTATAGGAGGTAATATAAAAGTAATTTTTTGTGTTTTTGAATAAAGTTTTTGAATTAATGAGTGTTGCAACAAAAAAACAGAATTAATTAAATGGTTATCCTCATTAGAGGATAAGACAATTATTTGGCAAATTGATGATTTTAGAAAGCAACAAAATTCTTTTGATTTTAAAAAGGAAATAAAAAGCGCAATTACAGGAGAGGAATTAAGAAGTAGAACAACCGATTTATAAAAAGTTTAAAATGGAGAAAACGAAGTTTATATTATTACTATTTTGCATCGTCTTTATCTCATGCGGTGAAAACATTGAAAAAAATTACGAATCTGATCGAATCAAAATTATTTATAAAGTTGATAATAACTTCATTTCCGAAAAAAAGATTAATTTAGACTTTTCATCAAAAGATACTATTTTACAATCAAATGGTCTCACTTTTAAGGAAATAAAAGATGTGTTTAGTAAGTCTGTAAATACAAAAATCAATGATTTTGAATTCACTTCATCTGATAAATTTGATTTTATGCTTTTAAAAAAAGATTCTTTACTTACATCAAATACTGTTTACAAAGAATTTGAACTTTTTTTATTGAAAGAAAAGTTAGCAAGAAAAGTAACAAAATGATTTGTTTGAAAGAAAGTTCCTTTTTATATAATATCTCTTAACACTCCTTTACCACTTGTTCTTTTAATCGTTTTGTAACTTTGTATGCGTTTAAGTAGTAACCCTTTTAAACTCTTAAACATTTAACCTCTTAAACAATCATACAATGACAAACTTCGATTTATACAACCCAACCAATTACATTTTTGGAAAGGGTCAAATAGCAAAACTACCTGAATTAATTCCGATAAACAGCAAAATTTTATTGGCTTATGGTGGCGGAAGTATTTTTAAAAACGGCATTTATGATCAAGTAAAATCAGCACTTTCCGGTTTTGAAATTGTAGAATTTGGTGGTATCGAACCCAATCCGCGTTATGAAACCTTAATGAAAGCGGTAGAAATCATTCGCAACGAAAAAATCACTTTTATTTTGGCCGTTGGTGGCGGAAGTGTGATTGATGGAGTAAAATTTATTTCCGGAGCCGTGAATTTTGAAGGCGATGCGATTGAAATTTTGAAAAAACGCGTTTTGTTCAAAGATGTTTCTAAAGTCATTCCGTTTGGGACGGTTTTAACCTTACCTGCAACCGGTAGCGAAATGAATTCCGGTGCAGTAGTGACGATCGAAGCTACACAAGAAAAATTAACGTTGGGCGGAAGTGCATTGTTTCCACAATTTTCAATTTGTGATCCAACTGTGGTGGCTTCTTTACCTAAAAGACAATTAGAAAATGGCGTGGTCGATGCTTTTACGCATGTAATGGAACAATACCTCACCTATCCGCACGATGCTCTTTTACAAGACCGTTTTGCCGAAAGTATTTTGCAAACGTTGATTGAAATTGGTCCGGACGTGGTTCAAAATCCATCCGATTATAAATTGGCTTCCAACTTTATGTGGTGTGCAACAATGGCATTAAATGGTTTGATTCAAAAAGGTGTTCCGAGTGATTGGGCAACACACATGATTGGGCACGAATTAACGGCTTTATACGAAATTGATCATGCCCGAACACTAGCTATTATTGGTCCGAATTTGTACCGCACGATGTTTGAAACGAAGAAAGAAAAATTAGCTCAATACGGAGAACGCGTTTGGAATGTTGAAGGAAACTCAATTGAAGAAAAAGCAACGCAAGCCATTGAAAAAACTGTTGAATTCCTTCATAAAATGGGAATGGAAACCAAACTTTCTAACTATACTTCCGATTATGAAAAAGCATCCGATTTTATCGTAAATCGTTTTGAAGAAAGAGGTTGGAAAGCGATGGGTGAAAAACAAAATATCACATTAGAAAAAGTGAGACAAATTGTGGAGATGAGTTATTAGAAAGAGTAGCTGAGTGGCTGAGATAAAAATGCAATCATTATCGTATTCCATAGAAACTCACGTTCTCAGTAACTCAGCCACTCAGAAAAAAATTCAAAAGGCGTTCCAGAAGTAATTTCCGGAACGCCTTTTTCAAAACACCAAAACAAAATTTAACTAACTCTAACTTGCCCTTGAGCAAATGATTGTTGAGTTAAAACGTAGTGTTTTTATTTTTATTGTATTGATTTTTAATATTTTATAATAATTACCAAATTCGCACTCTTTTGTCTTCGGCAATGTACATTCCGTCGCCTGGTTTAATATTGAATGCTTCATAAAAAGCATCTACATTTTGAAGCGGAACATACGCCCGATACTGACCAGGAGAATGCGTATCCGTTTTTACTAAGTTTTTTATCGCTTCGTCTCTGGCTTTGCTTCTCCAAATGGTTGCCCAAGAAATAAAGAAACGTTGTTCCGGCGTAAAACCATCAATTAAACCAGGATTTCCACTTTTCTTCAAATGGATTTTCAATCCGTCTAATGCGGCACTTACTCCACCCAAATCGCCAATGTTTTCTCCTAATGTAAATTTACCATCCACAAAAATTCCCGGTAACGGTTCTAATTGCGAATATTGATCTGCTAAAGCTCCGCCTAATTCTGTAAATTGTTTTAAATCTTCGTCACTCCACCAGTTAACTAAATTTCCATCGGCGTTGTAACGTGAACCGCTGTCGTCAAAACCGTGTGAAATTTCGTGACCAATTACCGCTCCAATTCCACCATAATTCACCGCTTCATCTGCTCTGTAATCATAAAAAGGTGGTTGAAGAATAGCTGCCGGGAAAACAATTTCATTAAACGACGGACTGTAATAAGCATTTACCGTTTGAGGAGACATTCCCCATTCGGTTTTATCGACCGGCTTTCCAAGTTTAGCAAAATTCTCGTCGTTACGCCATTTCGTAATTCGTTTAGAATTTTCAAAATAAGTTCCACCATCTTTCGGACTAATGATGGTTATTTTAGAATAATCTTTCCATTTGTCAGGATAACCTATTTTTACGTTGAATTTTTTCAACTTCGCAATTGCATTTGCTCTTGTTGATGGTGCCATCCAAGGTAGATTATTGATTCTGTTTTCAAAGGCTAAAAACACATTATCTATCATTTTTTGTGCTTTTTCCTTCGCTTCTGGTGGGAATTTTTTCTCTACATAAATTTTACCTAATGCTTCACCAAATGAGCCATTTACAGTTTGTAAAGCTCTTTCATCCAAGGGTCTTTGTTTTATTGCACCGGTTAATGTTTTTCCAAAAAATTCCCAGTTAGCATTTCCAATTTCGGTAGAAAGCATTCCTGCCGACCGGTTTAGCAATGTCCAACGCATATAGGCTTTCCAGTCTTCTACTTTATTTTCTTTGAAAATAGTTTCTAAAGCGGTCATGTATTTTGGTTGCGAAACAATTAAGGTATCCACTACCGGCAAGCCAACGCCTTTTAAATATTCTGCCCAATTAATTGTTGGCGTTAATTTTTGAAGGTCGGCCACCGTCATGGGGTTGTATGTTTTTCTTCTGTCTCTTCTTTCTACACGATCTAAACGAGGGGTAGCCATAGCAATTTCAAGAGCTAAAATTTGATCAGCACTCGCTTTGGCTTGATCTGGTTTTTCACCTAGATAACTCATCATTTTGACAATGTGAGCATGGTATTTTTCTCTTTTTTCTTTGCTGTCTTTTTCGTCTGAAATGTAATAATCTCTATCCGGTAAGCCTAAACTTCCTAATCCGACATTCACTACATTTCGGTTACTGTTTTTAGCATCTGTTCCCACGCCGACGCCAAAAAAACCAATGCCGCCTTGCGTTTCCATTTCGATTAAAAGTCTCTTTAAATCAGAAACATTTTTTACCGCATTAATCTTTTTCAAATAAGGTTCCAACGGTTTGATTCCAAGTTTATCTCTAGAAACTGTATCCATTATTGAACGGTAAAGATTTAGTGCTTTTCCTTGATCGGTTTCATTTGTATAAGCCGGATTTTGCAACGCTTCATTGAGAATAACTTTCATGTCATCGTCTGTTTTTTTACGAAGTTCATCAAAGCTTCCCCAACGCGTTCTGTCTGCTGGAATTTCATTTTTATCTAACCAATTTCCATTTACAAATCTGAAAAAATCATCGCTTGGTTTAACGGATTTATCCATATATTCCAAGTTGATTCCAATGGTTTCTTTTTTAGTTTCTTGAGCAAATCCACTGGTGAAAGCAGAAATTGTTAAAACACACAAAAGATTTTTTTTAATAGTATTCATTTATTAATTTTTAATTATTCGTTTAACGGTTTGACCATTTTCATTTGAAATTTTAATAAAATAAATTCCATTTGAAACAGCTGATAAATTTAATTCTGTTTGATTTTCGCGTAATTTAGTGTTGTCAACTAAAAGCACTTTCTTTCCTGTAACATCATAAATTTCAATTTGTTGCGGTTTAAAATTTCCATACGATAAGGTAAATAAACCTTTGGTAGGATTTGGAAAAACTGCGATTGAATTGAATGCAAACTCTTGATTTGATAGGGTTCCGTCGATTACAAAATCATCTATAATTACTCCTTCTTGTGTAATTACATAATCGGAGTGAAACACAAATCGGAAGATGATATTACTTTCGTTGGTCATTGCGTTGAGCTGGTAACTGTATTCAGATAGAGTAGCATTTGTTCCTGTCCATTGAGCTCCGGGACAAATTTCACAATCTCCCCCACTTTGTGGATTTCTATTGCTGTTGTACCAATTTATATCATTGGCTGTTCCTAAAACAGACCAATTTTCGCCAAAATCAGTTGAGTATTCCAAATAAAGTACATCCCAATTTAACTCTAGGTCAAACGCCATCTTAAAACGCATTACGGGATTAGTAATCTGTGTTAAATCATAACATTGCGAATATAAAAATGCCTTTGTGTTGTTAAGATAATTCCCGTTTAAATTGGTTCCGTAAACACTTGATCCCGATGACGTTTGATTTAGTATTATACCTGAAGGAACACCTCTTTGCCAGCTATTTTCGACTCCTTCATAATTAGTCAATAATTCAGATTCTTGCGTTTCAAATGTATTTACTTCGCCTACTTGTCCATTATCGTTATTTAAAATTTGACTATTTATTATGTTATTATTTGAAAAAGCATCATTCGCCATCACGACGTTTGCTTGAATAGTTGAAGTTCCTCTAATCAAAGTAATGTTTGGAATTTCAATTGTTGAATTGGTTAATGATGGTAAATTTCCACTCCAACTATAACTTGCTTCTGCACCGTTAATAGAATAATTTAATGTAAAATCAGTAATGGTTGATAAACCGGTGTTTTTGACTAAAAATGATAAACTATCCGTACTACAATTAATATTTGATGTAGAAGGATTTTCAATACCAAGTAATGCAATTTCATTATCAGCTAATTGCGAAGGAATAGGAGACATCCAAACACCTCTTCCGTAGGTTGAAGCCACAATTTTTTCGTCTAAAACATTAATTTCTAAATCAGTAACAGCCACATTTGGTAAATTGGTATCATATGGTGTCCACGAATTCATTGAATCATCACGGTAATAAACGCCTAGACTTGTTCCTAGATAAACGGGATTTAAAGGGTGGTTAGGTTGGTGTCTGATAACATTTCTTCCAATTGATGGCAATCCTTGAGCAAAGTTAAAAAAAGATAAGCCACCGTTAATCGATTTGGATACGACTCCATTAATTCCTGATGCTGTAACGTAAATAATATTGTTATCGTTGACATTGACTTCGACTGAAGTGATTGTAGATTGGAAAGTAAAAACATACTCAAACGTCACTCCTCTATTTATACTTTTGTATAGATCTTGACCATCAGCGATATACATGATATCATCGTTGGATGGGTCAACAACAATTCGTTCAATATTTCCATTAAAGGAGGTGTTTATTGAAACATTTTGCCAGGAACCATTAATCAGCTTGTATAAACTGGAATAACCGGCAAATAATTCACCCGCAGCATTAAACACTAGTGGCGTAATCCAATTTCCGTTTTCTCCCTCCGGTGCTCCAATTGACCCTGAAAGTGATGCCCCAGCATTGTTGGTAAAATACAATCCACCTCCATTTTGAATAAACCCGAAATACCTATCGCTGTTGTTTGGATCGATAGCTGTTTCCATGCCATCTGCACCGTAGAAATTTTTCCACTGATTATTGCTGAATGCATATCCCCCGTTGTCTTGCAGTCCGCCTGCAATTTTAGAACTAGATTGCTTAGAGACCGAAATTCTGTAAAACTGACCAATTTGTGCTGTTGCGGTTAAATCGGTAAACGACGACGCGTTGTTATCTGAAACATAAACGCCCCCATCACTACCACAGTATAAGATGCCGTTATAAAAACGTAAAAAATGGATATCTGCGTGTGTATAAGTCGCTTGAAAAGGGTTTGACCAACTATTTATTTTAGTAAAATTATTACCTCCATCAGATGACTTCCAAATGTTTAAAACGCCGGTATAAACCTCTTCCGGATTTGTATCTGAAACGGCCAAAGCTAAATCGAACCAAGCTTGATTTGCTTCAAAAATATCAACAGTATTTTGCGTCATGCTGAAATTAATTCCCGAATTAGTTGATTTATAAAGTCCTTGATGACTCCAATTTGTTCTGGCACTCAACACATACACATATTCCGGATTAGCAGGCGTTACATCAATAATTAGACGTCCAGAATTGGCTGGCATGCCGGAAGTAATCATAGTAAAGCTATTTCCTCCATTGGTTGAACGATAAAAACGATTGTTAGTAACCGCATAAACAATGTTTGGATTGCCCGGTTTTAGTTTTAAATCTTTCACATTTCCGTTAAGGTTGTTTGTCCAAGTTATTCCGCCATTAGAGGTTTTAAAAAGACCAGCACTGGTGGCTACCCAAAGTGTTAATGGGTCATTTGGGTGCATAAACATATCTGCTGCTACTGTGGATGTGTTGTTAAACGTTAAACCGGTTGTGTTCCAGGTTTGGCCTCCATCAATTGATTTTAAAACACCTATTGAATATGTATCACTGGCATCTTTATCGCCCGTAGCTATATATATAATGTCAGAATTAGTATGGTCTATTGCGATACCTGAAACGCCAATTTGCGGTAAATAATCCGATAACGGAGTCCAGTTTTGACCAGCATCAGTAGATTTCCAAATTCCTCCGGCCGGTGCACCAATGTAAACGGTGTTGGCATTGTTTGGGTCCACTACCACCACATTCACCCTTCCTTGTCCGGACGACCAGGAACCCGTGTTAATATGATTAAAAGGCCCTAAAGGTTGCCAATTGCTAAGGTCGTTCAATACTTCGTTTCGACTCAAAAGTCTTTCTCGTTTTTGATTCCATGCTTCCCACATTTGAGCAGGTGTCATTAGGTTTCCGTTTTCATCAACCTTATTTCGCCAATGAGTTTCCCAACGCATGAAAGGTTTGTAACCACTCCCTCTGGCTTCATGATTTTTATCCTGCCAATAGGCCTCAAAAGCTGTTTTGATTTCATCTATCGTTGCTTCCTTATCGTCGCTATTCTGAACCGTATCCATCCAAGGAGCGGTTGAATTAAACTGAGCAAAAGCAAACGAACATTGAATTATTATCAATACTAGTAGAATTTTCTTCATCTAATTTGGATTAATAATCAAAAATAGAAAAACGTTTTCAATTCATAACTATTAATTAACAGTTGTAGAAGCAGAAGTTTTGGCAATATCTTTTTTACCTTTGTGAAAATAAATGCTATGTTATCTTATATTAAACGCTATAAATTTCAAATTTTAGCTTTTCTGACCTTTTCGGTTGTTTTTCTTTCGATTTCTTTTTACTTATTAACACCCAAGAAAAAACTACCTATTTTCAACCCTTCCGATGTGAATCCGGAATTGGTTGACAGTACAGTTCAACATGTGAGCAAATACCACACCATTGCCGATTTTTCTTTTACCAATCAAAATGGAGCAATCATTACCCAAAAAAATTATGAAGGAAAAATTTATGTAGCGGATTTTTTCTTTACGACTTGCCCTACAATTTGTCCGATTATGCAAGACAATATGGTAGAAATTCAAAATGCTTTTAAAGATGTTCAGGATGTGATGTTGTTATCTCATACTGTGATGCCTCATATTGATAGTGTTCCCGTTCTAAAAAAATATGCTGTAGAAAAAGGCGTGATAGACTCAAAATGGAATCTGGTTACCGGCGACAAAAAAGATATTTTTTACATTGCCCGAAAATCGTATTTGGCGGTAAAAACGGAAACCGAAGGCGAACTATACGATATGGTTCACACCGAAAATTTCATTTTAGTGGATAAAAAAAGACGTGTTCGTGGGTTTTATGACGGAACAAATAAAGAAGAAATCAACAGATTAATCGAAGACATTCGCTTTTTGATAACCGAAAAAAATTAACTTCATTTTTTGAAAATTCTCTTTCATATACAAATTAAAAAGCTGTATTTTTGTATTTATATTAATTCTAAATAAAGTTGCAAACAACCGCAGACCTACTTCAAAAAGAGCAAAAAGCGATTATCCTTTCGTTTAATTTAGATACAATTCCTTTAAAATTAATTGAAATGGGTTGCATGGAAGGTCACTCCATAGAATTGGTTCAGACTGCCCCTTTTGGCGATCCTCTTTATTTAAACATCAACGGCACACATTTGGCGATTCGAAAAGAAATGGCGAGCGATATTGTTGTTGAAATCATCGAAAATTAATTGCTTACATGAAAGATTCGCCAATAAAAGTTGCTCTTGTCGGAAATCCAAATACGGGAAAAACATCCTTATTTAATCAACTTACAGGATTGAAACAACAGGTTGGAAACTATCCCGGAATTACGGTTGAACGAAAAGTTGGTTCCTGCAGTTTATCACAAAATAAAAAGGCAATGGTTCTAGATTTGCCTGGAACATACAGTTTAAATGCCAATTCGTTGGATGAAAATTTAGTAATCGAATTGCTTTTAAACAAGAACGACAAGGACTATCCGGACGTGGTTGTGGTGGTAACCGAAGTTGAAAATTTAAAACGAAATCTACTTCTTTTCACTCAAATTAAAGACCTTGAAATTCCAACTGTTTTAGTCATCAACATGGCTGATCAAATGGCTTTAAAAGGCATTTCACTGGATATTCCAAAATTAGAAGCAGCTTTAAAAACAAAAATTGCATTAATCAGTTCCAGAAAAGCAACCGGAATTGCTGAATTGAAAGATTTGATTGTTAATTATGAAACGCTTTCAACAGAACCCTGCTTAAATGCTTCCGACATTGACTTGGACTACTTCAACAATTTACGGCGCATCTATCCCAACCAACAATTGTACAAACTTTGGTTAGTTATTTCTCAGGATGTAAATTTTGGAGAGCTTTCAAAAAATGTAATTCAGAACAATTCCTTTTCAAAATCAGATGATGAATTAAAAAAACTCCAGCACAAGGAAACCGTGAAACGCTATCAGTTTATCAATGATTTACTCAAAATAGCTAAAAAAGTTGATGTTACAAAAGCAAAAGATTTACGCAATAGGTTAGACAAAATTCTTACCCATAAAATTGGTGGTTATGTAATTTTTTTGGGAATTTTATTTTTGATTTTTCAATCTGTTTTTGAATGGTCAAGTGTTCCGATGGATTTTATAGACGAATCGTTTGCCTCTTTGAGCACATGGATTAGCGAACATTTACCTGCAGGAAAACTAAATGATTTGATAGCTCAAGGAGTAATTCCTGGAATTAGTGGTGTGGTTATTTTTATTCCGCAAATTGCGTTTTTATTTCTCTTTATTTCGTTGCTGGAAGAAAGTGGCTATATGAGTCGCGTTGTTTTTTTAATGGACAAAACCATGCGTCGTTTTGGCCTGAGCGGAAAAAGTGTTGTGCCTTTAATTTCGGGAACTGCGTGTGCTATTCCGGCTATTATGGCTACACGAAATATTGAAAATTGGAAAGAACGATTAATTACTATTTTAGTTACGCCGTTTACCACTTGTGCGGCAAGAATTCCGGTATATACAATTTTAATAGCCTTGATTATTCCGGATAAAAGAATTCTTGGGTTTTTAAACTTGCAAGGGCTGACTTTAATGCTTTTATATTTGCTTGGGTTTTTTATGGCAATTATCTCTGCTATGATTTTGAACAAAATTCTACAATTTAAATCCAAGAGTTTTTTTGTGATTGAAATGCCTAACTACAAAATTCCTTATTACAAAAATGTTGGTTTGAATGTAATTGAAAAAACAAAAGCTTTTGTTTTTGGAGCAGGAAAAATAATTGTTTCATTATCAATTATTTTATGGTTTATGGCTTCGTATGGACCGACGGATAATTTTGCAAATGCTGAAAAAAATATTGCATCCGAACCACAAAATCAATCATTAGCAGAAGATGATTTGCAAGATAAAATTGCATCGTATAAGTTAGAAAACTCTTATATCGGAATAATCGGAAAATCAATTGAACCCGTGATTAAGCCTCTTGGTTACGATTGGAAAATTGGAATTGGAATCGTTGCCTCTTTTGCTGCAAGAGAGGTTTTTGTGGGAACAATGGCTACTATTTATAGCGTTGGCAGTCACGATGAAGAAGAAAATACCATTAAAAAACGCATGAGAGCAGAAGTTCATCCAGCGTCCGGAAAACCAATTTATACCTTTGCTTCGGGAATTTCACTTCTTCTTTTTTATGCTTTTGCTATGCAATGCATGAGTACGTTGGCTGTGGTTAAAAAAGAAACCAACTCTTGGAAATGGCCCATGATTCAACTTTTTGTAATGAGTGGATTTGCCTATTTAGTGGCGTTTGTTGCTTTTCAATTGTTAGATTAAATACCCAAATTTATTCTTTTTTAAAATCAAATGCTATATCCATGGGAATTATACAACTTTTGCCCATAGTTTTATAAATGTAATTGATACTTCTGACTATATCTTTGAAGTCTAATTTTAAAAAAAAGAAACATGCCGATTCTAAACATTTTAATTGTATTGATTATCGTTGGGTTTTTACTTTGGGTGGTAAATACCTATATCCCAATGGATAAAAAAATTAAGAGTATTTTTAATTTAGTTGTAGTAATTGCAGTAATAATCTGGTTACTAAAAGTATTTGGATTATTTGATTCATTGAGTAATATAACTGTTTAAAACAACTAAATCCAAAACGCATGAACTTAAAAAGAATTTTTGGAACAATTCTAACAATACTAGGAATAGCAGGGCTAATTTATACAGCTTATTTAACAGTTACCCTAGGCGAAAACAATCAGACACTCAAAACAGCATTAGTTTATGGCATTTTGGGATTGGTGTTTTTTGTCTCAGGAATAGGATTGATTAAAACCACAAAAGATGAATCATAACTAATTTCTTTAAAAAAATTGGTTTTTACGTTAGTTTGAAATAAAGCTTCCTGTTTATTGGGAAGTTTTGTTTATTTATAGTGGGATGGCCCTCTTAAATTAATTATAAAAGACCAACTCTTCTGGCTGCTTTTACAATTGCTTCGTCATCACCATGTGGCACTCCTAATTTATCTTTTATTATTTTCTTTCTACTGTTAATTGCACTAAGTGTTATACTTAACGATTCAGGCAACGTTTTTGTTCGTAGGCCCTGTGAAAGCAATAATATTATTTTACGATCGGTTTGATCAAAAATATTTAAGTGTTTTTTAATCGTATCAAAACCTTGCCTCGCCACTTGGCTATAGTAATAATTCCCATCAACAATTTTTTGAAAAGCATCTTGCATACTTCTGTAATCCAAATCACTTTTGACTAAAATTCCTTCTGGCTGGAGCCTGTTTTTTAATTCATAAAGCAAGATCGGCTCGTCGTGAGAAGTCAAAATAACAATCTTTAAATCTGGATTTGTGGCTTTGAGTAAAACCGCTAAATCTTCGCCGTTTTCAATATCTTTTTCAAGAAAAGGTGGCATATTCCTGTCAATAAAACAAATAGAGTATTGTGCTAATTCTGCTTTGTTTTGAGCTAAATTATACCCTTCTTCCAGTGAAGTTATGGTTCTGGCTAAAAGTGTTATTCCTAACTTATTTTGAGCTAAAGTTGTTTTGTAACCTTCTAGAATAAGCGGATGATCATCTATCATCAATATTTTGATATTCATAGTGAAATGGTATTTTACAAATAATTTGCGTTCCGATTTGATTGATTGATTTTATTTTAACAAAGCCCTCCATAGCAGAAACCCTTTGTTTGATGTTTTCTAAACCGATTCCTTTTGTTTTTGCCTCTGAATTAAACCCTACACCATCGTCTTTTACACAAAGTTCCATATTTTTTTTGCTGAGTTGAATAGAAATCGAAATGTTTTTTGCTTGAGCATACTTTTGGCTATTGTAAACACCTTCTTGAATTATTCTGAAAAAATTTATTTTTAACGATTGACTAAGGCTTTCCCATTCAATTTCTGAATCAATTTGCAATTCATAATTTATTTTTGAAATTATTTTTTGGTCCTCAATAAAATCATTTAAAAGCATTAAAAAACTTTCTTTTTTTATAAATAAATTATTTTTCAGATCATGAGCAATGTTTCTAATTTCTTTTTCAACCGTTTTGATTTGATCAACTTGGTTTAGGAATTTTTCATTTATTTCTGCATTTTCCTCCGTTTGAAATCCATATAAATTGAAGCGTATTCCGGCCAACATACTCAAAGTTCCGTCGTGAAGTTCAAGCGAAATTCTATTTTTCTCCAAAGCCCGACCTTCTTCTACCTTATGATGCTGATCAATCATCAATTGATACACTTCTTCATTACTTTTTTGTTGTTCCTGAATCAATAGCAATTCCTTTTGCTTGGCTTTCTGCCGGAAAATAATATAGGTTAATATGAGAAGTAAAATGATTGAAATAGATGTTAATACAATAAATTGTTGCTGCTTTGCTAAGACTTCTTTTTGCTGAATAATTTCGTCTGTTTCATACTCAATGCGTGTGAATTTATTTCGCACTGCTCGTTCAGATTCCATTAAACTATCACTAAGTTGAATATATTTTTCTTTGTAAAAAAGTCTTTTATCCGGTTCTGCTTCGGCTAAAAAATTTAAAAGCAATAATTCATCACGATGACTTTTAATGTCTTTTGCGATTTCTTTTGCTTTCAAAAAATAAGAAACACTTTTGGCAGTATCATTTTGACTCAAAAAATACTCTCCTTTTCGGGTGTTGCTCACAATTACACCTAATTTATTGTCTAAACTATCTCTAATTTTTAACGGAAGATCAAAATCTTCTTGTCTAACTTCTTGATTTGATTTGAATCTGTAATAAGTTAAATTATCAATTAAAACGGCATATAAAAGGATACTCTCGTTTTTTAAATTTTTGGAACTCGTTGCCTCATGTAAAAGTGTAATGGCCTTGCTGTTATTTTGCAATCGATGATAGCAAACCGCCATATTATTTTTTGTTTGAGCCACCAAAATAAAATATTGAGGATCACTTTTAAGTTTATTTAATTGTTCTAGTGCTTGTTGATGATAATCTAAGGCTAAATCGTAGTTCTTTATATCGTTGTTGATAATTCCTAAATTGTTTAAACAATCGTAGATTAATCGTTTATTACCTGATTGTTTAGCTGCCTCCAGGGCTTTAATGGTTTGAATTTCACTTTCAACTAAACTATTTTCAAAACGTAACAAATAAGCTTTATTCAGAATGGCTCGTCCACGTTTTTCAAAATTATTCTTATCGAGAAAATGGAGCGATTTATTATAAAAGATATAAGCCGTATCGTTAAATGATTTCCCTCTGTAATAATCAGCTATGTCATTGTAAATAATTCCTAAACGCAAACTGTCTTTTGCCTTTAAAGACAACTCTAAATTGAGTTTACATACCCTAAGGTAATCGTCTTTTAAACCAAAATTATAATATTGATCAGATAATTTTAGCATGTAAAGTCGCTTTATCGAATCGTTTGGCTTTTCATTTAAAAGCGTGTAAGCGTCAGACAACATTCCGTTTACCTCAGCAGAATAGGAATTTTGATTCTTAACAGTTGTTATTAAACTATCTATTTTGTCATAACCCTGTAAATAGTGTTCTTTTTTATTGCAGGCGTATAAAAAAAGTAGCAGTACACTTATCGCGAGGTACTTTGTCATAATTTTTACTTGAATTGTAACAAAGGTACTTTTTTAAACAAAAAAAAGTAGCCTTTACAGCTACTTTTCGACGTATTACTTCAAAACCAATTAATTAATTTCCTTTTTTCGGATCAATGTTAGTTTGATCGTTGTTTTCTGTAATAGTTGTATTTCCTTGTGTTTCCATTTCCATATCGTCTGTAGTACAAGAAACTGTAGTTGTAGCAAATGTTAAAATAATTCCTAAGATAAATAATGCTTTTTTCATGGTATTAGGTTTTTTTAAGTTATTTAGTTTTTTCTACAATAAAAGAGTCATTCCCTTATTATTTGCCAAAAGTATAACTTCGCCCCTATCGTTCATTGCACATTTTCTACCTATTTTGTTAAAATTTGAACAACTCAATCAATGGGTTTTAGGGTTTCTTTAAAAGAAACTAAAAACACTATTTATTCATTTTCAACAGGTTAAAAAAAGTTGAAAATATTTATTATTTATATTTTGTCTAAATAAAAACTATAATTACTTTTGCAACGTAGATTAATTCTAAATAACAAAAATGAAAAATATTGTTTCCCTTTTATTGCTTGCTTTATCAAGCTTTTCTTTTGCTCAAAATTCAGAATCACAAGAGGATTTAGCTTTAAATGACACTGTTAGAAGATTAGAAGGTGTTACAGTTAATGCCGATGTTTTGGTAGGAAGCAAATTCAAAGCAAAAAATAGAGCCGGTTCAACCTATTTTATTTCTCCAGAAGAATTAAAAACCTTCAATTATTCAGATATCAATAGGATTTTGAGAACTGTTCCGGGTGTGAATGTGGTAGAAGAAGAAGGTTTCGGACTTCGTCCAAGCATTGGATTAAGAGGTACAAGTCCGTCAAGAGCTTCAAAAATAACGTTAATGGAAGATGGTATTTTAATTGCACCAGCTCCTTATTCTGCTCCGGCAGCCTACTATTTTCCTACTGTAAATAGAATTCAAAGTTTTGAGATTTTAAAAGGTGGAAGCCAAATTCAATACGGTCCTTATACAACCGGCGGTGCGATCAATATGGTTTCAAACCAAATTCCATCGCAATTTTCGGGAAAAGTAGTGGCTTCAATGGGAAGTTTTAACACTAGAAACACCTATGTAAATGTTGGTGACAACTTTAATAACTTTGGTTATTTGGTAGAATATAACAATAGAAATTCGGAAGGATTCAAAAAAATTGATTTTAGCAACAACACAACAGGTTTCAACGGAAATGATTATGTGGCCAAATTTAGAGTGAACACAAGTCCCGAAGCAAAAATGTTTCAATCTTTAACGTTGAAAGCTCAGCTATCAAATGAGTTTTCAGATGAAACCTATTTAGGATTAACGCAAGCTGATTTTGATAACAACCCTTACCGTCGTTATTTGTCTTCCGAAGCAGATAAAATCGATACGAAACACGACCAATTAATGTTAACGCATTTATTTATTCCGGTTGATTATTTGACCATCACTACTAAAGCCTACCGCAATAATTTTAAACGAAATTGGTATAAATTACACGATGTCAATGTAGGCGGTTCAACTGTTTCTTTAGCCTCTATTTTAGATAATCCAGAAACTAATCAAGCAGGTTATGACATTATAACAGGAGCAGTTAATACCGCTGATAACGCATTGAGAATGCGAAATAATAATCGTGTATACTTAGCCGAAGGGATTCAAACGGTGGTTAATTTCAAACTTAACAGTAATGTAGTTACACACGATATTGATTTTGGTGTTCGTTATCATTTAGATAGTGAAGACCGTTTTCAGTGGGATGACCGTTATAAAATCGAAAACAATGCCTTATTCAGAACGGTTGCCGGAACTCCCGGAACACAAGATAACCGTGTTGAAAGTGCCGAAGCGGTTTCTGCTCACGTTTTATATAATTTAACGTACAAAAAATTTACGTTCTCACCGGGAATGAGATATGAAAACATCATTCGTCGCAGTTTGAATTATGGAACAGCCGATTTAGACCGAACCGGAACAAACTTAAATCGCAGACAAAACAGAACCGAAGAATTCATTCCCGGTTTAGGTATTTTATATAAGTTTAATGATAATTACTCTGCATTTACTAGTTTACATAAAGGATTTTCTCCTCCAGGTGTAAATGAAGAAGACAAGGGAGAAAGCAGCATGAATTATGAGGCCGGCTTCCGATTCACTAAAAAAGCATTATCTGGAGAAATTATCGCTTTTTATAATGATTTCAACCGATTGCAAGGTGCCGATACGAATGCAGCTGGTGGAACCGGAACAGGCGATTTGTTTAATGCCGGAGCAGCACAAGTGCAAGGTTTGGAAGTTTTGGTTTCGTATGATGTTTTAAATGATGAAAATTCTAAATTTAAATTACCCATTACCATTAGCTACACCTATACCGACACTGAATTAAAAAACAATTTCACAAGTGGAACTGAAGCGTGGGGAACAATCGAAATGGGTGACGAAATTCCATACATCGCCAAAAATCAATTTTCTATCATTGCAGGATTAGATCACAAAAAATTCAATGTTTCCATAAGCGGAAAATACAATGATCAGTTTAGAACGATTGCCGGACAAGGTTCGATCCCAGAAAATGAATTGGTAAAAAGCAATTTTATTGTAGATGCTTCGGCCAAATATCATTTAACGGAAAAAGTAAGTTTAATGAGTAATATCGTGAATATTTTAGATAAAGAATACGCTGTTTCAAGAGTGCCAGCCGGGCTCCGTCCGGGAATGCCATTCGGAATCCATTTCGGAATTACAGCACAATTTTAAAAGTGTTTTATATTTGTTTGTTAAAGGTTCTCTGTTTTTAATGGAGAACCTTTTATCTTTGTAGTATGATTGATTTTCAAGAAATAATCGCATTTATCATTTTAGGAATTGCCATCGCTGTGCTCTATTTTCATTTTTTTGGTAAAAAAAAATCGAAGAAGAATTGCGGTAGCGATGATTGTGGTTGTCGTTAACTTCCCAACGCCACATCCAAACTCATCATGACCACAAATCCACCAATGAATCCTAAAGTAGCAATATCTGTATGTTTGTCTTGTTGTGTTTCCGGAATTACTTCTTCCACCACCACAAAAATCATCGCTCCGGCAGCAAAGGCTAAAGCATAAGGCAAAATTGGTGTAAAAAAAGTAACCGCAACCGCTCCCAAAACGCCGGCAATCGGTTCAACTAAAGCAGACGATTGTCCGTACAAAAAACTTTTCTTTCTACTCATTCCCATTCGTCGCAACGGCATCGAAACGGCAATTCCTTCCGGAAAATTTTGAATTCCAATGCCAATCGCTAAAATCGTAGCTCCGGCAATCGATGCTTCGGGAATTCCGGCAGCAACACCACCAAATAAAACACCAACCGCCAACCCTTCCGGAATATTGTGTAACGTGATAGCCAAAACCAAAAGTGTTGTTTTTTGCCAGGGTGATTTTACACCTTCTGTTTCTTTAAAATTGATATGTAAATGAGGTAAAACTTTATCCAAACCAAATAAGAAAAAAGCTCCTAGTAGAAAACCAACCGCGGCCGGCATTACTTTTACAAAACCTTCTCCTTCCGACATTTCGATGGCAGGCGCAAGCAAACTCCAATAACTCGCAGCAACCATCACTCCGCCTGTAAAACCAAGCATTCCGTCTAAGGCGGCACGATTCATTGTCTTAAAAAAGAAAACAACTGATGAGCCTAAAGCGGTTAAAAACCAAGTGAATAAAGTGGCATACAAAGCCGCTAAAATAGGATCAATACTCGATAAGTAGGCAACAATGCTATCAAACATATTATATTACTTTTACAAATAAATTACCGGCAATTTTATTCGAAATTAAAATCTCTTTCCCATTCATTAAAATAGTCAACGACATATCAAAGGCTTCTTTATTGATAATTTCAATTTCCGACCCTAACGAAATTTGATGTTTATCTAAATATTGCAAAAAACTAGGCGAACTATCTTTTACACCCAAACACATCACTTTTTTGTTCAAACCCACTTCAGAAAGTAATTGTTTTTCCACTTTTATCATCTGTCCATATCGATCCGGAATCGGGTCGCCGTGCGGATCTTCTTTAGGGAAGCCTAAAAATTCATCCAACCGGTTGATTAATTTCTCCGATTTAATGTGCTCCAATTCCTCTGCCAAAGCATGCACTTCATCCCATGTAAAATCTAATTTTTCAACCAAAAAAACTTCCCACAATCTGTGTTTTCGCACAATCATTTTCGCCGCATGAAGTCCCTTTTGAGTGAGCGTCACACCTTGGTATTTCTGGTAATCAACCAATTCTTTTTCGGCTAATTTCTTAACCATATCCGTTACCGAAGAAGCCTTACTTTCAATCATTCCGGCAATCGCATTCGTGTTGATTCCTTTGGGCGAAACCAACGATAAATGATAAATTACCTTGATATAATTTTCTTCCGAATAGGTCATAAATTCAATTAATTTAAAACAAATATACTAAGATAATTTGATATGAGTAAAATAATTTTTAGTTTTGTCTAAATTTATTTTTTGGTATGAAAAAAATTCTCCTCTTAGTCACATTATCATTTACACTATTTTCACAAGGTCAAGAAAAAGGAACCGTTGTGGGTCATGTTTTATCTGAAGGTCAAGCGGTTCCGTTTGCAAGCATTCTATTAAAGAATGCAACAACAGGAACTTCCTCTGATGAAAACGGAAATTATTCGATTGAAGTTCCGTCCGGAAAGCAGACCATCATTGTGCAAGCGATTGGTTTTAAGAACCAGGAAAAAAATATTAATGTTACATCCGGTGGAAAAATTCATTTGGATTTTAATTTAGAAGAAAGTGTTTTCGGACTGAATCAGGTGGTTGTCTCAGCCACTCGCGGATTGCAGAAAAGAACGGAAGCTCCGGTGATTGTAACCGTTACCAATTCGGAGGTTTTACAAAAAGCCCAAGCCATTAGCTTATCCGAAGGTTTGAGCTTTCAACCCGGATTGCGAATGGAAACCAATTGCCAGAATTGTGGATTTACACAAGTTCGAATGAACGGTTTAGATGGAGCCTATTCTCAAATTTTAATGGATAGTCGACCCATTTTTTCTGCTTTAAATGGTGTGTATGGATTGGATCAAATTCCGACTAATATGATCGAACGTATTGAAGTGGTTCGTGGTGGCGGTTCATCGTTATATGGATCAAACGCGATTGCAGGTACCATCAATATCATTACCAAAGATCCTATTGAAGATTCTTTTGAGATTAATTCGCATTTGGGTTTGATTGACGGAAAAGTACCGGATAAAGCGTTGACTTTAAACGGAACAGTCTTGTCAGATGATTTAAACCATGGTATTCAACTTTTTGCGATGCTTCGTGACCGTGGTGCTTTTGATGCAAATGATGATAATTTTACAGAAATCACCACGATGCAAAACCAAACATTCGGATTCAAATCGTTTTACCGTCCGTTTGAAAGAAGTAAAATTACTGCCGATTTTCATACGATAAACGAATTCAGACGTGGTGGCGAAAATAATTTTGATTTGCAACCCTTTGAAGCTCTTACCACAGAACAAATTACATCCAAAATGGTGGGTGGCGGACTCACATTCGAGAATTATTCTGAAAATGAAAAGAATAAATATGCTGTTTACATCAACACCCAACAATCTAAAAACGACAATTTTTATGGCGGTCGAGCCGATGATGAATTTGGCAATATCGATTATGAAGAAAGTATTCGCGGTTATGGAAATACAGAAGTAATTACATTTATTGGTGGTGCTCAATACAATCGAAAACAAGAATCTTTTTTTGGCGGATCGGCCACGTTGACAGCAGGAACAGAATATAAAAAAGAAAAAATGGTGGATGAAAAACCGGGTTATAATGCGTTTGTAAATCAGACCTTGGATATTTTAGGGATTTATGCTCAGCAAGAGTGGAAAGTCAATGAAAAACTGAAAGTTTTAGGCGGATTGCGTGCCGATTTTCACAATGCTGCCGATGAAGCCGTGATTTTTAATCCAAGACTGAACATTCTCTATAATTTTAAAGAAAATTTGCAATGGCGAAACAGTTATGCCAAAGGTTTTAGAGCTCCACAAGTTTTCTCGGAAGATATTCATGCCCGAATTGCCGCCGGAGAAGTCGCTTTAGTTGAATTAGCGGACGGATTAGAATCGGAAACATCCCATTCTTTTTTAACTTCGTTAGATTGGAGTAAAATCTCACCCAATTCAGAAGCCGGATTAACCTTTGAAGCATTTTACACGCGATTAAACGACCCGTTTGTATTAGAACAACTATCAGAAACGATCTGGGAAAAACGCAATGGAAAAGGGGCTGATGTTTACGGAATTAATTTAGAAGCAAAATATGCTCCGGGACAAAAATGGCAGTTTCAAGCCGGAGCAACGATTCAAAAAGCGTTGTATGACGAACCGGTTCAATGGAGTGAAAATTTGACGAATACGAATCGAAATTTCTTTCGTTCACCAAATGTGTATGGCAATATGATGGCAACTTTTTCACCTAAAAAAGCATTTCAAAACAATATTTCTGTGGTTTACACCGGAAAAATGTATGCTCAACATTATGCCGGATTTATCGCCGACGATCGTTTGGAAACCACCGGAGATTTTTATGAAGTCAATTTAAAATCATCGTATACATTTGTGGTAAAAGAAAAAATGCACCTTCAATTGAGTGGTGGAATTCAGAATATTTTTAATCAATATCAAAATGATTTTGACCAGGGTGTGAATAGAGATGCGAGTTATATTTACGGCCCATCTCGACCAAGAACGATATTTATTGGTTTAAAAATAGGAACTGATTTGTTATAAAACATAACTTTTAAGGATTTGAATCCAAAAAAAACATAACTTTTGAGGATTTGAATCCAAAAAAAACATAACTTTTGAGTGTTTTAATACAAATTTAGTACATTTGTTTTCAAAAAAGAAGTCATGAGTATTGAAAGAGAGCTTTTTGAAACAGTGCAAAAAAGTTTGCTTAAACACAAAGTAATTCTGTTGTTTGGTGCTAGACAAACCGGAAAAACAACCTTATTAAAAAAACTAATAGGACCTGAAGAAAGCGTACTTTGGCTAAATGGAGATGAAAGTGATGTGCGGATGATGCTTCAAAACCAATCTTCCATCAGTTTAAAAGCATTAATTGGAAACCACAAAACGGTGATAATTGACGAAGCTCAACGTATAGATGATATTGGACTAACCATCAAATTAGTGCATGATAATTATCCTGAAATCAAAATAATTGCCACAGGATCTTCCGCTTTTGAATTAAGAAACAAAACCAACGAACCTTTAACAGGGAGAAAACTGGAATATAAGTTATTCCCATTTTCCACTAAAGAGCTCATAAATCAATATGGTGTTTTAAATGAAAACAGACTACTTCAACATCGATTAATTTACGGCTATTATCCGGATGTTGTAAACAACCAAGGAGACGAAATAGATTTGTTGAAAAACTTAGCTGACAGTTATCTTTTTAAGGATATTTTGATGTTAGACGGAATTAAAAAACCAGAAAAATTAGTAAAATTACTTCAAGCATTAGCTTTGCAAGTAGGTTCTCAAGTATCGTATAATGAAATTGCAGGTTTAGTAGGTTTAGATAGCAAAACAGTTGAACGCTATATAGATTTGTTAGAACAATCTTTCGTTATTTTTAAATTAAACAGTTTTAGTAGAAATTTGCGAAATGAATTGAAATTTTCCAGGAAAATTTATTTTTACGACAACGGAATCAGGAATGCAATGATTAATAATTTTTCGTCAATTGCAATAAGACAAGATGTTGGAGCTTTGTGGGAAAATTATTTAATTGCGGAACGAATGAAAAGAAACGTGTATAATAAAAATTACTGTAACACCTATTTTTGGCGAACGAAAGCACAACAGGAAATAGATTATTTGGAAGAAAAAAACGGTAATCTTTTTGCCTACGAGTTCAAATGGAACAGCAAAAAGAATCACAAAACAACAAAAACATTTACATCCAACTATCCTGAGGCGGAAATAAATATTATTACACCAGAAAATTATCTTGATTTTGTAACCTAATTGCTTATCAAACCATAACAAATCTTTATGATTCAAATCATCCAATCAAAATGATTTCTTACTAACTTTGCATGCTGAGAAACCGAGAATACAAAAATCTAAAAATCTAATAATCAAAAATAATATGTATCCAGAAGAAATGGTAAAACCAATGAGAGCCGAATTATCGGAAGTAGGTTTTCAAGAATTACATAGTGCAGAAGCGGTGGAAAATGCAATTTCACAAAAAGGAACAACCTTGGTAGTTGTGAATTCGGTTTGCGGATGCGCTGCCAGAAATGCAAGACCGGGAGCAAAAATGAGTTTAGACGGTGCTAAAAAACCGGATCAATTAGTGACTGTTTTTGCAGGTGTTGATAAAGATGCTGTTGATGCCGCGAGACAACACATGTTTCCTTTTCCTCCATCGTCGCCAAGCATGGCTTTGTTTAAAGATGGTGAATTGGTTCACATGTTGGAACGCCACCATATTGAAGGTCGCCCTGCAGAAATGATTGCAGAGAATTTAAAAGATGCTTATAACGAGTTTTGTTAAACTCTATTTTATAAAAATTAAATCCTTTCAGATGTAAATTTGAAAGGATTTTTTATTTCAACTAAAAACGCAACCTTTGAAAAAATATTTCATCCTACATATGTTAACCAATAAAAAAAGCTATGAAATTTATTTTAAAATTATTTGTATTGGCCTTGTTGCTTCAAAGTTTTCAGTGTGATGACAATAATTCTGATCCTATTACATCAGAACAACTAAGTTTCAAAAAACAAGAAATTATTGATTACATCGCTAGTTTTGAATGTTACAACTCCGAAAACTGCAACACAATTACATTTGGCGTAAAACCTTGTGGTGGCCCTGTTGAGTATTTAACTTTCCCTTCCTCCATAAACTTAAACGAATTAGAGGTAATGGTTGAAAGTTATAATCAATTAAACTTGGAATACAATATTCAAACGAATGCAGTTTCGGACTGTGCGGTTGTTCAACCTCCCCAAACGGTGGAATGTGCTAATGGCGGTTGTGTGATAGTTGTCAATTAGTAAAAAATTGATCACCCATGAAAAGAGAGTTGTTTTTACAAGAGAATAACTCTCTTTTCATGGGTTAAATTATTTAAATTCAGGAATGCAAAAAAGCACCTTTTGTTCAATAAAAACGTGAATAAGCGATTCTTCTTCTTCTGAATAATTCTCTTTAAAATTTCCTTTTAAAATTTCTTCGACGGAATTTTTCATTGATAAGTCGCGGTATTCAATCAATAATTCATTTTGATTGATTTTAAGTAAACAATCTTTTTCAGAAAAATCAACTTCTAAAAGCGGATTCACCTTTAAATCGAAAGCAATTTCTTCGTAAGCTTTCTGCAAAAGTGAATACAAGGCATTTAAAACACGTGGAACCGTTGTGGAAGACAAACAAACCCGATCCGGACAATTGATAATAACATCATAGTTGCAACGCAACTCGCAATTGCCTTTTTTTCCCCAGATAATTTCATTAAACTTGGCAAAACTGCCCCAAGAACCAGGTCCGGTTGGGCCGTAAATTCCAACGGTCGGAACGTTAAATGCTCCGGCTACGTGCGTGATTCCGGCATCGTTTCCAATATGGAAAAATGCGGATTCCATGGCTTTTCCAATATCATCTAAACCTCCGGTAACATACTCGATATGAGGCATTTCTTTCGTGAAAAAATCAGCAGGATTTGGATCTTCTTTCCCCAAAATAATTTTACATTTTAGTTTTGGAAATAGATGATGTAACTCCTCAATTAATTTAGCATAACTTTCCGTTGGCCATATTTTTAATAAAAAACCGGCACCGGGATGAACGGTGTAATACGGATTTTCATAATCGGTATCTCTTTCAAAATAGGGATAACCTTTGTTTTCGTTAGAATAATTTTTATGAAACTTTGCTAATCCGTCAATGTGATGCTGAATGGAATGTTGTTTTACTTTTTTATGTGTTGAATATTTGACCGCATTTGGCCAATCATAACCACGGAAAGCAGGATAATTTCCTAATTCAATAATTTTATCAAAATCGAATTCTTTTTCTTTGATTTTTTCTTCATCAACAATCGCAATCTCTTTAAAATACCTCGTAAAGAAAGAAACTAATCTAGGATGAACCGCAAAACTCACCGATTTAGAAACTTCTTTTAAATTGATTAAACTGGGCAAACAAAAGAAAATATCGCCCAAACCGCCATAACTTTTATAAACCAAAACATGACCTAAATCGGAAACATTTTCGCTTTCATTTTGGTTTAAAATTCGAATTACATTGTCCCAAAATAGTTGTGGCGTTTCTTTCATTTCCTGTTTGGCTCTTTCCTTATCGTTGGGATAAAAATCGAAAGACCATGTTCCTACTCTGTCGTTCGTAATCATTTGGCAACCCGACAAAAAAGCTTCGGCTGCCAATCTTCCGGATGGTTCCGGCCAAACCGGTTTGCAGAAAAAGTACTTTGATTGACCAAGAATTTGTAGAACTTCTTCATTTGGAATATAATCATTCAAAATAACATTAGAAGGCAATTCTCTTCTCAACTCATTTTTCCCATACACTTGAAAAGTAAATTGTGGATTTTCAATGGCATAATCCAACAAAGCTTCTCCACCTTTCAAATAACTTAAATCACCAAAAAAAGGTATAACTGTTTCGTTTTTACGATCCGAAATATGCAAATTATCAACCTCAACCGTGGGTGGCATGACAATTTTATTGGCAACAGATTCTCCATAAAAAGCAAAATGATCTTCAAAATGTTTGGGAGATTGAAATGCATTCAACTTTGCATTGCCAAAAACTTGATGGTACAAATGGTATTTTTCGTTGTCGCAACAATTTCTGATTCCTCTGTCAACAGTGCATAAAATATTTCTTCGGATGCAAAAATTATAATCAAATTCAATTTTGATGTAATTTACTTTTTTATCAACTAAATAATGAAGTAATTTTTTTTCAAACCGGCATCGTGATGTATTATTTAAAACAATTAAGTCTGACTGCTGAATTCTACTTTTTGTTACTTCAAAATCAGTCAACAAATCCACTTCAACAAAGTAACCCAATTGATTGCCAAGAGCCACCAGTTGGGTTATAGTTAACTCGGCACCACGTTTTAATGAGGTGTCGGTATCATGTAAAAAAAGTATTTTCTTCAATGAATAGTTATAGAAGATTAATCATCATAATAGCCATCATCGTAGTAACCATCATCATAATAGCCATCGTCGTAATAGCCATCGTCGTAATAGCCATCGTCGTAGTAGCCGTCATCGTAGTATCCATCGTCATAATAACCGTCATCATAAGAATCATCACTGTCTGACGAACATGAAGCAACTAAACTTCCCGTGATTACTAAAGCGGAACTTACTAGTATAACCTTCCCGGAATTCTTTAAAAAATTACGTCTGTTCATAAAATCAATTAATTAGGTTAAACAAATATATATAGTTTTTATTTTAGAAAACAAATGATTAAATAAAAACCCTACTATTTATATTTAATCTAAAATGTTTATTTTTGCATCGAATTCTTCCATTTAGAATTCATCTTATTGTATTAACCCAAAAACGTTTATAGCATGCAACTGTATAACACGATGAGGGCAGAAGAACGAGCCGAGCTTATTGATCAAGCCGGCAAACAACGACTTACGTTGTCTTTTTATGCCTACGCCAAAATTGAAGACCCTAAAAAATTTAGAGATGATTTGTTCTTAGCCTGGAATCCGTTGGATGTCTTGGGGAGAATTTATGTGGCTCACGAAGGAATTAATGCCCAACTTTCGTTGCCGGCAGATTATTTTTATGAATTTAAAGATACGATTGAACAATATGATTTTATGAAAGGAATTAGGCTTAATGTTGCTCGTGAACAAGACGATCATTCCTTTTTGAAATTAACGATAAAAGTGAGACATAAAATTGTGGCAGACGGACTCGACGATGCTTCTTTTGATGCAACCAACAAAGGAATTCACTTAAAAGCAAAAGAGTTCAATCAATTATTAGAAGAGCCAAACACCATTGTTGTTGATTTTAGAAATCATTACGAAAGTGAAATTGGTCATTTTAAAGGAGCCATTACGCCGGATGTGGATACATTTAGAGAATCGCTTCCCATCATTGAAGAGCAGTTAAAAGATTTCAAAGAAGATAAAAATCTGTTGATGTATTGCACGGGAGGAATTCGATGCGAAAAAGCGAGTGCTTTTTTTAAACACAAAGGTTTTAAAAATGTTTATCAGTTAGAAGGCGGAATTATTGAATATGCTCGTCAAATTGAGCAAGAAGGTTTACAAAGTAAATTCATTGGAAAGAACTTTGTATTCGATCATCGTTTAGGTGAACGAATCACGAATGATATTGTTTCGCAATGCCATCAATGCGGAGAACCGTGCGATAATCATACCAATTGTGTAAATGATGGGTGCCATTTATTGTTTATTCAATGTGATGAATGCCAAGAAAAAATGGAGAATTGTTGTTCCGTTGAATGTCAGGAAGTCATTCATTTACCATTAGCGGAACAAGTAAAATTACGTCGCGGTATTCAAAAAGGAAATATGATTTTCAAAAAAGGAAAATCGGACGCTTTGAAATTCAAACATTCGGGTGAATTAAGCGATGTTTCATTGGCTACAGTTGAAAAACCAAAACCCATTCGCGAACGCATCAAACAGAAAAAAGTATTGGTGGGGAAAGCTGAACATTACTACACCAAAGCACAAGTTGGCTTATTTTTAGTTGAAAACCAAGAATTAAAAACAGGAGACAAAATTTTGATTTCAGGTCCAACCACAGGAAATCAGGAATTGGTATTGGAAACGATGTTTATCAATGGAAAAGAAAACACAACGGCAAAACCGGGAGATAAGTTAACTTTTGCAGTTCCGTTTAGAATACGATTATCGGATAAATTGTTTAAGATAATGAGCTACTAATCTTTTAATTTTAAAACTTTCAAAGCCTGTTTTATTCTATTAAAACGGGCTTTATGCTTAATGCTATTTCTACTAAATCCACTTTCTAGTTCTATCAAAAAAATACTATCTTTACAAACTTAACGTTTAATGTCAGTAGTCCCGATTAAAAGTCGTGACCAAATATATATAAATTATGGCTTGTACAAACTGTTCTACAGGGAGCAAAACCGGTGGTGCTCCCCAAGGATGTCAAAATAAAGGGACTTGCGGCACCGATAGCTGCAACAAATTAACGGTTTTTGATTGGTTAGCCAACATGAGTTTGCCAAGTGGTCAAGAAGTGTTTGATTGTGTTGAAATACGTTTTAAAAATGGACGAAAAGAATTCTATCGCAACACCGAAAAACTATCATTGCTTATTGGTGATATCGTTGCTACGGAAGCTTCGCCAGGTCATGATATTGGAATTGTGACCCTCGTTGGAGAACTCGTTAAAGTTCAAATGAAGAAAAAAGGGGTAAATCACACTAGTGCCGAAATTACAAAAGTATACCGAAAAGCTTCTCAAAGAGATATTGATATTTGGGCTGATGTTCAGTTAAAAGAAGAGCCGATGAAGGTGAGAGCCAGAGAAATCGCTATTCAACTTCAATTACAAATGAAAATTTCTGACATTGAATTTCAAGGTGATGGTTCTAAAGCTACTTTTTATTATACAGCCGAAGATCGAGTGGATTTTCGTCAATTAATTAAAGAATATGCTCAGACTTTCAAGACCAGAATAGAAATGAAACAAGTTGGTTTTCGTCAAGAGGCAGCTCGTTTAGGCGGAATTGGTTCGTGCGGAAGGGAATTGTGTTGTTCTACTTGGTTGACCGATTTTAGAAGCGTAAATACCTCAGCAGCTCGTTACCAACAACTTTCTTTAAACCCTCAAAAATTAGCGGGACAATGTGGGAAGCTCAAATGCTGCTTAAACTATGAGCTGGATACCTACATGGATGCATTAAAAGATTTTCCGGATTTTGACACTAAAATTGAAACTGAAAGAGGTGTTGCCTACTGTCAAAAACAAGACATTTTTAAAGGACTAATGTGGTTTGCTTATGCGGATAATATTGCCAATTGGCATGTCATTCACATTGATCAAGTGAAAGAAATTATAGCAGAAAATAAACAGCGTAAAAGAATTTCTTCTTTGGAGGATTTTGCCTTAGAAATTGTTGCAGAACCAAAACAAGATTTCAACAACGCCATGGGCCAAGAGAGTTTAACCCGATTCGATCAACCCAAAAGAAAGAACAACAACAATAATAACAAAAAAAGAAGACCAAATAAAATTGTTAAAAATGACCCTAAGAAATAGTCTGTTTTTAGTTTTTTTATTGATTATTGTGACTTCATGTGACAAAAAAAGACTTTTTGACGACTATAAAAAAGTTGGAAAAGTATGGCACAAAGACAGTATTGTAACTTTTTTGGTAGAACAAAAAGATACCGTTGCAAAACATAATGTTTACATCAATATACGGAACAACAAAAATTACCCGTTTAATAATTTGTTTTTAATTGTGGAAATGGAACAGCCCAACAGCAAAACGATGGTAGACACGTTGGAATATAAAATGGCTGAACCGGACGGGTCTTTAATGGGAAAAGGTTTGACCGATACAAAAGATAATAAATTGTTTTATAAAGAAAATTTTGTGTTTCCCAAAGCAGGTAGTTACAAAATTTATATTCAACAAGCGGTGAGAAAATCAGGAAAAATTGAAGGCATCGAAGTACTCGAAGGTGTTACTGATGTTGGATTACGAATAGAAAAAGCAGAATAATATGGCTAAGAAAAATAATTCGTCCGTGAAAGATATCGCTTACTATCAAAAAAAATTCTGGAAAGTATTTTTTATAGGACTAGCTGGTATATTTTTATTTTTTGTTTTTGCCAACTTCGGATTATTTGGCTCCATGCCAAGTTTTGACGAATTGGAGAATCCTGACTCAAATTTGGCTACCGAAATCATTTCTTCAGATGGTGTAGTTTTGGGTAAATTTTACCGTGAAAACCGTTCTCCAGTAACATTTGATGAATTGCCAAAACACCTTGTTGATGCTTTAATTGCCACCGAAGACGAACGTTTTTATGAGCATTCGGGCATAGATGGTAGAAGATTATTTGGTGCAGCTGTAAAACTAGGTGCAGATGGAGGTGCAAGTACTATTTCACAACAACTAGCAAAACTTTTATTTCATGGTGAAGGCTCTAAGTTTATCCTTTTCAGGTTAGTTCAAAAGGTGAAAGAATGGATTATTGCCACCAAACTAGAACGTCAATATACAAAAAACGAAATTATCGCTTTGTATTTAAACAGAGCCGACTTTGTAAATACCGCTGTGGGAATAAAATCGGCGGCTAAAGTTTATTTTGGGAGAGAACCAAAGGACTTGTCTATCGAAGAAAGTGCTTTATTAGTAGGAATGCTAAAAAACCCCTCTCTTTATAATCCAACTAGAGAAAAAAGAAAAGAACTGGTTTTCAATAGAAGAAACACTGTTTTAGCTCAAATGGTTAGAAACAACTTTTTAGAACCGGAAGCAAAAGCACAATTAGAAAAAAAGCCTATCGTTTTAGATTTTAGTCCAGAGGGTCATCTAGAAGGAATTGCTACTTACTTTAGAGAATACCTTCGCGATTACATGAAAAAATGGGTCAAAGAAAACAAAAAGCCTGATGGTTCAGAATATAATATTTATAACGACGGATTAAAAATTTACACCACAATTGATTCGCGTATGCAAAAACATGCCGAAGATGCTGTGCATGAGCACTTAAAAAATCTTCAAGTTGAATTTTTTAAAGCCCAAAAGAAAAATAAAAATGCTCCTTTTTATAAAATTAATGACGACGAAACAGAAAAGTTGTTGAAAAGAGCCATGAAAACTTCTGAACGTTGGCGATTGATGAAAGCTCAAGATAAAAGCGAAGAAGATATCATCAAATCGTTTGACATCAAGACAGACATGAGGGTTTTTACTTGGAAAGGCGAACGCGATACCATTATGACACCAATGGACTCTATCCGCTATTATAAGCATTTCCTTCGAAGCGGAATGATATCGATGGAACCTCAAACCGGACATGTTAAAGCTTGGGTGGGCGGAATCAACTATAAACATTTTCAATATGACCATGCCGGACAAGGTGCCAGACAAGTAGGGTCTACTTTTAAACCGTTTGTTTATGCCACAGCAATTGAACAATTAAATATGTCGCCTTGCGATTCAATTATCGATTCACCTTTCACTATCCCAAGAGGAAGACATAATGTTAGTGCCGACTGGACTCCAAGAAATTCCGATGGGAAATACCGTGGAATGATTAATTTAAAGAAAGCATTAGCAAATTCTATTAATACCATTTCTGCCAAATTAATTGACAGAACCGGACCAAAAGCGGTTATTGACTTAACACATAAACTAGGCGTTTCTGCAGAAATTCCGGAGCAAGTATCCATTTGTTTAGGTGCAGTAGAAATTACCGTTCAGGATATGGTAGCGGCATTTAGTACGTTTGCTAACAAAGGAATTTACATTAAACCGCAGATGATTACCCGTATTGAAGATAAAAACGGAAACATTATTTATGAAAATATTCCTGAAAGTCACGACGTACTTAGTCAAGATATTGCTTATGCGGTTGTGAAGTTAATGGAAGGTGTTACCGAAGACGGAACCGGAACTAGACTTCGAGCAGGAAGAGCCGGATTTAGAACCTATGATTATAAATTAGACAATCCAATCGCCGGAAAAACCGGAACCACACAAAATAATTCCGATGGTTGGTTCATGGGATTTGTACCCAATTTATGCACCGGTGTTTGGGTAGGATGTGAAGACCGTTCCGCACGATTCAACACTACTGCCATGGGACAAGGAGCCACAATGGCTTTGCCTATTTGGGGAATTTATATGGATAAATGTTATAAAGACAAAAAATTAAACGTTTCCAAAGATCCATTTGAAAGACCGGAAAATATTACCGTAAAAGTAGATTGTTGGAAAACAGTAAAAGACACATTAGACTTTGATCAGGATTTGGACGAGTTTAATTTTTAGAAAATTCACATAAAAACAATTATAAAAAAATGGACTTTGCCAAAAGCCCATTTTTTTATACCTTTAAAATTCGAAAACAAACAAACGATATGATTACACGAAAAGTAAATTCTGTTCAAGAAGCTCTTGATGGAATCACTGATAATATGACCATTATGCTCGGAGGTTTTGGTCTTTGTGGCATTCCGGAAAACAGCATTGCCGAATTAGTAAAAATGGGCGTTTCTAATCTTACTTGCATTTCCAACAATGCCGGAGTAGATGATTTTGGATTAGGATTACTGCTTCAAAAAAAGCAAATCAAAAAAATGATTTCGTCTTATGTTGGTGAAAATGCAGAATTCGAACGCCAAATGCTTTCAGGAGAATTAGATGTAGAACTCACTCCACAAGGAACATTAGCCGAAAAATGCCGAGCTGCTCAACACGGAATTCCGGCCTTTTTCACACCAGCAGGATATGGAACCGAAGTCGCCGAAGGGAAAGAAACTCGCGAATTCAATGGAAAAATGTACATCATGGAAGAAGCATACAAAGCCGATTTCGCCATCGTAAAAGCTTGGAAAGGAGACGAAGCCGGAAACCTTATTTTTAAAGGAACTGCCAGAAATTTCAATGCATGCATGGCCGGAGCAGCAAAAATTACCATTGCCGAAGTGGAAGAATTAGTCCCCGCCGGAACATTGGACCCTAATCAAATTCACATTCCGGGAATTATGGTGAACCGAATTTTTCAAGGTGAAAAGTTTGAAAAAAGAATTGAACAAAGAACAGTTAGAAAGAAGTAAACAGTGGTCAGATTTTAGTGTTCAGTTAAAAAAACTGCATAAACCAATAAAAGTATGTTAACAAAAGAAGATATAGCAAAACGAATTGCAAAAGAAGTAAAAGATGGTTACTACGTAAATTTAGGAATCGGCATTCCGACGTTGGTGGCCAATTTTGTTCGCAATGATATTTCCGTTGAATTTCAAAGTGAAAACGGTGTGTTGGGTATGGGACCATTTCCATTTGAAGGCGAAGAAGATGCCGATATCATCAATGCAGGAAAACAAACCATTACCACGTTGCCCGGAGCTTCCTTTTTTGATTCGGCTTTTAGTTTTGGAATGATACGAAGTAAAAAAGTAGATTTAACCATTTTAGGAGCTATGGAAGTTTCTGAAAACGGTGATATTGCCAACTGGAAAATCCCCGGCAAAATGGTCAAAGGAATGGGCGGAGCAATGGATTTAGTTGCTTCCGCAGAAAATATCATTGTTGCGATGATGCACGTGAACAAAGCAGGTGAATCAAAAGTTTTAAAAAATTGTACACTCCCACTCACGGGTGTGGGCTGCGTTAAAAAAATTGTCACCGAATTGGCCGTGATGGATGTTACCCCAAATGGATTCAAACTTCTTGAACGAGCTCCCGGTGTTTCTGTTGAAGAAATTATCAAAGCTACAGAAGGAACGTTGATTGTGGAAGGAGAAATTCCGGAGATGGTTTTGGATTAACTATTCAATAACAATAAAACGACTGATTCATTACTTAATCAGTCGTTTTATTCTTTAATTTTCCTTCACCAATGTATAATCACCATACGGAATCGTAAAACCTGTAGTAGTAGATGGCGTTTCAAAATCAAACTGAAGACCAGACGGACTTTCGGTAAAAACATATTGTACTTTAATTTTTTGCACTCCGTTTTCATCCGCTCTACGCATAACAAATTCAGCTCCTAAACTAACATCATCATTGGATGGTTCATTATATTTCATATCCATTCGTTCCGTGTTTTCCGGACATTCTAAACATCTTGGAAACAAATAATTATATATTTTTCCAAAACTGTATAAACTATAATCAGAAATACTCGAATGATTATATAATACATTTTCCAAGGAATTAATTTTTACAACACCATTTTCAATGTATTGCATTTCACCGACTAAATAATCTTTATAATAATTTCTAACTGATTGATTATAAAACATTTCTTTTTTAACGAATCTAAACCGTATTGTTTTAGTTGCATCCGCATAAACCCAAGTACCTACAAATTGATTATAAAAACTATCAATGTCTTTATAATATGCATTTTCTGTTTTTGGATAATCATCTGTGTTAATATCTAAAATTGGAGTTTGTGCCATGATAATTCCACTTAGTATAACTAGTAGTGCTGATAGTATTGATTTCATAATTTATATTTTTAATTACAAGGTGTTTTTAGTGGATCATTATCTGAATTAACTGGATCTAAATTAATTTCCCTATAAGTTTAAATTATTGAAGTTTTATTTCTTCAAAAACCCCAACAAAACCTCATTCGCATTACCAAAAGTTGGTGCTTGATCGGTTACACTCACCACTCTTTTTTTGTTTAATTTATATGTCAGATCAAATTCTGTCGTAAACAAAATAACCGATAAAAATGGATTATTGATGAAGGGAAGCAAGCGATCAAAAGCACTATCAATAGTATGAATTTCAAACAATTCTTCTTGTTGAAAGCGGAATTTTAATTCTAATTTTAATTCATTTTCTTCTAAAAAGGGACGAATAAAAATGTTTTTTAATTCTGTTTTCCCAATGGTTTTGGCAAAAGTAAGTTTGGCAAAAGTACCGTCTGAAAGACTAGTTTTGAATTGTTCATAAAACTCAGAAAACGTTGCAGTAAATAACATAAGTTTTTATTTTTTATCCTTTGGGAATCGCTTCAATTAATTTTTTGGTGTACTCACTTTTCGGATGAGCATACAATTCATCGGCATCAGCCATTTCTTCGATTTTTCCTTTATTCATGACCAAAACTTGGTCGCTCATGTATTTTACGACTGCCAAATCATGGGAAATAAAGATATAGGTAAACCAGAAATTTTCTTTTAATTCATTCAATAAATTCAAAACCTGAGCTTGAACTGAAATATCCAACGCCGAAACCGATTCGTCACACACAATCAATTTCGGTTGCAAAGCAATGGTTCTCGCAATTCCGATTCGTTGTCTTTGACCACCGGAAAATTCGTGTGGATAACGGTTAAAAAAAGCCTCGCCCAATCCAACACGCTCCAAAATTTCAATTGCTTTTGCTTTTCGTTCGGCATCATTTTTATACAAACCGTGCACTTTCATCGGTTCCATAATCGCTTTTCCAATCGGAATTCTTGGATTCAAAGAAGAATACGGATCTTGAAAAATAAGTTGAATTTCTTTTCTCAGTTTTCTGATATCCTCTTTATTCAACTTTGTGATATCGATTCCTTTATAGAAAATTTGTCCGGCAGTAGCTTTGTCTAATTGCAAAATAGCATTGCCTAAAGTTGATTTTCCACATCCGGATTCGCCAACCAAACCTACCGTTTCACCTTCGTAAATTTTAAAACTAACATTGTCAACTGCTTTAAATACTTGCTTTTTTCCAAATAAACCAACCGTTGACAAATATTCTTTTTCTACATTTTTTACTTCCAAAAGAGGAGCTTTGGCGTATAGTTTTTCTTGATTTTCTTTTCGTTCTTCGGCAGAAACAATTTCACTTTTTATCGCCTCATTTAAAAAATCCTGAATTGTTGGAAGCCTTTTTAACCGAAATTCCAACGAGGGTCGGGAAGCAATTAATGCTTTGGTGTAATTGTGTTGCGGATTTTCAAAAATAGCTTTAGCATTCCCTTGTTCCACAATTTCACCTTTATACATTACCAAAACCCGATTGGCAATTTCGGAAACCAACGATAAATCATGCGAAATAAACAAAATACTCATCTTGGTTTCTTGTTGCAATTCTTTTAACAATTGAATAATTTCCTTTTGAACCGTAACATCTAATGCAGTTGTTGGTTCGTCTGCAATTAGAATTTTTGGTTTGCAAGCAATCGCCATGGCAATCATCACCCGCTGCTTTTGTCCGCCCGAAATTTGATGCGGATATTTGTTAAAAAGTTCCTCAGAATTGGGTAATTTCACTTTCTCAAATAATGAAATTACTTCCGTTTTAATTTCTTTTTGGGATAAGGTTGTATGCCTTTCTAAAATTTCGGCGACTTGAAAACCACATTTTAACGACGGATTCAATGAACTCATCGGTTCCTGAAAAATCATAGCAATATCGTTTCCTCTTATTTTTTGAAATGCTTTATCCGTTAAATTAGTAATGTCTTTTCCTTTGAAAACAATCAATCCCTCGGATATTTTTGAAATTTTTGGAGGAAGTAATCCCATCACTGCCAGAGATGAAACCGACTTACCGGAACCTGATTCTCCTACTATTCCAACAATTTCATTTTCATATAAATCATAATTTAAACCGTGAACAACCGGCACAAATTCATTCTCTTTTTTAAAAGAAATGGTTAGTTTTTTCACCGATAAAAGAATGTTGTATTCCATCGCTTAAAATTAATCGATTTTTTTTATTTACATCTGAAAATTACTTTTTTTCGTAATTTAAAAAGAGATTATTGATTTAAGGAGGAAATCTTCCCCTTAAACCAATGTTAAATAATGTATATTTTTTTAAGCAAATCAATAGAAAAAATTAAATTTATATCTTTGAATCATTAAAATTCCAAATCAACTGATGAAAAATAGTTACTTTTCAATATTTAACAACTGTATCTTTTTATTATTTACATTCTTGTCGCTGTCAGCATTTTGCCAGACACCGGAACAAAGAAAAGACTTGTTAGAGCAATATAATTTAACTGAAATTAAAAAATTACAGTTAGAATTTTCTGAAAAATCAAGAGTAGAAAAAGAAAAAGCGCTGCGTGCTGCCAAATCCAATCAATGGGAAATTTTTAAAAAAAACTCTGACGGAAGTGTAGACGAATTAATGGGCTTATTTCCAGATGGAAGTCCAAAATATTTTTCGATAAATAATGTTAATGCGGCTATTTCAACCCGAGCAAATCAGTTGCATTCCGGTGGTGGATTAGGTTTAAACCTAAACGGACAAGGAATGGTTGGAGGTGTTTGGGATGGCGGTGCAACAAGAACCACACATTTAGAGTTTGGTGGAAGAGCAATTGTTGGGGATGGAGTAACCGAATTAAACGGCAATAGTTTTCATGCTACTCACGTATCGGGAACTGTAGCGGCGGCAGGTATAGATTTTGAAGCAAAAGGAATGGCGTTTCAAGCAACCGTTAAAACCTTTGATTGGACACAAGATGAATCGGAAGTCTTAGGGGAAATTCAAAACGGGTTACTACTATCCAATCACTCGTATGGTGTTCGCTTGCTTAATGTTCCAAGTTGGTATGCGGGTGCTTACTCACAAGATGCTCGTCAATGGGACATCATACATTATATTTCTCCCTACTATTTAATGGTAGTAGCCGCTGGTAACGATGGGAATAATGTTAATTCGAGTCCAACAACCCCTGATTTTGATAAACTCACCGGCAACAAAAATGGAAAAAATAACCTTGTAGTGGCCAATGGCAGGGATGCTGAAATTGACAATAACGGGCAATTAATCTCTGTAATTATTAATCAGGGAAGTAGTGAAGGTCCAACAGATGATTTACGCATCAAACCAGACATTACGGGCAATGGAACCAATCTTTATTCAACAAATAGTTCTGGTGATAACGATTATACTTCGCTCTCAGGAACCTCAATGGCAAGTCCAAATGTTATGGGAACGCTTTTATTACTTCAACAGCATTATAATAATTTGTACCAAAAATTCATGAAATCGGCTACGTTGAAAGGTTTGGCTTGTCATTCGGCTGATGATGTGGGAAATATAGGTCCGGATGCTGTTTTTGGATGGGGATTACTAAATGCGAAAAAAGCAGCTAATGCCATCACAACGAATGGCTTAAATACATGGATTTCAGAAGAAAGTCTTAACCAAAGCCAAGTTTTTACCAAAACCGTTAAATCAATTGCTGGACAACCTTTGGTGGCTACAATTTGTTGGACAGATATACCTGGTATTGCAAACACGGGCACTTTGAACGATCCAACACCTGCTATTGTGCATGATTTAGATATTAGAATCACACAAGGCTCAGCTACTTTCTATCCTTGGCGATTACAAGCTAATGCTTCACTAGCTGCCCGAAGAAATGGTGACAACTTTGTAGATACTGTAGAAACAGTGGCCATTGATAATGCCAACGGTGGAGATTACACTATTACTATCACACATAAAGGAAATTTACAAACCAACAAACAAGATTATTCACTAATTATATCGGGTATTGACTCCGATTTTGGTTTTGTTCCACTGGGATATGATCAAATAGTTTGTGCTAATGAAAATGCCACTTTTTCATTTTCCTTGAATAACAACACGAATCAAAGTGTCACTTTTTCAACTACAAATATTCCGGAAGGAGCTGTTGCTACTTTTAGCCAAAACAGCATCAACAGCAGTGGAAATTTTAATTTGGTTTTAACCAATTTATCAATTGTTGCTCCGGGCGATTATACAATCGGAGTTGTGGCTAGTGGTACAACTGAAACAGAAACCCGGTACATCAATGTAAAGGTTTTAAGTGCAGAATTTGAAGTAATAGACACTATTTCACCTTCAAACGGACAAACGAATGTGGCTTCCGCTGTAACTTTAAGTTGGGAGGAGGATATTAATGCCGAAACCTATTTGGTTGAAATTGCAACTGATGTAACCTTTAATACTATAGTTCAGACGGAATCTACTGAAAACACCTCGATTAATATTGCGGATTTAAATAGTCAAACAGTATATTATTGGCGAGTAAAACCAAGTAATCGTTGTGGTAACGCTACCGTCTTTTCTGTTGCTAATTTTCAAACTGATATTTTTGATTGTGGCCTTGAATTTATAGCCACCGACTTTTCGGATAATATTATTGGAGATGTTGCCAATTCAGTTGCAACTATTCCAATTAGTGTAAGCGGTGGAATTACAATTGCCGATGTTAATATAAGTTTAGATATTTCACACACTTGGGTGCAGGATTTAACAATTTATTTAATTGGCCCACCCGAAATTGGAAGTCCCTCCATCACCTTGTTTGAAGAGCCTTGTGGCGGTCAAGATGATATTGTTGCTACTCTTGACGACTCTGGTTCGTTGCTAAGTTGTGGTTTTAATCCAGCTATTTCTGGTGTTATCAAACCAAATCAGCCCTTAAGCGAATTAAATGGTTTGCTCGCAGATGGGGAATGGACGTTGTATGTTATTGATAGATACAATACTGACGGCGGCACAATCAATGCGGTTAGTTTAAATTTTTGTAATTCAATTTCGATTGAAAACAACTTGAGTTTTACCAATAATGGTATTATTACAGAAATAAACAGCACAAAAACAATTGTAGCGGAAGAAATAAATGCTTTTACAACATTGCAAACTCCTTCAAATCAAGAATACACATTAATTGAATTGCCTTCACTCGGTGTTTTGAAAAAAGAAAATCTGGATATTATCATTGGAGAGGTCTTTACACAAGAAGATGTGAATTTGAATAAAATCACTTATACAAATTCACTTTCTAGTCCTGCATCGGATAGCTTTAAGGTAAATATTCTAAATGCATCTGATGGTTGGCTACCCAATGTTATTGTTCCTATTACAATTCAAAACACCCTTAATTTGATTGAAAATAATACAATTCAAGCAGTCATTTATCCAAATCCTTCCAATGGAAAAGTCAACGTTTCATGGTCTGATAATTTAGAAACAACCATTGAATTATTTGATTTGCAAGGAAGAAATATTCTATATAAACAAATTAACGCCTCAATGATAGAATTGGATATTGAAAAGTTTTCAGACGGAGTTTACCTCTTGTCTGTTCAGAATGAAAAAATAAAAACGACAAAGAAAATTATATTGAAGAAATAAAATAGGGCTCCCAATCGGGAGCCTTATTTATACATGACTAATTTCGTCTTCAATTAATAAATCTTCTCTTCGGAACCTTAAGAATATTTGAGCCACAGCAATCACATCTTTTTCACAATAAGTAATGATTCGGTCAATATCTTTTTCAACATAATATACATACGCTACTTCGCTGCCATCAATATCATCTTTTGGAGATGGAATTTGGAGTACTTTGGTTAACAATCGCATGGAAGAAAAATGTTTATAGTCGCCAAATTTCCACAATTCCATGGTGTCAATATGTGGCACTTCCCATGGTTTTTTTCCAAATAAATTTAGTTTGGATGGAATTTCAACTTGATTAATAATCATTCGCCTGGCTATAAACGGAAAATCAAATTCCTTCGCATTGTGACCACATAAAATGTGTTGTGGTTGATTAAAGTGATTATTCAACAAATTACTGAAATCTAGTAGAATATTTTTTTCTTCTCCAAAGAAAGTGGTCACTCTAAAATTTCGAATATCACCTTTAGTAACAAAATAGCCTACTGAAATGCAGATAATTTTTCCAAACTCTGCCCAAATCCCGGCACGGTCGTAAAATTCTTCGGGGGTAAATTCGTCTTTGCGTTGGTACTGTGTTTTAGATTCAAACAAATACTGTTTTTCTTCATCCAACAATTTAAAGTTTTCTTCTTCCGGCACTGTCTCAATGTCCAGAAACAAAATGTTGTCGAGTTTAATTTTATCTATCATGGCTTTAAAAATTTATAATTATAAAGATATAAAAACTTTTTAATTAATTTTATTTTAATCAGAATCTTCTAATTGAAATATTTCATTAACAGTTTTATGAAATAGGTTGGCTATTTTTAAAGCTAAAATAGTTGAGGGTACAAATCTATTTGCTTCAATCGCATTAATTGTTTGACGACTAACGCCAATTTTTTGAGCCAAATCTGCTTGGGTCAAATTGGCGATAGCTCGTTCCACTTTAATTGTATTTTTCATTGTCTAACGCTTTTGAAGATTTGTAAATCATCCAATAAAACCGCAGGATGAAAAAGAACAATAAGGTAAACATGTTGTACATCATTACTGTCAAGAATGGCATCCCGTAAACAAAAATAACACACACTAGTAAAATGATATAATTTACATACGTTGCCCAGACTAAACTTTCCATTCTAAATTTAGCCACCATTTCATCTTCAATCTTTTCCTTGGAAAAAGCAACAAACATCCCGCCTACAATTAAAAATATGCAAAGAATTTCATCTAGTAGGTTGTTTTCTGTTCTAGTAAAAAAGCTGCTTACAAAAATGTTGTCGTTAAAAATAGCCAATGGTCTTAAATTTAAAAACTCAAATTCAGGTTCATATATACTGTAGAGAACAGCTCCTATTAACGAAGGAATAAACAGTAACCATCCTATTTTCTTTAACCGATTCGGAAATAAATAATTTGTCATCATGATTCTCAATTAAAAGATTAGCAATACAAATGTAAAGTTTTATTTCCTTTATGTAAAACAAACTTTACATTATTCTGACAAAAAAAAACCATCTTGATTTCTCAAAATGGTTCAATTGAATTATAATTAAACTGAAAATTATTGACTCACCGGAGTTGTATCAATTACTTTTCCTTTTATTGTAAGTACTTTTGGCACTTCATTTTCATTTAAAGAAACTGTAACTGTTTTTGAAAATGCACCGGCAGTAGCAGCGTTATAAGTAGCTGTTACAGTTGCTTTTTCACCTGGCTTTACGGGAGTTTTAGTATAATTAGTAGCCGTACAACCACATGAAGCTTTTACATTTGTAATGATAACGGTTTGTTTTGTTGTGTTTGTAAAAGCAAAGTCATGAGAAACAGGAGTTCCTTTTTTAATATCTCCAAAATCATATGTAACTTCTTTCCAAGTTACAGGAGAAGTTGGTTTTTGGGCAGCTGGAGTGGTCGTAATTGTAGGTTTAACTTCTGCTTTCTTTTCTTGAGCTATTGCACCTACTGAGAACAATACTGTTGCAGCAATTGCAAATAAAGATACTTTTAATGATTTCATACTTATTATTTTAAATTAGTTAACTATTCATTTTGAACATAGCAAATATATTCACTAGAAATTAGATATTTGTTAAGTAGACTATAAGTTTTGTTAATAAGATGTTAATCGGCAACAATTTACTGCTATTTAACCCTTTCAGTGAGTAGATTTGTCAAACTAAAACCAGTAAGCCTTTGAAATTTACACGATTAAATAGTATTATTTTGGCTGGATTTCTCTGCATTGTAGGCGTTTTAGTCATGCAGTTGCTCATGCTTAAACAAGCCTATCGGTTTGAGAAAAAAGATTTTGAAGAAAAAATTCATTTTGCCCTACAAGATGTTGTGAAACGAATATACCGTGATAATAAAACGCCTTTAACCATTACTAATCAAGTAAAAAAAATTACCGACGATTATTATATTGTGAATTTAGATGATGTCTTTGAACACGAAGTATTGGAATATTACCTCAAAACAGAGTTTGAAAAAGTGAAACTTGAATTAGATTATGAATATGCCATCTATGATTGTGCCACCGATGAAATGATTTATGGCAGCTACATTTCAAGTGATACCCGAAAACCCGAGAAATGTGAAAATTGCTTTAAAAAAAATGAAGGCTTGATCTACTATTTCGGAATTCGATTTCCTGATTTACAACATAAATTTATTACTTCGTTAGGTCAATATTGGATTTACACCGGAATTTTGTTTTTGGTTTTGATTATTTATGTTTACTCGGTAATTCTATTATTGAAACAAAAAAAATACACCGAATTGCAAACCGATTTTATCAATAACATGACGCACGAATTTAAAACACCGCTTTCGTCAATTTTGATAGCTTCGCAATATGCTACCTCGCAGGAAGAGATTAAAAATAATCCGAAATTGGCCAAATACATGCAGATTATAACCAACCAAAGTCATAAGTTAAATCATCATATCGAACGGATTCTTAATGTAGCCAAAGGTGATGCTAAATGGATTGAACTAGAAAAAACCACCATCAACTTAAAAGAAATTCTCGACCTCGTTAAAGATAATACATTGCTTAAATCACCCAAAAAATGTTCGATTGATATTGAAGTTTCAGATAATGTACAAATTGTAGCAGACGAATTTCATTTCAACAATATGCTATTTAACTTAGTAGATAATGCTGTGAAATATTGTCCCGAAAATCCAGAAATCAAAATAAAATCATCCGAAACAGCTAAAGGAATTATTTTACACTTTATTGATAACGGCAGTGGTATTTCGCCGCAACATATCGACTATGTTTTTGATAAATTTTACCGCGTTCCGAGAGAAAATAAAAAAGACATTGAAGGTTTTGGCATTGGTTTATTTTATGTAAAAAAAATAATCGATTTACACCAATGGAAAATTGCAATCAAAAATAATTCAACCAAAGGAATTACAGTTTCTATTTCCATTCCTAAAAAAGATATTGTATGAGTAAAAAGAAAATTTTATATGTTGAAGACGATGAAACACTGGGTTTTTTAACCGCTGATAGTTTGGAAAATCAATATAATGTGGCTCATTACACCAATGGTCAGGCCGGTTTTGATGCCTTTTGTAACAATGAATTTGATTTATGTATTTTAGATGTAATGCTCCCGGACATGGATGGATTTGAAATTGCTACCCAAATTAGAAAACGAAATCAAGAAATTCCTATCATTTTTCTTTCGGCAAAAACAATGAAAGAAGACCGAATTAAAGGCTTGAAATTAGGGGCCGATGATTATTTGGTAAAACCTTACAGCATGGAAGAATTGACCTTGAAGATAGAAGTTTTCTTGAATCGAAGTCAAAAAACATCTTCTAAAACGAGTCCTACCTACTTAATTGGTTCGTTTGAATTTGATCCAACCAATTATTGTGTTTTCAAAGGAAAAGAAATCACAAACTTAACCGAACGCGAAGCCGCTTTGTTGAAATTATTTTTAGACAACAAAAACACTGTGTTAAAACGCGAAAAAATATTGATTGAACTTTGGGGAACCGACGATTATTTTGTGGGAAGAAGTTTGGATGTTTTTATTTCCCGTTTACGAAAAATATTTAAGGATGAACCCAACATTCGAATTGAAAACATTCCGAGAGTTGGGTTCAAATTATTGATTGATTAGGTTTTATTTATTTAAGCAAACTATACATATAAAGCTCAATAGCTTGTAATTCTTGATCGCTCATACTTTTGGTAATTGCAAAATTAGTTTTCATCACCTCATACTGACTCGGGTCTACAATTGGTTTAGCGTTTTCTCTAAGGAAATCAACCATGTCTGCATTTTGATCTTTATAAATAGTGGCTATTTCTTTAATGCTTGGCCCAATTACTTTTTGATCCGGTTTATGGCAAGTGTAACACAAACCGACACCGTTAAACAATTCTTCTCCAAGTTTAATTTTGGCTTCTACTGAATTTTCAGCTACTTCAGGAGCATTTGATTTATCTGCTCCAAAGGGTTCTTGTTTTTTATCCTGACAAGAGAATAACATTATAAAAAAAACTAAAACAACTATTTTTTTCATGTGCTAGGTATTTGATTTACACAAATATACATCCTAAAGTTGGGTGTAAATGTGATATTTATCATTTATGAAATTATTTTAACAACATCTTTTGCAAAATAACTTGCAATGATATCTGCACCGGCTCTTTTGATCGCAGTAACTTGTTCCATCATCACAGCATCGTGATCCAACCAACCTTTTTCGGCTGCCGCTTTAATCATGGCGTATTCGCCAGAAACTTGATAAACCGCGACAGGAACATCAAATGTATTTTTAATTTCCCGAACAATATCCAAATAAGCAATACCCGGTTTTACCATCACAATATCGGCTCCTTCATCAATATCCATTCTGGTTTCACGAATCGCTTCAATGCGATTGTGGTAATCCATTTGATAGGTTTTTTTGTCCTTCGGTACATTTATACTATTAACAGGAGCGCTATCTAATGCATCACGAAATGGACCGTAATGAGCTGATGCATATTTTGCACTGTAAGCCATAATTCCGGTATTTACAAAGCCTTCGTCTTCCAATGCTTCACGAATATCGAGAATTCTTCCGTCCATCATATCGCTTGGAGCAACGATATCAGCTCCGACTTCTGCATGTGAACAACTCATTTCTGTTAATATTGCTGATGTTAAATCGTTTACGATAATACCATTCTCAAGCACGCCATCATGTCCAAAAGACGAATACGGATCTAAAGCCACATCGGTCATCACAATCATATCCGGAACGGCGTTTTTGATTACTTTCACCGCTCGTTGCATTAAGCCATTTGGATTTAACGCTTCGGTTCCTTTGTTATCTTTTAAATGGTCAGGAACTTTTACAAAAACCAAAACCGTTTTCAGATTTAATTTGGCTAATTCTTTTACTTCTTTTTCCAATAAATCGAGACTCAATCTAAAATAATTGGGCATGGAAGGAATTTCTTCTTTCACATTATTTCCTTCCACTATAAAAAGCGGAACAATAAAATCGCTGGGTGAAAGTATGGTTTCGCGTACTAGCGAGCGAATGGTTTCGTTGGTTCTTAACCGTCTATTTCTTCTGAGTGGAAACATGATTTATTTGTTTATGAGGTTTCAGGTTTAACGTTTCAAGTTATTTACAATGAAACTAGATCCAGTCCACCGGTTTTTGTAATACTTTAATTAATTTTTCTTCTTCACTTCCTTTTTCCGGATGATGATCATAAACCCATTGCACATGAGGAGGCAAACTCATCAAAATACTTTCGATTCTGCCATTGGTTTTTAATCCGAAAAGCGTTCCTTTATCGTGAACCAAATTAAATTCAACATAACGACCACGGCGAATTTCCTGCCAAGTCCTTTGTGCTTCTGTAAAAGGTAACTCTTTTCTTTTTTCAACAATTGGAACATAAGCCTCAAGAAAACTATTGCCCACTTCAGTTACAAAGTTGAACCAATCTTCCATTGTCATCATATCGGAAGCTTTGCAATAATCAAAAAATAAACCACCAATACCACGTGCTTCAAAACGATGAGCATTCCAAAAATAATCATCACATTGCTTTTTATATTTTGGATAGAACTCCGGATTGTGTTTGTCGCAAGCGGTTTTGCATGTTTGGTGAAAATGAGTGGCATCTTCTTCAAATAAATAATACGGTGTCAAATCTTGTCCGCCACCAAACCATTGATTTATGATACTTCCGTTTTCATCATACATTTCAAAATAACGCCAATTAGCATGAACTGTGGGCACCATTGGGTTTTTTGGATGAATAACCAAACTCAATCCGCACGCAAAAAAATCGGCTTCGCCCACGTTAAATAATTTTTGCATGGAGTCAGGTAACTTTCCATGAACAGCTGAAATGTTGACACCGCCTTTTTCAAACACTTTCCCGTTTTCAATCACTCGGGTTCTGCCGCCGCCGCCTTCCGGACGCTCCCAAATGTCTTCGCGGAATTTGACTTGGCCATCAACTTCCTCTAATTTGGAAGTAATTTGGTTTTGAAGCGTTTGGATGTAGTAATAAAATTTGTTTTTCATTGCTAATTGTACTGACTTACTAAAGCAAAATACCTTTTTATTGCAAAAATAGAGGAATTTTGGTTTGGGTGGTAGTTATTTTTTTGAAATTGGGTTTCTATTATTATTCAACAAACCCTTTTGTGCAATTATCAACCGCTTTTAAAATGTTTGAAGATAAATCACTTTTTTTTCCAATATAGAACATGTACTTATTTTCCTTTTTTATTTTGGCGATAGTTTTTGTTTTACTGCCAACTTCAATAATAAAAGGACTTAAATTTAATTCTCTAGAAAAAAATATATCGATAATTTTTGCTTCTATAAATTCATTATTAAGCTTACATTTAACAGACAATATTGGCTTTTTTGAAATACTATTTCTTTCGTTTTTGTTGGTTAAATATAAATAAACTTCTTGGTTATGATTAGTATAAAAAACAAAGTTATTTGTTGCTTGTAAACTATTATCATTACTTATGAAAATAAATTCATTTGTCTCTTTATTGCATCCAATCAAAAACGAAATCAAAAATGTTAGGACAAAATAATTTTTAATCATAATTTTGGTATTTAAGCATTAGGCCATTTGCGTATCCAAATTGAATTTAGACTAAAACCTAGAGTATATGGTATAGTTGGTCTCGTTCTAAACAACTCTCTTTCATTGCTTTACAATTTCAATTAACTATGTAAAATTCTACACTGGAAGAAGAAATTTTCGGACTATTTCATACAATCTCTTCGCCGATCAGTGCGAACTTAATTTTTCAAAATAAATAATATAAGTTTGATGTGCATTTCTCATGAGAACCCTATTCCTTTATGTCTGAGAAAATTAAAACTTTAGCTATAAAATATAATCTGTATTAATAAAATTTGATTCTTTACTGTTCAACAAGGCTTGCAAAATTTCGTTATTATATTCATTGTCTTTGGAAGCAACGAAAGTTCGGATAGAAAACGAACGCAAAGCATCATGAATACTCAATGTCCCCACCGCCGAATCTTTTCTTCCGGTAAAAGGATATAAATCGGGTCCGCGTTGGCAAGAACTATTTAAATTAACCCTACAAACTAAATTAACCAATGTATCAATTAAAGGTGCTATGGTTCGAATATCTTTTCCAAACAAACTCACTTGTTGGCCATAATTAGACTCAGCCATATCGTTCAAAGGCTCCTGTATATCTTTAAAAGTCATGATAGGGACCAAGGGGCCAAATTGTTCCTCGTGATACACCCGCATTTTTTTAGTGACCGGAAACAGAACTGCAGGGAAAATAAAATTATCAGAGTGCGTTCCACCTTTCTCATTCAGGATTTGAGCACCTTGCTTTTGAGCATCGTCAATTAATCCCTGAATGTATTGTGGCTTTTCTTTTTCGGGTAACGGAGTTAAGAAAACGCCTTTCTCCCAAGGATTCCCAAAAGGTAACGCATCCACTTTTTCAGCAAATCTTCGATTAAATTCAGTTGCAATACTTTCATGCACATAAACAATTTTAAGAGCTGTACATCGCTGTCCGTTAAAAGAAAGTGTTCCGGTAATACATTCCTGAATAGCTAAATCTAAATCGGCATCGGGTAAAATAATGGCCGGATTTTTTGCTTCTAAACCTAAAATCAATCGCAAGCGGTTTTTATTTGGATGTTGATCCTGTAACGCGATAGCCGATTTACTATTGCCAATCAATGCCAAAACAGCTACTTTACCAGACTTCATAATGGGTGAAGCCACATCTCTTCCACGACCATAAATGATATTGATAACTCCTTTAGGAAAACTGCTTTGAAATGCTTTCAACAAAGGAGAAATTAACAAAACACCATGCTTTGCCGGTTTAAAAATCACTGGGTTTCCCATAATAATAGCCGGAATTAGCAATGTAAATGTTTCGTTTAACGGATAATTATAAGGCCCCAAACACAACACAACCCCAAGTGGTCCGCGACGTACCATAGCATTTACTCCCTGACTTTTGGTGAATCGGGCACAATCGCGGTCCAATTGTTTGTAATCTGCAATGGTATCATAAATATATTCTACCGTACGGTCAAATTCTTTTTCAGAATCGGGTAATGATTTCCCGATTTCCCACATCAAGTATTTTACAACTTCAGTGCGGGTGGCTTTCATTTGGGTAACAAAATTTTCAACACACTTAATGCGATCAGCCACTTTCATTGTGGGCCACATTCCTTGTCCGTTGTTGTACGCATGTTCTGCCGCTAAAATTACTTCTGTCGCCACGTCCTGCCCCATCGCAGGAATTGTCCCTAAAAAAGTAGGGGCATATTCTTCTGTAGAAGAAATGGTTGAATAAACCGGGGTGGTGTTTCCTGTCCATTGTTTTAATACTCCATCAACCAAGTAAGTAGCTTGATGCAACGGCTGAGTAATTTGATGCTCTGTTGGAATTGTTTTCATCGTTTTTTTTATAAAATTAATAAATTGTGAAGTAAACCATTCTATTCATTTAGTTAAAGAAATTAATTAAGCGAAATAGGCATCTTTTTAGGGGTTGGAAGATAAAAAAAGATAAATTAAAATAAATATTAATTTTTTTTAAGGGTATTTTTATTTAAATATATATAATTTATTATTTTTACCCCAATAAAAATAGGGTAAATTATGAAAACAGAAAAACGTTGGGTAATTTCATTTATCTTAATCACTATTGCTGCCATTAGTGGTTTATTTTGGGAAAGTACGCCTGCTACTGAATCAGCCGTTTTCAACTCTGCAGACACCATTGTCACGGCCGATGTGGCTTGGTTGCTCACTTCGTCGTGTTTGGTTTTGTTAATGACACCCGGTCTTTCATTTTTTTATGGTGGAATGGTGGGCAAAAAGAATGTGATTTCTACCATGTTACAAAGTTTTATTTGTTTAGGCGTGGTTTCTCTGCTTTGGGTTATTGTGGGATTTAGTTTGGCGTTTGGTGATTCATATGGATTTACGATTCAGGGACAACACTATGGACTAGTCGGAAATCCCTTTCAGTTTGCGTTTATGGACCAAGTAGGTGTTTTACCGCATGCTCAAATGGCCTCTACGATTCCGTTTATCCTTTTTGCTTTGTTTCAAATGAAATTTGCCGTAATTACGCCTGCTATTATAACGGGTTCATTTGCAGAAAGAGTTCGGTTCATTTCGTATTTATTATTTATTTGTTTATTTACTTTGTTTATTTATACGCCACTTTGCCACATGGTTTGGCACCCAAGCGGTTTATTAGGCAGTTATTTTGGTGTGAAAGATTTTGCCGGAGGAACAGTCGTGCACATGAGTGCCGGTTTTGCAGCCTTAGCCGGTGTTTTGTTTTTGGGTAAACGAAAAAATAGCGATCATATTCCCACCAACATTCCGTTTGTGTTACTCGGAACGGGAATGCTTTGGTTTGGCTGGTTCGGATTTAATGCGGGTTCTGCTTTGGCAGCCAATGCAACAGCTGCGATGGCTTTTGCCACGACAACAGTAACTTCAGCATCAGCAATGTTGACTTGGATTTTCTTTGATCGATTAAACGGAAGAAAAGTTTCGGCAATGGGTGCGTGCATTGGTGCGGTGGTAGGATTGGTCGCCATTACGCCTGCTGCAGGATTTGTAACGATTCCGCAAAGTATTTTCTTTGGATTTATTGCCGCTATTGTTTCCAACAAAATGTTGTATTGGAAAAAACTAAAATCTGTTGACGACACCCTAGACGTTTTTGCTTGTCACGGCGTTGGCGGAATCATGGGAATGATTTTGACGGCTATTTTTGCTCAAGGTGAAAACGCCAGTTTGCTTCATGGGGGTTGGGGTGTTTTTAGTCACCACATGATTGCCTTAGTGTTAGTAGCAGCATTCACTTTCTTTGGTTCAATGCTACTTTATAAAGTAACCAATAGTATTATTCCGCTACGTGTTTCGGAAGAATCGGAACAAATTGGTTTGGATTTATCGCAGCATGATGAGAAGTTTTAATGCCAAAATTTACTTAATTCCCCCTAAGTGTTTAAATGTTTTTGAACTTACAGCATTTAAAATTCAATTGTTTCCTTTCGTTAATTCTTTATAAATCACATCCCAAGCTTTATCACGGATGGCTTTTTTGTCATCTACCGTAAACCCGGCGGTAGGAATAAATTCGTGCACTTTGGCTCTCATTACACCGGGACTTCCGCTAAAAAAGGTATAAGAATGGCGTTTTTTGTTGTCATAAAACGTCATTGGAACTATTGGTATTTGATGTTCAATAGCCAATCGAAACGCACCATCTTTAAAGTCGGCCAACACAATTGATTCGTCTTCCGGTACCAACCCTTCGGGAAAAATACAAATACTCAGTCCTTGGTTCAATCTTTTTTGGGCCCTTTCATAAACTGCTAATCGACTTTTCGGACTATCGCGGTCGACTAAAATACACGTTCGTTTATAGAAAAATCCAAATAACGGAATTTTAGAAAGCTCTTTTTTTCCCACAAAAACAAATGGGTTTTTGGCCACAACCAACATCAACATAATATCCGTCATCGAGGTGTGATTTGCCACCAACATATAACTTTCTCCTTTTTTAAAAGACTGGTCTCGTTTGATTTTAGTTAAAAAACCCATCCCAAACAAAATCCCTCTAGACCATAGCTGTGCTAATCTAAAAAAAAGTGGATACCACTCTTCTTTCAAAATTGAAATAATTAATAAGGGGAAAAGTAAGACAATAATAGCCCCCATCAGGACATAAAACCAGATCCGCCAAATTATCCAGAAAAGTAGTTTAAAAATTTTCATGAAGCCAAATGTAAGGAAAGGATTGGGATTTTAAAATCTTAAAGCTAACTTTATCTCCTTATCAACCAAACCCCTGAGGTTTTGAAGTTCATAGATAAGTTCTGTTTACCAAAAGTGTGAAAAATTTTTGTACAAATTTTGCCGCTGATTGGCAAATTAAAATGATTTGCAATCAGCGAATCAGCGAAAAAAAATGTTTTTAGAATTTGAAGCAAGATGAATTGAAAGAGCATAATTTTAAACTCTATTCATTACCAATAAATTTAAACCTAAAAAAGTAGCGGTGTTTTTCAAAAACTTTCCGAAATTTGCCTTTTTACAATCCGTTCATTATGTCAAAAATATTAACCGGAATACAAGCCACCGGAACACCACATTTAGGAAATTTATTAGGAGCCATTTTACCCGCGATAGAAATGGCCAACAAACCAGAAAACGAATCGTTTTTATTTATTGCCGATTTACATTCTGTTACACAAATTAAAGACGGCAAAAGTCTTCGTGAAAACACCTACAGTGTGGCGGCCACCTGGCTTGCTTGCGGATTAGACATTAATAAAGTAATTTTTTACCGTCAAAGCGATGTGCCTCAAACGGCTGAATTGTCTTGGTATTTGAGTTGTTTTTTTCCGTTTCAACGATTAACGTTGGCACATTCGTTCAAAGACAAAGCCGATCATTTGGAAGACGTAAATGCAGGACTTTTTTCGTATCCGATGTTGATGGCGGCCGATATTTTGTTGTATGATGCCGAAGTGGTTCCGGTAGGAAAAGACCAATTGCAACACCTTGAAATTACACGTGATGTCGCCTCACGATTTAACCATCAAATGGGCGAAACCTTTGTGCTTCCTGAGGCAAAAATTCAAGAAGAAACCATGTACATTCCGGGTACAGACGGAAATAAAATGAGTAAATCCAGAGGAAATATCATCAATATATTTTTAGACGATAAGGCTTTACGTAAACAAATCATGTCGATTGAAACCGACAGCAAACCGCTGGAAGAACCAAAAGATCCGGGAACTTGCAAGGTTTTTGCTATTTATAAATTAGTGGCTTCCGCCGAAGAAGTTCAAAATATGACCGCGAATTATTTGGGCGGAAATTATGGCTACGGTCATGCCAAACAAGCCCTGTTTGATTTGATTTTGGAACGTTTTAAAACAGAACGAGAAAAATATCAATATTATATGGCAAACTTAGCAGAAGTGGATAACGCTTTAGCAGCAGGAGCCGCAAAAGCAGGAAAAATTGCCGATGACGTCTTAAAACGCGTACGAAACAAATTAGGATTTTTATAAAATGAAAAAATATATCACGGTTATTGTTCTATTAAATTTCGCTTTCGGATTTAGTCAGAAGCAGGAACCGGTCTATATTTTATTTAACCAAAACCAAAGTTCTACTTGTCAATTTCCGGTAAAACGAGTGGAGCCGGTTAAAAAGATTAAATTGGATTATTCGCAAAAAAGACATCGCAAAATCAACATTACTCGTTTTATTTTGTGTAGAAATATTTTTGTATTTGAATTCAAAAAAAATCATTTTGAAACTATAGATAGTTCAGCTCTTGCCAATTATAAAATGATTACGTTAGACGAAATTATTTCCCGAGAGGAAGAAGCGGAATTTAAAAAAGACATCAATCAACTTTTTCCGAAAATCTATATTATTGAAACCATCGAAAACGGTCAGTATGCCAAATATGAAGTGATTTGGGAAAAACTTCAATGATTAAATCGCTTCAAATAATTTTCCCGGTAAAGGACGAATAACGCCTTTTATTTCCATATTTAGCAAGATACTAGATAATTTATAGATAGGAAAATCGCATTCTAAGGCAATAATGTCCATGAGTTCCTTTCCTTTTTTCAAAAGATAATCATAGACTTTTTGTTCTTCTTCTTCCAGTGAAACAAACAATTGTTTTTGAACCGATTTGGTTGGTTTGGTCTCCAATTCCCAATTTAAAATATAAATCAAATCAGCTGCCGAACTGAGTAAATGGGCTCGTTGAGTTTTAATCAAATTATTACATCCTAAACTATATTTGTCGGAAGTTCTTCCGGGAACAGCAAACACATCGCGGTTATAATCATTGGCCAGCGTTGCTGTGATTAAAGAGCCGCCACGTTCTGCACTTTCTATCACAATGGTTGCTTCAGAAATTCCGGCAACAATACGGTTTCGTCGCACAAAATTTTCTTTATCAGGATTAGACGAACTCCAAAATTCGGTAAAAAAACCACCGTTTTTTTCCATTTTAGAAACGTGTTTTTTATGTATTTTGGGATAGATCTGGTTTAAACCGTGGGCCAATACACCAATGGTTTGCAAGTTGTTTTCCATTGCAACTTGATGAGCGACAATATCCACACCATAAGCAAAACCACTAACTATAACCGGGTTTAATGGTGATAAATCTTCGATAAGTTTTTTGCAAAAATCAATTCCGTAACTTGTGATTTGTCTTGTTCCAACAATGCTTATTATGCGTTTGGATTGTAAATCAATTTCTCCCGATGAAAACAAAACCGTAGGCCCATCAATGCACTGCTTAAGGCGTTCAGGATACTCAGGGTCTAAAAAGGAAGAAAAAGCAATGTTTTGTGATTCAATAAATTTTATTTCCTGCTCGGCGAGCTTAAAAATAGTCTGGTTAGCTAATTTTTTGAGCAAAACTTCTCCAATTCCATCGATGGAAGCTAATTTACTTTTTTTTGTTTGAAAAACATTTTCGGCAGAACCACAATGATGGATGAGCTTTTTGGCGACAATATCACCCACTCCCTCTACTTGAAGTAACGCAAGCGTATAAAATAATTCGGTTCTTGTCATGGCGTATAATTGAAATTCAAAGAAACATCTTTTTTCTATTTCTTAAAAATTTTTGACCATAAAATTACTAAAAAACTAAATTTGGATTGCTGTAGAAAAGTATGTAGGAAATCTAATTCAATGATGCCTATATAGTTATCAATTCGCTCTAAATTGTTAATAAAATTTGTGGATAAAATTTTGATTCGGCGGTTGAATATTTTTCCTTTGTTGCTATGAGAATGGAGCAATATATATCCCAATTACTGTATCGGTACCAATGTGTTACCGTTCCAGGTTTTGGAGCGTTTTTAACTGAAAACCGATCTGCCGGACTTTCGGAAGACACCCATACGTTTTATCCGCCCAAAAAAGTACTTTCTTTTAATTTTCATTTAAAGAATAATGACGGTCTTTTGGCTAATCACATTGCTCTTTCCGAGAAAATTGAGTACGAAAAAGCTATTTCTTTAATTGAAGAAGAAGTAACCTCTTGGAAATATACCATTCAAAAAAGTGACTCTATCATACTTAAAAATATTGGAAAACTTTCTTTGAACAATGAGAGTAATTTGGTTTTTGAACCAATAGACAGTTTAAATTATTCTACTCATTCTTTTGGTCTTACTTCATTTGTTTCACCACAAATTAAACGTGAATCCTTTAAAAAAGAAGTGGAGCAATTGGAAGAAAAAGCCCCTATTCAATTTACGCCGGAAAAAAGAAACAAATCTAATTCTTGGGTAAAATATGCTGCCATTTTTGCTATTGGACTTGGCATGTCAGCCTATTTTGGCAACCAATGGTATCAAAAGAAAATGGATGCTGAACTATTGCTTGTAGAAAAAAATGTTCAACAAAAAGTAGAAGATAAAATTCAACAAGCGACTTTTTTTATCGAAAGTCCCATTCCGTCTGTATCAATGAACGTAGAAGAAGAAATCAATGATTCTTTTAATTATCACCTAGTAGCCGGAGCTTTTAAAGAGGAGCGAAATGCGGAACGAGCTTTACAATCTTTAAAAGATTTGGGTTATAAAGCCAAAAAAATCAACCCTAATAAATACGGTTTACACCCAGTGCTTTATGGAAGTTATTCATCGATGGAAGAAGCTCAAGCTGCTTTAAAATTGATTAAACAATCACATAATAAAGATGCCTGGATGTTAGTTCTAGAACTGAAACAATAAACCCCTTTGCCCTACAATCTTGATTAAAGCTTCTTTGTGAGGCTTTTTTTATTTGTTGTAACGCCAAAAGAATCGGTGTTGTTTTTCTACCTTTGCAAAAAAAATAAAATGCAAGTAAAACATCCATCTGATTCTATTACTACGTTAACCGACGTTGTTTTGCCTGGTGAAACCAATCCGTTGAATAATCTTTTTGGTGGAGAATTACTCGCCAGAATGGACAGAGCAGCTAGTATTTCGGCAAGGCGTCATTCCAGGAGAATTTGTGTAACAGCTTCGGTAAATCATGTTGCTTTCAACAAAGCAATTCCGTTAGGAAGTGTTGTTACGGTTGAATCTAAAGTTTCCAGAGCGTTTAACACGTCGATGGAAATTTATATTGATGTTTGGATTGAAGACCGTGAATCGGGCAATAAAACCAAAGCAAACGAAGCAATCTACACTTTTGTTGCGGTAGATGAAACAGGAAATCCGGTTCCGGTTCCGCAAATTGAACCGCAAACGGAATTAGAAAAGCAACGATTTGATGCCGCTTTACGAAGAAAACAATTAAGTTTAGTGTTAGCAGGAAAAATGAAACCGCATGATGCAACGGAATTAAAAGCGTTATTTGTTTAAATAAAAAAAGCCTGAAAGTTTAAAATTTTCAGGCTTTTTTATTACATATTATACAACCAGCTTTGCGGATTTAAGAACGAATCGTTTTGAAGAACAGAGAATTTAATTGCTGTTTTTCCCGTTGATTCGTTGGTTCTGATTCTTCCAATAGCTTGTTTTAAACCTACTTTATCACCTTTGTTTACAGAAACTGTACTTAAATTTTGATAAACCGTTATAAAATCACCGTGTTTAATGTATACCGCTTTGTTTATAGGTGATAAAACTTGAATTAACATTACTTCTCCAGCAAAAACAGATCGTGCCGACGAACCTGATTCTGTAGTAATTTCGACACCGTTACTATGAATTATTAAAGTAGGTTGAACTGGATGTGGTTGGTCTCCAAATTTTAAAGAGACAAATCCTTTTTCTACAGGCCAGGGTAACTTACCCCTGTTTGATTTGAAATTGTCCGACTCTATCTTTCCTTCGGCAGTTAACACAATTTTTGAGGGTGACGAACCTGTTGAAGTGGTTTTGGTTCCTGTTTTTTTGGCTGTTTTTTTATTCTCGGCCGCAATTGCATCGCGAATCGCTTTTTGAATTTTCTTATCAATATCTTTAGCTTCTTGTTGCTTTTTCTTTATCTCTGCAACAATTTTTTTCTGATCTTTTTTGATGGATTTTACCAGTTTTTCTTGCTCTTGTTTTTCTTGAACAAGTACCAGTTTCTCTTTTTCTTGTGCTTGAATAATCTTTTCTTTTTCGGTTTTAAGAGCTGATAATTTTACGTTATAAACTTCTAATTCGGCAGATTTTACATTAATTTCATCGCCTTGCGTTTTTCTATAATCAGCATATTGCTTCATGTATTGAACTCGTTTGTAGGCTTGCGTAAAATTTTCTGAAGACAGTAGAAACATAGCCCTGCTTCGTTCAGAACGGCTTTTGTATGACTTTACAATCATGTTGGCATAATCTTCCTTGAGAACTTCTAACTCCCGTTTTAGTTTATTAATTTTTATTTGATTGGTATAAATATCATCGTTGAGCAATTTTGCTTGCTTTTCATTGGTTTGAATGAGTTTTTCACGCAAATCAATTTTTGCTTTTTGTTGTTGAATCACGTTTACAACAGACTTTTCTTTTTTCTTATTCTCCTGAAGTATACGTTCATTCACTCTGATTTCTTCCAACAATTGTTCCTTACGCTTTTCCAGCTTCTTTTGCGCATCCGATTGGGCAAAGAGAAACATCGATGAAAGAATAAGCAAAAATGTCAATACCGACTTTATCATGTTTGGAGCTTTAATTTTCTATAAATATTTGTTCGTAACCACTAGGCACACTGTATGGAAAAGATAACTGTTCATTAAACGTAACCGAATTATAATCTAGCGAAATAGTGTTTTTGTCATTTTCATGTATAGCCTCGATAAGAATGCTTAATGGCAAAATGGCTTCTTTGTATTCTTTATGATTGGGGTAAAAAACGTTCAACTTTCTGTTCTTGGCTGCTTGTTCTATTTCTTGTCTTTTTATCAAAAAATTAGCTGCTTCAAAATAAAATGATTTTGCATTTTTTTTATCGCTAATGTCTTTCAGTTTGTATAGTCTATCTTCAATGGTGTTTGAATAGTTTCCTTTTCGCAAATCATCCATTGCTTGACCAATAAGCATGTTTTGCACTTTATAAAAATCTAAATCACTTCCGAGCCAATTGCTCAAGGTTGTGTAATCGCCTTCAAAAAACTTGTTCCCGGTTTTTTCATAGTATTTTACTTCTGTAGGCGTTATTACACCTTTGGCCATCGTTATTCCCAAAAAACGTATACTCACTAAAATCATTTCATCTTTTTGAATTCGAATTTCTGCCGAAAAACTCAACGATTGATCCTTGTCTTTGTATTTCGCATTTGCTCTGATGTAGGCGGTTGAAAAATTTTTCTTAACATCATAATGATTTTCAATGATTTTTTTGGTCGCTAAATCTTCCGAAGCTTTCCCCTCCGAGAGTCCTTTTTTGGCTTTGCATCCCGCTAGCATAAAAACAAGAATAATGGCGTATAGAAGTTGTTTCATTAGTTAATTCCTTTTATTAATTTTTCGGCTTTTATAAAATAAGTTTCTTTTTTCTTGTTATCGCCAAGTCCATTATATGCTTCTCCTAATTGAATATAAAAATTAGCTTCTAAGGTTTTATTATCAACAATATAATCAACTCCAGATTCTAATAAGTCTTTTGCTTTTTTGAAGTTCATCAACTGATTATAGGCCAGACCGGCATAATAATAAAAATCAGGTTGAAGCGGATACAAATCAATTTTTTCTTCGGCTTTTTGGGCTAATATTTCAAACTGATTATTTTCTGCATAAGCATTAAACAGTAAAAGCACATTTTCTATATCATCCGGATTTGATTTGGCATACATTTCATAATATTTCACAGCATTTGCCCAATCACTTTTTTGTTGATAGAATTTACCGACTTCTTTAGCTACTTTTACTTCTCGATCATCATTAAAATAAGTAATTGCACTTTCTAAATCGGATGAAAAAGAGGGATTATTTTTTGTAAAAATTAAAAACTCATTAAAAACCCGGTGTTTTATTTTTCGATCAATTTTTGGGCTTTTTAGAATTTTATGCATTGCCGAAGCTGCATTTTTTCCATCGTTTTTATCGATATTAAATTTGAATAAGCTCACTTGTGCCCAATCGGAATTCGGAATTTCTTTTTCCAACATTTTCGCAATTTCCAACGCTTTTTCTTCTTCATCTTTTTCCGAATACAAATAAATCAACGCCACATAATTGTCTTCTACTTTCGGATTGTTTTTAATGGCTTGCAGTAACTTTTCCGTTTCCTGACCTTGGTATCGAGTCGTTGACATGATTTGGCTGCGAAATTGCTCTCTAATCTCCGTTTTACCAACGGTTTTAGTCAACTCATCAATTAATGTAAGAGCTTCATCGTATTGCTGCGTAAACATGTACAACGAAACTAAATCTTCTTTGTATTCCTTTTTGAATTCGATGAGCTTTTTCATGATTACAATCGCATTTTTATAATCGCGAGTTGCATACGAAACGTCATATAAACCCACCCAGCACCAACGGTTTTTGGGATCAAGTTGCGTGGCTTTTTCAAAACTGTCGTTCGCGTTTTTGTAATCTTTTTGATAGAGATAGTTTTTTCCTAACTCAAAATGAACTACCGGATTATTGGGTTCTAATGCTAAGCATTTTTGCAAAGCGGTTACTGCTTTGTCATAATTTTCAATGCCTTTTTCACGTAATGATTCGTAGAAAGCCACTTGAAATTCATCCGTTTCCAATGCAATATCTTCCGGTTCTACTTGGGAGAATGCAGTTATGGATTGGAAGAGAATTCCAAGGAAAATTAGAGAATATAATTTGCTTTTTATCATTTTACCTCACCCCCAGCCCCTCTCCCTTGGAGAGGGGAGCGAGCATTATCTTTAATTTTTTATTCTAAAACGGAATAATCACCAATACTGATGCTTGTGAATCTGCCGTCAAACGAAGCGTGATTTCCAATCATAGCATTGTCTAAATTGGCATTCTTAATGTTTGCATGAGTTTGAACCAAACTGTTTTTGATAGTTGAATCAATAACATGACATCCCTTTCCCAGTGATACATTTGGGCCAACAGTCGCATTAATCAAAACCACATCTTCGCCAATATAACAAGGAGGAATAATCGTTGCGTTTTGTAACTTAACATCACCAGCTACTAAATTCTCTCCATCATTATGCAAAAAACCTAGCATTCTTGTGTTCGTATCAACCGTTACATCTTTATTTCCACAATCCATCCATTCATCCACTTTTCCTGGTACAAATTTCATGCCCTTTGCCATCATTTGTTTGATTCCATCATTAATTTGGTATTCGCCACCATGAATGATGTTATTGTCAAGCACAGCTTGCAATTCCTTTTTAAGAACGGCAACATCTTTGAAATAGTATATTCCAATGACTGCTAAATCGGATACAAATTCTTTTGGTTTCTCTACTAATTCGATAATTTCACCTTCAGCATTCAAATTCACAACACCAAAAGCTTCCGGTTGATCCACTTGTTTTACCCAAATCACGCTATCGGCAGAGGTATCCAAATCAAAATCGGCACGAATTAACGTATCGGCATAAGCAATCACTGCAGGTCCGCTTAATGAATCTTTGGCACACATGATTGCATGACCTGTTCCGAGGGCTTCATTTTGATAATAAATAGTTCCTTTTGCACCTAATTTTTGAGCAATAGCGATTAATTCTTCTTCTACTTTTTTACCGAAACTTTCGTGAATGATAAAAGCGACCTCATCTATCGGCTGGTTTAAAACTCCGGCTATATCTTCCACTAATCTGTGAACGATTGGTTTTCCGGCCACTGGAATTAATGGCTTTGGAATTGTTAGTGTGTGTGGTCTTAATCGTGAGCCGCGACCGGCCATTGGTACTATTATTTTCATATTTTTAATTTTAACCGCAAAGCTCGCAAAGGTTTTTCGCAAAGTTCACAAAGGTTTTATTCGATTTATATTTCTGCTAAACACTCATAACGAAGTGCTGCCAACTATTTCACTCCTGTGCTACCAAAACCACCTTCGCCGCGGGATGTTTCAGATAATTCTTCTACTTCTATCCATTCGGCTCGTTCGTGTTTGGCGATGATGAGTTGAGCGATTCGTTCCCCATTTTCAATGACAAATTCTTCAGCGGATAAATTTACTAAAATAACCCCGATTTCACCACGATAATCGGCATCAACTGTTCCGGGTGAATTTAACACGGTGATTCCTTTTTTGGCGGCTAATCCGCTACGAGGGCGAACTTGCGCTTCGTAACCAATTGGTAGTTCAATGAACAAACCAGTTTTAACAATGGTTCGTTCTAATGATTTTAAGGTAGTTGGTTCAGATAAATTGGCTCTTAGATCCATTCCGGCCGAGGCAATTGTTTCGTAATTGGGTAAGGGATGTTGTGATTTATTGATTATTTTGATGTTCATTTTATGGTGATTTTTTTAATATTCGTAAAAGTGTATTTTTCTCATTTCGATAAACAAAATAAATTAAAACAAGTAAGAATCCAATACCAACAAAGTAGTTTTCTCTGAAGCCGTAAAAATACACGAAAGAAAACAGGATGGAAAGTCCGAGATAACCACCAATTTTATTTTTATCATAGGGAATTGGATAATGACGATTTCCGAGATAATAGGAAATGGCCATCATACTGCCATACGCCGCAATGGTTGCAATCGCAGAACCCATATAGCTGAATTTTTCTATTAACAAAAAGTTAATTGTTAGTGTAATAATTGCTCCAACAATTGAAATGTATGCTCCCATTTTTGTTCGATCAGTCAATTTATACCAAACGGAAAGGTTGGTGTAAATTCCTAAAAAGAAATTCGCTAACACAATCAACGGAACGACTTTCATTGCCGACCAATACGTTTCATTCGGAATCAAAAATAATTTTAAAATATCGGCAAATACAATGACCGTTAATGAAATTAATGAACCAAAAATCACAAAATATTTGGTGACATCGGCATAGGTTTGCGGAGCGTTTTCGTTTTTAGCATAGCTAAAGAAAAATGGTTCAATTCCTAATGAATACGCTGTTCTGAAAAGCACCATGAACAAACCGATTTTGTAACAAGCGGAATAAGCACCAATTTCAGCTTTACTTACATTGAACCAATCGAGTAAAATTTTATCAAAATGCTCGTTGATGGAAAAAGCCAATCCGGCAATTAAAATCGGGAAACCGTAACGAAGCATTTTCTTCCACAATTGAGCATCAAAATGCCATTGAATATGAAAATAATTAGGCGAAAGAACAATCAAGGTTAATAAACTCGCAATAATATTCGCAACAAAAATATAACCGATTTGAAAGTTTTCTACATACAAACTGGCTAAAAAACTATTCGGATTGGCTGCCGCAATTTTAGGCAAATACAATAAAAAGAAAACGTTCAAACCTAGGTTGATAGCGACATTTCCTATTTTAATAATGGCATAAACAATTGAGCGTTGATAGGCTCTAAGTTTTGAAAACGGAATGATTACTAATGCATCCAATACCAAAATCCAAATGGTATACGTTATATATTCTACATCAATTCCTGAAAGATTGGCTAATGTATTTCGAAATAAAAGTGAACCAATTAAGAATACAATTGTTGTCCAAAAAATAGAAATTGTCGATGTTCCGATGACGGCTCGTTTATCGTCGTGCGAATTGTAAAATCGGAAAAAAGAGGTTTCCATTCCGTAAGCCAAAATCACATTAAATAACACCAACCATGAAAAAATAATTGAAACTTCGCCGTATTCACCGGGGTTCAGTATATCTGTGTAAAGCGGAACCAGCAAAAAACTCAACATTCTGGGAAGCACAGTGGCTAACCCATAAATGGCGGTTTGTTTAAAAAGTGATTTGTAGAGTCCCAAAGCGGTTGTTGAATTTATTTTGCAATCAAGCAAAATTAACTATTTATTTGATTTTTCGGTCACGTTAGTGAATTTGTAGTGCTTTATTTTGCCGTTTTGTGTGAATTCTAAAACGGCTTCGGTGGAATTTAATTGAAATCGTTGTTTTTGAGGAATTGGTGGTTGATTTCCGTATTCATTTTCCGGATTTGCATCAAGAATTAAATCCGATTTCATAAAAACAGCTTTTGCTTTTTGACTCGAAACCATTTTAGTTACTTCCGTCTGGTTTCTGAAATAGAGTTTTTCAAGTTTGATATCTTCTGAAATGGATTGTTGAAATTCAATGACAAAATGGGTTTGATTTCCTTTTATTTGATAAAAATATTCAGAAATTGGAATGGGAAATTGGGTTTGGAAGGTTTCTTTTGAAGCACATCCCGACAAAATTAATACAACTATAATTGAAAAAATTTTCATTAATTCTCCTCTAAAAATTTTACAAAATGAAATCCTTTTGGCACAAAACCGTGATTAAAATAGAATTTATGAGCCGGGAAATTATTCGTATAAGCATCTAAAGCAACCACTTTACATCCCAAATCGATGGCTTTTTGATTTAAATATTCGGTCAATAATTTACCAACTCCTTTGGAACGATGATTGGGATGAACAATCACATTATCTAATTCTAAATATTTTCCGCACCATAATTTAGTTCCTACCCAAAAACCGGAAAGTCCAACGGCTATTTCGTTTTCAAAAGCAACTAATTGTTTGTAGTTGTTGGGTAGCATTTCGTCTAACAAATCACCGTAAATTTGTTCGGTAAATTCAGGATACAATTGCTGAATTAAAGGCAATTGTTGAAGCATTTCTGCTTTGGTTGTGATTTCTTTTAGTTGCATTTCTATTTCATTCCGTATTAAATGACCGCAAATTCGCGAATTTTACTTTTTTTACATTTTCCTATTTGAATAGCATTAATTTGCGAATTTGCGGTTAATTTTATTTAATTCATATTTTATAACAATTCATTAAACAAATTCAAAATCTGAATCTATTTTTTAGCAACGAATTTCACGAATTAACACAAATTATTCTTTTTAAATCTATTTTATTGCCGCTGATTCGCTGATTATACGTCAATAATAGTCAATCTATTAACGGCTAACATTTAATCCTTCTTCAATAACGTTTCATTAAACAAATTCAAAATTCGAGTGTATTCATCTACCCACGAATAGGTTTCTTTAAATCCATGTGATTCTACCGGGTAAACCGCCAAATCCCAGTCTTTTTTTCCTAATTCAATAAATCGTTGCGATAAGCGAACAACATCTTGAAATTGCACGTTACTATCCACCATTCCGTGCATCATCAGCAATTGATCTTGCAATTTATCGGCAAAATAAATCGGTGAACTTTTTTGATAGGCTTTTGGATCGGTTTCAGGAAAATTCAAAATATTCCCCGTGTAACCGTGATTATAATGTGCCCAATCTGTCACCGAACGCAAGGCTGCTCCAGATTTGAATTCACCTGGCTGAGTGAGTAACGCCATTAATGTGATAAAACCGCCATAGGAACCGCCGTAAATGCCAACTCGGCTTGCATCAATTCCTTTTTGTGAAACAAAAAATTGTTTTCCGTCTAAATGATCTTCCAAATCCAATCCGCCCATGTGACGGTAAATTCCGGTTCGAACATTACGACCATAGCCATCACTACCACGATAATCGATATCTAAAACAGTATAACCCAAATCGGTTAGCAAATTGTGAAACATATATTCACGGTGATAGCTACTCCAGAAATTATGAGCATTTTGCAAATAACCTGCTCCGTGCACAAAAATGATCGCTGCTTTGTTTTTATTTTCTGGTTTTGGTTCATAAATTCTGGCATAAACATCCGCTCCGTCTTTGGCTTTGAACGTAATCACTTCGGGTGATTTCCAAGGATAACTATCAAACGTTTTGTTCGTTGAAAAGGTAATTTGTTGTAAAGTCGTGTTCGGTTTGTTATCAGCAACATACAATTCCCAAGGTTTATTTTTAAAAGAATAGCGAACTAGCAAGGTTTTTTCGTCGGGAGAAATTTCTACTTCGTGAGCTCCTTCTTTGGTTAGAATCGGAATCATTTTTTGCGAAGCAATTTCCAATTTATAGAATTCTCGATTCCCCGGATGTGTTGTGTTGGTGGTAATATAAAATGATTTTCCATCATTTGAAAGTTTGACATTTCGAACTTCCCAATTGCCTTTGGTGAGTTGGGTTTTTTGTTTTGTTTTTAAATTCATCACATACAAATGTGAAAAACCACTGGCTTCCGATTGAAAATAAATGGTTTGATTATCTTTTAAAAAGTCCAAAGTTCCTCTGCCAAAAGCATATCCCGGAATTCCCGGACCGTCTATCCAAGCCGCGTCGTGTTGATGATCGAGTTCAGTGATGGTTGCCGAATTCAAATCCAATTGCACAATCCAGCGGTCTTTGTTGTCTTGACTTCGGATTTCTAAAACGGCTAAACTTCCATCTTCGTTAAAAATTGGAGCTTGCATGACGATGGCTTTTTCGGTTTTTTCGTTATCCTTTAAATTATCATACTCTTTGTAATATTCGGGGAATTCTGAAATTCCGCTCAATTTAGAAAAAGATACAAAAGAAACGGTATCTTTTTCGACAGAATAAATACCTAATTTGTGTTTGGAGAAATTTTCTATTGAAACTTTGGAACGAGCATTCGTGTTTTTGGTATAACCGTCTGCGGTAATGAATTGTTCTACTTTGGTAGGATTGGATGTGGGATAATCGGATTGCCTGAATGTGACAAACTTTCCATTGGGCGATGGTGTAAGTTGTTCCATCGACACTTTATCATAAAAAAATTCTTTTGGAAAAGCTTTTTCGTCTGATTCAGATTTGGATTTATTCCATTCTTTTTGAGCTTCTTGATCGTTTACAAATTGAAATAATTCTTTTTGTTGGTTGATTAAAAAGTTCTCTTTTTCTTTCTTTTCCGATTCTTTTCCTTGTTTGAAATTGGTGAGTTGAATCATCGAAAAATCAGTCAAATTCAATTGCAAAATGTTATTGTTTTGTTGAAAAAATATCAGCTTTGGATTATTACTACGTTGCGCATTTGAAATTCGCCCCGATGAAACAATTACTTTTTTATGGGCTTTTGTTTTTTTATTATACGAAAACAAATTGCCATTTAGCGTATAATACACTTCATTAAATTGTCTTTGGTCTTCAAAATTTTCTTCCGTAAAGGAAATTTCCTTTTGGAGCAATTCAGGCGATTTCATTCCTTTTTTCCAGACGTACGTGCTGTTTCCTTTTTCGTTTTTCGGATTCCAATCAAAATATATCGTAGAGCCATCAATAGACCAACGGTGATTTTCGGGTTGATATCCAATAAATTCATCCCCTTTCATAATTTCGGGCAATGATAATGTTTGAGAGAAAATGGTTTGGAAAAGTAAAAAAGCAAAAACGGAAGCGTAATAGTTCATCTTTAAAAAATTAGATTCTCAAAGATATAAAATAAAAAAGTCACGCTATTCACGTGACTTTCTTAAATGTATGTTATTTTGATTATCCTTTCAATGCTTCTGCACCACCAAAGAAAACGAATTAATCTGATTGGAGGTTATCTCGTTTTTTTTATTTTCATACCATTAGACTTTTATACTGCCTTCCATCACAACTCTAACTCTCTAGTTTTTATACCTAAATAATTTTGTAATTTTGTTAAATTACGCACTACTATTTAAAAAAATATAAATGAACAAATTAAATCTTATATCAATTTTTTTAATAATTATACTTTCTTCTTGCCAAAATAGGGAAGTTGAGTATTATGAAAATGGAAAAATAAAAAAATCTTACGAACAAAAAGATAATAAGTTTAATGGCCAATATAAAGAATTTTATGAAAACGGAAATATTAAGCTAATACATATATATGAAAATGGGATATTAAAAGACTCCTCTGTTTTTTATAACGAAGGAGAAACCATACATCAAATAACGCATTATTTAAAAAAGGACACAACCTATGTCAAAATATTTCAAAATGAAAAACTTAGTTCAGAGGGTAAGTATTTTCAAAACATGAAAATAGATAAATGGAAGTATTATGATAAACATGAAAAATTAGAAAAAGTGTTTGAGTATATTACTATTTGTGGTAAACATTATTCTAATCAAGGTTGGTATTTTACTAGTGAAGGAGATACATTGATAGATAAAGGAAACTTCATCAAATATACCAACCTTAAAAGAAATTTAAAACCGAAGGAAATTTTGCATTTTCAAATGTTATATAAATCAATTTTACCTGAAAATTCCAAGTCATTTGTTTGTTTAAGTTCGAAAATTCAAGATAATTTCTGTAATATCAATGAAGTAAAATTAGATACAATACATCCTCAAAATAATTCGTTTGATGTTTTAGTAAGTTTTTCAAAAAAAGGGAATAAAAATTTAAGAGGATTTATTACTGAATACCAAATTGAAGGGTACATCAGTAAAGATTCTTTTCGTTATGCAGAAAGAAAAGTTTATTTTGATATACCTTTACTAGTGGAATAGTCTTTTAAATGAATGATTATATTACTTAAATCCATCCCACAAAAAAAGCCGCCCGAAAGACAGCTTTAATTTGTATTAAAATTTTTATTATTATCCTTTCAACGCTTCCGCTCCACCAACAATCTCTAAAATTTCATTGGTAATCGCTGCTTGACGGGCTTTGTTGTAGGTTAATTTCAATTGATTTCTCAATTCGGTTGCGTTATCGGTTGCTTTGTGCATTGCGGTCATTCGAGCTCCGTGTTCGGAAGCAAATGAATCGCGGATTGCTTTGTATAATTGTGTTTTTAATGATTTCGGAATCAACGTTAACACAATTTCTTCTTTCGATGGTTCAAAAATATAATCCGAACTTGCTACAGCAGCACCCACAACAGGAGCTAACGGTAAAAATTGTTCTGTTTGCACGATTTGTGTCGCAGCATTTTTGAATTGGTTATATACAATTTCGATTTTATCGTAATCGCCGGAAATAAACTTTTCTGTTAATAATTCAGATATTGATGCTACATTTTCAAACGTTAATGCATCAAAAACTTCATTTTTATTAGCAATGACAGAACAGGTTTTTCCTAATACATCATTTCCTTTTTTACCAATGGCAAAAACATCTACTTGTTTTCCAACATAGAAATCAGCTAACACTTTTACTTGTTTAATCACATTGGTATTAAAAGCACCGCACAAACCTCTGTTGGAGGTGATGGCCACAATTAAAACCTTTTTTACCTCACGTTGCGTAGTATATTCTCCACCAACTTCGCCTTCCATAGAAGCACTTAAACTTTGTAAAATTTCGGTTAATTTTTCGGCATAAGGTCGCATTGCTGTTATGGCGTCTTGAGCCTTTTTCAACTTTGCAGCAGAAACCATCTTCATCGCCGATGTGATTTGCATCGTGGATGAAACGGAAGTAATTCTATTACGGATTTCCTTTAAATTTGCCATTGTAAATAGTTGTAAGTTATAAGTTGTAAGTTGTACGTTTTGAAACCTACAACTTACAACATAGAACAAATATTAATTATATTTCGCTGAAACTTCTTTTGCTGCCCGGTCTAAAACATCCGTAATATCATCTGAGAATTTACCGGCTTTTAGAGCGTTTAATGTATCTCTGTGTTTGTTGTTCAAGTATTCCAAGTAATCTCTTTCGAACTCTTTTACTTTAACAACCGGAACATTTCTTAACAAGTTTTTAGAACCGGCATAGATAATTGCAACTTGATCTTCTACTGTATAAGGATCGTTTACGGCTTGTTTTAAGATTTCAACATTTCTTCTTCCTTTTTCAATTACGTTTAATGTAACCGCATCTAAATCTGAACCAAATTTAGCAAACGCCTCCAATTCACGGAATTGAGCTTGATCCAATTTCAATGTACCAGATACTTTTTTCATTGATTTAATCTGAGCATTACCTCCAACACGTGATACCGAAATACCTACGTTAATTGCCGGACGAACCCCTGAGTTAAACAAATCACCATCTAAGAAAATCTGACCATCTGTAATCGAAATTACGTTGGTTGGAATATACGCAGAAACGTCACCCGCTTGTGTCTCAATGATTGGTAAAGCAGTTAACGAACCTCCACCTCTTACGATTGGACGTAAAGAATCTGGTAAGTCATTCATATCTTTAGCAATATCGTCATCAGCAATAATTTTTGCTGCTCTTTCTAATAATCTTGAGTGAAGGTAGAAAACGTCTCCAGGATAAGCCTCACGTCCCGGTGGTCTTCTTAATAAAAGAGAAACCTCACGGTAAGCAACTGCTTGTTTAGACAAATCGTCATAGATAATTAAAGCCGGACGACCTGAATCACGGAAATATTCTCCGATAGCTGCTCCGGCAAATGGAGCATATACTTGCATTGGTGCAGGATCTGAAGCGTTTGCTGCCACGATAACCGTGTAAGCCATTGCTCCTTTGTCTTCTAATGTTTTAGCAATTCCTGCAACCGTTGACGCTTTTTGTCCAATGGCTACATAGATACAAAACACAGGTTGACCTGCATCATAAAATTCTTTTTGATTTAAAATGGTATCGATACAAACGGTCGTTTTACCAGTTTGACGGTCACCAATAACCAACTCACGTTGGCCTCTTCCTACCGGAATCATCGCATCAATCGATTTGATTCCTGTTTGCAACGGTTCAGTTACCGGTTGACGGAAAATTACTCCTGGAGCTTTTCTTTCCAATGGCATTTCGTAAAGATCTCCGCCGATTGGTCCTTTCCCATCAATTGGAAAACCTAACGTATCCACCACACGACCTACCATTTGCTCACCTACTTTTAGGGAAGCGATACGTTGTGTTCTTTTTACGGTAGAACCTTCTTTAATACCTGTTGAAGGTCCTAACAATACTACCCCAACATTGTCTTCTTCCAAGTTTAATACGATTGCTTCCAATCCGTTGTCGAATTGTACTAACTCTCCATATTGAGCATTTGATAAGCCGTAAACACGAGCAATACCATCACCCACTTGAAGTACTGTTCCTACTTCTTCTAACGATGCACCTGATTCAAAACCAGATAATTGTTTTTTTAATATTGCTGAAATTTCAGCAGGTTTAATTTCCGCCATTGTTCTATATCTTTATTGGAATATTAATTACTTAATTCTCTTTTTAATTGTTGCAATCTGTTTGCCACAGAAGCATTGTATTGTTGATCGCCAATTCTCAAAATAAATCCTCCTATGATGGCTGGATCTACTGTGTTGATTAACGTGATTTTCTTATTTGAAAACTCTTTTATTTTTGCTAAAACTTTTGCTTCTAAGTCCGAAGTGATTGGGAAAGCAGTAGTTACTTTTGCTACTTCGATTCCGTTTAACACATCGTGTTGAGCATTATATTGCTCTGCAATTTCTCCTAAAATCTCGAAACGTTTGTTTTCTTTAAGCAATAAAAATAATCCTCTGGTATCGTTTTGAACGGATGCAAAAATTTCAGACAAGGCATCGTATTTTGCTCCCGGTTTTACAACAGGACTAACTAAAAAAAGCTTTAATTCCTCATTAGAATTTACCGTTTCGTTAATCAATTTCATATCTTGATTCACTGCATCGGCTCTTCCGTTGGAAACAGCATTTTCTATAATTGCTTTGGCATATCTAATCGCTGCTCTTGACATACGGATTAATTTAATTTAGCATCACCTAGCAGTTGAACAACCAATTTGGTTTGAGCTTCTGTGTTGGCTAATTCGCTTTTTAATACTTTTTCTGCAATCTCAATTGACAACGTAGAAACCTGGTTTTTCAATTCGGCCATCGCTGCATTTTTCTCGCTTTCAATTGCTGATTTTGCTTGAGCAATCATTTTCTCTCCTTGAGCTTGAGCTTCCGACTTTGCATCGTTAATCATTTTTTCTTTGATTTCACGCGCTTCTTTCATCATGGCATCTCTTTCTGCTCTGGCTTCGGCTAATAAACGCTCATTGGAAGCAGTCAAGTTTTGCATTTCTAATTTTGCTGTTTCAGCAGCAGCTAGTGCATTGTTGATTGATTCTTCTCTGCTTTTTACGGCTCCTAAAATAGGCTTCCAAGCAAACTTTTTCATTAAGAAAAAGAAAACCACAAAGATGATCGTTGTCCAAAAAATTAAACTTTCCGGTGAAGTTAAGTTCATGTTTTATATAGATTAAAATTGTTTTACTTTTTTAGAAACAGTTTCGCAACCAACCGTTGCGAAACGTGTTCTTTTGAAAATTTGTTATGCTTTAGCAATTAAAGCAACAACTACTGCGAAAAGTGCAACACCCTCAATAAGAGCAGCAGCAATAATCATAGCAGTTTGAATTTTTCCAGCAGCTTCTGGTTGTCTTGCCATAGCGTCCATAGCAGATCCACCAATTTTTCCAATACCGATTCCTGCTCCAATAACAGCTAATCCAGCACCGATTCCAGCTAATACCATAATGTTAAATTTATATAGTTAATAATTAAAAAAACTCAATTTTAGTGGTGGTCGTGCTCTTCTACAGCTTGACCGATAAACAAGGCAGATAACAAGGTAAATACATACGCTTGAAGAGCCGCAACCAACATTTCTAAAACACTCATAAACAATACAAACGCTCCAGATACCGGAGAAATCCATGCGGTTTTGAAAATATAGATTAATGAAATTAAACTCAATATAATAATGTGTCCTGCTGTAATGTTAGCAAAAAGACGAATCATCAAGGCAAAAGGTTTTGTAAACATTCCGATAATCTCTACCGGCCACATAATCGGGTATAGTGCTTTTGGAACCGGCGGAGCAAAAATGTGTCCCCAATAGTTTTTGTTAGCACTAAATGTAGTGATTAAAAAGGTAATGAATGCTAAAACAAAAGTGAAATAAATATTTCCGGTTAAGTTAGAACTAAACGGGAAGAAAGGAATTAATCCGATTAAGTTGTTAATCCAAATAAAGAAAAAGATGGTTAACAAATACGGCATATATTTCGCATAATTTTTGTGTCCAATGTTTGGAATAGCGATATCATCTCTTACGAATAACACCAATGGTTCTAGGAAACCGGCTAATCCTTTTGGAGCCATTTTATTTTTGTTGTATGAACGAGCAACTGCCGTGAATAATAATAATAAAATGATAACCGACATTAACATGGAAAAAACCAATTTGGTAATCGAAAAGTTCAACGGTCTTGCTGCAAAATTTAATCCGCTTTTGTCTGCTTCGTCTGTAATTTCGGCATACTTATCGGCATAATAAATTACTTCTTTATAGCGAACGAATTTTTCTCCATCCATTTCAACTACCTCTTTCCCCTCGTTATCGTGGTCAAATTTTTTAGAAGAAAACACTTTTAATCCGTTTTCTGTCCATAAAATAACCGGCAAATAAAATGTAATTGGATGACCATTCCAATCGGCAATATGAAATTCGTGTGAATCACCAATATGCGAATTGATTAAGTCTGTGGCATTAAACTCTTTATCCTCTGAATGTGATCCTCCTGCAAAACCGGAAATCGGCAACAGTGTTATTAATAAAACCGCAATGAACTGAATGGTACTTTTTGCTATTCTCATTTTTAAAATTTAGCAGAATTTAATGTCGTTAAAATTTCGTGCAAAGGTACATATTTTATTAATAAACGAAAATATATCAACACAATTTTTAAATAAAGGTTTGAAAGAAGCTTATTTTTTGTGGATTACTCAATCAATTCGTGTTTAATAGCTTGACAGAATGAATGGTTTCAAACAATAAAAAAAGAAAAAAGGGAATAAAAAAAGCTCCGACATCGGGAATTTTATCGTCAAAATTCGATTGAATCAGTGGTAAAAGAAAAACAACGGATGCCATCATCTTTAAAATTCCGGTAGCAAGAAAGGTGTAGCCGGTTTTGTCAAAAAAGGTGATATTGACAAAAACCAAAAAAATATACATTAAAAAAGTTAGAATAAAATGAAAAGTATAAATGCTGTAAACCGAATAATAAAAAGGCGTTTCTGTAAATAGAAAGCGAGTAACCAGCAATTGAGCAACAAATAAAAGGATAGAAAAAGGTATAAATTGTTTGATAAAAGGCAAAAGTTTTTCTTTCATTAAGGTTCATTGTTAAGATTTTTCACTTGTTGAATAACATTATATAACGCTATAAAAACCGCCAACAATGAAAAAATAATGGTGTAAAGTGCGTTTTCGTTTTGTTGTTTTTCGTCAAGCCAATTACCAAAATAAACCCCGGCAAAAATAATCACACCCATTTGAAAAGGAATGTTCATTAGAACCAACCATTTATTAAGCGGTTTTTTCTTCGGTTCCGGATTCATTTTGGGTGGGTAATGTTTTCACGTTGGGTTTCATCACGCAGGAAGCACTGAATTCTGCTCCAGGTTCTACGGCCAATTTGCCGCAAATTACTTCGCCATGAATAATTGCTTTTGATTTCAAGCTTAAAATTTCGGAAACTTGAATTTTACCTTCAAATTTCCCTTCGATATCGGCATTTTTGCATACAATGTCACCTTTAACCATTCCCGTAGGACCAACGACAATTTTTCCTTTGGAGTGAAAATTTCCGATTAAATGTCCGTCCAATCTAAAATCCGCTGATGTTGTGATATCACCTTTTATAATTGTTCCTTCCACAATTCTGTTGGTTTTTCCGAGTAAGTCTGTATAAGATTTTGAATCTTTTTTAAACATAATTATCCTTTTTTGGGTCGCACATCATCGGAAGGTGGCATGATGGCCGATCTAGCTTCTGGTGTGCTGTTTCTATTTTCTCTCGCATTACTTTTGGGTTGTGTTTGCGGATCATTTCCCGAGGGGGGCTGCATGCTTCCTTTGCTTTGTTGCGGGGGCAATTTTGGGTTTTGTGTTGGAATAACAACTTGTTGTCGTTCTTGTTGTTGTTTCGCTCTCTTGGGTTTAGCCGTATAAGGTGGTGGAACAACCCGCAAACTTGGATCAAGGTATTCTTCCAAATTCTTTTTCATCTGAACAATTTTGTAATTTTCAGAGGAGATAACGATGGCTTGTTCAGTAATTTTATATTCTTTAAATTCCTTTAAAATTGAAACAACGCCTTTAGCATATTCTTCATCACGCAATCCATGAATAACAAAGAAATTTTTATCCATTGTATACAAATCAATTGAAGTGGTTAGTTGCGATTGGTTTCTTTCTTTAATGAATTTCGTAATTTTTTCAATCAGTGTTTTTACTTTTTTATCATCTAAATTATCGGCATAATAAAGAACTTTATGACTGGTTGGTTCGGCTTGATCGAAATATAAACTTTCTAGATACGGAATGTTATCATACCACAACTCCTCGGCATCTTTCCCTTCGTCTGAATTGGGATAGGTTAATGCTACATAATTAAGTGCTTTCTTATATTCTGCCAATCCTTTAATTTTGGCTACAATTTTTGATTTTAGCAATTCTAATTTTGGCATAATTTCTTCGCCGGTAAATTTTTCTATGGCAAAGTCTGTGTTGGCATAGACTTGACGGTATTCTCCTTTTTCATACGATTTATAGAGATTTTTATAAACAATTTCCGGGTCATCAATTAAACTTTCTGCCGAAGTTCCTGCTTTTGAAAGAATTTGAGCATACCTAGAATCCGGGAACTGCGAAATAATTTTGTCTTTCATTGCCAATGCTTTGGCTGGATTGGTGATTTCGTAGATTTTAAACAAATTGTACATCGTTGGCAAAACCAAACGCTCTTCGGGTTTGTTTCTCAATAAAATTTCTAAACGATCTGAAGCTAATTGGTATTCTTTGAATTTTTCTTTATAAATCACACCCAATTGATAATAGGCAAAGTTTCTTTCTTTGGCAATACTATCCAGTTCGATTTTTCCGGATGGTAACTGCGAAATATAAAAATCCGGGGAATATTTTGGATCGGCTTCTTTGGCAGCAACAATATCTTCTTCTTTTTGGTCTTCGAGCTCTTCTTTTTTAGATTGTGAAAATCTACTGGAGGACAATCGCCAATTGCCATCAGAATTTCTTTTTCCCCAAGTTTTCACGAATTCTCTTTTCCCAAAATCTACTGTTGATTGGTTGTAGAAATAAAATTTAGAATCGCCTGAAAATCCGCCTCCTGGTGTTGGCATCGCTGGATTGCCAATACTACTTCGATTACTTATAGAAAGGTCTTTTGAATTTTGAAGATTAGAAGCTGCAATTTCGGCTCTTTCTGCTTCAACTTTGGCTAATTTTTCAGCCTCTTCTTCTTTCTTTTTAAGTTTAGTGATGTAATCTTCATAAAAGGCAACTTTATCTTCTCTAGAGAGTGACGTAACATTAAGAATACTATCATTCCTCTGAGCAATTCCTTCATACTTAATTACGTCTTCTAAATTATCTCTTTTCTTTTTGAATGCATTAAACTCACGGGTTCTTGGTTTAAGCAAAGCCAACGTACTATCATAATAATGTCCGGCGGTTTGGTATTTGGCTTTATAGAAATAGATTTCACCTAAATTTCTATAATTTGAAGCCAATAAATAACTGTCTAATGATTGTGCTTTAAGTGATTTGTTATAATTTTTTACTGCATTATCCGGTTGTTTCAAACGTTCATAAACCAACGCTTTTTGATGGTATAAAACATCAAGGTAGGGTCGGTTTTCTCTGTCTTCGAGTAGTTTTTTAAATCGTTCAAAAAGGACAATCGTATCGCCTTTTACCACATCATACTGCTGAATTTGCTTGGTGTGAGCTTGAATGGTATACCGTTTAGGCGATTTTCTTTTCATAGCAATCACCGATTGATAATAGGCAAAAGCACTATCCTTTTCTTCAATCGATTCAAATAATTGTCCTAAAATGAATTTATATCGAGCTTCTTCTTCGTCTTTTTTAGTGAATTTTGTAGCTAATTTTAATTTAGAAATGGCACTGTCTTTTTGCTCTAAATTCAGATATGCTTGTGCTAATGTAGCATTGGCATCTGCAAAAATTTGGTCTTTAAACTTTATTTCTTTTAACAGCTTAGTAAGATTATTTACTGCTAACGCATCATTTTCAAGACGAACATTGGTTTTTTCTCGCCAAATTTTAGCTTCATAAATTTTATCACTCGCCGGGCTTTTATACAAAATGTAATTGAACGCTTCTAATGCCGGAATAAACCGCTGGTCATAGTACCTTGATTTCCCTAGAAGTAAATGAGCCTCGTCCATTTGTGGATTTTTTTCGCTTCCGCCAATGAGCATCGATCGTTTTTGAATGGCTTTGGTTGCCTTTTCTTCTGCTTTTTCAAAATTGGCATTTTTTGCTTTTTGTCCTGGTAAGATGGCTTCTTCGGCTGTTTGCATGCGTTCAATGGGAAGCACCTCCCAAAAATTGTCGTTATAAGTGTCTCGTACTTCTATTAAACCCGCCTGAAGAGCTAACTCGCCGTTAAATAAAACATTGGATTCTGTGTTAAGAGCCTGAAAATTACGGTTGATAAACTTATCCTTTTTAGTGGAACAAGCCAGCAAAACGGTAATGGCAATAAAGAAAATAAAATATTTTAGCGTAATGGATTTCAAAATAAAAACGTTTAAAGGCATAACTAAAAACTAGTGCTTTTAGTATGTAGCAAGGGTAAAAATACGCTTCTTTTTGAAATAGAGAAAAATATTGTGCTTTTTTTGCAAGGAAACATCATTTCACGAAAAAATTAACGTGAAATGATGTCTTATTTTATTCATTTAGGCAGCAAAAAATGCTTCTAATTCTTTCAAAGTTTCTGATGACGGAACTAAATCCAGCACCACTTCACCTTTTTGTAAGGCTACAATTCTGTTAGAAACCTCAACGGTATGTTGCAAATCGTGACTGGAAACTAAGATGGTTACATTTGAATCATCAGCCAATTCTTTGATGATTTTTTTCAAACGGATTTGCGTAGTTGGATCTAAATTCGCAAACGGCTCATCTAAAATAATCACTTCCGGTTCGCCAATTAAAGCCGCAACAATACCCACTTTTTTGGAATTACCTTTTGATAAATCGCGTAAATATTTTTTATTTTTCAAGATTTCTCCGTTGAAAAAGTCTTCATATTTCACTAAAAAACTATCCACGTCGGCTTTGTTCCATCCGCGAAGTTCGCCAATAAAATAGAAGTATTCTTCCGGTGTTAAATAACCAATGAGGAAACTTTCATCGATAAATGCAGAAGTGAATGGTTTCCATTTTTCGCTCTGGCTAATTTGAATCGAGTTACTTGTAATCATTCCTGTTGAAGGCTGAATCAAATCTAGTAACAAACTAAAAAAAGTGGTTTTTCCTGCTCCGTTATTTCCCACTAGTCCAAAACTTTGACCTTTTGGAATATCTAAATTAGTTATGTTTAAAACAGTGGTTCCGTTGTATGTTTTGGTAAGATTTTTTACTTGTATCATGATTATATGGTTATAGGTGATTGGTAATGGGTTGGTTAGTTTTTTTGTTTGTATGCGGCAATGGTTTCGTATTTCTGTGTTTTGTAGATGTTTTCAATCCAATTGAACACTTTTGATTTAAAAGCAAATCCTAAAATTCCGGCTAAAGCGATAAATCCAAGTCCGACTACTTCATCAAAAAACAAAATTCCTAAATAATATAATCCCAACGGAACAAGAATTTGCGGAATAACTAACAATAACGTTTTAAAATTGAAGGCTTTTTTATCGCCAAATGCGTTTTTATTACTCATTAAATCGATGGGTGTTTTGGTAAAAGCTCCTGCTAACAAAACGATATAAGCATTAATTCCGATGTTGTAAACGGCTGTTACCAAAATTAATAAGTACGATTGCCATCCAAAATAAAGGTAAAAACTGGCACAAACGGCTGCGATTAAAGTCACGATAACCATCAACCACCATTTTGAACTTAAATATTCACGGTATTGAATGTTTTGACTCATCATCAAATTGTAATACGAACTATCCCAACTGGGTACAAACTGTCCGAAGCTGAACATAAATCCGCCGGTGACAAAAATTCCACCAAACACTTGCCAAACCGGACCGTCATAGACTTCAACTGCTCCTGAACCGAACAAAAGTCCGTAGAAAAGAAACAAAACACTCATAATGATGACCGATTTTGCTCTTTTATTTCGGGTAATTAGACGAATATCATTTTTAAGAAATGTTCCTAACGTTCCAAATTGATCAAGCCATTCGAAGTTTTGCGTTTTGGCAATATCGTGCGTGGTTGATAATCCGGCATCGAGGTATAAGTTGCTTTTGAAGAAATTGTGTACGATTTTATAAACCAAAATTAAAGTCGAAATTGGTACAATTACCATCCAAGCATAATCATACAATCCTTTGAAAAACAATACGGTATAGTTCGTTGCATCAAACAAACCGTAGTATTGTAATGCTCCTAAAGCAATGAAAATGACGGCAACAGCGTAAAAAACAACGTCTTTTTTATCAATCAAAATGTTTAAAAAATTGATGATTAATACCATTGCAATCATTCCAATCAACCAAGTGATTACACCCAAGACATCAAATCCTTCTTTTAATAAAACCACTGAAAGCGGAATAAAGAAAAAGAGATGCATGATGTTAAAAAAAGACAACGCCGATTTTCCTAATGTATAATTAACAATCGTATCCTTTTTGATATTGATGTACAACAACGGTCGGATATTCATAACCGGTGTTTTTTGCAGAAAAAATCGAAAAATCAAATCGAATGCGAAATAATAAAGGATGAATTTATTTATCAATTGAAAAGGTTCCGATTCGGTGACGTCTTCAATTATGTAATAGGAAAAGGCTCCCAAAGCGGAGAAATATACTATAAAACTAAAAGCTCCAAAAATCATTAAAATTTTTATGGCCAAATTGGCTTGAAACGAAGCGGCTCTAAAAAATGATTTCCATTCGAGTGAGAGAAAACGTTTTATCATAAGTGGGTTGGTTTGGTGGTTATTTTTCTACTTTGGTTTGAATGTTTGACTACACTTTTAACGTTTTGTTACATTTTAATTTGAAAAAGCATATTCAGGATACGTTTGTTTGAGATATTCTTCGGCTTTGGAGGGGATGATTTTTACCACGACGTAAGATCCTAAAAAAACAGCAACAAGAAACAAACTAATCCCAAAAAGAATATAATCGTTAGGGATTCCGTTTCCGTGATTTGAAAAAATATTAATCATGTGGATTGGGAATGCAAAAACTGCTGAAAAAGAGCCATATCCATAAATAATTTCTTCAAACATCCATTTCTTTCCGGTTTGATTTTTTCTCTTTTTCATTTTTCGCTTTTCATAAACTAAGGCAGCTATCAACAAAACAAACCAAAGAATCATTCCAATTCCCATAAGTTCATAAAAGAAAATGTATTTAAAAAAATAAAATAAGCCAACCACTAATGAAATAGTAATAATAAGTTTTGGAATGGTAAAAAATTCTTTAAAATGTTTCCAAATTAATAAATGATATTTTTTACTTAAAGCCGATTGCCTCTTTTCTACCACATCCATAAACCCAAAAACACCAAACTTTTTGAATTCTTTTTGCAAGGCTTCTTCAAAAGATAATTTTGGATTTTCTTTCCATTCTTCTTCAATTGCATTAGAAAGATGATCGACCAATTCGGTTTGCAAATCGTAGTGTTCTACAAAATGTTCGCGGGTAAAGCGGTAGAGTCTTTGAATTTGCTCGTCTGATAATTTCATGTTTATAAATTAATTACTCGGTTTTTAAATTGCATATGTTTTAAGAAACTATAAATTGCAATTGGAAAATAAGTAACAACCATTGCCTTGAAGAGTATAGTCGTAATTCCTGAGTTGTAATAAAACATCATATCAAAACACCAAAACATTATTGCCATTTTGTAGATTCGATTAAATTCATAAGAATAGCTCGTTTGATAATTGCTCCTAAATGTAAAATAACGCAAAACAGACAAGAGTAAGGACAAACTTGTACTTACTATGAATAATAGTTTGCTCGTGTTTTCGTTTTCGAATTCATTCTTAAAAATAAATTGTAAAACAAAAAAAACAATCATAACCGGAAGAATAATACTATTATAAATCAAGTAACGCTTTTTAATTCCACTTATAACTATAGCCGGAAAACTGTCTTTATTACTTATCCAAATACTACTTTTTAAAATTAAACTTGGCTCCCATTCTTTCAATACTTTTGGCAAAGCATCTTCAAAATTGATATTTTGTTTTTCACATAAATCTTCTACTTGCGATGCAATATGATCTTTAATCTCTAGTTTATAATCTAAAAAATCAAGCTTTCGTTGTTCAAGGTATCGATCTATTAAATCTAAATTTTCTTTTGTTGCTTTCATCTTAATAACTCAATTTAGGATTCACAATATTTTGCATATTCTTGATAAATTCTTCCAATTCAGCCAATCGGTTCACGGTTTCTTTGTTGCCTTTTTCAGTAAGTTTATAGTATTTCCGCAAGCGATTATCTACCTTTTCTACTTCCACTTCTAGCAAACCTTCCGCTTCCAGTTTGTGTAAAGCGGGATACAAAGCACCTTCGGTAATGTTTAATTCGCCTAACGTGATGGCTTTTACTTTCTGCGTAATTTCATAACCATACATGCGGCCTTTTTCCTCTAAAAGCTTCATAATTATTGTGTTAAGACTTCCTTTGTATAGTGATGAATTTTTCATTTGTTGCTAATTTGAAACACAAATATACATAACTTTCTTATACATAAAACTCTTATGTATAAATTTTTAAAAAATATGCTGTTTTCAAAAACTGTGGTTTATTACCTTTGTAAAAAAATTAATCCATGTCAACTTTCTATAAATTAGCGGTCAAAGAAATCACTCGTGAAACACCGGAAGCCGTTTCTGTTCTATTTCAAGTTCCGGCCGAACTTCAAGCCAACTATCGTTTTGTGGCCGGACAATACATCAACTTAAAGCTCACTTTAGACGGAAATGAAATTCGTCGTGCTTACTCTATTTGTTCTACACCGGAAAGTCGTGAATTGCGAATTGCCATTAAATCAATCAAAAATGGATACTTTTCTAAGTTTGCGAATGAGCAATTAACGGTTGGAAAAGTGTTGGAAGTTGGAACTCCCGAAGGGAAATTCACATTTGAACCAGATCCTAAACGATTGAAAAATTATGCTGCTTTTGTGGCGGGAAGCGGAATTACGCCGGTAATGTCGATTTTGCAAACCGTTTTAGAAAAAGAACCAGACAGTTCTTTTGTGCTGGTTTATGGAAATAAATCGAGTAATGAAACGATTTTTTACAACCAATTGCACGATTTGCAGTTGAAATATGTGGGCAGATTTTTTGTTCATTATGTTTTTAGTCAGCAAAAAGCCGATGATCAATTATTTGGAAGAATTGAAAAATCAACGGTGAATTTTGTCTTGAAAAACAAGCATAAAGAAAAAGAATTTGATAAATTCTATCTATGCGGACCGGAAGAAATGATTAACACTGTGAGTAATGTTTTGAAAGAAAACAATGTTAAGGAAAAAGATATTAAATTTGAATTATTTACTGCTTCTTCAACTGAAAATCAAGTACAAAAATCATTAGAAGGTCACACAAAAATCACGGTTTTGGTAGATGGCGATGAAACTTCTTTTGAAATGTCGCAAAAGCAAACCTTATTGGAAGCAGCGTTAAAACAAGGTTTAGATGCTCCGTATTCTTGTCAAGGCGGAATTTGCAGCAGCTGTATCGCTCGAATTTCTAAAGGTACTGCCGAAATGAAAAAAAATACCATTTTAACCGATGGTGAAATTGCCGAAGGATTGATTTTAACTTGCCAAGCTCATCCGACTTCGAGTGAAATTTTTGTGGATTATGATGATGTTTAACGGTTGCGAGTTGAAAGGTTGCGAGTTGCGAGTTAAGGTTTAAATTTTGACTTTTGAAATTGCTATTGATTTTTGTAATTGATTATGAAAAACAAACTGGAAATATTTAAAAAAGCTCAAGACCTTTTGGATGAACCGGAAGTGCAAGAGCTTTTGGAGTATTGCGACCGTTTGGAAGATGAATTAGTGGATTTCAAATTTGAAAAAACCAACAACAAAGAATTAATAATGCTCGATATGATTCGCGAAGTAATTAAAGGTTGTAATGCGATGGAAAAAGAACAGCTGGAACACGAACGATTTGGTTATGAAGCTCCAAATTATGCCGACGCGATTTCAAATCTAAAAACCTATATTTTAGAGATTTGCAAAGACAATAAGATCTATTTATAATAAAAACCATTAAGTAATTAAGGTTCATTAAGACTACAACACCTTAATGAACCTTAATTACTTAATGGTTTAAAATAAAATAAATTTTTTTTACAATACTTTCAACCGATATGCTTCGCATCACATCGTCATAACCATCCACTTTTTTATTTCCATAGATGGAAGTTGGTAAAAGCGGATATTTCTCTCTATCAGCAGTTATACAATTTTCCAACGGTTGATTGAAAGGTGAAAATCCGGCAAACGGATGTGTAGCTCCCCAAAGTGTGATGACTTTCACGCCTAGCATTGCTGCAATATGCGAATTTCCGGAATCCATAGAAAGCATAACATCTAAGTTAGAAATTACTTCTAATTCTTGATTAAATTTCAATTTTCCGGCTAAGACGATTACGTTTGAATGATTGTTTTGAAGTTGATTTAATTTTTGAATTTCTTCGTTTCCACCACCAAAAAGAAAAATTTTGATTGAAGTGTTTTTAGCCAATTCATCAATCACTTTTTGCATTAAATCTAAAGGATAAACTTTACTCTGATATTGAGCAAAAGGTGCAATTCCGACCCAATTTTGAGTTTTATTTCCGGTTATTTTCAGAATTTCATTTGACAAAATTGCTATAGTTGGAAATTGAGGATTAGCTAAATCAACTGAAAATCCAAGTTTTTCAAAGGTTTCTACATGTCGCTCCACCATTGGTTTTACGGGTTTAAAAACTTTGTTTGTCAAACTCGTTAAGGCTTTCTTTTCTGCTCTTCCTTTGTCTGTAAACGCTACTTTTTTTCCACTTAAAGCGAATAAGGTTCGAACAACTTTTGAGCGTAAAACATTATGTAAATCGGCGACGGCATCAATTTCCAATTTTTTTAAATCGGAATATAATCGAAGTAATCCGAAAAATCCTTTGTGGCGTTTTTGAAGATCAACCGCAAAGAAATTGACATTTGGAATTCCGTCGAAAAACGGTTTAAAGAATGGTCTGGAAACAACGGTAATTTTTAGGTTTGGGTACTGTTGAATCAACGCTCTTAAAACCGGAACAATCATCGCCACATCGCCCATGGCTGAGAGACGGATGACGAGGATATGTTGTGGTTTGGGAGACAATGAATGATTTTTTAAAAATTAAAAACCATTAAGAAATTAAGGTTCATTAAGTTACAATGCTTAATTTTTCTTAATTCCTTAATGGTTCAAAAATAACTTACTTCTTATTCTGGTACAAAACCGGATTCAATTCTTCGTCATTGTACATTTTCATTTGTTTGTACACTTTCATGAATTTATCACCGCTTTCGATATCTTTCAACAATTGATCGATCGACGAAAACATATCGCTTTTTTGTTCCAATAAAATGTTTAATTTTTCTTGACATTTAGCTCTGTGTTCTGCGGAAGCTTGGATTCTAATAGCCTCTTCACTCATGTGATAAATTTTTAAAGCCAAAATTGAAAGTCGGTCAATTGCCCAAGCCGGACTTTCTGTGTTGATTTTTGCTTCCGGTTTTACTGAAACATGACCGTATTTTTGAAGAAAATAACTATCGATATATTCCACCATATCGGTGCGAACTTGATTGGAAGCATCGATTTTTCTTTTCAAAACCAAAGCAGCTACTGGATCAATTTGCGGGTCGCGAATGATATCTTCAAAATGCCATTGCACGGTATCCACCCAATTTTTTGCATATAATAAATGTTCTATTTTATCCTTTGGATACGGATTGCTAACGGGCTGATTTACATCATCATGAATGTGATAATCGGCTATACTTTGTTCAAAAACAGAAAAGGCTACTTGTGAAAACATACGATATAATTTTAAAACACAAATATACTTTTTATACCTTTATCAAACTAATTCAAAACTAAAACGTTTATGCATCTTCATTATATTTCGGAACAAAACAGTATTCTCAATCATTTTTTGGCACAAATTCGCGATGTTTCTGTGCAAAAAGACAGCATGCGATTCCGAAAAAACATTGAACGAATAGGCGAAATCATGGCGTATGAATTGAGTAAAACGCTTCCTTATGTTCCTATTGCAGTGCAAACGCCTCTTGGTATTAAAAACACTACCGAGTTAGAAGATCATGTGGTTTTGTGTTCCATTTTGAGAGCAGGTTTAGCTTTGCATACAGGCTTTATGAACATTTTTGACAATGCCGAAAACGGATTTGTATCGGCTTATCGTCATCATCCGAACAATGATGATTATTTTGATATTTTGGTCGAATACCAAGCGGCTCCTTCCTTTGAAAACAAAACCTTGATTTTAATTGATCCGATGTTAGCCACGGGTCAATCGATTGTGGCTGTTTTGAATAAATTACATTTGGAACAAAAACCAAAAGAAATTCATATTGCTGTGGTCATTGCTACTCCGGAAGGTATTGCTTATTTAGAAAAAAATCTTCCTGCCAATTGCCACTTGTGGGTTGCCGCTTTGGATGAAAAATTAAACGACAAAAACTACATTGTTCCCGGTTTGGGTGACGCAGGCGATTTGGCTTACGGTGTAAAATTATAGCTGAAAGATAAAAAGTAAAATCCCGCAGGCCAGAACAGATGCGGTTATAATTTCTTTTAAAACAGTATCCCTACTCATTTCTACAAAACCTGTTGCCAAAATGGAAAGTGGCATTAATCCAAAAAGGAGCAAAGCATTAGACTTTTCAGGAGAAATGATGTAAATCAGCACACTTATTAAAAAAATAAAAATCACTTTTTTATACGATGCCAACATGATTATTGGTCGTTTTGATAACGTGAAAATCATTGAAATTAGAAAAACTACAGAAAAAAGTGCAAACAAAACCAGTGCTGCATTACTTGCTGATTTTTCTAAATAGTAAAATTTAAAATCGGTTCCGGTTTGGTTCCACACCACATTTAGCCATTCTTTATCAATTAATAACGAAAAAAATATAAAAAGAATTCCCACCGTAAAAAAAGCGATAAAAGGTAGCACCCAATTTCGATAATCCCCGGAAACGTGAAAGATGATGGAAACAAAAACGATAAAAATGAATAAAATACTCCAAAAATGAAATAATGCGGCAATGAAAATCCATAACGAAGCATCAAATATTTTTTCTTTTGGCGTGAGCAATGATTTCATCGAAATTAATCTTCGCATGGCCAATAAAATGAAAAAAGAGGATAGTATCAATTTAAAATTATCAAACGCTGAAGGAATAAATAATAAAAAAGAAACAAAAAAAAGTACCGAAAAACTGTTGTCTTTACTTAATCCGTTTCGTTTTGTGATAAAATTTGTGACAAAAAGTGACGCAACTAAAAGTACTAAAATTACAACCTTTTGAGCCCCTTCAAACATAGAAGTAGAAGCGCTGGAAGTGTGAATTTGAAAGAGAGAATAACTCAAAACTAATAAAAAAGTAACTAAAACATAATTAAATGGTCTTGATTTACTAAAAATGCTTGCAATCATAAGGATATTTTATACTTTTGTGGTTGTAAATATAATACTTTATACCATGAAAGCATTTTTCGAAGGAATACAATATTTGTTTGTTGATTTACTTTTCGCTCCATTTGACGCTTTGAGAGGATTAGAATTATCTAGTTGGTTTGGTGCAAACACAATCAACTTTTTGTTTATGATTATTTGTTCTGCAGCCATCGTATATTGGATAAAACAATTAAAATTACACAAAGCAAACAACGAAGAAAACCAAGATACAACGGCTCATTCTTTTTTTAAATAGGAGTTAAGATTTGCAAATTCTTATTTTTTTAAAGATCAAATCCGATATCTTTTCTATAATACATCTTATCAAAATGTAGTCTTTCTATACTTTGGTAAGATTTTTTTATAGCTTCATTAAAATCATTTCCATAGGACGTTACGGCAAGAACGCGGCCGCCATTTGAAACGATGTTCCCGTTTTCAAGTTTTGTTCCGGCATGAAAAACGATGGAATCTTGCACATTTTCAATTCCGGTAATAGTTTTACCTTTTTCGAAATCTTCCGGATAACCGCCTGAAACGATCATGATTGTTGTAGCACTTCTGGAATCGATTTCAAGTGAAACTTCGTCTAATTTTTCATTGGCTACGGCCAAAAACAATTCAACTAAGTCTGATTTTATTCTTGGCATGACTACTTCGGTTTCGGGATCACCCATTCGAACATTGTATTCAATCACCATTGGTTCGCCTTTCACATTGATTAAACCGATAAAAACAAAACCTTTGTATTCGATTCCGTCTTTTTGAAGACCTTCGATGGTGGGTTTAACGATGCGTGCTTCTATTTTTTCCATCAACACAGCATCAACAAAAGGAACGGGTGATACAGCTCCCATTCCGCCGGTATTCAAGCCGGTATCGCCTTCGCCAATTCGTTTATAATCTTTGGCTGTGGGAAGAATTTTATAGTTTTTCCCATCGGTTAAAACGAAGCAACTTAATTCAATTCCGTCTAAAAATTCTTCGATAACCACTTTTGAACTGGCATTCCCAAATTTTTGATGCACAAGCATGTTTCGCAATTCGGTTTTTGCTTCGGCTAAATCGTTTAAAATCACCACGCCTTTACCGGCCGCTAAACCATCTGCTTTTAAAACGTAAGGCGGTGCTAAAGTTTCTAAAAATTTACATCCTTTTTCAACGGTTGAAACCGTAAAACTATCATAGGCCGCCGTCGGAATTTTATGTTTGGTCAAAAATTCTTTGGCATATTCTTTACTTCCTTCCAATTTTGCTCCTTCTTTTGATGGCCCAATTACCGGAATTGATTTTAAATCGTTATCATTTTTTAAAAAATCGAAAATTCCGGCTACTAATGGATCTTCGGGTCCAACGACAACCATTTGAACATTTTCTTCAATTACAAACTTTTTAATCGATTCAAAATCGGTTGGTTGCATTGAAATATTTGTTGCAATTGAAGCTGTTCCCGCATTTCCGGGAGCCACGAAAAGTTTGGAACAGTGCGAACTTTGAAGCATTTTCCAGGCCAACGCATGTTCGCGACCGCCAGAACCAAGGAGTAAAATTGTCATGTTGTGTTAGTCTTTAAGCTGAATAAATTCAGATTTCGTTGTGCAAAAATAACTTGTTTTAAAGAGAAGTAGATGTATTGTTGCAAAAAAAGTGTCCAATTGTCGTTTTCGGTTAATGGTTTTGTTATTTTTGAAAATAATTTTTCATCGGAAAACATAAACGTGTTAAAATGATTTTGTTTAAAAACTTTTTTGTAAAAACAGTTGTAAACTTAGGAGATAAATTACTAGGTGCTAATTATCTAAAATCATTAGAGGAATGGAATAATTATGATAAAATGTCAAGCCATGAACTTGATAAAATTCAAAAAGAAAATTTAAATAAACTTCTTTCCCATGCTGTAAAGACAGTTCCTTTTTATAAAAACTATTTTAATTCAAAAGAATATAAATTCCCCTTATCGCTAGCTGACTTCCCTGTTTTAACTAAAGAAAAACTTCGGGAACAAAAAGAAAGTTTAGTTTCAGAGTTGTTTTCTTTGAATAATTTACAAAAAAATTTCAGTAGTGGTAGTAGTGGTATTCAGTCGTATTCATACACTGATAAGAAATATAAATTTTATCTTCAGGGAATTCACAGTCATTGGTATATGTGGTCTGGTTATAGAATAGGAGATCCTATTTTACAGTTTGGAATATCTCCAAAAAGGGTTTTTCCTAAGAATTTAAAAGATCTTTTTTACAGCGTTCATTACCTCAATAGTTTTACATTAAATGAAAATAAATTAATTGAAACGGCTACCGTTTTGAAGGAAAAGAAAATTGAGTATATTATTGGCTATCCTTCTGCCATTAATGAATTTGCAAAAGTTTTAATCAAATATAATCTAAATTACAGGATAAAAGGAGTAATTTCTTTAGGAGATAAATTATTTCCACATTTTAGAAAAAACTTTAATGACGCTTTTATAAATCCTAAAATTATTGACACTTACGGTTGTGCAGAAGGTTTATTGATGGCCTGCACAAATGATCTAGATTTTTATTATATCATGTCTCCAAATGTGGAAATCGAGATTGTTGATGATGATGAGAATCCCGTGTCGGATGGAGAAATTGGAAATGTTTTAGTAACTTCATTGACCTCCTATTCAATGCCCTTGATACGCTACAAACTAGGTGATTTAGCTATTAAACTCCCAAAAGAAAAATATCCTAAGGACAGAAAATTTCAATACCCAATTCTAGAAAAAATAATCGGTCGTGAAACAGATGTAGTTATTACGCCAAATAACAAAACACTCATTGTACATAGTTTTACTGGAATTGTAGAATTTTATCCAGAAATTAAACAGTTTAGAATTGTTCAGGAATCGATTGACAAAATTATATTTGAATACATTATTGATGCTTTCTTTACATTTAAAATTAACGTATTATCTGAAATTAAAGAAAAAATAGATTTGTTGAGTGACAATACATTAACCATCGAATTTATAGAAGTTGATGAAATCAAACCAACACCTTCTGGCAAACCACAAATTATAGAATCTAAAATTAAATCAAATTCTTTAAAATGAAAATTACAATCATAGCCGGTGCTAGACCTAATTTCATCAAAATTGCTCCCATTATCAAAGCAATTGAGAAGAATAAAACGGAAGGGAAAAATAGTTCCTATCGGTTGGTGCACACTGGGCAGCATTATGATAAAAACTTAAGCGATACTTTTTTTGAAGAATTGAATATTCCTAAACCTGATTGCAATTTGGATGTTAAAAGCGGTTCGCAAGCAGTTCAAACTGCGGCGATAATGGTTGCTTTTGAGCAGGAATTAATTCACAATCCGTGTGACTTAGTTTTGGTGGTTGGCGATGTAAATTCAACCATGGCTTGTGCGATTGTAGCCAAAAAAATGAACATCAAAGTTGCTCATGTTGAAGCAGGAATTCGTTCCGGTGATATGACGATGCCGGAAGAAATTAATAGAATAGTTACAGATAGCATTACCGACTATTTTTTTACAACCTCAAAGACCGCTTCACAAAATTTAAAAATGTACGGTGCCAATCCTGCAAACATCCATTTTGTTGGAAATGTAATGATTGACACGCTGTATCAAAATCTCAACCGAATTTCTGCTCCTTCGTTTTGGAATAAATATCAACTGGAACAAAACAATTATGTGGTTCTTACGCTTCATCGACCTTCTAATGTAGATGAAGCAGAGTCGTTAATTGACTTGTTAAAAGGAATTGATGAAATGGTTGAAGACAAAAAAATCATTTTTCCTATTCATCCTAGAACAAAAGGAATTTTGGGCGAATATGAATTGAATCTAAAAAACACGCTATTTGTAGAACCTCAAGGCTATTTGAATTTTATGTTTTTGATTAAAAATAGTTTTGCTGTAATTACAGACAGTGGTGGAATTTCTGAAGAAACAACGGTTTTGAAAATCCCCTGTTTTACAATGCGGAATAACACTGAAAGACCTGAAACACAATTAATTGGAACAAACACTTTGGTGGGAACATCAATCGAAAAGCTACGAAAAGTATTTGCTTATTTTTTGAAAAATGGTCAAAAAGAATCGGGAATTCCTGAATTGTGGGATGGAAAAGCCTCTGAACGCATTGTTGAAATTCTGTTGAAAAAGTAATGGAAGAAATCCTAATTGTATCCAATTATTATCCGCCTGAAAAAGGGGCTGCTGCTAATCGAATTGAGCAGATGGCTTTAAAATTAAATCAAAATAAGTATAAAGTTACAGTAGTTTGTCCGTTAGGTAATTATCCAAAAGGAGAGCTTTTTCCGGAATACAAAGGAAAATTTTCAGTGACCGAAATGCTTCAAGAAATTACGGTAAAAAGATTGTGGATTTATCCGAGTAATAGTAAAAATTTTATTATTCGCGTTTTCTCTATCTTATCTTTTTCTATTAGTCTTTTTTTCTTTTTAATGTTTAAAAAAACACCAAAGAAAGTAATTGTTCAATCGCCTCCGTTATTATTATCATTTATTTCTGTCTTTACACTTTCATTCAAATCAAAAAAAATCATTCTCAATGTTTCTGACTTATGGCCTTTAGCGGCGGTCGAATTGGGTGTAATGAAACCAAATTCGTTGTCACATGAAGTTTTATGTTTTTTAGAACGCTATATATATAGAAAATCAACCTTGATTTTAGGTCAATCAAACGAAATTATTACTCATGTAAAGACAATTGTTCCCGCTAAAAGTTGTTTTTTATATCGAAACTTTCCGGATCATAAAACCACTGAATTCAATTTAACGACAACTTTAGATGAACCAATTAAACTTTTTTATGCCGGACTTTTAGGCGTGGCTCAGGGTGTTTTTGAATTATGTAAACACATAAATTTGAAAGATTTATCTATTGAATTTCACATTTTTGGAGATGGAGCAGAAAAAAAACAAATTGAAGATTTTATGCGAAACCATCCGGAAAAGAAAATCATTTTTCATGGTATGATGGAAAGAAATCAATTATTAGATAAACTTAAAACATTTGACATTGCATTGGTTCCTTTGAAAACCAGAATCTATGGATCTGTTCCTTCGAAAATTTTTGAATATGGTTCGTTAGGTTTTCCCGTGTTATATTTTGGTGGTGGAGAAGGCGAAGATATTGTAAATGGGAATAATATGGGCTGGATTGCTCCTGTTGGTGATTATGTAACTTTGAATAAAGAAATTCAACAAATTTCTAGCATTCAAAAAAATGATTTAAATCAATTGAAATCAAAACTATATCATCAATCCAAAACTTCATTTAATTTAGATAAACAGATAACTGATTTACTTTCAAAAGATGTTTTTTAGTACGCTTTTTCTTCCCCTTTAAAAATATTAACTACTGTTTGAATAATAATTTTTACATCTAAAACAAAAGACCAGTTTTCAATATAAAAAACATCAAATTTAATGCGGTTAATCATGTCTTCATCGGTCTCAATTTCGCCTCTAAAACCTTTTACTTGAGCTAAGCCTGTGATTCCCGGTTTTACGTAATGACGAACCATGTATTTTTTTACTTTATTGCCGTACGCTTTGTTTTGAGACCAAAGGTGAGGTCTTGGACCAACAACTGACATATCTCCCACTAAAACGTTGAAAAACTGAGGCATTTCATCTAAACTTGTTTTTCTCAGAAAACGTCCAATTTTGGTGACTCTGGGATCGTTTTTAGAGGCCTCCTTTTCCGTGGTATGATTAATTTGCATCGATCGAAATTTATAACAGAAAAACTCTTCCTCTTCTAAACCAGGTCTTCCTTGTTTAAAGAAAACCGGACCTTTTGATTCTAATTTTATCAAAATGGCCAGAATTGGCATTAACCATGATAACAAAAAAATAATCACAAAAAGCGAAAATGTAATATCAAAAGCTCTTTTAAAAGCTTTGGTAGTTGGTTCGTGCAAAAGGGTTCTTTGTAAGGAAAGAACAGGAAACATTTCGTAATAATCAATTTTCAAATTTTTAGAAAAAATCTGTTTGGTGTCCGGAATAAACTTGATGGTTTTATTGTTTTCATCAGCAAATTCAACCAAATCTTTTAATTGTTCATTGGATATTTCATCAAGTGAACAATAAATTTCATCAATTTTATTTTCAATAACATACTTTTTGATATCAACGACCTTTCCCTTGATCTGTTCATTTGACTTTTTATCCGAAAAATAACCAAAGAAACGATAGCCGTAATCATTTCTCTTTTCAAAAAGTTCTTTTAAGTTTTTGGATTCTTGCGTATAACCAATAATAATAGCGTTTCGATAGTTGCTTCCTGTTATAATTCTATACTTTTTTAGGTAATAGAAAAGTAAATATTTAATTAATACAACGAGAACAAAGCTAATGCTCATAAAGAAAGCAATGGCTTTACCGCTAAAGATTGAGTCTTTTGCAAAAGGAAAATAGGCAATAACGACCAAACAAAAAACAACAAATTGTTTGAGGATTTTGGATAGTATTTCAACTGGTGTTGTGAAACGATATACTTCGTAAAAGCCAACAAAAAAAGAAATAAATAACCAAGAAATGACTAAATACGGTTCAAAAAGAAAAAAATCTACACGGAATTCATCAAAAAAAAGCACAGATAAAAAAACCAATACCGACAAGTCCAATAGAACACTTATCGGTCTGATGTATTTTGAATATCTTCCTTTTTGAGCTGCTACCATCTTTAATGAATGAATCCGGAGAAGTCTTTATGTTCTTCTTTTAGTAATTCATCAGTTGAAAGGGTTTTAAAATAATCATACGTGATTTTCATACCTTCAGAACGTGAAACTTTTGGCTCCCAGCCTAGTATTTCTATTGCCTTCGTAATATCAGGTTGCCTTTGCAACGGGTCGTTAATTGGTAAAGGATGATAAACTACTTTTTGCTTTGTTCCGGTTAATTTAATTATTTCTTCGGCAAAATCTTTGATAGTGATTTCGTCCGGATTTCCAATATTTACAGGTAAATTGTAGTCTGATAAAAGCAATCTGTAAATTCCTTCTACTTGATCGTCAACATAACAAAAAGAACGCGTTTGCATTCCGTCGCCAAAAATAGTTAAATCTTCACCACGAAGAGCTTGGCCAATAAAGGCAGGAATTACGCGACCATCATTTAATCGCATTCGAGGGCCGTAGGTGTTAAAAATTCTAACAATTCTGGTTTCTAAACCATGAAAAGTGTGGTAGGCCATGGTGATTGATTCTTGAAATCGTTTTGCCTCGTCATAAACGCCACGCGGTCCGATGGTGTTTACGTTTCCGTAATATTCTTCTGTTTGAGGATGTATTAGTGGATCACCATAAACTTCTGAGGTAGAAGCAATAAGAATTCTCGCTCTTTTCACACGAGCTAAACCAAGCAGATTGTGCGTTCCTAATGAACCTACTTTTAGGGTTTGAATAGGAATTTTTAAATAATCAATCGGACTTGCAGGCGAGGCAAAATGAAGAATATAGTCTAACTTTCCGGGTACAAAAACAAACTTGGTTACATCATGGTGATAGAATTCAAAATTTTTCTCTTTAAATAAATGTTGGATATTTTTTAAATCACCGGTAATTAAATTATCCATTCCGATCACATAATAGCCTTCCGCCATAAATCGGTCACAAAGATGCGAGCCTAAAAATCCGGCCGCTCCAGTTATAAGTATTCTTTTCATATTATAATTTTTTTAGGGGCAAATACTCTTTTGCATTAAACAAACAATAGAACAATGTGAAAAACATCACGCCTCGTTGTCTCCACAAAAAAGATTCTGTCAAAAATAAACTTATCATTAGAACTGCGAAAGCAATTTGAATAAAATCTTTGCTTTTTGTTGCATTTTTTAAGTTTAAAGCAATTAATGTTATCAAAATTAAAAAACCAAAGAAACCAAGCTCAGCAAAGTTTTGGATATATTGGTTGTGAAAGTTTTTGTTTTGATAGCCTTCTTGACTTTCATTTCCTCTAAAAACATCATATTTGATTGCTTTTTCTTCTAGTTTTTTATAGGATGCATTTAGACCATAACCTGTCCAAAAAACATTCTCTTCTTGAAAAAGTTCAAAAAACATTCTCGCTTGATATACTCTGAAAGCTGTTCCCGGGAAAAAGTCGTTTGGAGTGAATTTTTCATTGGTCCAAGCTTCATTAATACTTAACACATGTACTCCTTCTAAGCTCTTATCTATATCTAATACGGTGTGACTAATGCTTTTTTCAGTATTAGACTGAAATTCTGCTTTAAATCTATCTTTTATTTTTCCCACAAATAAAAACGAGCTAACAATTAATCCAAGAACGATTAAATTCCTTAGTCTCATTTTATGACCGCTTTTTGAAAAAAAGAAAAATTCAATTAAAACTAAAAGAATAAAAACAATAATGATGTTTTTGGAAGACAAAAGAAAGACAAATACAAAAAGCAAAAAAGCAATACTTGTTTCTAATCTAGATTTAACTTCTTTTGTGAAAAAGTAGAAAAAGGCGATGGAAATATACACCGAGACATGAATGGCATTTACTTCTTTTGTTACTAATTCATGGTAAAAAAGCACATTTGTATCACCTGACAATAAAAATCTCACAATAGCTTTGATTAAGTAAAAAGCCACATAAACCACCATGGCAAAACTATAATATTTTATAATTTTTTGCTTTTGCTCTATTGAGAACGGCTTGATAAACATAAAACAAAGAGGAATGAGTAATAAACCAATTTCTTTAGGAATAGCTTTAAGCGTAGCTTTCGTATCAATACTCCAAAAATAGGAGGTTCCCATCAATAAAAAAAGAGCAATTAACGGAAAAATTGAGTACTGAAAATTTAACTTAATTTCTTTGATTTTAAGCAATACCGAGAGTAGAAAAACGCCTAGTAAAACATTGTTTACTCCGTATGACATTGGAATGGTACAAAGTAAAAGCAAAAAAGGAAGGAATAGAAAATGTTGTTTATTTTCCTGTTTTAGATCTTGCCATACATTGCTCAAAAAGACTAAGGTATTCTCCATTTATTTTATCCCAATTAAATTCATTAACAATGGCTTCAAAGTTGTTTTGAATAAATTGCAAGTTATCATTTTTTTTGATAGTGAGGAGCAAATTTTTTACCTCCTCCGGATTTGCAAAATAATAACCGTTTTGTTTAATTATTCCTTTGTTAAAATTGTTATTATGAGCTAAAATTAATGCTTTGGACGCCATTGCCTCAAGTAAAGATGGATTGGTTCCGCCCACGGAATGGCCATGAAAATAAAGTTTTGAGAAATAACGCAGATTATTGAGGTGTTCCAAGTTATAAATGGCTCCCATAAATCGAATCGCATTATGGTTTTTGTACTTATTTTTTAAGTATTCTCCATATTTAGTAGTGTGATTTCCTATCACTAAAATTGGCGTTGAATCATTACTTTTCACCACACCATCTAACACCATTTCAAGGTTGTTTTCAGGTTCAAACCGAGCCATAATCATATTGAAGTTTTCTTTTTCAACTTGATATTGTTCTAAGATAGTTTCATTTGGATTGGTAAAAGGATGGGCTCCATAAGCAATATAAGTGGAATCTTTTTTATATCTTTTTTTCAAAAAAGTTTGGATTCCTAATGAATCTGAAACCAAATAATCGCTACTGATAGCTGCTAATCGCTCTGCAAAACGAAGAAATTGTTGAACTGGGCGGCTGTATTTGGAACGTTTCCACTCTATGCCATCCATGTTGGTTATGATGATTGGTTTTTGGGGAAGAAGAAAAAACCAAATCGAATTGCTTGTATAGCCTAATTGTAAAATAATATCAAAATCTCTTTTTCGGGAATCAATGATGCAATTGTAATCATAAATAAACTGGCCGAACGTGCCATACTTATACTCAGGATCGTGTTGATGAATAATGTTTACACCTTGAAAGGTTTTTTCTTGAAATTTATGGTTGTGTGAATTGTAGCAATATACCTCATGCCCTTTTTGAACGAGATAAACTGAAAAAAATTCAGCAAATTGTTCAAATCCTCCGTAGTAGTTGGGTATGCCTCGGGTGCCGAGTATGGCTATTTTCATTAATCTTGTTTTTCAAAGTGCCAAAAATAGGGATTTTAAAAGACGTGTCTACATTTTATTGAAAATTGATTCAAATTTTTCAACATGTTTTTCTAATGAAAAATGATTTATAGTTCTTTGGTAACCATTTTCTCCATATAATTTTCTCTTTTCTTCATGATTTATAAGTTCTTCCAAACAATTTGCCAATTCATCTGAGCTATTTGGTGTAAACAATAATCCATTGTGTTCATGAAGAACTGTTTCTGTTAAGCCGCCATGATTTGCTGCAATAACCGGTTTTTTTGATAGCATTGCTTCTATGGCCACCATTCCAAATGGTTCTGGTTCTGTAGATGGAACTACTGCAATATCGATAGCGTCCCAAAAACGCCAAATATTTTCCTGGAAAGGAATAATTATAACTTTTTCTGTGAGGTTATATTTTTGAATCTTATCTTTTAAATTTGTTTCAAAAAATTCTTGGTTTGGAGGTGCAGATCCGATGTAAACTAATTTAATATTATTATATTTTGTTGCTATTTTATTAAAAGCTTCTAACAATAATTGTTGCCCTTTCCAGCTGTTAATTCGCCCGACCAAAGCAATAACCAATTCATTTTTATCAACATGAAAAAAATGATTTCTTATGCTTTCGATGTCCGCAAGATTGGGTTCCGGTTTTTGTTTTACGTCTAATCCATTGCAAACAAATTCCGACTTTTGTGCTAATTTTTTATTTCCATTAATCCAAAAATCCATGGTTGTTTTAGAATCATACACTGCTACAGTATTAGCTTTCATATTTAAAAGCTGAACAAAACCTTTGTTGAACAGTTTTGGTTTTGCAATTATTTCTTGTACATGCCAAAGGTGTTTTATTTTATTTTTTCTGGCAAAAACAATTCCGATTAATGAGGCTAACGTATGTGAATAGACAATATCAAACTGGTATATTTTGTGCAACTCCTCTAGTTTTTTTAATCCTTGTTTGTACTCGTTAAAAAATTTTACGATGTTTTTGGGTGTAAACATTTTTCGATAGAGCTTTAAAACGGGTGCAATAACGACTTCAATTCCATTTTTTTCAAATTCTTTCCTTAATGGACCGTCAAATGGAAGCACAACAATTGACTTGTATTTTTGTTTATCTAAACTTGAAATAAACATTAAAATTGTTTTATCTGAACCATATAATTCAGCCGATTGATGTATAAAAAGTATGCTTTTCATTAGTTTAAAAGTTTTTGTCTATTGGCAATTAAAAAACCGATAAGAATTGATTTGGATTCGGTGAGGTTATAAAACCCTAGAAAAACCCAATTTGAAACAAATAAGAATACTCCCGTTCCTAGAAAAAGGAGGTTTATCTGATTAACAATATTTACATCGCTCTCTACTTTTCTAAAAAAATAGATAATTGTAAATGAATATATTAGCAAGCCCAAAAGGCCAGATTTCAGAAAAACAATCATGAAACCATTGTGTAAAATAGAAATAAAACGGAGTTTCATATCTCCCAAGTAAACTTCCTGTTTTAAATCCACTTTTGACCCTAGCCCTTTACCAAAAATAATTGCCTCGGTTCCTTCGCCAGTAACTTGTCTTATGGTCATAATGTTTTCGTAAGACCGGTAGTTGTCATTAAATTCCTTCCAGTCTTCACGGTTTATTTTTGTTTTGAAAGCCTCCATAGGAGCGACTTTTATTTTATATAAAAACCCTTCCAATCCTTCGGCACTTCTTCTTGGATTTGAATAATATATGTAGGTATAACTAATTGCTGATAAAAGAATAATACTCCCTAAAATCAGAACCGATTTTTTATTAAAAACTAAAAACCCTTTTATGGCTAAAAATAAAATTAAGAACTGAATAAAATTTGTTCTAGCCAAATACATAAAAGCAGAAAAACCAATGACTATTGTAAAAATCCACAGTTTCTTTTTAGAATAATTTAATTCAAATTGTTTGTGAAATAAAAGAATTACAAACGTATAAATCTCATAATCACTAAAGTAGCCTGAATGAAAACGTAAATCGGCAACCGTTCTGGCTTTATAAACCACAATTGCGAAAATAATGATGATGACATGGCAAATTGCAATAAAAAAACCAGTATTGATGATTAAATCAAAGGCATTTTTTAGGTTTTTTTTACATAATTGATAACCTAATAAAAAACCAAGAATAGGTTTTGATAAATAGGTTATATCTCTAAATATAAAATAATTTTCGTAATTATAATTCCACGTTACAACAAAAGCAATTACTAAAATTAAAATGTAGGGAATTAATAATTTGAGCAATGAAACGGAGTAGCTTCTTGAAATTGAAAACAAAAAAGACAAAGACCAGACGCCAAATGTTAATTCAAAATTATCTAAATAGGTTACCCCAATACACAGTGCGAATAACAGCTGATAAAACCAATTGTTTGGGATTGTGATTTTCATTGGCTAATGGTTTTAATCACTTTGGCCGGAACTCCGCCAATTACTGAATTGTCTGGATAAACGCCATTTACAACAGCTCCGGCAGCTACAACGGAATTATTACCTACGACACAACCATCTAAAAAAGTAACTTTTGCACCCACCCAAATATTGTTACCTAATTTTATTCCTTTGGAAGTCACGCCTTGTTCTCGTATTAATTTTGTAGTATCTAAAAAATTATGGTTCTCAGAGTGAAAAGAAATGTAAGAACCCATAATTACATCATCGCCAATTTCAATTCCGCCTGGTGCTCCAAAATGAGTATAATCGCCAATGGCTGAGTTGTTGCCCATTTTTAATCCGACACCTAATTTAGAAAAATGACTTGTAGAGAGTAATTTAGAAAAAGAACCAATCTTTGCATTGTCGCCCAGCATTATTTTTTGAGCGGCATAGCCATCTAAAATAGTATAACTCTCAATGGTCACATTTTTTCCTAAAATGAAATTTGATTTGTTGAGAATGGTTACGTTTTTTCCTAAAAAAACCTTTTTTCTTAGCTTTAAAAGACCTCTTATAAGCATTATTCCTCTTGTATAGAAAGATCTAATAATTAGTTGCTCGGGGATTTTTGGATCAATTTGGTATGATTTCCCTGCTTTATATACTATTTTTTGTAACTGATTTCTAAACATTTTTGGGTCAAAAAAGGTTTGCTCGCTTCCTTATACAAAATAAGTAAAATATTATGACAATTAGCTCGGTTATGAGGAGAGAATAAAAAACTCCTTGAAGATTATAGGCTGGTAGTAAAAAAACAATCAACAAAAGGCTCAAAATGACAGCAAGTGAAGTTGTCCTAACGTACTGCTTTTGAAAATTATAGCCAAGTACTAATTGTTTTAGGGCAATTGAAATGGCTAACAGAATAGGAAGTAAAACTGCAATTTTTAACAAATTGGATAGTTCATTCACATTACTGGCGTTGAAGAAATTAATAATAAACGTTGCGTTTAAATAGATAATCAACATTAAAACACCTACAAAAAAAACATTTATACTATTGATAACCAACCAGTTTTTATTTGCCTTTGTTGGTTTTTCATAAATATCGTGACAAACTCTTGGATAGGTAAAATTAAAGAACAAAAAGATGTACGTTTTAAAAGTTACGATGATTTGCTCTACAATTCGGTATTGTCCTGCCATAAAATTATTCCCAATAAATCCAACCAAGATAACTGGCGAATAAAGTTGAACAGCAACGAATATTTGCGAAGTAAACATTTTAAAATCTCTTTGTAAAAAATCTTTTATCTCTTCTTTTTTTGTTTTCTGATAATTGAAATTGTACTTTTTAAAAATTAAATACGTGAAAATTCCGTTGGAAATGATTGTACCTAAAGCGAAACATAAATTTACATAGATGTAATCTTCTTTTTCTGTAACCAAGAGCAAAACACCAACTACATAAATAATTTTTGAAAGAATCGTTGATATTGAAATCCAATTGATATTGTCAATTCCTTGAAGAAACCAGGATTGATTAAGATATTGACCAACAATGACTAAAAGTGAAAATGAGAATAAAATAAATTCAGCTTTTAAGTATGGAATACCAAAAATGAGTGCTAAAGACAAAATTAATACTGCAATTAGGATGATAAATCGCGAAGACAAATTTGTTAAAAGAATCTTTTGCAACTCTTTTTGATCATTCCGGTTTATGGTAACTTCTCTCACGCCAACTAATTCTGAACCGTAATCAATAAATACGATTAGAAAAAAACTAAGTGCCAATGCAATGGATACTTTTCCAAAATTTTCTTCGCCACAAACCCCGACAATATAAGGTATTAAAAGTAAGGGTGTTACTAAATTAAAAAACTGCCCGAAACCATAAATCGAGAATTTTTTAAAATAATCACTTTTAATTGCCTTTTGAATCGTTTGCTTCAACCGTTTTTAAATTTGTGGAGAGTATAAATATAAAAAACAAAAGTTCAAAATTGGAATATTTTGAACTTTGATTTTATAAGTAAGGAAATGTTATTTCATTATTTTAATGATTTCAAGAACTAATGCCTCGTTAGGGTAAAAGAACGGAGTAACTTTACTACCCTTTTTATTTAAAAACTTGATACTCCCATTTGCTTGATCAATCTCTGTTGAAACAGAATCATTTTTTTGAAAATAATTAAAAAACTCTGAACCTTTGACTTCAAGAGCCGTTTCCCCGTAGGAAAATCTGAATTTATTTAATACAATATCTTCTCTTTCAGGTTGATTTCCTAAATCAAACCGAACATGAGTAGGATGCACTGACTCAGGAAAATAAAAATCTAGTGTTTGTGCATTTGGAGACGGTTTTACTTCATTCCAAATAACAAATTCAGGAGTAAAATTAATCGTATTGTCTTCAGTGTAATACACCGCATAATTATTTGCGGTTGTTTGAATGACATCCATTTGGATATGCATTCTTTTTATGGCAGTTGCTTCACTATTTTCTGAATCCACCAGTGTTTTTTTATCTTCATTTTTACATGAAAAAACTATAAAACATAAAGCTAATAATGGTAAAAATTTGTTATTCATCTTAAATAAATTTATTAAAAAATTTTCTGCTAATTTATAAAGTAATTTATTAAAAAATTTATTTTTTTCTTTCAATTTTAAAATTTTTAATTACTGCATTTCTATCTTCATTATTGTGTGCAATATCGTTGTCAAATTGTATTTTAAATTTTACTTTTTTTGTATTAAGTATCTCAAAATCAAACACATTAGTAACATTCTCTTTTTCACTCAAGAAAAAGTCTGCAATAATATCATCATTCATTTTTATTTTAATGTGAGCATTTTCATTGTTAATTGGTTTTTGAGGTAAGCTAATGCCTTCAAAAATAAGTTGATATTTTCCTTCTTTTAATTCTGTAAAGGCGGATTCAATTGTTGAATTTTCAAAAATAAACATAAATCCTTGTTTATCTATATATTGACTTTTGAAGTTTTTTATTGAAATTTCATCTACTATAAATTCTTCTTTGTAATCTTTTGGAACAAAATAATTTGCCCAACAATCAAAACGTTCAACTTTTCTTTTTGTAATAAAATTATTTTCTAAATAAAGTTGATTATCAGGAGACAGTGATAAAGGTCTTGAGTGACCATCTAAATACCAAAATGGAATTTTGGTATGAACTTCATTTCTTAATCCTGAAATGTATTCATCCAAAGTATTGGGTTGAATTTTTATATTTGGATTTTCCTCAAAATAAAAAGGCATTAACCAACTCCAATAAGTAACAACCCGAGTGTCACTTTTTGAATCAGTATTTATTATTGTTGTCAACTCATCAAATTGAGATTTAGTAATTTTATTGTAATAATCTTTAATAAAAAAAATATCTGTAATTGTAAATATAAAAAAAGTAATTACAATAATTCCCTGAAGAGCAGAGTTTTTTATATAATACAAACCACTACCGACTAAAATTAAAATTGCTGGCAAAATATTAATAAAATATCTACTTACTATCATTGGTAAATTAACATATGAGGCAATTAAGGGAATAAGTATTGTTACAAATATCCAAATAAAAATTACAAAAAAACTAAAAACTTGTTTTTCATCGATTGGGTTAATATACCCCTCTTTTATGGATTCTCTTTTAAATAATTTAATAAAAAATGACATACTAAGAATTCCTATTAAAAATATCAAAACCTCAGAAAACCCAAAAAACTCTTTAACCATTTTTGTATAAACATCTATATCTGGCAATTGAATCCATATTGAATTCATTTCTGAAGTCTTTAAAAATATCAATATTCCAGGTATATAAAAAATCAGAGTAATAAAACCCGACAAAAATGATAGCATCAAAAACTTTCTACTCCCAATCTTATATGGTCTTAAAACAAAATAGAGCAATATGACATATTGTGAAAAAAGGGTAAATAGTGAAAAAAACTGCGTATAAATCATCAAAAGAGCAAAAAGAGAATACCACAACATTGATTTTTTGCTTGGTGATTTAATAAACTTTATCAAATAAAGAAAAGATAGTGTTGTAGTTAAAAACATTAAAGAATACATTCTAACTTCTTGAGAATAATAAATATGGAAATAATTTATGGCCGTCAAAAAGGCTGCCAACAACCCAATTTTTTTGTTTAAAATTTCTTTTGCTAAAAAGTAAATTGCAATTATTCCAATTATACCACAAAATGCAGAAAAAAACCTTCCAACCCAAACAGTATCTCCAAAAAGAATCAAAAAAGAATGTAAAGAAAAATAATATAATGGGGGATGGGGATCGTTTTCTCTTAAATAACTATAAATTTTTCCTATTGGGTTTTCAGGACTTGCCTGAATCATCGAAAATATCTCATCAATCCACAAACTTTGGTAATCTAATTTATAAAGTCGTAAAACGGCTCCAATGAAAAGAATGAACAATAAAATTTTATGTTCTTTTAACCAATTTAGTATTTTCATTTTTAATACTTTTTATTTAACAAATACATTTCTTTTAAAATTTTGAAACCGGTTCTCCATCCCAGTTTTGATCCTTCAATATCTTTCCAATGAAAAACAGGACTCTCTATTCCTTGCTTGAGTAAATTTTGCTTTTGCAATCGGATAAAAATCTCTACATCAAAAAGCCATGAAGTATAAAAAGGCTTATTAAAAGCTTTTGGAATAATTGTTTTTGAGAATAATTTAGCTCCACATTGTGTGTCGTAAATACCAAGTTTAAATTTTAGATTGATTAAAGTAATAATTATTCTGCCTATTATATGCCGGTAATATTTCCTTTTTATTCCAGAATTAAGCAACAGAATTCTAGACCCAAATAAAAATTCGCACGATTGATTAGACAATTCATTTATTAATCGAACGATTTCAGAAGCTGGTGTAGAAAAATCAGCATCAAAATAACCTATAAAATCATATTTATCTTCTAGGTTTATTTGATTAATCGCTTTATAAATAGTGTTTGCTTTTCCGGAATTTTCTTTAAAATCGATTAGAAAACATCGTTCAGGGTGTTTTTTCACAATAGATTCAATAACTTCTACTGTGTTATCTTTACTGCCATCATTTGCAAAAAAAATATCACTAGCTGTTTTAATCAATAGTTGCTCAATTTGATTATAATTAAGCCGTTTTGCCTCATTATAACAAGGAATTATGATGGCTACTTTTTGCATAAACAATAACATGAAAGCCCAGGAATTGTAATCCCTATTTTTTTTAACAATAAGCTTAATTTAAAATCAATTGTCAACATCATATTGATGAGTCCTGTTTTAAATTTTCCAGCGTTCCAGTTGTCAATTGATTCTTTTTTATCTCTTTTCAACCATTTATCAAGGTTTCTAAAAATAAGTAATGATGTAAAATAATAGCCTTTATCAATAATAGTAAATTTATTTTGTTGAAGTAAAGAACTTAGCTGTTTTAAAGTATACCTCCTGTAATGGCCTAACAAAACGTCATGACTCGAAAAAACTGACTGAAATGCAGGAACTGCAAAAAAGTAAAAATGATTGGAATTCTCTTTGTTTAAATCGTCTAAAATAATCTTTTCATCCTCTAAATGTTCTAAAACATCCATACAAAGAAACAATGTTGGCTTTTCTGAAGTAATTTTGCTTAAGTAGGCTTTTAAATTCTGAAAATAAAGGACTTCACTATCATTGTTGTTTTTCTTTAACTGATTTATTACTTCCGGTGTATAAGCAGTATCAATGGCATAATATTCTTTTGCTAATCCTTTTTCAACCAAAGTATGAATAACATAAGCATCACCACTTCCAATATCCACAATTCTTTCTATTGGGAAGTTAATTCTTGCCTGGTTTAAAAACGTTTGTAAAACATTCTTTCTTGAAGTTTCCCAAGGATGTCTTTGATAATTCGTTTTATCTTGTAAACGCGAAAACTCTGTTAAGTCCATATATAATTAATTCTTAATTTATTTTAGTATTCCGTTTCTAAACTTTATCAAAGATATCTTTTATTTTTATTAGTGAAATGTCAAAACTTCTTTAAATAAAAGTCATTTGTAAACAGCAACTATTTTATATTCAATACTTCGTCCCAATACTTCACCTCAACGCCAAACACTTTTTTAATCTTACTCTTATCCAAAACACTATAAGCCGGCCGTTTCGCAGGTGTTGGAAAACTAGTCGTTGGAATAGGTTCCAAATTAATGTTGATTTTATTAAACTCAAAAATTTTCTTAGCGAAATGATACCAACTGCATTGACCTTCGTTGGAGAAGTTGTAGATGCCAAAAAGGTTGTAGGTTGTAGGTTGTAGGTTGCAGGTCGTAATAATTTTCGCCAAAACTTCTGCTAAGTCTACCGCGTTTGTTGGGGTTCCGATTTGGTCGTTTACTACTGATAATGTATCTCTTTCGGAGGCTAAACGAAGCATGGTTTTCATAAAATTATTACCAAATTGTGAGTAAACCCAAGAGGTTCGAATGATGAAATGTTTATCCCACGTTTCTTGAATGGCTTTTTCGCCGTCTAATTTGGTTTGACCGTAAACGCTGGTTGGGTTCGGGATATCTTCTTCAGAATAAGGCGAATCTTTGGTCCCATCAAACACAAAATCAGTAGAGATATGAAGCAAAATACTGTCGAATTCCTTACAAACCTCAGCCAAATTTTTTGCTCCAACTACATTAATTAAATGGGCTTTTTCGGGTTCACTTTCCGCTTTATCAACGGCGGTGTAGGCCGCGGCATTGATGCAAAAATCAGGTTTAAATTGTTTAAATAATTGTTCAATATTGTTCAAATTAGTTATGTCTAACTTATTCGAATCACAAAAAACAAATTGAATATTTGGATAAGTTGGTGCAATAAATTGTAAACTTTGTCCCAATTGACCATTCGCACCCGTGACTAAAACTACCATGCTTTTTTTGCATTTTCTAACGTTGGTAAATGGGTGTCTTTTTCGGAAATAATCAGTTTTTCAGCATCAAAATTCCAATCAATTCCGATGGTTGGATCATTAAAAATAATTCCTCCTTCTGATTCTTTATTATAAAAATTATCACATTTATAGAAAAAAGTTGCCGTTTCACTCAAAACCAAAAATCCATGAGCAAAACCTCTGGGTACAAAAAATTGTTTTTGGTTCTCGGCAGATAAAATGACCGCCTCATAGTGTCCGAATGTTGCAGAACCGGGTCTGATATCAACCGCTACGTCCAATACGTCCCCTTGAATGACTCGAACTAATTTTGCTTGTGCAAATTCACCGGTTTGATAATGTAAACCTCTTAAAACACCTCTGGTTGAAAACGACTGATTATCCTGAACAAAGTGAACGGATTGCTCAACGGCATTTTGAAAAGTTCGTTCGTTAAAACTCTCCATGAAATAGCCGCGATCGTCATGAATGACATTCGGCTCTAATATAAAACAACCTTTTAATTTGGTTTCTGTAAATTTCATCTGGGCTTACATTACTAAAATTATCACTTCTGAATTGAACACAGATTTGAAAAATTATAAAAATCTGAAAAATGATTTTTATAATTTGTAAAATCCGTGTTCTAAAAAATCTATTCGATTAAATTAAGATCTTAAATTAAACCCATTAAATGCGTTCCATAACCACTTTTTAGCAACGGTTCTGCTAAACTTTTGAGCTGATTAGCATCTATAAAACCCATTTTATAAGCCGCTTCTTCAATAGCTCCTATTTTTAAACCTTGACGTTCTTCGATAACCTGAACAAATTGTCCCGCTTGCATTAAAGATTGAAACGTACCGGTATCTAACCAAGCCGTTCCTCTGTCCAAAATACTGACTTTTAAATTTCCACGTTTCAGGTATTCTTTGTTCACATCTGTAATTTCAAGTTCGCCTCGGTGACTTGGTTTTATATTTGCGGCAATTTCTATAACACTGTTATCATAAAAATAAATTCCGGGTACCGCATAATTCGATTTTGGATGTGTTGGTTTTTCTTCAATCGAAAGCACTTTGCCACTCGCATCAAAATCTACTACGCCATACCGTTCGGGATCGTTTACGTGATACGCATAAATAATTCCACCGTTTGGATCGTTGTTTGCTTGAAGTAGTTCTGCTAATCCGGTTCCGTAGAAAATATTATCGCCTAAAACTAAAGCTACTTTATCGTTTCCAACAAACTCTTTTCCAATAATGAATGCTTCTGCCAATCCGTTTGGATGTTCCTGAACCGCATATTCAAAACGACAGCCTAATTTGCTTCCGTCACCCAAAAGTTGGCGAAACAAAGGCAAATCATGCGGTGTGGAAATGATTAAAATTTCATTAATTCCTGCCCACATTAAGGTGGACAACGGATAATAAATCATCGGTTTGTCGTAAATGGGCATTAATTGTTTACTAACGGCCAACGTCAATGGATGTAGTCTTGTACCGGATCCTCCGGCTAAAATAATTCCTTTCATTTTAGCTACTTGATTGATTATTTTTTTGTACCTGCTTTTTATAAAAACTGACTGTACCTTTAAAACTAATAAATAAGAAAATAAATAAGAAAGGGAGTATTAATTTCATTTTACCATTTGTTCCTTTCGTATTTTTATCATTCAACATAACACTGATTTCTTTGATAATCTTTTCATAGCGAATCAAAGTTAACCTAAAATAGGACTGCTCTTTTAATAAATTATCCTTGGTGTTAATTACATCATTTAATTGAGTATTTTCATTAAAATAAATCAGCTTATCGCTGTGATTGGAATTCATTCTGTTTTTAAACTGATTCAAAAGGCCATCTATCTGACTTATCGTAGTATCGTTGGCTTGCATTTTTATTTGAACATTGTTTAAATATTCCTTTTGCATTTGCTTAAAATAATCGCTTTCGTTCAAAAAATTCAAAAGAGGTTGAACTGTTTCATTTTCTGACGTTAACTTTGATGTTTTAAATGATATTAAATGATATTGATAGTTTTTACTCGTTAAGGTGTTCTCAACCACTTTGTCAATATTTCCATCCTCTGCCAACAATTTAATGAGTTCAAAGTTTTCTTTGTTGTTTTCAATGAACTTGTACACATCAATAATTGGTTTAATTTCGATTTTACCGAATTTTTTGGTGTTTTTTATCCCAATTTCTTTAAGAAAAACGGTATCACCTTCGCTAATTTTAGATTGAAGAAGATCAACTTTAGCATATAAATAATCGATACTACCGAAATTTGGAGAAACAATTATTTGATGATCGTATGACTTTACTTTTTTATCTAAATAAAAACCCAAACCTGCTCCAATTATAAAAAGCACAGTTAGTAATATAAAATTTCTTTTTATAAATAGAATAAAACGAAAAAGCCTATTTAATAAACTTTCATAAATTCCGTTTACTTTTTGGGCAATTTGTGTTAAATCAATTTCTTGATTGTCAGAATTATTTGCTGAGTTAGAGCTCATACTTGTTTATTTAGAATTAAAAATTTGTTCTAATATTTTGATTGTAATTAAATACGTTGGTTTTACACCTGTTGTACCTAATCCACCCGATGCCAACGTGCTTCCGGTTTCTAAAGGATTATCTGAAGCGTAGTAGGCATAACGAACTTTTACATTTTCTGGTATGCTTTTTCTGATTTTTGAAGCAGATTGAATAGCTTTTTGGTAATAAGCTCCTTCCATTTCCAGTCCAATTACACCCCAAGTTGATTCATGAAAAAACTTTAGTAAATCTTTATTTTGAAGCGATGTTCCTAGAACGGTAACCATTGGACCTGCAAAAATCGGGATGTCGTTGCCATAAAACATATTGGGCGACAGTTGATTTTCAAATGGATAATTATCGCCGGTTCCTTCGTTTATGTGTGCCGATGGAATCATAATATCGCCTTTCCCTCCTTGCAAAATTCCAGCTTTCCCCATAATGGAAACCGATTCTACATTCAAAAAAGTTTGGTTGTTGTTTTCTTTATAGGCTTTTAACAACTCGTCTATGGTTTCATAAGCTTGTTCGCCAAAAGCATAATCCATTACAATCAACACCGGTTGTTGTTTAGCAATTTTAGCTTTGGAAAAAGATGTTTTGGAAAAATCAATTTTAGCCGTATCAAAAACTTGCACGTCGATATTGGTTCCTGAAGTATCTAATAACGAAATCATTCCGCTTTTTAGAGCTACTTCCTCTACTTTGTTTCGTAAAACATCGGCTCCAGACTTACTCAATTCTTCATAAATAAAGAAATCAGGTTTGTCTTTAAATTTTGTTTTTAAAACTTGTGTAGCAAAAATTGAGTTCATCACACTATGCATATTGGCACTAATGATGTGAATAGGACGTTCTAACAAATCGTTTTCTTTTAAAACATCTTTAATTCGGGTAGCCCAAAATTCACCATGAATATGATGGCCTAATCGTTCTCTCAAAATCGGACTGAAAGTGATGGTTCGTTTATTATTATCCAACACTTCTTCGATGGCTATTTTTCCCAACCAATAAATGATGTGCAAAAAACGGTCTGGGTTTTCTTTTGTTCCAAAAGCATCATAAATAGCTAATACTTCCGAAAAACTTCTTCCCAATACATTGGATGCATGCGAAATTGCTTTTTCTTTATCAATTTGAGATAATTTTTTGCCTTGTAAAACATAAAACTCCACCTTTTGCCAATCCCGTGTCACTTCATATTGATTTTCATCTAATAAAACCCTATCTTTAATTTTATGTGATTCAATGAAAATAAACGTTAAATGCGTTAAAATATCATAGATGTCCGAACGACCCCGTGTAATTTCAACATTCATTTGTTCTTCGTCAATTCGGTAGCAATTCCGTCTTCTTTTGGGAGGAACGATGGCTTGAAAATGTGATTTAGAATAGCCTTCGTCTGAGGTTAAATTGATGTATCTACATTCTTCTATTCCCACTGGAAGTCGCTCAATAACGTATAATAATCCATTTAATTCTACTTTTTCTTCGGCAATGGTTCCATAAATTTCCGGACGCAATTGAAGCAATGCTTCACGCAATGTTTCACCGGAAACACCCATTGGTTTATAAAAACCCCGGTTGAACAAGTGACGCATGGTGATGTAAAGTCGCTCAATGGCAGCCGAAGATTCTTGTGCTCTGGAACGGGATATGTTTTTTATTTCTTTCATTTAATTCTGTTTTCTAACCTGCAAAGGTAGTTTTTTATTTTTAGTCGTGTAAATATAGAAAGCTTACTGAATTTACCTCAAAATTTAATCAATCAAATTTAATTTTAAAGCCAACTCTACAGTGCCATAAGAACGTCTTAACGAACCATCTTTGTTTAAAACCATAAGATTTTTGCCTCCCGGAAAAAAACCCAAAATTGAAGGTTCGTATCTAAATCCTTTCTTCTTTCCTTTTTCGCCTTGAGCTGTATAAATATATTCAAGCTTATTTTGTTCTAATTTTAAGTATTCAAATCCGATAATTATTCCTTCTTCGGGTATTTTAATATGAAATAGGGAAAGGTCTATGCGATTTAAGTTAGTTCCTTTTTTTACAGAAACTATAATTTCATCCGCAATCAAATCTCCCAAAGGAATTCCCTCAGCATTTATTTCATAAAACCGCAATCGCATGACTACGTTTTTTAATTGGGAACGGGTTTTAAATTCAATTGATTCCAAATAAGGGTGCTTTTTAATTTTTTCGTTAGCTTGTATTAATTTACCCCAAATATGAACTTCGTCTTGACCTGTATTGGAAACTCCCGAATTAAGCTTTAAACCCGAAAAATCTCCATAACTGACTCGGTTTTTTCCTTTTCTTTTTTCTAAAATAACCTCATTTAGTTCGTATACTTTAGGATGCAACAAAATAATATCACTCGTGGATCCAAAAATAATTTTGTTTTCGTAACCCAAAGAGGAAAAAATAATCTTTTGACCCAAAGTTGCTTTCAATGAAAAAGTTCCGTCAATTTCTGAGTTAGTTCCCAAATCTCCTTTCTCCACCCAAATATTGACATACGGAATGGGGTTTCCGGTTAGACTATCTTTCACTACACCAGAAATTTGGGCTGTGAGGGTTGAAATAGAAAATAGGAGAAAAAAAAGTAATTTGACTTTGAACATTTATTGCTTTTATGTCCGCTTTTGCGGAGATTACTATTTCGACTTCGTCATCTTGTGGAATGACAAAAGGTTATAAACTTTTCAATTTATCCGCTATAATTCTATCGTTACTTAAACGTGGCAATTTATTTTGACCTCCTAATTTTCCGATGGATTTCATATACTCCTGAAAACCGTTGTGGGCTACTTTTGTAATAACTAAAGTTCGCAACACTTTGCCCACTATCAAATCATCATAGTACGAATTTTGTTTTCGCATAGCTTCATCAATTTTCAGAGCAAAATCCTCTAAATTGTTCGGTTCATTTTCAAATTCGATGAACCATTCATGATAAGGTAATCCGGTTTCGGGTGCAATTTGTGGAGCGACCGTAAATTCGTTTACCCGAATTGAAGAACCTTCCATGGCGTCTTTTAACGCATGTTCTACCTCTTTTCCAATTACATGTTCACCAAACGCAGAAATAAAATGTTTAATTCTGCCCGAAACAATGACCCGATGTGGTTTTAGTGAAGTAAATTGAACCGTATCACCAATATTATAACCCCAAAGTCCGGCGTTGGTGGAAATTATCAACGCATAATTCACATCCAATTCAACTTCGCCAATGGTGTATCGTTTTGGGTTTTCGGTAAAAAATTCATCGGTTTTTATAAATTCATAAAACATGCCTGCATTGAGCAACAACAACATTCCTTTTTCGTTTTGCTTGTCTTGATAGGCAAAAAATCCTTCGGACGCGGGAAACAATTCCACCGAATCAACTTTTCTTCCAATTAAATTTTCAAATTTGGCTCGATAGGGTTCAAAATTCACTCCTCCATAGACATACAAACTGAAATTTTTGAACAATTCACCTACTTTTTTCCCGGACTTTTCCTGAAGTTTTTCAAAATACATTTGCACCCAAGCCGGAATTCCGGAAATAACGGTCATGTCTTCGTTGATGGTTTCTTCAACAATTGCATTTACTTTGGTTTCCCAATCTTCAATGCAATTGGTTTCCCACGATGGCATACGATTTTTGAGTAAATAGTTCGGTACATAATGAGCTACAATTCCGGAAAGTCGTCCTAATTTGATGCCGTTTTTTTCTTCTAAAATCGGACTTCCTTGTAAAAAAATCATTTTCCCTTTTACAAAATCGGCATTTCCGGTTTCGTGAATATAACTCAACAACGCATTTCTGGCTGCTTGAATATGAAATGGAATAGATTCTTTGGTGAGCGGAATGTATTTTGCTCCAGAAGTTGTTCCCGAGGTTTTGGCAAAATAAATTGGTTTTCCTTTCCACAAAATGTCTTCTTTGCCTTGCACGACTAAATCCACATAAGGTCGCAATTCTTCATAATCGCGGACAGGAACGTATTGTGCAAAGTCAACGAAGGTTTTTATTTTTTCAAAATGATGGTCTTTACCAAACTTTGTTTTCGTGGCTTGTTTAATCAAACTTTGCAAAACTTTTTGTTGGGTTTCCACAGGTTTAGAAGACCATTTTTGGGTTTCTTTATTTACTTTTTTAGCTAAAAGTTTAGCGGCTAAAACTTTAATTCGCATAATTATTCAAAATCAATAAATTGAGTTGGATCGATGGTAAATCCATCTTTCCAAAGTTCAAAATGCAAGTGAATTCCGGTTGATTCTTTTCCGGTAGATCCGGCCAAACCAATTACTTCACCGGTTCGCACCACATCGCCTTGCGTTTTGGTTAACGTGGCGGCATGTTTATATACCGACAAAATAGCATCACGGTGTTTGATGATAATTACGTTTCCGGTTGATGGTGTCCAATCTGCAAAAACAACGGTTCCGTTGGCAACCGATTTAATTGGCGTATCTTTTGGAACCGCAACATCAATAGCAAAATGTTTATTTTTGGCACTGTATTTTTCCGTAATATGTCCTCTAACCGGAGGAAATAAAACCAAGTTTACTTTGGATTGGGCTTTTTCAAAGAGGTTGTATTTATCTTCTAACGCTACTTGTTCCCGCAATTTTAATTCTTCTTCGGAAGGGTTTAAATTGTCTTTCGAAATATCTGTGTTTTCGGGATTTAAAATAGAATCTTTGTTAAATTTAGCATACTCTAAATCACCGGTAAGAATTTTTTTTATTGATTGAATATAAAGTTCGTTTTTCTTTACTTCTAAAGCCAAAGAATCAGATTTTACAGCAAGAATAGTAGCATCTTTTTTCAATTTATTGGAAGCATAACCCGGAATAAATTCCCGTAAAGGCGTAAAAGCAATAATATAAGTTGTAATGGAAATGATTAAAATCGCCGAAATAGTAACTACCACAAAAACATTCATCAAATTAAGTTTTAATGAAAAAATCTCTTCAAATGATTCTTCATTTAAAATAACCAAACGGTTTTTGGTGAATAATTGTTTTTTGAGTCGTTGCCTTTTTAGTCTTTTTGCAGACATGTTCTAAATTTATTATACAAATATAGGAATTAAAGCTTCTTTAAAAAGTGTCAATTTTCTTGTTTTATTCAAATATAATCCACTTTAACGTAGTTTTTAGTTAAGAATTGCTTATATTCTAAACAACTACACTAATTTATTTTTACCTTTGTACTCTCAATTTAGATATTATGAATGCATTAGCACTATTTTTAGGTATTATTGGAATTCCGCAAGTTATTTTGATTGTGGTGGTTTTGCTTCTACTTTTTGGTGGGAAAAAAATTCCCGAATTAATGAAAGGCTTAGGAAGCGGAATCAAAGAATTTAAAAATGCCGCCAAAGAAGATCAACCGGCTGACAAAAAAGAAGAAGATAAAAAGGAATAACTTTTAAAAAATTCCTGTAAAAAATTTCCAAGTTCCAATTTTTTTGATTGGAATTTGGAAATTTTTATTATTTAAAGAACCATCGTCAACTGAATCCTTTTCCTCACTTCATCCACCTCAACTACTTTTACTTGCACATGTTGATGCAACTTCACGACTTCATTCACATCCGAAACAAATCCGGCTTTGAGTTGAGAAATATGAACTAAACCGCTTTCTTTTAATCCGATATCAACAAAACAACCAAAAGCAGTGATGTTGTTAACAATTCCGGGCAAAATCATACCGGTTCGCAAATCGGACATTTTTTTGACATTCGGGTCAAATTCAAAAACTTTGGCCGATTTTATTGGGTCAAGTCCTGGTTTTTCCAATTCTTTTAAAATGTCTTTTATTCCTAAAATTCCAATGGTTTGGTTGGTATAATTTTCGGGTTTGATTAAGGAAATTTTTTCTTTATTTCCGATTAAATCAGTTAATGAAATTTTTAAATCTTTCGCCATTTTTTCCACAATTGAATACGCTTCCGGATGCACTGCTGAATTATCTAAAGGGTTTTTCCCGTTTTGAATGCGGATAAATGCTGCCGCTTGTTGATAGGCTTTTTCGCCCAATCGCGGTACTTTTTTCAATTGCTTTCGATCTTCAAACGGACCGTTTTCAGAACGGAAATTGACAATGTTTTCCGCCATTTTTTCGCCAATTCCGGAAACATAACTCAACAACGATTTACTGGCTGTATTCAAATTTACACCCACCGAATTCACACATCGAACTACAACAGTGTCTAATTCCTCTTTTAATTTGGTTTGATCTACATCGTGTTGGTATTGACCAACTCCGATGGATTTAGCATCGATTTTAACCAACTCTGCTAACGGATCCGAAAGTCGCCTTCCAATAGAAACGGAGCCGCGAACTGTTACATCATAATTTGGAAATTCATCCCGTGCTATTTTGGAAGCGGAATAAACAGATGCTCCGGCTTCAGAAACTACAAAAACCTGAATGGGTTTATCGAAAGCAATTTTTTTGATGAAAAATTCCGTTTCACGACTGGCTGTTCCGTTTCCGATTGAAATTGCTTCAATGTTGTAAGCATTTACCATCGAACGAATTTTCTTCATCGCCATGGCATTTTCATTTTGTGGCGGATGCGGATAAATGGTTTCATTGTATAACAAATCACCCTTTTCATCCAAACAAACGACTTTACAACCCGAACGATAACCCGGATCTATAGCCAAAATTTGCTTTTCACCCAAAGGCGGAGCAAGCAACAACTGACCCAAATTTTGGGCAAAAACATCAATCGCTTTCGCATCGGCTTTGGTTTTAAATTCTTGTAAAGTTTCGTTGGAAATAGCTGGTTCAAGTAATCGTTTATAACTGTCTTTAATGGCTAATTTCAGTTGATGTGCTGTTTCTTTGTTATTTTTAATGGTATTGTTTTCGATGAATTCCAATGCTTCTTCGGGTTCAATTTCAACATTCATTTTTACAAAACCCTCTGCTTCTGCTCGCAACATGGCCAATAATCGATGCGATGGCGTTTTTGAAAGCGGTTCGGCCCATTCGAAATATTGATTGAATTTTTGAGCGGCTTCGTCGTCTTTTTTGGATTTCACCACTTTTGTTGAAACAATAGCTTTTCGTTGAAACAAACGACGCAAACTTTTTCGGATAAAACTGTTTTCATTAATCCATTCGGCAATAATATCGCGAGCTCCTTGTAACGCTTCGTCTTCATTCACTACTTTATCATTCAAATAGTTGGAAGCAATAAATTCAATATCATCGCTATTTTGTGCCATGATAATTTTGGCCAACGGTTCCAACCCTTTTTCGCGAGCTACATCGGCTTTGGTTTTTTTCTTTTTCTTGTAGGGCAAGTAATAGTCTTCAATTTCTTGTAAATCGAACGAATTTACAATTTTCAACTTTAATTCCGCCGACAATTGTCCTTGCTCTTCAATCGATTTTAAAATCGATTCTTTTCGTTTTACAATTTCGTCAAATTGTTTGTTGAGTTTGAAAATTTGTTCGATTTGTACTTCATCTAAATTTCCGGTTTGATCTTTTCGGTAACGGGAAATGAAAGGAATAGTGCAATCTTCGGAGAGTAGTTTTAAAGTGGCTTCTATATTCTTATCAGCAGTAGTGACGACTGATTTTATAAATTGTATTTCGTTCATTATTTTTAAAATGATTCTGTTTTTTTAAGGCTTTAAATGAAAATTACGTCTGTTGCTTTATTAAAAAGCATACTATGAATCCTCAAATTTATAATTTCTTTTCATAAAATTTAAAGCTGCTTGAACGATTTCACCCATAGAATTGGCTTTTTTGAATTCAACATCTAAGGTAACTTCATAAATTTCTTCTTGCAATTGTTGAATATGTTCTTGTGGAGCCAATTTTGTAGCCTTCATCGCTTCAATTAAACGTTTTAGCCGTGTCTTAGTATCAATTAAACGTTTTACAATAATTGAACGCTCTTCTATTTGATATTGTTCAATTGATTTTGGTTTCAATTTATTTTGAACTAATTCTGAAAACTTATAATTTTCTTTGAATAAGTGCGGTTTATAAAATTTAAAACTACCTTCATAACTTTGTTGATCAAAATCAATTGCTCTTATTCTAAAAATGCGTTGATCAAAATCATGAATTGGAATTACAACGAAATTATACGAACGCATATCGCCTAAAAGGCCAATCATGCAACGTTCATTAAATTTTACAAACTCTTTAGCAATTTGGGTTTTTTCGTGTTCATTACATTCTTTTAAATTATTTTCAATAAAAACATCTCCCGGAATTCCAACAATATGTTCTTCAATAAGTGTTTCTTCGTGTACTAAAAAATTAATGTTGTTAGGTGAAATAAGATGTTCTATTTCTAAACCAAAAATGCGAGAGGCATCTGCTTTTTTTATGTAGAAATGGGTGTAGTTGTCGTTTAAGATATTTCTAATCTTCACTCTAAAAGGTTTAGAGTTACCAAAAGTGCAAAAATCAATATAATCTACATTCAAAAACTCTCTACTACTTTCATCACCATCAGAATGCAACAAAGTATATATTTTTTTTAAACTAGTATCAAGTTCATCTCTTTCAAATTCATTATAATAAACACGAATCCATAACGTGTCTTTTTGCTCTTTATCAAAAACCACTGTGCTGCCTTGAAATCTTAGAAAATCATCATAGAAAATAGTGGTTTTTGTTAACCTTCTATATTTTTCGAGATAATTTTTTAAAGTAGCATTAATTGGGTAATATTGCTTTTTTAACTGTCGTTCGTCGTCATTCATGGTTTATTTTTAGTCGTATAATGTAGTTTTAATTGTAAATAAAATCAATCCTGCACAATAAAATCCTTCGGATCCACCTTCTGAAATTCAGGTTGAATATTCACGTGATTGATGTTGAATTTATCATAAAGCAATTCTTCAATTTCATGCAATAAATCGTTGAATTCACTCATTTTGATGTCGGTAGCACAATCGAGATGAGCTTCTAAATGCAGTTCTTCTTCGTTCAAATGCCAAACGTGAATGTGGTGCAACTTCCCTACTCCGTTGATTTGATGAACTTCTCGAACAATTTCTTTGATGTCGATTGCATCCGGTGTAAACAACATCAACATTTTGGTGGATTTTATAAATAAATCTGTTCCAACTATGATTAAGTAAATTGCAATCAATAACGTCATCACACTGTCAACCCAATAAATTTGATAAAATTTCATCAACAAACCACCTGTTAAAACCGCTACAGAAGCCATCATATCAGTGAATAAATGCAAATAAGCCGATTTCATATTTAAATTATGAGCCGCATCCTTACGAAGTAATAAAACCGAAAAACCATTGACGGCAATTCCTAAAAGTGCCAACCAAATTACTAAACTCGAGTGAATTGGTTCGGGATGTGCCAATTTAATTATCGCGTGATAAATCAAGATAAACGCCACTATAATCAAGGTGGAAGCATTGATAAAAGCTGCAATTAATTCGGCTCTTTTGTAACCAAATGTGTGACTGATGGAAGCTTTTCTTCGGGATAATTTGTGTGCCGCCAAACTAAAAATGAGCGAAAGCACATCTGAAAAATTGTGCAATGCATCGGAAATTAAAGCTAAACTACCCGAAATAATTCCACCAATTACTTGAGCAATGGTAATCAAGGTGTTGAGTAAAATGGATAAAATCAGATTTTTTCCGGTTACGTTGTGCTTGTGGATTTTTGGATTTGCGGACATTTAGTTTTTAATTTTTTAAAACCATTAAGGAATTAAGTGACATTAAGAAACTAAAACTTAATGAATCTTAATTCCTTAATGGTTTAAATTGTTATGAACAACTTATTTTATTCACTCGATTCCGATGTCTTCCGCCTTCAAAATCAGTTTTCAAAAAGATTTCCACCATTTCCAGGGCTTGCGGAATCGAAGTAAATCGAGCCGGAATACTAATAATATTCGCATCGTTATGTTGTCTGGCCAAAGCTGCGATTTCTTTTGTCCAGCACAAAGCAGCTCTAATGCCTTGGTGTTTATTTACGGTCATCGCGATTCCGTTACCGCTGCCGCAAATCACGATGCCTAACTCGGCTTTCCCTGTTTCTATATCGGTAGCAACCGGATGTCCAAAATCGGGATAATCAACACTATCGGTGGAGTTGGTTCCGTGATTGATGACTTCGTGACCTTGTTTTTCTAAAAAATCAACGATGGCTTTTTTGTAATCCGGGCCGGCGTGATCGTTTCCTATTGAGATTTTCATTTTAGTTGTGTTGTTATTTTTATCTTTACAAAAATAATCAAATTCAATCAGCTTAGGATGAAATTTAACGGTCAGGTTTGTTCGTTTGATGATAATGCGTTGTATTGGGAATTACACATCCCAATTCCGCCCGCTGTTTTTGAAAAATTGCTGAAAGAAGCGAAAGATAAACGCGTAGTTTGCACACTTAACGAAAATTTTTCTTTTCATTGTGCGATGTTGCCAAAAGTAACTTTTCATTACATTTTATTGAATAGAGAAATCTGTAAAAAACTGAATTTACATTTGAATGACAATGTAGAGGTGGAATTAGTAAAAGACGAAAGCAAATACGGCATGCCGCTTTCAGAAGAAATGGAAGAAGTATTTTTCAGTGATCCTGAAGGAAGTGATTTGTTTCATCAACTCACACCTGGAAAACAACGAACGTTAATTCATGTAATAAACAAATACAAAAGTTCGCAATTGCGAATCGAAAAATCATTTGTTATTTTAGAACACTTAAAGAATAGAAAAGGTGCTTTGGATTTTAAAGGGTTGAATGAGGATTTTAAGAATTTTAAAAATAGATTATAATAGACCGCAAATTCGCAAATTAAAATTTCAATAGCTAAAAAGACGGTAAAATCTTTACTTTTATAAAAAATTTGCGAATTCGCGGTTCAATAAATGAAAAAATACGATTACATCATCCTCGGTTCTGGTTTATCCGGTTTGCTTACCGCTTATCGGATGGCGACTGATACTTGGTTTGATGATAAATCAATTTTGATTATCGACAAAGAAATCAAAAACCAAAACGACCGTACTTGGTGTTTTTGGGAAGAACCGAAAGGCGAATTTGATTCCATCTTATCCAAAACCTGGGAAAAAGCCTTCGTAGGAAATCATGTTTTTCAACAATCATTTGAAATGAATCCGTATTTGTATAAAATGATTCGAAGTCGTGATTTTTACAAATTGGTATTCGATACTATTTCATGCAAATCTAATTTTACTTTTATAAATGATGAAATTTTAAGTTGGAAAACGATTGAAAATTCAGTTGAAGTTCAAGGAAAAAATCAAATTTATTCTTGCAATTTTTTATTGAATAGTTTTTTTGATGTCAATCCAATTCTCAATCAAAATAAATATCCCTACTTAAAACAACATTTCATCGGCTGGTTTATCAAAACGAAAAAGGAAATTTTTGATGATTCAGAAGTGAAATTTATGGATTTTACGATTGAACAAGATGGAAATACCCGTTTCATGTATGTTTTACCAACATCTAAAAATGAAGCTTTGTTTGAATATACGTTGTTTTCGGAAGATATACTAGAAAAATCAGTTTACGAAAAAGCAATTCAAAACTATCTTCAAAATGTTGGAATAACGGATTATGAAATGGTAGAAAAAGAAAAAGGAAATATTCCGATGACTTGTTTTCCGTTTCACAAACAAAATTCAGAATGCATTTTATTTATAGGAACAGCTGGTGGTTGGACAAAAGCCAGCACGGGTTTTACTTTTTTCAACAGTAATAAGCAATCAAAAAAACTGGTAGAATTTCTAAAAACCAATCAAAACCTCACCCTTTTTCACCGAAAAAACCGCTATTGGTTTTACGACTTAATTTTGTTGGAAGTTTTACATCAAAATAATGAATTGGGAGCTAAACTTTTTGGAACACTTTTTCAAAAAAATTCCATTCAAAATATCTTTCAATTTTTAAATGAAGAAGGTACTCTTTTTTCAGATTTAAAAGTCATGTTGTCTTTGCCAAGTTGGGTTTTTATTAAAGCGACATTTCGGGCTTTGTGGAAGTTGGTATAACCGTTGTCCGTTGTCTGTTATTGGTTGATAGACAACGGATAACCGAAAACAGACAACTTTTTAAACGTTAAATCTTTCCATTGTTAATAGTATTTCATAATCGCTTGATATTGAGGTAACATTAAATTAACATAGGTTGTTGATAAATTCAGATAGATTTTTAGAAGTATTTTGAAGAAGTATGAAAATTTTTTCTAATCAAAAATTGAAACGAATAAATCAACTTTAGTTTTGATTTTTTACATAAAAATTATCAACTTTTTCAACTCGGTTTTCAACAGTTTTTCACAACAAACTTATTAATAATTCACACCAAAAAGTTGATGTTAACAACTGTTAATAAAAACTAAAATTTTCTTCATTCTGAGGATTTTATCTTTTTGTAACCCTGTTAACAAGTCTGTATAACTTAAGACAACTTTTAAAATCAAGTTTACTGAATAAAGTTATTGTACAAATGAACACACTATAATAACCATCATAAATTTTAAATTAATTTAATTTTTCTTTTTGTTGTATTTAATAAATGTTGAAAACTATTTTGGTTTTGAGGTAATGGGTGAAGGGTAATTGGTGAAAGGTTTTTTAAATTTCTTAAATTTTAATTTTTTTTACATCTAGTTAGAAAAATCATTTTAAATCTGCATTTAGCGAAGCTAATCTGTTTCATCCGCGTTCCATCTATTTTGAATATTTCTTAAATTTTATAAATCTGTGTTCTTTGATAATAAAAAAGTGAATTTTGTGTTTTCCTTGCTTTCTGTGAGAAATAATCATTCCACAATCCGCAAATTACTATCTAAATTATCCAAAATACCTTTTACCAAAACCACATCATTTCGATGCACTTTTAATTTAATTCCGCCATACGCAATACTCGCAAATGGATCGATTGATACAATGGTTTCATTTTCAAAAAAGTAGTGAATACCTTCATTCTCTAAAATCGATTTTAACACTGCAATTTCAGTAGGTAAATTAAATACGGCGACGGTAACAAAGTCTTTCATTTTTCAAATTTGCATAAAGATACAAAAGTTATATTTTCAATAAATCTGTATTTCAAATTCTATTTTCTCCCATCTTATTCGTAATTTTCAGACTTATTAGAAAAGAATTATGAGTAAGAAACCCAAAAAATTAGGTAAAAAGAACAAAGATTTTACCACACAGATATTTAAAATTCTGTCAAAAGAAACCAATAAATCATTCACTTACAAGCAAATAGCTGTTATTTTAGAATTAGATGATACTAAAAGCAGAAACGAAATTATTCGCGATTTAAAAATTTTAAAAGCTCAAGATAAAATTCACGAAGTAGAAGTTGGCAAATACCAAATGGTTTCCAAAGCCGAATATTACGAAGGAACCATCGATATGACTTCTAGAAAAACCGGCTATTTTATTTGTGATGAACTGGAAGACGATGTGTTTATTCCGTTTATCAATTTAAATCACGCTTTGGATAACGATAAAGTAAAAGCCTACATTTATAACCGAAGAAGCTCTCGTCGACCTGAAGCGGAAGTATTAGAAATTCTTGAGCGAGCCAAAACAGAGTTTGTTGGTGTAATTGACATTCAAAAGAATTTCGCTTTTGTAACTACTGCTAATGCTAAAATGTACACCGATATTTTCATCCCAAAAAATAAAATTGGTGATGCCGAACACGGAGATGTAGTTTTAGTAAAAATGGAAGATTGGCCGGTTAAAGCCGATAGTCCGTTTGGATCGGTCATCAAAGTTTTAGGAAAACCAGGCGAACATAATACAGAAATTCACGGCATTTTAGCCGAATACGGTTTGCCGTATGATTTCCCAATTGAAGTGGAAGCGTATGCCAACAAAATTGATACTTCCGTTACCGAAGAAGAAATTGCCAAACGTCGTGATATGCGAAAAGCATTGACGTTTACAATAGACCCAAAAGATGCGAAAGATTTTGATGATGCGTTGTCGTTTGAAAAATTAGACAATGGAAATTATGAAATTGGAATTCACATTGCCGATGTTTCTCACTATTTGCAAGAAGGAACAATTTTGGATGATGAAGCCTATAAACGAGCCACATCGGTTTATTTAGTTGATCGTGTTGTTCCGATGCTTCCGGAGGTGTTAAGCAACGACGCGTGTTCGCTGAATCCACACGAGGATAAATTTACGTTCTCGGCAGTTTTTGAAGTTTCACCCAAAGCAGAAGTGGTCAATCAATGGTTTGGAAGAACGGTAATTTATTCTGATCAGCGTTTTTCGTATGAAGAAGCTCAGCACCTTATCGAAATCAAAAAAGATATCATTCCGGCCGAAATTTCGTTAACCGGAAATGATTATAAAACACCTCAAAATATTGTAGAAGCAACGCTGAAATTGGATGAATTAGCTAAAATCCTTCGTCAAAAACGAATGGCAAACGGAGCAATTTCTTTTGATAAAGTGGAAGTAAAATTCAATTTGAATGAACAAGCAGAACCGGTTGGTGTTTTCTTTAAAATATCAAAAGATGCCAATCATTTAATTGAAGAATTTATGTTGTTGGCCAATAGAAAAGTGGCGGAATTTATCGGAAAACAAAAGAAAACATTCGTTTATAGAATTCACGACGAACCAAATGAAGATAAATTAATCAATTTACAAACGGTGATTTCGAAGTTTGGGTATAAAATTAACTTCAAATCCAAACAAGATATTTCCAAATCATTGAATACTTTGTTGAATGATGTAGTTGGAAAAAAAGAACAGAATTTAGTTGATACGTTGACGATACGAAGTATGAGTAAAGCGGTTTATTCTACTGAAAACATTGGTCATTACGGATTAGCGTTTGATTATTATTCGCATTTTACCTCGCCCATTCGTCGTTATCCGGATGTGATGGTGCATCGTTTGTTGCAGTATTATTTGGATGGAGGAAAATCGGTTTCGGCAGAATTGTATGAAGAAAAAAGTGCTCATTCGTCTGATATGGAAAATTTGGCAGCGAAAGCGGAACGAGATAGCATCAAATACATGCAAGTGAAATACATGCAAGACCATAAAGATCAGGAATTTTTGGGTGTTATTTCCGGTGTAACCGAATGGGGAATTTATGTAGAAATCATCGAAAACAAATGCGAAGGAATGGTACGAATCCGTGAAATTAAAGATGATTATTATGTATTTGATGAAAAACAGTATGCCTTAGTAGGCGAAGTTTCTAAAAATATTATACAATTAGGCGACGAAGTGTACGTTAAAGTAAAAAATGCTGATTTGGTTAAAAAACAATTAGATTTTCATTTTATTAAAAGGAAAGAGTAAGTGGTCAGTTGGCAGTTTTTAGTGATTAGTTTCCTGCAAGGTTTTTAGAAGCTTGTAGGTATTCAATTTTAAATTCTTTTATTATGAAACAACTACTCCTTTTATTTATACTTTTTTCTTTATTTTCATGTTCAACAAAGAAGTATGATTATTCAGAGATGAAAAAGGAGCAGGAATTTTTTGAAAGATTTTTAAAAATAGAGATAGCATTAATTGAACAAGAAAATCCTGAGTTAAATATTGGTACAGAATTAATTTTAAAAGATAGTACAGCAGCAGTTGAAGTGGCAGAAGTGATTCTTTTTAATATATATGGAAAGAAAAATATAATAAAACAAAGACCTTATACTATTTTACCAGTTCAAGATAAATATTGGGTTATGGAAGGCTCTTTACCAAAAAATACAAAAGGAGGCGTTTTTTTCATCATTTTAGATGCTAGAAATTCTAAGGTTTTAAAAGTGAAGCACGGAAAATAATTATAATAATTATACCAACTGTAACAATCATTTCTTAAACGAGTCGTTTACCTTGGTATTATTTTTGAAGTTCAATCCAAACAATCCTTAATTTTTTATCATGAAAAATATTTTTATTTTATTTCTTATTGCTACTTCACCCCTTTTTGCTCAAACCGTAACCAAAAATCCGGGTGATTTTACAACCGTGAAAGTCTTTGACAGAATTTCAGCTCAACTTATTCCATCCAATGAAAGCAAAGTAGAAATCAAAGGTTCCAGAGCTTCAGAAGTGGAAGTAGTCAACAGTAATGGCGATTTAAAAATACGAATGCCTTTTCCAAAATTATTAAAAGGAGAAGAAATTGAAGTGACGGTTTATTACAAACGATTAGAAGGCGTTGAAGCCAGTGAAGGGTCATATGTGAATTCAGAAAAACCAATCAAAGCAGTTGGTTTCACAGTAAATGTAAAAGAAGGTGCAGAAATTAAAATAGTTTTAGATGTTCAAAAAGCCAATATAAAAGCAGCATCGGGAGGAATTTTAAAAATTACGGGGTCTACACAAAATCAAGATATTGTAATGACGAGTGGAGCTGTTTTAAAAGCAAAAGATTTTCAATCCCAACAAACAACCATTACTTTAAATGCAGGTGGTGAAGCTGATATTTTTGCAACTGATTATGTCAACGCAAAAGTGAGAGCCGGAGGTGATATTTACATTTATGGAAGTCCGAAACAGATTGACCAAAAAACGGTAGTAGGCGGTTCAATTAAAGAAATGAATTAACAAATGTGTTAATTTAAATTTTAAATTTTAAATTAGCATTTAGAAAGTTTCGTAACTTGAAACTTTAAACCTGAAAAAAACTTCAATGCTTAACGATATTTTAGCTGCCATTCCGTGGGGAATTCTTTTGGCTTTTACCATTGGTCCTGTGTTTTTTGTATTGATAGAGACCAGTATTTCCAAAGGTTTTAAAGCTGCCATGACATTCGATTTAGGTGTTGTTTTTGGTGATATTATTTTTATTCTGATTGCCTATTTCAGTACGAATCAATTGTTAGAAAAACTGAAAGACGACCCAAGTTTATTCATTTTTGGAGGTGTGATCATGTTTGTTTTCGGTTTAATTTCTTTTATCAAAGAAAAAAAAGGAAAAAAGAAAAATTTAAACCCTGAATTTTTACCCGATTCCATTCCAAAAAACAATTATTTAGGACTTTTTTTTAAAGGATTTATTCTCAATTTTATCAACATTGGTGTGTTGGGTTTTTGGGTGGGAATCATCATCGTTTTTGGTCCGCAAATGAATATGGAAACCGACCGAATTGTGTTGTTTATGACGGTTATTATTATTACTTATTTGATTACGGATGTAGCTAAAATTATCTTAGCTAAACAACTTAAAAATAAATTAACACCCTATATTATTTATAAAATCAAACGCGTGATTAGTGTAATACTGATGATTTTCGGATTCTTTCTAATCATTCAAGGATTTTTTCCGGAAGAAAAGGAAATGATTAAGAACAAATTTGAGAAGATGAAGGAGTGATAGTTATAAAAAAAATAACAGCTTATTTATTGTTTACTTTTTTTGTAATTTTTATTGGTACATTAGTATATCAGTATCAAAACCTAAGTAAAGAATATTTTCTTTGATAAATTAATTGAAAACAAATATTTTCTTGTTTTCCTTATTTTAATTCTTTAGAATACCTTATAAACTGTGGCAAATAACTTTCATTTTTGCACTTTTAACCACCTAACGACCTGTTCTAACAATTTAAAAAATCATTATCTTTACTGCACAAAAAATAAATGCATGGAATTTCAAAATACCCGCGAATTTGCGCAACAATTAGACGAACAAGACGAACTATACAAATACCGTGATGAATTCTTTTTCCCAAGTATAAATGGCAAAAACGTAATTTATTTCACAGGAAATTCACTCGGATTACAACCCAAACGCACCAAAGCCTATGTGGATGAAGTGATGAGTGATTGGGCAAGATTAGCCGTAGAAGGCCATTTTTATGCCGACAAACCTTGGTGGGATTACCATGAACGATTTGCTATTCCCTTGAGCGGAATTGTCGGTGCAAAACCATCCGAAATCACAGTAATGAACACCTTAACGGTTAATCTTCACTTGATGATGGTTTCTTTCTATCGTCCAACAGCAAAAAAATATAAAATCATTTGCGAAGAAAAAGCCTTTCCTTCCGATCAATACATGTTTCAAAGTCAAGCGAAGTTCCATTCGCAACATTTAGGAATTAATCCAAGTGAAATTATAGTCGAAATCAAACGCAGAGAAGGCGAACACAATATTCGATTAGAAGATGTTTTAGCCAAAATTGAAGAAGTTGGCGATGAAGTAGCGTTGGTTTTAATCGGTGGTGTAAATTATTATACCGGTCAGGTTTTCGATATGAAAACAATCACTGCAGCTGCCCATAAAACAGGAGCTTATGTAGGTTGGGATTTAGCTCATGCAGCCGGAAATGTAGAATTGAAATTGAACGAATGGGGTGTAGATTTCGCCTGTTGGTGCAGTTACAAATACATGAACTCAGGTCCTGGAAATGCTTCGGGTTGTTTTGTACATGAAAAACACCATCACGATACTGAACTTCCGCGTTTTGCTGGATGGTGGGGACATAACAAAGAACGTCGTTTTAAAATGGAACCTAATTTTGAGGCTGTTCAAGGTGCAGACGGTTGGCAAATCAGTAATTTACCTATCTTATCATTAGCACCCTATTTAGCCTCTGTAGAAATGTTTGCCGAAGTCGGAATGACTAAATTAATCAAAAAAAGAAACCTGCTAACAGCCTATTTAGAATTCATCCTACACGAAATTGACAAAGAAATCGACGGAACCGAATTTGAAATCATTACACCACAAAATCAAGAAGAAAGAGCTTGCCAACTTTCTGTTTATTTACACGGACAAGGAAGAAGCTTGTTTGATTATCTTATGAAGAACGGCGTTATAACTGATTGGCGTGAACCTAACGTGATTCGTTTAGCACCAGCACCTTTTTACTGCTCTTTTGAAGACATGTATGAATTCGGTCAAATATTAAAAGCAGGAATTAGTAAATAAACTCAGCATCTCAGTTACTCCGCAACTCAGCAACTCAAAAAAAATGAACAAACAAGAAATACTCAAAACATTCGACCCCAGCCAGCCCGGTTTGGCAGATGCAACCATTTTTGGCTTACCTTTTTCAATAGAAGACAGTGAAATAATCGTGATTCCTGTTCCCTGGGAAGTAACCGTAAGTTATGGAGCCGGAGCATCAAAAGGCCCGGAAGCCATCTTAGACGCTTCTTTTCAAGTAGATTTACATCACCAAGAATTTCCTGAATTATGGAAATTGGGCATTTTTTTAGACGAATCCCCAAAAGACGTGAAAAAGAATTCTAAAAAATATAAAAAGAGAGCGGCACCAATTATAGAGGCACTGGAAAGAGGAGCTGTTTTAGATCATCATCCCGGTTTACAAAAAGACCTTGATAAAATTAATTATGCGTGTTCTGACATGGTGGAAGCCGTTCGTGAAAAAACATTGTATTGGCTAGAACACGGAAAAAAAGTTGTTCTTTTAGGCGGAGACCACAGCACGCCACTTGGTTATTATCAAGCTTTAGCAGAAAAACACGATAACTTCGGTATACTTCATTTAGATGCTCACATGGATTTGCGAATTGCCTATGAAGGTTTTACCTATTCACACGCTTCTATCATGTACAACGCCTTACAAATTCCACATATTTCTAAAATTGTTCAAGTGGGCATTCGCGATTTTTGTGAACAAGAAGTTGATATTGTAAAAAAAGAAAACGGACGAGTAGTGATTCATAGCGATTCTGATTTAAAAAGAGAAACGTTTGAAGGTAAAACGTGGCAACAACAATGCGAGGCAATTATTGCTGCATTACCTCAGAAAGTGTGTATCAGTTTTGATATTGATGGCATGTATCCTTGGTATTGTCCCAACACAGGAACTCCGGTTCCGGGCGGATTTTCATTTGAACAAGCCACTTATCTTTTAAGTCGTTTGGCTGAAACCGATAAAGAAATCATCGGATTTGATTTAGTAGAAGTCGCACCCGGTGAAAATGACGACTGGGACGGAAATGTGGGTTCCCGAATGTTATTTCACATGTGTGGTGTTTTGGCTAAAAACAACAAAATGAATGTGGGAGAAAAAATTGTTTTTCCTAGAAATTAAGCATTCAATATAATAACATAACCCCAAAATTAGTGAAGAGCTACTTTTGGGTTTTATTGTAATAACAAACAAATATTTAGTATTAAAAGTTAAGTTTTAACTAAATTCAAAGTTTTAAATTGGAGTTATCTACGTAAAATCGTAATTTTAATTTAGAAATAAATAGTCTTTTGGTATTATTCTTGAATAATGGCTAGCACTATCACTAAAAATACAATTATGCGTATCAAAAATTTAATTATACTAGCTTCTATTTCGGTTTTGTTCACCATGTGTGCCCCAAGAAGAGCTGCTGTGGTTTCTCAACCGCCACCACCACCAATGTGGGGTCCAGTTGGCTTTGATCAAGTGCGTTATTATTATTTTCCGGATATGATGGTGTATTATGATGTGCACTCATCCATGTTTATTTATCCGCGAGGAAACAGATGGGTAAGTGCTTACTATTTACCCAATCATTATGGGCATTTTGATTTATATAATAGTTATAAAGTTGGACTAATGGATTATTATGGCCCTTCACCTTATCATAATTTTAATATGCACAGACAACAATATGCAGTAGGTAATCAATGGCCAACACAACAAACAATTGGAAGAAGAGGTCAACATGGTAATCATTATGCACCAACTCGACCACGCACATCTGCTGCATCCACTCAAGGAACAAGAGGTTCTTCTGCACAGCAATCAAATAGTAGAGGTAATTCTACGCAATCAAATACAAGAGGTAGCGGGACAGGAATAAGAGCAACAACTACTCCTGCGGTTAGAAATCCGTCTAGTCCAAGAACAACATCTACTTCACCTGCAACACCAAGAACAACTACGTCAACACCAAGAGTAGAACCGGCAGAAACAAGGTCAACCACTCGATTGCCTGAGTCAGATGCTCGTGCAACAAGAGAAAGAACACAACAAATAAGACAACAAAACAGAACTGTTTCTCCTCCACAAAGAAGTAGCGGAACAACAACTCCAACTACTACTCGTAGTGGTGGAGGAAGAGGGAAATAAGACAAACTTATTATTCTATTCAATTTAATCAATAGACATTTCTAGTATATTTGTCTATTGATTTTTTATTTTATGAGACGTCTAAAAAAAATAGCACTTTCCATTTTTTTTATTTTTGTTGTAATTGCACTTTTTATTTTGAGTTACGGTTATTTTCTTAAACCAAAGTATGACGGTGAAATTAGGCTAAATTCCATCCAAAAAGAAACGACCGTTTATTTTGATGAGTATGGAATTCCTCATATTTATGCCGCATCACAAAAAGATGCAATGACTACTTTAGGTTATGTGCACGCTCAAGATCGCTTGTGGCAAATGGAACTCATGCGAAGAATTGCTCCCGGAAGATTGTCGGAACTTTTTGGTTCACTTATGCTAAAAAACGACAAGTTTTTTGCAGGTTTAGGAATTGATGAAGATTCAGAAAAAGCAATTGCTCAATTGGATAAAAACAGCGAAAGTTATCAATTAACAATGGCCTATTTGGACGGTATCAATCAATTTTTAGAAGAAGGTCCAACACCAATTGAATTTCAATTGGTAGGCGTTAAGAAAGAAAAATTCACCATCAAAGATGTATATAATATTTTTGGTTACATGGCATTTAGTTTTGCGATGGCTCAAAAATCAGATCCGTTAATGACCGATATTCGTGATGAATTAGGAATGGATTATCTCAAAGATTTTGGCATCGACGGCTCTTTGGCTCATACCAAATTAAAGAGTTTCAAAGGAAAATCGGAAACCTATTCCGAAATCTCAAAATCGGTGGCTTCTTTATTGGAAAATTCACCGATTCCGCCCTTCATTGGAAGTAATAGTTGGGTCGTTGGCCCACAAAAAACCAAGAGTGGAAAAGTGTTGTTTGCCAATGATCCGCACATTGGATTTTCGCAACCGGCCACTTGGTATGAAGCTCATATTGTTACTCCCGATTATGAAATGTACGGTTATTATTTAGCCGGAACGCCCTTCCCTCTTTTGGGTCATAATCGTGACTATGCCTATGGTTTAACCATGTTTGAAAACGATGATATGGATTTATTTTTGGAAATCAATAATCCCGAAAATGAAAACCAATACCAAACAAAAGAAGGATTTAAAAATTATCAAATCATTGAAAAAATAATTAAAGTAAAAGACAGTTCCGATGTCGTTTTAAAAATCAAAAAATCACATCACGGACCTTTGATGAACGGCTTGATTGATGGATTGAAGGAAGACAAACCCATTTCGATGTGGTGGACGTATTTGCAACATAAAAATCAAATTTTAGATGCTGTTTATGCACTTTCCCATGCTAAAAATGTTGACGATTTTCATCAAAGTATCGAATTGATTGCTGCACCGGGATTGAATATTATGTATGGCGATGCCAAAGGAAATATCGCTTGGATAACTTCCGGAAAATTGTATAAAATGCCGGAGAATGTCAATCCGAATTTTATTTTAAATGGGGCAAATGGAGAAGATGAAGAAAAAGAATACTATGATTTTGCCGAAAATCCGTATGCCATTAATCCCGAATGGAATTATGTTTATTCTGCCAATAATCAAGTAGAACCGATTGATGATTATTTATATCCGGGTTATTATTTGCCGGAAGACCGAGCCAAACGTATTGTTCAATTGTTAGAATCCAAAAACGATTGGACGAAAGAAGATTTTATGAAAATGATTAATGATACTCAATCGTCGGTAGCTCCATCAATAGTGCAAAGCATTTTAACAGGAATCAATCAAACCAATTTATCTGAAACTGAAAAAACTGCTTTCAATGAATTGAAAAAATGGAATGGAAGCAATGGTTTAACCGATGTTGCTCCCACAATTTATAACCAATTTCTATTTTATTTTCTCAAGAATACCTTTGAAGACGAACTAGGAGAAGATCGTTTTAAAATTCTGTTGAGCACACATCTTTTAAAACAAATGATTGCTTCTCAAATTGCTAACGAAAATTCTCCGTGGTGGGAGAATAGTTCGACTAAGGATAAAATAGAATCAAGAACTGAAATTCTTTCACTTTCATTTAAACAAGCCATCGCTCAATTAGAAAAAAAATTAGGCAATCAAGTTCCGAGTTGGACATGGAATAAAGTGCATACTATAGAACACAAACATCCTTTAGGCGAAGTAGCCGCGTTGCGAAATTATTTCAATGTGGGTCCGTTTGAAATCAATGGCTCGAACGAAATCATCAATAATTTAATGTTTACGTTTACCGAAGCCGGAAATCATCAGGTAACAGCAGGACCTTCCACCCGAAGAATCATCGATTTTTCAGATATTGAAAACAGCGTGAGCATTCTTCCAACCGGACAATCAGGAAATCCGTTGAGTAAACATTATGACGATCAAGCGGTGATGTATAACGAAGGGAAATTTAGAAAGATGAAAATGAATAGGAAGGAGATTGAAGCGAGTTCAAGGAAGTTAGTGTTTAAACCAAAGTCTAAATAATATCTAAATTTTCTAATAGCTCCTTCGCCTTCAATTTAATCGCATACAAATCCTCCGCCGGAATCTTATTCAACAAATTCATCATCATCGCCATGCGTTGGTTGTTTTTGAAATGCTCTTTTTTGTCATCCAAAAAATTCCAATACAAACTGTTGAACGGACACGCTTTTTCGCCTAATTTCTCTTTTACATTATAGTGACAACTTCCACAGTAATTACTCATTTTATTGATGTAACTACCAGAGGAAACATACGGTTTTGTGGCCAAAATTCCACCGTCTGCATATTGACTCATCCCACGCGTGTTGGGCATTTCCACCCATTCAATCGCATCGATATAAACACCCAAATACCACGAATCGACTTCATCGGGATGCATTTGTGTGAGCAACGAAAAATTCCCTATAATCATTAAACGTTGAATATGATGTGCATATGCTTCTTCCAAACTTTGCGAAATGGCTTTTTGCATGCAATTCATTTTCGTATTTCCCGTCCAATAAAAATCAGGTAGTTTATTGTAATTTTCCAATGCATTCATTTCCGAATATTTAGGCATTTCTTTCCAATAAATTCCACGTATATATTCTCGCCAACCTAAAATTTGTCGTACGAAACCCTCCACTTGTGAAATGGTGATTTCGTTTTCGTTCTGGTGAAAATATTTCACAACCTGTTCAACCACTTCCTTCGGCGAAACCATTTTGGAATTCATTGCAAACGACAAACGCGAATGAAATAAAAATTTTTCATCCGTGTGCATTGCATCTTCGTAATCGCCAAAGTGTTTTAATAAATGGCGACAGAAATAATCCAATTGTTCCAAACATTCTAGTCTTGAAGTTGGCCAATTAAATTTTTCCACATCAATCGAACCAAAGGTTTTGACTTCCATTTTGTTTAATTGATGAATAATTTCTGTCACTTTTTTGGGAAAAATTTTCGCATTTGGAATCGGAACTTCGCCTTTGTACTTTTTTCGATTATCGTGATCAAAATTCCATTGATTTCCAACGGGGTTCGCTCCAACCATCAAAATATCATGCTTTTTTCGCATCATTCGGTAGAAGTTTTCCATTAAAAGCATTTTTTTGCCTTGAAAAAATTCGGCTAATTCGGTTCTTGTCGTATAAAAATGGTCAGTATCAAAAACCTCGGTTGAGATGGTAAGTTTTTGGCAAATTTGCTTTAATTGTTCATCCAACCGATATTCATCCGGCAATTGATACTCGAATTTTTTAATGGAATGTTCCTTGATTATGTGTTGAATTAATACTTCTAAATTTTGAGGGTTATTAGCATCATCAATCTCAAAATAAATGACGCGATGACCTTTATTTTCTATATCCGAAGCAAAATTTCGCATACTCAAAAAGAAAGCAACCACTTTTTGAATGTGATGTTTCACATAATCGGTTTCCTGACGCATTTCTGCCATCAGATAAATTATATTTTCATCGGTTTGTTGAAACCAAGTATGGTTATAATTTAGTTGGTCGCCGAGAAGTAATCGAAGTTGCTTCATTTTAGCCAAAGTTTTTGATATTTTCCATCTGCATCATACATTTCCGCTTGTCGTTGGATGTTGAATTTTCGATCTCTTGGATCATTTCCAACGCCTGAATTATACATCCAATTCCCATAATTCGAATGTACATCATAATCAATCAACATACTTTCAAAGTAAGCTGCCGCTACTCGCCAATCTTGTTCCCATTCTTTGGCCCAATAACTCGCCACATTTTGTCGGCCGCGATTGCTCATAAAACCGGTTTGCTGCAATTCAATCATGTTGGCGTTCACAAAAGGTTCGCGTGTATTGCCATTAATCCATTGGCGTAATGCTTTGTCGTTGAATTTCCATTCGTAGTCTTTTCCTAAAATTCCTTCTAACTTGAAAATCTTTTCACCGTGTTTTAGCGAAATATATTTGAAATAATCTCGCCAAATTAATTCGAAAATTAACCAATACGTATCTTCATTTTTACAAATTTCACGCTCGTAATTTTGAACTTCCCAGTAAATGGTTCGAGCAGAAATACTACCATTGGCCAACCAAGCTGAAAATTTCGAACTGTAATCAGAACCAATCAAACCATTTCGTGTTTTTTTGTATTGCGATAAATTTTCGGTTTCAAAAAAGTACTGCTCCATTCTTTTTAAAGCTGCAGTTTCGCCACCTCGGAAAGGGAAGGCAGTATTTTTATGCAGTTTAAATGATTCTAACCCCAACTCTTCTAAACTCGGAATCAGATTGGAAGTTTCAATCAGGTTTTCAATCGGTTTTGACGCAATTTCTACACAAGTACGAATTTTACTTTCTTTTTCACATTTTTTTCTAAACTCTGTAAAAACTTCAGGTATTTTCGAAAAATCAGTATAAGGAATATCGTCGGGATGAAATAAAAGTTGGTCGTACGATTCCACCCATTCAACTTTTGAATTTTGATTTTTGAAATTGCAATTGTCATTGACATTGCAATTGACTTTGATTTCGTCTTTTGTCCATTCTTTCTGAAGAAAAATAGTTGAAATGGAATAGTCTGCAATCAATGTCGGCATTATATTTTCCGGCAAATCGTGATAGATATGCAAGGAGATATTTTTTTCTGCTAAATTATTTTTCAAATTGCGAAGCGTTTCCAAAAGGAATTTAGCTCGATATTTTTCGGTTTTCTTGAAACCATATTTATTTGTTTCAAACTGTCTTGGGTCTAAAAAGTAAACACCAACTACTTTACCTGACTTTTTACAAGCCTTAAAAAGTGAAGTATTATCGTTCACTCTTAAATCATTTCGAAACCAAACGAGATTGTTCATTTTTTTAAAGGTAATGGGTTAATGGTAGTAGGTAAAAGATTTTGCTGAACACTTACAACTGTTTAATGAATACTTTTATTTCTTCTACACCGTTCACTGCAATACAAAACCTCTGCCCAATTTTTCTCCCATTTTTTTCGCCATGCAAATGATAAGCCGCACGTTTTGCAAATTTTTTCAGGGAGATTAACTTTTTTATGAGCCATTTTTACAACATTGATTTTGTTGGAATATTCGGGCGAGCATATTCAAAACGATCCACAACTGTTGGAACACAATAAGCGTCCAAGCCGTTTATAGAAACCACATTTTCTAAATCTAATCGTAACCAATTTTCTTTCTGAATTAGATTTTCTTTCACAAATAATTCTTCAATCGAAGCAATAATGTGAATCGTTCCATTTTCTTTGATTTCGTATTCGTTGAGGTATTTACAGAGAATTTGAACTGGACTTCCCTTTACAAAAGGCGTTTCTATGCCCTCATAAAATTCCTCTTCCAAATTGGTTTGGTTGAATTCTGAAATGCTTTCATCGTAATTCGCCGAAGTATGGTGAGCATCAATAATCATAGATTCTGTAATATGATTAACTGTAAAATAGCCCAAATCTCTGATGTTTTTATACGTGTTTCTCGGTACAGTTGTCGGACGAAGTATAAATCCTAACATTGCAGGATCACTTCCCAAATGCGTAATGCTGCTGAATACGGCAACATTGGAAATACCATTACTGGTTTTGGTTGCAATTAAATTGGCCGATTTATAACCCGTACAACTATTGATTAAATTCAAACGAGGAACCTTCGAGAGGTTTTGAATCGCGTTTTTTGAATAATGAAGCATAAAATAATTTTTACAAAGATAAGTTTTGTTTAATTAAAATCAATTATTGTTAAACAAAATATTCAATTCAAATAAAATATATTTTCTTTAAAACTTAAAAATCCTATTATAATCCTTATTTTTGTGCTTGAATTTTTGATATTCATTCATGCAAACTCCTCAAAAAATTGCCGTTGTTGGTTCCGGATTAGTCGGCACATTATTGGCGATATACCTCAAAAAATTAGGACATACTGTTCATGTTTTCGACCGTAGTCCGGATATTCGAACGGTTGAATTTTCTGGGCGTTCCATTAATTTGGTCATGTCTAATCGGGGTTGGAAAGCGTTGGACGATATCGGCTTGACCGAGGAAATCAAAAAAATCGGTATCCCAGTTGATAAACGAGCCATTCATTTGCAAGATTCCAAACTTACCTATCAAAATTATGGCAAAGAAGGCGAAGCAATTTATTCACTTTCCCGTGGTGTTTTAAATCGAAAAATGATTGATTTGGCGGAAGCCGAAGGTGTTGAGTTCTTTTTTGAACATCGAATTTGGGATGTTACATTATCTGATGCTACTTTGCACATTGGTGAAACCGAAAGAGGTGAGTGGACCGATTTAAAATATGATAAAGTTTTTGGTGCTGATGGTGCGTTTTCGAGAATTCGCCACCGCATGCAACGCCAAAGCATGTTTGATTATTCTCAAAAGTTTTTAAGTGTTGGTTATAAAGAATTACATATTCCGGCCAACGCAGACGGAAGTTATAAAATTGACAAAAACTCTTTACATATATGGCCTCGCGGCAATTTTATGTTGATGGGATTGGCTAATTTGGATGGTTCGTTTACTTGTACGCTTTTTATGCCTTTTGAGGGGGAAAATTCATTTGAAAGTTTGCACGACGAAAAAACATTAGTTGAATTTTTTGCCAACTATTTCCCCGACACCAAAGAAGTGATACCCGATTTGGTGGAAGATTTCTTTAAAAATCCCAAAAGTTATTTGGTCACCATGCAATGTTATCCTTGGACATTCAATGACAAAGTAGCGTTAATTGGCGATTCATGTCATGCCATCGTCCCGTTTTACGGACACGGAATGAATGCCGGTTTTGAAGATATTACGGTGTTGAACGAAATGATTTCAAAATACGGAAATGATTGGGAAACCATTTTTGAAGAATACCAAAAATCACGCAAACCCAATGCTGATGCAATTGCCGAACTTTCCTATCGCAATTTCATGGAAATGAGTGCCAAAACTGCCGATGAGAAATTTTTATTGCAAAAGAAAATTGAAAAATGGTTTTCCGATAAACATCCAGACAAATGGATGCCACTGTACAGTCGAGTAACCTTTAGTTTGCAACCGTATTCGGAAGCTCTTGCCATCGGCGATTTCCAAAATAGAATTATGGAGGAAGTGATGCAAATGGAAAACATTGAAACAATTTGGAATAGTTTAGAAGTGGAAGAGAAGATTATTCAGCTTCTTCAATCAAAACGCTAAATCAATTTCTTTTAGAATCATACGGAATTTCTACTATATTTGTTAGTAACCAAACCGCTAGCACATGGAAGTTTTTTTATTGATGATGGTTCTCGTTTTATTAGTTGCCATAATTTCCAATATCAATTCGAAATTCAAAGCTTCGCAAGACAATCTTAACAAAGTATTGCATAAAGTGGAACAACTTCAAAAGCAACTTCAATCTTTTGAAGGGAAAGAAGTGGCTTCATCAAAACAAGAAGTGATTCCTCCAAAAGTTGAAATTCCAACGCCAATCATTGAAACGGAAATTCCAAAAGTAGTTCAGGAAGTCAAAGAAACGATCCCATCTCCAAAATTTGAAATACCAAAAGAACCGGAAGTGGTCACTTTTCAAAGAAAAGAAGCACCAAAACCAACCTTTGTTCCTCAAAAATCGTGGTTTGAAAGTTTCAAAGAGAAAAATCCGGATATCGAAAAATTCATTGGAGAGAATCTGATTAACAAAATTGGAATTTTAATTTTAGTGCTCGGCATCAGTTTCTTTGTAAAATATGCCATCGATAAAGATTGGATTAACGAACCCGCTCGCGTTGGAATAGGAATTTTGTGCGGTTCCTTTTTAATGGGAATCGCCCACAAACTCAAGAAAAATTACGCCGCATTTAGTTCTGTAATTGTTGCCGGAGCAATCAGTGTTTTTTATTTTACCATAGCCATTGCTTTTCACGAATATCAATTGTTTAGTCAAACAGTTGCGTTTATAATTATGGTGATAATCACTGCTTTTAGTGCATTTATTTCGGTTGCATATAATCGTCAGGAGTTAGCAGTTCTCACATTGATTGGCGGTTTTGCCGCACCTTTTATGGTGAGTACCGGCGAAGGAAATTATGTGGTTTTGTTTACGTATATCGCCATTTTAAATAGTGGTATTCTTGCAATAGCTTATTTTAAAAAGTGGAAAATTGTTTCTATTTTATCGTTTGTGTTTACGTATTTATTGTTTACGTCATGGTACATCAAAGAACTTTTTGCTAATTCGTTACCACACAAAGGAGCTTTACTGTTTGTGTCGTTGTTTTATTTTATTTTTAGCATTCAATTAGTGCTGAATAATATTAGAAATAAAGGTAATTTCTCAGTAATTGAATACGTCATTTTAATCGCCAATAATTTTGTTTTCTTCGGATTGGGAATGGGAATTATTCACAATTGGGGAATTGATTTGAAAGGTTTGTTCACATTAATTCTGGCAATTTATAATTTAATTTATGCTTCAATTCTATACCGAAAATTTGGCTTAGAAAAGAATACAATTTACTTGTTAATCGGACTTACACTTACTTTTGCCACACTCACGATTCCATTACAATTTGAAGGAAATCAAATTACCTTATTTTGGGCAGCCGAAGCCGTTTTGTTATTTTGGTTATCACAAAAATCAAAAATCAATTCGTTTAAAATCGGAGCGGTTTTAGTACAAGGTCTAGCCTTTCTTAGTTTGATTATGGATTGGGAAATTCACTATAACTTTTACAATGAAGAAAAGTTAAGTATTATTTTAAATCCGATTTTTATCACAGGAATCGTTGTTTTCGGCTCTTTATTAGCAACCCTATTTTTATTGAAAAAAGAGACTGAAAATTCAGCTATTTTTTCATTTACATTTAATCCAAATCTTTATAGAAACGTATTAATTTGGATTTCAGTTGTTGTGATTTATTTTGTTGGAATGTTCGAAATTAATTACCATTCATTTGAATCAATTTCAAATTATTACAGTGCTCAATCGCTTGCTTTAGCCTATCATTTTGTGTTTTCAGCCTTGTTGGTTTATTTCAGTTTGAAAACTAAAAACAGTTTGTCAGTCAAAGCAACAACTATTTTGGCAATCGCTAATGTAGTGCTTTATGTGATTGTATATTATGCTATTCCAACAAAAGAATTCGCCGAAGGATTATATATAAAACTCAATTCTAGTATCGCTTTTTATTTTCATTACATCATTTTGTTGTGTTTAATTTATTTTGTCATTGTTCTTGCTAAACAAATTAAGGGCGAAGCCGTATTTGGAATTTTAAAATCAAAATTTGCAATTTGGGTTTTAGTTTTTTGTGGGGTTTATATTTTGAGTAATGAACTAATTGTGCACAGTTTATTTTTTACAGACAGAAATGAATTGATAAGTGATGTCAATAAGAAGATGGTCGAATCTACTTATCCAACAGATAATTATTACAGTAGTTTCCTTTATGATGCTGAATTAGATAGAATTAAAAGACAAGTAATCAAAATTGGTTATCCGGTTTTATGGGGAACGTTGTCTTTTATTATTTTAATTATCGGGATTCGAAGAAATTGGAAACAACTGCGAATTATTGCTCTTTCGTTATTAGGAATAACTATTCTTAAACTGTTTATTTATGATATTAATAATGTTTCGGAAACCGGAAAAATAATCGCATTCATCTTATTAGGTGTGCTAATTTTAATTATTTCTTTTGTTTATCAAAAAATTAAAAAATTAGTTGTCGATGATTCTCACACAAATTCAGCCATTGATGAAAAATAAATTCGCTTTTTTATTGATTTTAATAGCATTTCAAGGATTTGCTCAAAACTATAACGGAACACTTTCTACCATAAATCAAGATGGTTTACATTTGATTTTGTTGAATCCGGAAGTGCGTTCGGCGACAAATTCCAACACTAATTTTTTCAGAATTTTGGATGAAAATAAAAATGAAGTTGCCTTTGTAAATTACAAACCTAAAAATGAAAATAAGTTCGATTTTATCGAATTACCAATTGTTTCAAAGCGAATTTTGAACGATTCCGTAACATCGATTCAAGTTGAAAATAAGAGTGAACGTTCATTAAATAGTTTGGTGGTTGTGATTGCCAATACTTCGGTTGTAAAAAACTACAATGTTAGCGGAAGCAATGATGGTGAAAATTGGTTTGGATTGGTTCAGAATCAACAATTGAGTAATTTGTATAGTGAAAAGGAGAAGCAAGTTGAAAAAACTATTTCTTTTCCATTGAACAACTATTCTTTTTTGCGAATTGATTTTTCTGATAAAAAATCATTGCCAATTAATCTGATGAAAGTGGGCATTTACCAATCGGAAATAAATTATGTAAGTCAATTGGAGCTAACCGATATTACACAAAATGTCATTTCAAATAAAGAAAAAAAGAAAACGCAAATCAGCATTCGTTTTAAAACGCCTCAAGTAATTTCAAAAATAGATTTTGATATTCGTTCTGATTTGTATTACAGAAATGTTCGAATTTTGGTGAATAAATCAAGAAGAATCAAGAAACGGTCCGAAAATTATCAAGAAGAAATCAGTTCGTTTGTTATTAATTCTAAAACCAACAATCAATTTATTTTAGATGATTTTTTTGAAAAGGAATTCATCATCGAAATTGATAATCAAGACAATCAACCCTTAGAAATCAATAAAATTTCATTTTTTCAATCACCGGAATATGTGTTGGCAAATCTGAAATCTACTGAGAATTACACAGTAATTATTGATTCAACTCTTTCTAAACCAAATTATGATTTACAAAATTTTGAATTTGAAAACAGCAAAGAGTTGAAAGTACTTACGATTGAAAATTTCAAAAAATATAACTTAGTAAAATCTCAAAGCCAGGAGCAAAAATTTTGGCAAACCAAATGGTTTTTATGGATTTGTATTGTTATTGGCGGATTGGCTGTAAGTTATTTTGCATTAGGATTGTTGAAAGACATGAAGGAAAAGTAGTTTATTCCTCCCGATGCACCTTCTCAAAATCAAAAGCAGGTTTACAAATAGCAATGTATTCACATACTTCATCAAACGGATTGGAATATTGAACACGAGTGTTTTTCTCAATTTTAATCGATTGACCCGCTTCTAAAACAATTACTTCGTCTTCAATAATAAATTGTTTTTTACCTTTAATGATATAAGTATATTCGTCGAATTCCGGTGTTTGAAAAGGTTCGCTCCAATGCGGAGGTGCAATCATGTGAGCAATGGAAATGTCATTGTTACCATCAGAAGCTTTACCAAAATGTTCTTCGATTAGTTTTCCATCTGTTGTTGGAACGATGAATGGGGATTTTTGTATTTTGAATTTTTTCATGTATCGTTTACTATTTCTTAAACATCTTACTCAATACCCCCAAAGCACCTCTTATAAAAGTCGCACTCGTCAACACCTTCACAACCGGATTTTGTGCCGTGCTTCTTCGGGTTGAAGTTGTTCGAGTTGGAGCTTGTTTTGCTTGTCGATCAGCTTCTTTTTGTTTTGCTACTTCTTCCGCTTTTTTAGCAGCTTGTTCCTCTGCTGCGGTAATTTTTTTATCTAATAATTCAAAAGCACTTTCGCGATCAATTTCTTCGTTGTATTTTTTCGCTAATTTAGATTCAGAAATTAAACTGTCAATTTCTTGTGAAGTTAACACATCCATTCGGCTCATCGGAGCCCGAAGCATCGTGGCAACAAGTGGGGTCGGAATTCCTTTTTCATTTAAAGCGGTAACAAAAGCTTCTCCAATTCCGAGTTGTGTGATCACTTCATCGGTTTTGTAATAATCGGATAGAGGATAATTCTCAGAAGTCATTTTAATCGCTTTTCGGTCATTGGCTGTAAAAGCTCTTAAAGCATGTTGGATTTTCAAACCTAGCTGACTCAAAACACCCGCCGGAATATCTTGTGGATTTTGTGTGATAAAATAAATGCCAATTCCTTTAGAACGAATTAATTTTACGATTGTTTCAATTTGATCTTGCAAGGCTTTACTGGCTTGGTCAAAAATTAAATGAGCTTCGTCAATAAAAATCACCAATTCTGGTCGTCCCGCATCACCTTGTTCGGGCATGGTGCTGTAAATTTCCGCCAACAAACTCAACATAAACGTCGAAAATAATTTTGGTTTATCTTGAATATCGGTCAAACGAATGATGTTCACATAACCATTTCCATTTTTATCAATTCGCATTAAATCGTCAATATCAAAGGATAATTCACCAAAAAATACATCGGCTCCTTGTTGTTCCAATTCGATGATTTTTCGTAAAATGGATCCTGTTGAAGCCGTTGAAATGCGACCGTATTCTTTTTCAATTTCGGCTTTACCTTCATCAGTTATATATTGTAAAACTTTTTTAAAATCTTTTAAGTCCAAAAGGGGTAAATGATGGTCGTCACAATATTTAAAAATCACAGCAACAACGCCACCTTGCGTATCGTTCAAATCTAAAATACGGGAAAATAAAACCGGACCAAATTCTGAAACAGTAGCTCGTAAGCGAACACCATTTTGTTTGGAAATGGTCATTAATTCCACCGGAAAACTTTTTATTTCATAAGGTAAATTAATTTTTCCGTGTCGTTCAGTTATAAAAGGTTGTTCTATTCCGGGCATTGCAATTCCGGAAAAATCACCTTTAATATCCATCATCAAAACCGGAATTCCATTTTTGGAAAGTTGCTCAGAAAGCACTTGAATGGTTTTGGTTTTACCCGTTCCGGTTGCTCCGGCAATTAATCCGTGTCGGTTTAGGGTTTTTAAAGCAATGTTTACTTGGGCATTTCCACCAACGGGTACACCGTCTAACATTGCTCCTCCTAAGGTTATAAAATCTCCTTTGGTAGCATATCCGTTAATAATGTGCTGACTAAATTCTTCGGCTTTACTCATGATTTTTAGATTTAACTCTCAAATGTAATAAAAGCATTTATAAATCAAAAGGTATGATTTTCAAATTTTCAAATTGCTTCATTTTCAAATTGATTACCTTTGTAGCCTATTTTAATTAAAAATGCTTCAAAAAGAAATACAATTAGCGGTTGAAAAAGGCGAGATGCTGCCGCTAATGGAAGAGTTTTACACCATTCAAGGCGAAGGCTATCATACAGGAACAGCAGCTTACTTTATTCGAATTGGCGGTTGCGATGTAGGTTGTCATTGGTGTGATGTAAAAGAAAGTTGGAATGCCGAGTTGCATCCGCCAACACAAACAGATGTTATTGTTGAACATGCGAAAGCCTATGCGGATACAGTTGTTGTCACCGGTGGAGAGCCTTTAACTTGGGACATGTCGGTTTTAACACAAAAATTAAAAGAGGCTCAGTTAAAAATCCATATTGAAACTTCCGGTTGTTACGATGTAACCGGTCAATGGGATTGGTTTTGTCTTTCGCCAAAGAAAAATAAATTACCTGTTCAAAGTGCCTATGATATGGCTAATGAATTAAAAGTGATTATTTATAATAAACACGATTTTATTTTTGCCGAAGAACAAGCAGTAAAAGTAAATGCGAATGCCATTCTTTTTTTACAACCGGAATGGAGTAAAAAAGAGGAAATGACCCCATTAATTGTGGATTACGTTATGAAAAATCCAAAATGGCGAGTATCTTTACAAACGCACAAATATTTGAATATTCCTTAAAATTATTTTATAAATCAAAACAAAAAAATTATGAAAAAAACAGTTTTAACTTTTGCCCTTTTATTGATTACAACACTTGGTTTTTCTCAAGATGCATTTAAAAATGACGTAGTTAAGTACCTTGAAGTGAGTGGTCAATCGAATACATTTAAAATGATTACAAAAGATTTAGCTAGTAATATTCCAGAAGCCAAAAAAGCTGAATTCCAAAAAGAATTAGATGCTTCAATTAATGATTTGATGGGTAAAATGGCAGATATGTACATGACGGAATTTACTCATGATGATGTAAAAGCACTATTAAAATTCTACGAATCTCCAGCTGGAAAAAAATTAACAGATAAAACGGAAGTGCTTTATAACAAAGGACAAACTGTTGGTCAAGAATGGGGAATGGGCTTGCAAACAATGATGATGAAATACATGCAATAATTTTCAAAAATCAATAATTTTTCTCGATGCGATTTTTGTTTTTACTTTTGTTTTTTCAAATCTCTTCTGTACACGCTCAAATTCAAGGTGAAGACGAGGTCTATTTAAACTCAGATGTCATAGATCCGGAATTTCCGGGTGGCATGGATATGTTTTATACTTATTTGATGGCAAGACTTGATAAAAGTAAAATTAAAAACGGAGAAAAATTATTGGTTTCTTTTTTTATAAATAAAGAGGGCAGAATGGAAAAAGTAAAGCTCTTAAAATTTGATGACATGGATACCGCAGTTGAAATCCTCAGAGCATTGAAAAATTTTCCCGAATGGAAGCCTGCCCACAAAAATGGAAATCCAATAAGTGTTGAAATAAAAATCCCGATTATTTTTAACTAAATTAAAGCAATTTTAATTTGGCCAAATAGTCATAATGCTCTCCTTCTTTAATTAATTCACAAGACAAGCCATTTGCTAACGCTGCGTTTTGCAACGTATTATAATCAATATACATCCAATCAAAAGGTTTTTCAGCTTGACCTTTATAGGCTACTTTAAATTCTACTTCTCCGTAGTATTCAGAATCACCCGGAATCCATTTTCCACCATCTTCATCGTCATCAAACATATAAATGATGTCTGAACTGTCTACTAAAACCTGACCGTCTTCAGTCAATAAACTTTTTAGCTTTAGAAGAAATTGAGTGATGTTTTTTAGTCTTCCGCACATTCCGGCACCATTCATCAAAAGTAAAATCGTATCGAATTTTCCATTTTCTAATTGCATCACATCTTGCACTTGTGCTTTTTTCAAACCTCTTAATTCGCAAGCTTTGATAGCATTAGGTGAAATATCAATCGAAGTAACATCAAATCCTTTCTCTTGTAAATAAATTGAATGACTTCCGGCACCGCAGCCCACATCCAGAATTCTTCCTTTGGAAATTTCTAAAGCTTTTTGTTCAATTTTAGGCATTTCATCAAAATCCCGAAACAAATAAGCTACACTCATTTCATCGGCTTCAGAAATTGAAGTTTCGGTTATCAAATCCTGCGGATCATTACCGGTTTGATAGTCTAAAATGGCTTTTCCAAAAAGGTCTTTCATAAAAGTTTAAGAGTTTAGAGGTTTAAGCGTTTAAAAGTTTTTAACTTTGCAGTAATCTAAAATTGATACATTGGCACATTTTCAAATTGACACATTGGCTAAACTTGCCAAAGATAAGCATATCGAAAACAAAAAGTATTTTGATAAGTTAAAAAAGAAAACGCCCAAAAATTTAGATTATGTAATGCAAGATTTGCACGAAGCTGAATTTAAAAAAACCGATTGTTTAGATTGTGCTAATTGTTGCAAAACAACCGGACCGCTTTTTACTTCGGCTGATATTGAACGAATTTCTAAACATCTCAGACAAAAACCACAGCAATTCATCGATCAGTACTTGCGAATTGATGAGGAGAATGATTATGTCTTAAAATCGGTTCCGTGTACGTTTTTAGAAGCTGACAATAAATGTTTTATTTATGATGTTCGTCCAAAAGCTTGTCGAGAATTCCCACACACTGACCGAAAAAAATTCAATCAAATTACTGATTTAACGTTACTAAATGTGGCAATATGTCCAGCGGCCTATAATATTGTAGAACGAATGAAGGAGAAGCTACCGTTGTAGATTTTTCCTTCAGCTCCCATCTTCCAGCCTTTGCTAATAAATCAAATACTTCCCTCTAACCAAATTAAACTCATCCAATCCTTTCTCCCAACTCTTTCTAATCTCATTCTCAGAGAGACCTTTTTCAATTTGTTCTTGCAATTTTTTTGTTCCGGCCAATTTCACAAAAAACGAATTAAAAAACGCTTTTTTGTCAGCAGTTGAATTATATGCTTTGATTAACCATTTCAATTCTAAACGATTTACTTTTGCAATGTTACTCAAATCTTCCCCATAACAAAGTTTGCCATTGTGCACCGGATCTTTGGCTCCTAAATTAGGTTTGGGTGTAAAACTAAAAGTACTTTTAGTTAAAAAAGGTGAACCATAAATCTGAAATTGTTTTTCCGTTCCGCGACCCACACTCACATTCGTGCCTTCAAAAAAACACAAACTCGCATACAAATTAATCGATTGGTCATTAGGTAAATTCGGCGATGGTTTTACGGGTAAACTATAAGCCATTTCGTGTGTATAATTCATATTCGGAACAACCGTTAAATTGCATTGAATCCCATCTTTTAACCATTTTTCGCCATTAATCATTTTGGCATATTCGCCAATCGTCATGCCGTGTAAAACGGGAATCGGATGCATGCCAACAAAACTCGTAAATTCTTTTTCTAAAATAGGGCCATCAACAATACCACCATTCGGATTAGGTCGATCTAAAACGATTAGGGGAATATTGTTTTCCGCACAAGCTTCCATTACATAATGTAAAGAAGAAATATAGGTGTAAAACCTCGCACCTACATCTTGCAAATCAAAAACCATCATATCAATACCAATTAATTGCTCCGGTTTCGGTTTTTTATTATCACCATAAAGCGAAATTATCGGTAATCCGGTCTTAGTATCTTTTCCGTCTTTAATTAATTCTCCGGCATCAGCCGTGCCACGAAAACCGTGTTCGGGAGCATAAATTTTTTGGAGATTGATGTTTTTTTCCAACAAAAAATCCACCAAACTTTCTTTTGTTAATTCAGAGGTTGTGTTTTGAGGAACTGCCGTAGCATTAATTTTAATTTTTCTAACAAACCCAGTCTGATTAGTTACTATTCCTACCTTTTTGTTTTTTAATAAAGGCAAATAACTCGTAATATTTTCTGCTCCGGTTTGAATTGAAAGTTTTAATGTAGTAGTGTCCAAAACCGTATTGCTTTGCTCGTCTATATTCAATTTTGTGTTGCTTTTACAAGAAACAGCAACAATTAAACATCCTATTAAAATTAAATATGTACTTATTTTGTGTTTCATAATTATTTTTTTAATCTGTAAAAATCCGTGGAATCTGTGGCAAAAAACTTTGTGTATCTTTGTCGTGAATTCAAATTATAAACATTGAAATTAGAATATTTCATAGCCAAACGATTAACTACGGCAAAACACCATAAAAGTAGTATATCCAAACCAATAATAAAAATTGCAATAACTGCCATTGCAATCGGAATCATCATGATGATTGTTTCCGTAGCAACCGGCTTGGGTTTACAACAAAAAATACGCCAAAAAGTTTCGGCTTTCAACGGACATATTATTGTTTCTAATTTCGATGATAATCAATCTGAAGTCAGCAAAGTGCCCGTCTCAACAAAACAAGATTTTTATCCTGAGTTCAAAACGGTTGAAGGAGTCAATCACATTCAAGCCGTAGCCAGTAAAGCCGGAATCATCCGAACTGAAAAATCCTTCGAAGGAGTCATTTTCAAAGGTGTCGGAAGTGATTACAAATGGGACAATATAAGTGAATACATTGTCGAAGGAAATATGCCAAATGTAAAAGACCAATTAAACCCTGAAGTACTCATTTCTAAGTATTTGGCTAACCGTCTTTTTCTCAAAGTGGGCGATAAATTCAACACCTTCTTCATGAAAGAAGATAGCAACGAAATGCCAAACCTCCGCGTTTTCACCATAACCGGAATTTACAACTCCGGATTTCAAGAATTCGATGCTACTTATATATTGGGAGACATACGCCACGTTCAACGAATCAATAAATGGCAACCGGACGAAGTAGGAGCCTTTGAAATATTTATCGATGATTTCAATAAAATTGAACAAAAAGGAGAAGAAGTCTATGAACAAACTTCCTATATGCTCGATAGCAAAACTATTGTCGAAAAATACTATTTCATTTTCGAGTGGTTGCAACTCTTTGATTTCAACATTATCGTTATCTTGGTCATCATGATTGTTGTGGCAACAATTAACATGGTTGTAGCACTCTTGGTCCTTATTCTTGAACGTACCCAAATGATTGGAATCCTCAAAGCACTTGGTGCAAATAATTGGACTGTTAGAAAAATATTTCTTTACAACGCATTCCATATTATTCTTCGTGGATTGCTTTGGGGTAATGTCATCGCAATTGTATTAATGCTTGTGCAGCAACAATTTGGTATTGTAAAATTAAACCCCGAAAACTATTATGTAAGTGAGGCGCCGGTCTATTTCAATTGGTTTTATATCCTTCTACTCAACCTCGGAACAATTATCGTTAGTTTACTAGTTTTACTTATTCCATCTTATATTATTACAAAGATATCTCCGGTAAAAGCAATCCGTTTTGATTAGTTTTCTAAAAAATTTACAAACAAAAAAAGAGCAGCTTTTCAATAACTCTTCCAATAGCATCCCTTACCCGATAACAATTCGAAGAATTGGGGTAAACGATGTTGAAAAATATTCTGTTAAAAAGACCTCGTAAGCTTTCTTTAAAATGAATTCAGAATAGCCTATTAAGTATTCAAGGCTTTTTTCCAAAGGAAAAGGAAATGATTATGAATAAGATAGAAAGCCTTGAGTATTAATACGATTTTGTTGTGAACAAAAAAACACTTACCTTTGACGTTAGTATATAATCTATTGTTTTGTGATTAAAAGTTTTACCTGTAAAGAAACGGAGAAAATTTGGCATGGAAATCAATCCAGAAAACTTCCTTCTGACATTCAAAATGTTGCCAGAAGAAAATTAAGAATGATAAATAATGCTCAAAATATAAATGATTTAAGGATTCCACCGGCAAATCATTTAGAAAAATTAAGCGGAAATCTTGAAGGATTTCATAGTATCAGAATTAATAAACAATGGCGAATAATTTTTAGGTGGGAAAATGACAATGCTTTTGAAGTAGAAATTATAGATTATCATTAAATATTGAAATTATGGCAACTTTAAAAAACATACATCCCGGTGAAATATTAAAAGAAGAATTTCTTGTTCCGCTTGAAATATCGGCATACCGTTTATCAAAAGAAACGTTTATTCCTCAAACTCGCATAAGTGAAATTATTAAAGGAAACAGAAGAATAACGGCAGATACAGCTTTGCGATTATCAAAATACTTTGGTACTACTGCTAAGTTTTGGTTAGGATTACAAGATGATTATGATATTGAAGAAGAGGAAATGGCTAAAAAAGATGAATTAGATACTATTCAACCTATGAATACGGATGCTGCATAGTTTTTATTTTAAAATTTTGAATGAATAAATTTCAACTTATATGCTCTTTGCTTTTCTGTCAATTTTTATTGGCACAAAATGATACTACATTAGTTTCAAAACCAAAAATAGGAGTAATTTCTGTTGATAAATTGAATGTGGTTTATAGAGGAATTCAAAATCCAATTTCTATTGCTGTACCAAACGCAAAATCATTCAAAGCTTCTGGTTTAGGTTTAACTTATAATAATGGACATTATTCCATTTCTCCCGGACAAGGAAATGAAGTGGTTGTTAAATTAGAAATAATTTTGGAAGATGATTCTAAAATAATTGAAGAACATCTACTAAGAATTTTAAATTTTCCACCAGTTTTAGGAAGAATAAATAATAGAAATTGCATCGACTGTATAGTTTTAATGAAATTATCTGAATTGGAAAATGCAGAAATTACAGTTTATTTTGAAAATTTATTAACTGGTTTAAAATTTAATGTATCAAGTTTCAGTATTGAATTTTCAGATAATAAAAATATTGATGTTAATGGAAATAGAATCGATGAAAATACATTTAATCAACTTAAAAGGTTAAAAAAGAATAGTGAATTAAAAATTAATAACATAAACTATACTAAAGGTTTAGGAGGTTATTTTAAGAAAGCCGGTGTGATTAATGTTAGAATTTCTGATTAATTTTTCTAAAAATTTACAATAAAAAAACCTCCAAGTTTCCTCGAAGGTTTCAGAGGCATCGCCCCCCCGATAGCAATCGGGAGAACCGGAGTAGACGGTTTTGCGTTATCTTTAATTAATTTTTTATAAAAATTTAAAACAAAAAAAGCTCCTTTTTCAAGAAGCTTTAATTTTGAGGCATCGCCCGGATTCGAACCGGGGTAGACGGTTTTGCAGACCGGTGCCTAGCCGCTCGGCCACGACGCCTTATAATCGGATGGCAAATGTAAATAAAAAGTTTAAAGTTAAAAAGCTATTCGCTAAAAAACTTTTGTAAAAGTAACCTGAAACTTGAAACCTGAAACAAAATCAACTCCTATACTCCTCCATTACCACCGTAACCGCTTCCACATCACCACCAATAGGCGGATTAAGTTTAGAAACCGAAACGATCACGCGTGAAACAGCAGGGATTTCATCAAAAATACGTTTGATAATACGATGAGCAATGTGCTCCAATAACTTGGAGCGAATAGCCATTTCTTCCACCACTACTTTGTTTAGGTGAACATAATCAACTGTATCGTGCAATTCATCTGAAGTAGCCGACTTTCGCATATCAGTTTTAATTTCCAAATCTATTGAATAATCTGAGCCGATTTTGCTTTCCTCCATCAAACAGCCGTGAAACGAAAATGTTCGGATGTTTTGTAATTTAATTGTTCCCATTTGTTGTTTTTAATAGGTGCACGGACAGTTGCTGATGCCTTGGAAAATATCTATACCAAGCGTAACCATGTGCGTACCCGAATTGTAATTCACCAATTTGTTGAGCGTGATTTGATAGGAATAAGCGAAGTAAAAATTACTCTTCTTTAATCCCAACATCGGTCCAATGTTCAAAGGTTCCAACAATTGATCATTTAAAAACCGATAGGAAACACCTGCCCAGTAATAATCATCAAAGTTATAAAAACGAAGCTTCAAATTCAAATCGGTAGTAGATCTTTGATCACTTTCAAAATATTGAAAAAATCCTGATGGTTCCACTTCAAAATCACTGTTTGAACTGCTTCGCCATTTATAACCTGAAAACACTTGATAATTACGAAGTTCAAGCGGTTCAATATCATTAAAAACATCTAAATTTTTGTTTAATAAATTCGCAACGGTAAAACTTCCGTAGAAACCGTTTTTACGATATAAAAAACCAACATCAACATTGTGATTGGTTAATCTTCTATCGTCAACAACCGCCATATCTTGTCCGGTAAAATTTTCAATTTCAATTCTAAACTGATTCAATGCGTAGGATATACCAAACGAAACAAATTGTTCAGCATATTTATCAATTACAATGTGATGGGCAAAACTCACTTTTGCTCCTGATTGACGGGTGTTTCCGTTCTTATCGCTATACAAATACAAACCCACTCCTGATTGATCGTGAATTCGCATATCGGCAGCAAGCGACATATTTTCGGGTGCGTCTTTGATTCCAACCCATTGTGTAAATCCGTTGGCTCTGATTTTTACATTATCACCGATTCCGGCATATACCGGAGAAATCAAAAAAGGATTATCGGCTAAATATTGCGTAAAAGATGGTAGGTTTAATTCCTGGGCTTTTCCGTTTAGAAAGGCCAGCAAAATGAAAAATGGGGCTATTTTTTTCATGGTTGTAGGTTTTTGGGTTAAACCAACTCCAAACTTGTGGCGATTTGGAGTTGGCATTTTTATAAATTTTTATCTGTAAAGCGTAACATTTCCAACAAATTGTCTTCCTCCGTCGAGCGTGATGGTGTACCAATAATCACCGGTAGGTAACAGTGATCCATTGTAGGTTCCATCCCACTCGCCTTTGTGTCCAAATTGCGTAATAATTCTTCCGTAGCGGTCAAAAACTTCTACGCGAGCATTTGGGAATCCTTCTAAATTCTCAGGAACCCACGTATCGTTATCACCATCATCATTTGGTGTAAAGAAGTTCGGAATATCGATGTCGATAAACTCGATGTAAATTTGAGCTTCGGCCGTACAACCGTTTTCATCTTCAACAACCACGGTGTAGGTTCCGGTAGCTAGTATTTGGAAAACATTGTTGTATCCATAATTTACACCATTAAGGAAATAAGTATAACTTCCGCTTCCTCCGGTTGTAGTTGCAGTAAACTGATTTTGATAGGTTTCAGTTAAAGTTAAGGTAATCGGAATATAATTCGAAATGGTAAATCCAATTGTTTCCGAACAACCATCTTCATGAAGAACGGTTACAGTATGATTTCCGTTTGATAAATTGGTAAATACATTTCCAGATTGATATGCTCCACCATCTAACGAGTAGGTTACTTGCGATTCTACATTCTGCATTACTTTGATGGTAACGGTATTAAAAGCTGAATCACCAACACAACCATATACAACATCAGCTCCGGGAGAAATGTTGATTCCTCCATCAACTGCCACTTGCAATGTTGTTACACATCCGTTGGCATCTCTTACATAGATGGTATAGGTTTGTCCGCCAGCTAAATCTTCAAACAAAACACGGTTGGGTGTGTAATTGTTTTCATTATTCAAACTTGTTGAATAAGGAGCAACTCCACCAATGATGGAAATTTCAATTGCTCCTACATTATCACCTGCACACAAATCCGGGAACATCGTTACTAAGGAAGCATCTAAAGGATTTGGTTCGTTAATAGTGATGTTTAACTGGGTAGTACAACCAATCTCATCTCTAACAATAGTCGTGTAATTTCCGGCAGGTAAATTGGTAAATGTTTGGTTTGGACCAAAATCTGTCAAGTTTGGAGAAATGGCAAATTCTAATTGTCCGCTACCGCCAAATGCTGAAACTTGGAAAGAACCTGTTGATTCACCATGACAAGTTACATCCACTTGTGTAAATACCGCTTGAACCGGTGTGGATGGATTGATGGTAAACTGAACTTGTTGCTCACAACCATTACTATGTCTTACTCTGATGGTATGGTTTCCAACCGCAACATTGCTGAATGTTTCTGATGCTTGGAAAGCTCCACCATCTAATGAATAGGTTACATCATTTTCAATAGCTGAATTTACAGTTACGGTAACTGTATTTCCAACGATATTTCCTGCACAAATATAGGTCACATCAATAGTTGGAGAAATTGTTACAGGAGCATCTAACGTTACCGGAATAGAAGAAATACAAGCATTCGCATCTTGAACGAAAATGGTATAGGTTTGTCCACCAGTTAAATTAGCATAAGTAAATTGATTGGCTACAAAGTTATTTTGATTATTCAAACTTGTTGAATAAGGAGCAACGCCGCCGTTTACAGCAATTGTGATGCTTGCGTTTCCATCGTCTGTACATAATTCCTGCACCAATGCAGAAACACTTGAATTCACAACGGTTGGTTCTGTAATGATTACTTGTTGCGTAACATTACATCCAATTCCATCTCGAACGATAATGTCATACGTTCCGGCAGCTAAGTTCGTAAACACATTGTTTGTTGTAAATGTGGTTAAGTTAGGTGAAATTGCATATTCAATCGTTCCTGTTCCTCCGGTAACATCAACCGTTACACTTCCGGTTGAATCTCCGTTACAAAGTACGTTTTGAACACTTGATAAAGTTGCACTTAACGGTTGATTATCATCGATATTCACATCAACAGTTTTGGTACAACCATTTGTGTGTTGAACTGAAATAGTATGGTTTCCGGCTGGAACATTCACAAACACATTTGAGGCTTGATATGTTCCACCATCCAAAGCATATTGAACATTTCCAACTGCTGATGCATTGACAGAAACAGTTACGATGTTACCCGGCACATTTCCTGTACAATTATACACAACTGATTCGATAGCTGGAATTACTTCTACCGGAGCATCTAAGAAGATATACGCAATTGTTTCACAACCATTGGCATCTTTTACGAAGATGAAATAATCAGTTCCTCCTGCTAATCCTGAGAACGATAATTGTCCTTCAACAAAAGCACTTGGATCTTGGTTGTTCAAACTGGTTGAATATGGTGCAGTTCCGCCGGTGATTAGAACGGTAAACGAACCATCATTATCACCTAAACACAAGTTTTGGACAACAGATATTAAATCAACATCGGCTACTATTGGAGCAGGTTCTGTGATTTCAACATCCAATAAAATGAAACAACCGTTTTGATCTTGAACAATAATATCATAATTCCCCGGAGCTAAATTGTTGAATGTTCCGGTGTTGAAAAATTGATTCAAATTAGGCGAAATCGCATATTGAACTGTTCCTGTTCCTCCTGTAGTTTGGATGGAAACACTTCCGTTTTCACCACCATTACATAAAACATTATTGACAGTCAAGTTAGAAATCATCAATTCTTGCGGATCAGTGATTTGGATAACTGATGAAACTGCATTACAATCCACACTATCCACCTCAACGATATAATTACTAGATGGAAGATTGGTAAACATTCCGCTACTTTGTGGACCGGCAATTACGTTATTTGCTCCATCTAAAAGCGTGTAACTATAATTTCCTAAACCGCCTGTTGTGTTGGCAATGATGGTTGCTGTACTTTCTCCAAAACAGTTGATGGTGGCACTATTCAGATTCAAATTCAATTCTAAATCAGGAATAGTTTCTATCGTAATTTGATTGGTTTGAACTACGGCACAATTGTTTGCATCTCTTACAAAAAACTGATACGTTCCAGGACCGACATTGTAAACCGTTGTGTTGGTAAAAGTGAATCCGTCTGTGCTGTATTGATACGGAGCCATTCCACCCGAAGCAGAAACAGTGATTACCGCATCATTTTGACAGGTTAATGAACTCGTTAAGGTTAATGAAGCCACTACAGTTGTTGGTTCAGTGATAGTGATAATGTTGGTTGTAAAATCACAATTCCATCCGTCTGTGATGGTGATGCTGTAAATTCCGGCACCTAATCCATCAAAAGTTGGACTCGTTTGTCCTCCTGAACTGGTTACAATTGTTGTTCCGGTAGAATCATAGGTGTTCAAAATATATTGATATGTTCCTTGACCTCCTGTTACATTTGCTGCCGTTACAGAAGCATTTGTATCACCATTACAAAGTAAATTAGTATTGGTAGAAGTAAGATTCGCTGAAATTAAACTCGGTTGAATCAGAATAACAGTTGAACTTACTGAACAACCTCCGGCATCTTCCACAGTAACTGTATAATTTCCGGCAGTCAATCCTGAGAATAAAGAATTGGCTCCAAAAGGCTGAACAGTTGTAGCAGTCGTGTTGTTAACCAATTCATATTGATACGTTCCCCATCCTCCGGTTGCATTGGCAAAAATTTCACCTAAATTATTTGTACAAGTCACATTTGCTGTTTCATTAGCAGTTAAAACCAAAGGCTCACTTGGAGAAGAAACAACTGCAAAGTTAGATGTAGCTGTACAGAAAGGTGTTTCGGTAGCTGTTAAAACCACTTGATAATTTCCGCCTGATAATCCAGAAACGATAAATGGATTTATAGCAGTATTTCCGCTTCCGGAAGCAACCGTATTTCCTTGAATATCAATTACATAATAGGTAACATTTCCAACATAACCCAAAACATTCACGGTGATTGTTCCATCCGTATCGCCAAAACACGTTACAGCAGATGAGTTGATTATAGTTGCTTCGATGGTATCAAAAGGAGCAATTTCGTAAGGAGCTGTTATAAAATAACAATCTGTAACATTATCAGTTACTTGGAATGTATAAGCTCCAGGTTCAGTCAACGTAAAGTTGGCACTGAAGACTCCACTTCCCGGTGTGATGGCAGGCCGACTTCCTTGTGGTAATAATTCAAACGTAAAATCACCAGAACCACCGGTTACATTAATTTGAACGGTTCCGTCATTTGTACACGTTAAATTCGTTACCGTTGTTGCAGTAACTGCAGTAATGGTTGGTAGCGGATTTATGTTAACGACCGTAGTTGCCAAACAGTTATTAGCATCACGAACAGTCACAGTAATGTTTTGAACACTTCCATTATCTACAATTGTAAATGTGTTGGAAGCGAAGAAATTCGTTGCGTTAATGCTGTAAACATAAGGAGCTGTTCCAAAATTGGCTGTGGCTGTAATGGTTGATGTTTGAACCACATTAGAAGCATCACAAGCAAAATCGGTAGCTGTTGCAGCAACTGTTAATAAAGCCGGTTCATCAATTACAATGATTTCTTGTAACGAACAATCTCTGGCAGAAGTCACAGCAATCGTATAAGTTCCAGCCGCTAATCCGGTGAAAACCCCATTATTTTGAGAAATTGGGGCATTTACACCATCTGTTAAAACATACGTGTAAATCGGGTTATCATTTGATGATGGTAAAGTCACGGTAATACTTCCGTCATTTCCGCCATTACAACTTACATCATTATGAACAGTGGTAAAAGTTACAGGAGTTGCAGGTTCTAATTCAATTGGAGCTTGAGCAGAACAACCTGTGGTTGTGTCATTGATTACCACCACATAATTTCCTGAAGCCAATCCGTTGAATATTGGAGAAGCTTGAGCAGCAACAATTACACCGCCTACATTGTTTTGTAGTTCATAAGTAAAAGTTCCGCTTCCGCCGAAAGGTGTTACGGTAATAATTCCATCGTTATTAGCACAAGAAGTTTGAGCTGTAATTGCCGGAGTTAAATTCAAAGGAGCAGGAATAGTAAGGTTTACAGTATGAATACATCCGTTAAAATCTCTCACTCCAATTGAATAATTTCCTGAATTCAAATTGGTATAAGTAAATGTTGGAACCGTTTGTGCTTGGAATGTTCCGCCGTTTAAACTGAACGTATAAGGAGCAATTCCGGCCGTTGTTAACGTTACTTCAATGGTGAAATCGCCTTGAGCAGCTGTACATAAATTGGTTACAGTAGCTGAAATTTGCGGAGAAGGATCTGTTGGAACAAATACAGGTGCTGATTGAATACATCCGTTGGCATCTTGAATATATACTACATAATTTCCGCCTTCCACATTGAAAACATTGGTTGCACTGCCCGCCCACGTGGCAACAGTTGGTGCAGGGTTGCCTGCTAAAACCAATTGATATTGATAAGGAGCTGTTCCAAATTGACCTGTTGCAGTGATTCGTCCTCTGTTGTTTAAACAGTTGTCGTTTCTGGTAACATTCGCAGTTACTTGCAATAAATTAGTTGATTGTGAAATGGTAAATGGTATTGATGCACTACTACATCCGGTTAATGTTCCTCCATTTTCAGTAAACAAAATGTAATAAATTCCGGGAGCTAATGGGCCAAGATTTGTAACAGAAATTGGTCCGCCAAGCGGTGATGACATTCCCGTAATTCCAGTGGAAATATTCGATTGAGAATTAAATACTTCGTAGGATACACTCGTCGCTGTAGCATCATAATTATCAAATGTAAAATTCACAAAACCATCATTACTTCCCGTACAACTAACATTTCCAACCATATCTATCACCGAAGTTAAATTGGATGGGGTGTTAATTGGTGTATCAGCAGTTTTAAAATAATAACAATCGGTTATTAAATCGTGTACTACAAAAGTGTACGTTACACCCGGAACTAATCCTGTAAAAGTAGAAGTTTCAGGAGTTCCAACATCAGCCGGTTGGTAGTTTGTGGAATAAGGTAAGGTGTTGGTTTCTAAAATAGCAAATTCATACGAACCACTACTTACTGCAGAAGTTACTGTAATTACCGCCGTTCCACCGTTCACACAATTAGAAGTGGAAGCAGAAACATCAATAATCAAATCACTTGGAGGTGAAGCAATGATGATTTCATCCACTATAAATACACATCCGTTGGCATCAATTACTTCTACATTATAAATTCCGAAATTAAGAATTTGGAAGGAATGATTTTCATTGGTTACCGGAGTATATGAATCTATAAATCCGAAGTTATTATTTAAAATATAAGTATATGGAGCTGTTCCACCGGCTACACCTTGCACGATTATTTCACCATAAGAAGTACCACCCGGATTGTTACACGTAATATCTACCGTAGTAATTGTGAAAGCAATCGGATTAGGTTCAGTTAATGTAATAGATGCTGTATCGGTACACGAATTAGCATCTGTTAACGTAATTTGATAATTTCCGGCTGTTAATCCCGACGTTTGCGTTCCGTAATTTATACCGGTTGTGGTATTGATTACTTCTAAAACAAAAGGAGCCAATCCAACTGCGTTATTGGTATTGATTTGAATTTCTCCTTCGTTTCCTCCATGACATAAAATTCCTTGTAATTCTACAACCGAGGTAATTTCCGGCAATGTCAACGGGTCAACAGTAACAATTTGACTTGTAAAAGTACAGCCTTGTGCATCGGTTATCAAAAATTGATAATTTCCGGAGTTCGCAGTAGAATACACAAAGTTAGTTCCAACCACATTCGTGGATGTTCCAAAAGCTCCCCCGTTAAAAGAAACTTGATAGGTAAACGGCGCTAATCCGCCAGCGATTGCAGCTGAAATTTGAGCGTTTGGCGACGCCGTACAATCCAAACCTTTGGTTAACGATAAATCGCCTGTTAATTCAGGTTGAATGGTTTGCGAAACAGTTGAGGTACATCCATTGGCATCCGTAATAATTACCGTATAACTTCCCGGAGTTAAATTGGCAAATGTGTTTGAATTTTGTGATGGATTTCCATTGATACTGTAGGTATAAGGAACTACACCACCCGTCACTGCAATTACTAATGTAGCCCCATTAGCGTCAAAACATAAATCGGATGACGATGCAATTACAGCAACAGGATTTGTTGGCGTAGTTAGGTTGAATGTGTTGCTCACAACACAACCATTGATATCATTAACCGAAATCGTATAGGTTCCGGCTTGAGTTAAATTTGTAAACGTGGCATTTGATTGAGGTCCAACCACTACCCCATTTGGTTGCGTTAGTTGGTATTGATAACTTCCCCACCCGCCGGTAGCTGTAATGATTACACTTCCGTTAGAATTACAACTAATTTGATTGGTAACAAATGTAAAACCCAACGCACTACTTGGTGCTTCAATTATAGCTGTCGTGGTGTCTGTACAATTAGTAATGGTGTCTGTAACCGATATCGTATAAGCTGAAGCTGTTAATCCGGTTAAAGAAATAGTCGCTAAATTTGAATTATTCGCTGATGCAACAATTGCATTCGCACTATTCACAATTTGATAATTGTACGGATTTGAATTGGTTACCGAAAATGAAATTTCTCCATTTGAAGCTCCAAAACAAACCACATTGCTTATCGTTTGACCAATTACATCAATAATTGGTAACGGGTTGATAGTGTAGGTTTCTTGATACGTACACCCATTGCTGTCGGTTACTTGAAACGTATAAGTTCCGGCAGTTAATCCTGCAAAAACAGGATTAGTTCCGTTGTTAACCGTTTGTCCGGCTGGAGCGATAATTTGAAAGGTAAACGGAGCAGTTCCGCCAACGGTGGTAACTGTAACTGTTGCATTTTGTGACGGACACGTTAAAGCAGTTGCACTAAACGTTAAATCGGTTAATTGATTAGGTGCAACTAATGCAATGGTATTAGTTATAAAAACACAGCCGTTGGCATCTTGAATATAAATCGTATAATTTCCGGATGTTAAATTAGCAAATTCAGATGCTGAGATGAAATTAACACCATCAATACTATACAAATACGGAGCAGTTCCGCCGGAGACACTTCCCGGTTGAATTCCGATTGTTCCTGCGTTGGTTATACAAGTATAATTTTCAGTAATCACAGCCACACCGGTCATTGGTGTTGGTTCAGTAATGGTAAAATCGGTTGGGAATTCACACACCCGATTTCCTTGTGATTGAACCAAAACAACAGTGTAATTTCCAGCAGGCAGATTATTGAAAATGCCCGAATTATTAGTGCTAATGATGTTTCCGTTTTCATCTAATAATTGATAAGAAACTTGAAAGCCATTTGATGAAGTTAAATTGTAGATAATTGATCCATCATTCTGACCAAAACAATTTATGTCGTGAATAGTTGTCGTGAATTGAACATTGGGAACTAACTCAATTGTTACGGGATTGGATAAAGCAGTACAATTATTTGCATCTACAACTATAAAAACATAGGTTCCTTGTTGACCAAATTCAATGTCAAAAATAACGCTGGTTTGATAATCTGCTGCTGTTGGATTTTGCAAGATTCCATTGTAACTATAAATAGCAAAAGAATGTGGTGGTTGTCCACCAGAAGGATTTACTAAAATGTTGCCTTGATTACAAGTGATATTTTGAGAAACAGTTGCTACTAAAGCCAAATCATTTTGATCTACAATGGTCACTGCTCCTGTAAATGAACAACCATCTTCTGTAACAACTGTAACGGTATAAGTTCCCGGATTTAGGTTATTGAAGGTATAATCGTTATCAACAACCCATCCGCTTGTTGCAGAAATTGGATTAGTGATGTTAAATTGATATTGCGGCTGTGCTCCTGTTGCTTGCACACGAATACTTCCAAAACCATTACAATTGGTGTTTTGTGGAATCAAATTAACTTGAAAATTATTTTGTTGAATTCCGATGTTTGGCAATTCGAAAACACATCCGTCAGTCACACCAATTTGTGTAACTTGAACGGTGTAAACTCCCGCATTTGTAATTGTAAACACCGGATTATTTTGATAAGGAACTAAAATGTTTCCTGTTGTTTGATCAACTAATTGAAATTGATAATCCGACGGAAGATTCGTTATCGTAATGCTTCCAGGTGTATTACAAAGTATGTTTGTTGTTACATACTGAATGTCTAATAAATTCGTATACACATTAAAATAGAAACGAGTAAAACAGCCATCTTGATAATTGATTGTCAAGCGATATTGTCCTGCCGTTGTTACATTAAAATTGGCACCCGTTCCCACTTGATTCCATGAACAAGACGGGTTATTATTAGCACATGTATCAATACCAACCGCTGGACAACTTGCTTCATTCAACACCTCCCAAACAATACTGGTTGCATCACTGATTCCGGTTTGAATAAGCTGACTATCATTGGTTCCACATAAGAATATATAAGGCAATTGTTCTCCATTATTCGGACAAATCACCACCTCATCGGCAAAAGGAATCACCGGATTGGTTTGTGTTGCTCCAAATAATAATACATTAAACGTTTGAGTAATTCCGATGCACGGAGGAGTTGCTGTATTCACAACTGTATACGTTCCCACATTGGAAACAGTAATGGTTTGCGTATTTCCAATTACTACATTGGAACTATTGTACCAAGTGTACGTTTCGTACCCATTAGCTGCGGTAAGCGTTATATCACTACCACATAAATAGGCTTCATTTTCAAAAATACAATCATCGATATCGACCAAGAAATTCGCCGGACCCGGTTGACCAAATCCACAACTGTCTAGTCCGGCAAAACTTGGGTCATTTGATATCCAATTGCTGTTTAAAACTCCACGATAAGTAGCATAGGCTTGATTCTGAATTAAATTTGAACAAGCATCTTCCAACTCACTGCAAGTTGTTGCCACTTGAACGCGAATGCGAATGGTATAAATAGGATCGCCCATTTCTACCAAATTATTTGGTAAATTAAAAATCAGTTCATCAAAAGCAGGATCATTAGTGAAAGTCACCCCAGGAGCTCCACTTAAATCCACTGAAATAAACGTGGTGTTAATCGGTAAAATATCTCGTATTGTGGCGTTGGTAGCATCATCATTACCTACATTTTGAAAAGTAATAACATAATCTAAGAATTGCCCTAGGTTCACATCAGCCCCACCGATGTCGTTTCCTGCTAAATCTTCGACTGTTTTTACTAATTTAATATCCGGTTCTATGACTTCAATATTAAATGCATTGAAGAACATAAAGTAAGTGTCTTGTGTTGAGGTAATCCGAAGTGTTGCTCCGGTTTCATTATTCGGAATTACACTGTTAAGCGGATTCGCTACTGTAATAATATCTCCATCGTATCCCAACGTATTTAAACTGTTTGGAACTCGATCTACAAAGTCAGTGTTGTTAAGCGTTAATCGACTATTAAAAAAATTGTTGGTTACATTTAATGTATTGCCCAACGCGGTAAAAGTAGCGTTTGAGTCAGCTCTAAATAACAACTGATCGCCCGTAATTCTATTATCACCTTCTAAGGCGGCCGAAGCTAATTTTGCTCTTACCGGAAATGGCGGAGGCAAAGTCGTAAATCCGGAGTAAGAAATATCCGTTTGACCAATTGTGGCACGAACGCCTGCAAAACCGTCATAAGCCGTAATGTATTTTCCCGTCATGGTTGGATTTTCGTATACAAAGAAAATAGTCCATCCTCCCGAAACTCCTCCCCCATTTATTTGTCCTTGCGTAGCTCTAATATTTGCCACTGTGTATTCTCCTTCCGGATTGGCTAAACCGGTTACCAAAGAAGTAATGTCTGCAAAACAACTGTATGGACTGTTTGCTATAAAATTAGGGTCTGTAAATCCGTCAAATAGCAATTGTCCGGTGATGTTTTGATAAGCACCTCCGGGCAATTTTAATCGCACTTGATTAAAATCATTTTCACGCACATTATCACCTTCTCCCGGAGAAGTAGAAAACCCGTTATTGAATCGATACGTGGCTGACCAATATAATCCGGCATACACAATTTTGTTGCATCCGCTGGCAGGCAAAAGTAGAGATGCACTACTGGAACTGAACGTACTTGGGTCGCTATCAATATCGATGTAACGCATGTTAAGGTTATCATTGAATTCAGATGAATTTCCAACTTCATTGTACGGAACATTCGGGCTGTCGGAATTGGTTTGTCTGTTAACAATTCCGTTTGAAATCAAAGTCATATCTCCTTTTAAATTTCGTTCATAGCGAACCGTAAAAGGAACCGGAACTTGGGCATAGGCAGCCAAGTTGAGTAGTAAAAAACAACCGAGTAGGAAGATTGTTTTTAAGTGTGGCATTTGGGGCGTTTTCATTTTGGGGTGTTTATTTTATGTTAATGTTCATAATCCAAATTTCATCAAAATAGGTGTTTTCCACATTCGTGTAATAGGAGATTAGGGCTTCACTCCAATCAGAATGTTTTTTTAAATAAACATACCTGAAATTGTTTTTTGGGTTAATAAAATAATTGGCTTTAATTCCGCGCTTTTTTAGTTTTTTGATAAAATCATCCGCAAAAGCAGGGTCAGAAAATACATTGGAAATAATGTAAAATCCGGGTTCTTGATTGTCTACTTGCAAAAAGTTTCCCTTTTTGGCAGTGGCTCTTTTTTTGTCGGTCAGTCTGGAATAATACGCTTTGATTTCTTCATCGGTTAAGGAAAATTTTGAGTTGGTATTTGTTTTTGGTTCTTCTTTTTTGAGTTTGGAAATTTTAGATTCCAAATCAGTATTTTTTGAATTATTTTTAGTTGATGGTAATTCATTTTCTTCTTTTTTAGTTGATGATTTCATCGCTGATAACTTGCTGTTCAAATCATTTTTGTCTTCTTTAACTACAGGGGTTTCAGCATTTTTTACAGTTGTTTTTGTTGTGGTTTCAACCGTTTTTTCTTCGGTAACCACTGTTGTTTTCGGATCGCAATTGCAATCTTTTTCGGCAATGGTTACTTCTAATCGTTCGATGTATTGCATCATATTTTCAATACGTTTTTCAAAATCGGCTTTCTTCATATTTTCAAGCGAATCTTGTTTGACAATGATTTCCAATAGTTTTAAATTATTTTCATCCAACGTCATTTTTAATTTTTCAATTTCAATGTCTTTGTTATAGGATTTCGTTTCTTCGTTTGCCACTTCTTCATATTCTTCTTCCGCTTCAACATCAGCAATGGTTTTTGATGGTTTTTTCTTTTTCAAAATCGATTTTTTCTTCTTTGGAGCCGGCTCAATGATGATAGGTTCTTCGGCCATATCTTCATATTCTTCTTCGGCAAAATCATCTTCGTATTCTTCTTCAAACTCTTCTGTTTTTTTCAACACTTTTGGCTTTCTAACAACTGCTGTAGGCTTTTTTTTTGATGATTTTATGTTGTATGTTTCTTCGTTCTCTTTTCCTGCAAATCGATACGAAAGTGTGATTTCGTGGGTTGGACCAAAATTTACTAAACCATCGTTTATCACTCTTTCATACGTGTAACCTAAGGACAATTTTTTGGTAAAATGAGCTCCAACGCCAATATTCACTCCAAAAAAATCATCAACTCCGGCTTGCACCCAACCTAAATTTGGAAAGTTGGTAATCACTGAACCACCATACACAAAATCATCCGTCTGATTCATTTTTCCTCGAGCAATTAATCTGAAAAAACCATTTTCAAACAACCCTTCCTGATTTTGCATTTGATGATGATACATTATATGACCGGTGTATGTTTTTTGCGAATAGTCTTGAACCATTTCGCTGGATTTAAAATCATAATCCACAAAATTTTCGGCGTAAACTCCAAAATCAAAACTTCCCCAAGTTAAATTTAAACCGGGTTTTAGCGTTAGAATTGAATTGTTTCGCAACGCCATAATGGCCGGATCAGGTTCGTTAGTTACTGCTCTGTTTCGGTCCACGCCACTGTTGTAATACGCAATGTTGAAACCTAATGTTAACTTTATTTTTTCACGAATCGGAATTTGATACGCATAATTTCCAACGCCACCAAAACTGGTAATTATTCCTAAATTTTGTTGATAAATTCCAATCCCCACTCCTGCTCTTTCCCCATATTTTCCTGAATACGAAAGCATGTAAAGTTCTGGTGAATCATCAAATTGAATCCATTGATTTCTATGGTAAAGTGTGAGGTAAGAATCGTTTTCACGCACCGCAGAAAATGTTGGATTCATCAAAAACCGATTCAATAACAAGGTGTTTTGGGTGGGTATCGTAAACGTCAATACGGGAGCATCTTGTGCTTGCAAATTAGCAAACACAAATCCTGTAATTAGTATTACGTACATTTTTATCATCTTTAGTCGATTACGGTGATGGATCCTTTTTTGATAATTTCGTCGTTTTCAGAAATTGTATAATAAAAAACAGGCTCTGTTTTGGCATATTCTAAAGCGGTATTTGGCCAATTATTTTGATAATTTCGAGCTCTAAAAACCACTTTCCCTTTTGGTGAATAGATGATAACCTCAACAGCTTCTTTGTTCACATATTCATTCGGAATAGACCAATAATCGTTTATTCCGTCGTTGTTCATCGTAATTACGTTTGGCACAACAAAACTTGTGTTTTCAACCAAAGTAACGGTGAATGTTTTGGTAAATTCACATTCGCCAATGCTACCGATGATCGTGTAGGTTCCAGCTTGAGAAACAGAATAAGAATTTCCTGTTCCAATGATTTCACCGTTCAAATACCACGTATAATTATCCACGCCGCTGGCAAACACTTCGGTTGAACCGCCTTGAATAACCGTAATCGCATCGGCTATGTTTAAAGTAATTCCTTCTGTTGTGATGACTTCAACTGCAATTGTGTTCGAGGAATATGAACATCCATCAAAATCAATTGTCATAAAATAATTTCCGGGCTCATTTACTGTGATTGAATTTCCCGTTCCTATTTCTGCATTATTTTCAATGGAAAACCATGTTAAAATGTAGTTAGGATTTGTAGCATTGGATGATAAAGTTACGCTTCCACCCGATTCGCACAAAACACCTTCGGATGACAATACAAAATCATCTGAGATGCCTAACTTAATGGTTACAGCATTTGAAATTACACCATTAAAATTCGGAATAGTAATGCGTAATTCATACAAACCATTTTCTAAATAAGAAGCAACGTTGTATGTTGTGTTGGATGAAGAAAGCACCAATGTTCCATCTTTAAACCATTCATACACATAACCAAAGGAATTATTTAATATCGATAATGTTTCAGAGGAAGTTACCGCATTAAAACTCGTGATTGACAAAGTTGCTTGCTCACTTTCGCACGGCAAATAACCCGCATTTGCTGCAATAGTAATATTGAAAGAATCCGGATAAATTAATTCGGTAACTGCTTCTTGCGTTGCATTACAACCTGTAGTTTGTGTAACAATTACTTTGTAAACGCCATTTTGTGTTACATTAATTGATGCACTAGTTTGACCTGAAATGATGGTGTTATTTCTAAACCATTCAAAAGATGGATTAACAGCATTTGTTGTGGCGGTTAAGGTTTTAGTTTCACCGGGAATTATGATGCTGGTTAAAGGTAAATTCAAACTGGCCGTGATGCTATTTTGTTCTAAATTAATTGTATTTGAGGTAACAGAGCAACTTCCGTAGGAAATTACCAAATGATAATTTCCGGCTTGATTGGTTGTATAGCTTGGTTGAACTGCTCCAGTGATTAACAAATTATTTCGGTACCATTTGTAGGTGAAAACAGAACTCGTAACAGAACTGTTTAATTGAACGGTATTCGTGCCACACAAACTTCCTATCGCCGATATAACCGGTGTTTGAATTTGAATCGCAATTGAAATTGCATTCGATTCAATTGGAGCAAAAGTTGAAACCGTTACCCGAAGTTTATACGAACCATTTTGAGTTGCATTATTGATGGTATATGAAGTTCCGGTAGCACCTGCAATTGGCGAATTATTCAATAACCATTGATACGAAAAATTTGAATTTGGAAGAGAAACCGTACTATTTCCTGAAGAAGTTTGTGCAACAATCGAACTTAACGATAACGTTGAAGTCGTTGCATTACACGCCTGATAATCACCAGAATTCTGAATAGCTACTGTAAATCCAATTGGATATTGAACCACTACAGTTAGTTGCTCAGAAAATGTGCAACCTTGCGTTTCGGTAATGGTTAATTGATACGTGCCGGGTTGAGTAACCGTATAATTTGCTGTGGTTGCAGATGGAATAATCACATTGTCTTTTCGCCATTGATATGTTGGCGATACTGCATTGGTAATCGAATTTACTTGAAGTTGTTCACCCGGAATAATCACTTCAATTGTATTCACATTCCAATCGGCTTCCAATTCAATCAGTTCTAAAAAGAGCGTATTTGATTCAAAAACACAACCACCAAACGTGATTCTTAATTTGTAAATTCCTTCTTGTAAAGCATTATATGTTGGAGCGGTTGCTCCTGAAATAGCCACATTATCTTTAAACCATTGGTAAACGTAATTTGTATTTTGGTGGGAGGAGGTTAAAAGTCTTGGCACTCCATCACAAATAAAGTCCACATTTCCGGCTGATGAAATGGATAGATTTATTCCGGCAGTTACATTTACTGAAACGATGTTTGAATAGGAATTCATCACACAACTGCCGTAATCGACAATGGCATAATAATTTCCGGATTGTGTTACGTTTAATGATGGTCCGGTTGCTCCGGAAACTTCAGCAAAATTGCGGTACCATTTATATATTAAACCGGAATAGAATAGAGGAGAGGCTGGCGTTCCAGAATTATCTACTTGTAATGTAGTATTTCCGCCTTCGCAAAAAGAAACCGTTCCAGAATTATTATTGATGGAAAACGGTTGGTTATGAACAGCATAAAAAGCAGAAAAAGCAACACTGATCGGACTTGTAACTGCCGGAGCGGTGCTCCTAACACGAATTCTATACGCTTCACCAGCTACCGTTGTTGGCATTGCAAACGAAACATTAACTGGTGATGTTGTGCTAGTAGAAGTGGTTAAAGTAGTTGGCGAACTAAAATTTCCAAACGGATCAGAAAGTTCCACAATAAATTGATTTCCGGCCTGAACATTGGAAACAGGAAAAAAAGTAAAACTAAGGTTGTATGAATTAAATCCTTGCGAAGCACAAGCCTGAGTGAATCCTAAAGAAGGTGTGCCAATTACAATCGTTTGAGCATACCCGCTGCCAATGCTACTCAGAAGCATCAAAAGCAAAGAAGAAAAAAATAATTTTCTTGAGGTAATTTTCCAAACCATAAAACACTCTTTATGTTGGACCGCTTTTACCCCAAAAGCAATCGATTGTTATTTTGTAATTTAAATAGGCACTACACTACATTTAATTACGAAAAAAAATGATAAATGGATTTCTTTTTTCTGCTTGTTCTTGATATTTGTTTCACTAAAAGTATATATTTATTTAGAGGAGAGAGTAACTTTAACATTAAAATCGATGAATGACATACAGGTTTGCGGAAAACCGTAATAGCTTGTATTGAAAACCGTAAACCCGAATGTAGTTGGTCGATTATTTAGAAAGAGACTAACATTTTGGCTTAATTTTTTTAATAAATCATTTTTAATGAAAAGGCATTTTTTTCCGTATTTTTGTCCCTCATTTTAATGATTATGTCAGAAGAAAAGTCGCTCAATTTTATAGAACAAATTATCGAAGAAGATTTAAAGAACGGTTTTGCCAAGGATAAACTTCGTTTTCGTTTTCCGCCGGAACCAAACGGATATCTTCACGTGGGTCACGCGAGTTCTATTTGTTTAAATTTCGGATTAGGAATTGATTACCAATCGCCGGTAAATTTGCGTTTTGATGATACCAACCCCGCCAAAGAAGAACAAGAATTTGTTGATGCCATCAAACGTGATGTGCAATGGCTTGGTTATCAATGGGCTGAAGAACGCTATGCATCTGATTATTTTCAAGAGTTGTATGATTGGGCGGTTGAATTTATCAAAAAAGATAAAGCCTACATAGATAGCCAATCATCGGAAGAAATGGCTAAGCAAAAAGGAACGCCAACGCAAGTTGGAACTAATAGCCCATATAGAAATCGTTCGGTAGAAGAGAATTTAGATCTTTTTGAACGTATGAAAAACGGCGAATTTCCGGAAGGAACACACGTTTTGCGGGCTAAAATTGATATGGCTTCTACCAATATGTTAATGCGTGATCCGTTGATGTATCGAATTTTACACAAGCATCACCACAGAACAGGCGACAATTGGTGCATTTATCCAATGTACGACTGGGCTCACGGCGAAAGTGATTATATCGAAGGAATTTCGCATTCACTTTGTACGCTGGAATTTTTACCACACAGAGAATTATACGATTGGTTTTTAGACCAAATTTATGATAGCACTAAAGTTCGTCCGAAACAACGTGAGTTTGCAAGAAGAAACCTTTCGCACACCGTTGTTAGTAAACGAAAATTGTTGCAATTGGTTCAAGAAAAGCATGTAACTTCTTGGGATGATCCGCGAATGAGTACAATTTCCGGTATGAGAAGACGTGGTTATACGCCAACTTCCATCCGAAACTTTGCTAATACGATTGGAATCGCTAAACGAACTAATTTAATTGATGTTTCATTATTGGAATTCTGCGTTCGCGAAGATTTGAATAAAACAGCACCAAGAGTTATGGCGGTTTTAAATCCTGTAAAGCTAGTAATCACCAATTATCCTGATGGTCAAGAAGAGTGGTTGGATGCCGAAAATAATCCCGAAGAAGAAATTTTGACGTACAGAAAAGTGCCTTTCTCAAAAGAATTATACATCGAAAGAGAAGATTTTCAAGAAGAGGCCAATAAGAAATTTTTCCGATTAACGTTAGGTACCGAAGTGCGTTTGAAAAATGCCTATATCATCAAAGGTGAAAATGTTATTAAAGATGTTGATGGAAATATCACCGAAATTCACGCTACGTATGATGTGGACTCTAAGTCAGGTAGCGGCACAGAAGCCAGTCAACGTAAGGTAAAAGGAACCATTCATTGGGTTTCTGTTCCGCACGCCGTTCAAGCAGAGGTTCGCATTTATGACCGATTATTTACGCACGAAAATCCGGATGGTGATAAAGAGGTCGATTTTAAAGAATATATCAATCCGAATTCATTAGAAGTAATTACAGGATATGTTGAACCGAATTTACAAACTGCTCAACCGGAAGATAAATTTCAATTTCAACGATTAGGCTATTTTTGTGTGGATAAAGATTCTTCTGCAGAAAAATTGGTTTTTAATAAAACAGTTGGCTTGAGAGATACTTGGGCAAAAGTAGAAGCGAAAGAGTAAATCACGACAATAATCGAAAACTATAAAAGCCACAAATTGCTGTGGCTTTTTCTATTATTTGTAATTTCTATTAATTTGTAATTTCTATCAGCAAAATCAATTAAAAATGACTTTTTTAGAGCTGTTTTCAGACTAAAAAAATAAAAGGCAATGTGATTTTATAGCACCTTCAATTAAAATTAAACTGAACGCTTCTAATTCGTTTTTGATGAAATTTCAACCATTTTTCCAAACATAAAATCCTAAAACTAAAATTTCTGTATTTTCTGAGTTTTCTGTGAGAAATAAATTTTGATTTTCTAGATTTCCCAAATTTTAAAAATCCGGGTTCCATTAAAACCAAAAAAAAAGAGACCCGAAGGTCTCTCTCATTTTATTCTTCATCTTCTTCGATTGAACCGAATTCATCTTTTTTATTTGGTTTGTTTAACCGTTTTGTGCTGTTTGCTCTTTTCATTGATTCCCCTACTTGGTTACTTGCAGTAAAACTCGCAACCATATTATTCAACATATCACTTCCTGCTTGTGGAGAATTAGGTAACAAAATTAAGTTCGAATTTGCATCAGCTCCAATGGCTTGCAAGGTATCATAATGTTGTGTAACTACAATTAGTGCAGAAGCTTCTTGTGAATTGATTCCTACTTTGTTCAATACATCCACACTTTCTACCAAACCTCTGGCAATTTCTCTTCGTTGATCGGCAATACCTTGACCTTGTAAACGTTTGCTTTCCGCTTCTGCTTTCGCTTTCGCTACAATTCTGATTCTTCCTGCTTCTGCTTCATATTCTGCAGCAGTTTTTTCACGGTCGGCTGCATTAATTCTATTCATCGCATTTTTTACTTGAATATCCGGATCAATATCGGTAATTAATGTGTTGATGATGTCGTATCCATACGTGGTCATTGCTTCGTTTAACTCTCGTTTTACAGCAACGGCAATATCATCTTTACGTTCAAAAACATCATCTAATTTTAATTTTGGAACTTCTGCACGCACAACGTCAAATACATACGAGGTAATCTGATCGTGCGGGTATTCTAATTTATAAAAAGCTTCATATACTTTCTCCTGAATAACTTTAAACTGTACGGAAACTTTCATTTTCACGAACACGTTGTCTTTCGTTTTGGTTTCAATGATAACATCCAATTGTTGAATTCGCAAGTTTAATCGTCCGGCAACTCTATCTATCACTGGGATTTTAAGTTGTAAACCGGATTGTCTGGTGCTACTGAATTTTCCAAAACGTTCAATCACCGCAGCCGATTGTTGTTTGACGGTGAAAAAGGAAGCTAACAGTAACAAGACTGCAATAGCAATAAAAATGTAAGTAAACATAGAAAAATAGTTTTAGGTTATATGTAATGATACGAAATTTCTCGTACGTTTGTTACAACTTTACACACATTTCATGAAAAGATATTTTTTAGCATTGGTTTTGCTTGCTTGTACAAACACAATTTCGGCTCAATATGGCAAAGGTGATTATAACCATATTGGGATAAGTTTAGGAATAAATCAAACCAATTTATATACTGACAATTTTAATATTACACCCGCAATGAATTGGACCGCAGGTTTATCTATGCGGGGAAATTATTACAACAATTTTTCGATGATTTACGGAATGAATTTCTCCGAAAATAAATTTGCTATTGAAACATTTTCAGGCATTTCTCAAAAAGAAGTGGATTTAAAAATGATGGCTGTTCAAATTCATTTATTGTTGTGTTACAAAATTGATGGTGGTCCGGTTTCATTAGATTTTGGTCCGGTTTTGCAAGTTAATAGTAAATTAAAATTCAACGATTCTGATGAAAATAATTTTATCGTAGGTAACGAATTGCTTCGTGTGCAAGACATTGAAGACATCAATCCAATTAATTTTAATGTTTACGCCGGAATTTCCGGTGGTTTTGAAAATATTCGCTTGAGTTTGAGTTATCAATATGGTGTGACTAATATTTTAAATAATCTGAATAAGCAAGAAGAAGTTGCTCTTAAAGTAGATGGTAAATTAAAAGGAAATTTGGGTGTTTTTGCCGGTAATATTATCTTTTATTTTTAACAGAAAAAGGGTTTCTCTAACGTGAGAAACCCTTTTTTGTATGAGTTTAATCTTCATCTCTCGAAATATTTTTTAATATCTCATATTTCTTTTGCTTTGTTTTCCAACGCTCCATAGCATATTGTTGCATGTCTTCCACTTTGTCTTTTTCATCTACGATTTCAAAGCCTAAAAGCGTTTCGATAATGTCTTCGAGTGTTGCGATTCCGTCCATTCCACCATATTCATCTGAAATTAATGAGATTTGCTCTTTGTTATGAAGTAATTCTTCCCAAGCATCAAATAAGGTAGTTATTTTAGGAAAAGTTACAATATCTCTTCGGATGTCTTTTAGTTTTAAATCAAATTGATCTTCGGCCAATTTTTCAAATACTAATTCTCTAAAAATATATCCAGTAATGTTATCGCGGTTTCCTTCATAAATTGGAATTCGTGAAAAATGAAGAAAATCTTTGTTATTCAAAAACTCTTGTAGTGTCATTTCTTCATTCGCAACCACAACGACAATTCTTGGCGTCATAATTTCAGAAATTTTTATCCCTTTTAGTTTAATTAGGTTCTGAATAATTTTATTTTCTTTCTCTCCAAAAATACCTTCTTCTGTACCAATACTTGCTAAAGCAGAAATTTCCTCTCTACTGGTTGTTAATTCTTTTTCACTTCTCGAAAGCATTTTGGTTAAAACAGCAGAAATAACGACCAAGGGATAAGTAATAAAAATCATTATATTGATAGATTTTGCTGCAATTCCCATTAATTCTCTACTGTAGTTTGCTCCTAACGTCTTTGGAATTATTTCCGTCAAAACTAAAATCAAAATGGTAAGAATTGCCGAAACAATTCCAAAATAAGCTTCACCAAAAACAATAGTGGCTTGTGCTCCAACTCCTGCCGCTCCAACTGTATGAGCAACTGTGTTGAGCGATAAAATAGCCGATAACGGTTTGTCTATATCTTCTTTCAGCTTTATAAAAGTTATCGCATCACTATCACCTTGTTCTACCTTTGCTTTGAGAAAAGAGAGTGGTGTGGAGAGTAAAACAGCTTCCAATATTGAACAAATGAAAGAGGTAAATAAGGCGATAAACAAATAAACAAATAAAAGTGTCATGTTTGGTATTTAAAAAACAATTGAAATCAAGGCTCAAAGGTATAGAAAATTTAATGATCAATTCTAAAATTCAGCACGACAACCATTTAATTAATGTCCGGGCTCATAAATCAATCTCAAAAATGTGCTAAATCGTTCATTTTCGCGACTAATCGGAATTCCTGTTACAATGCCTATCAATAAGTTATCGGCAATTCCAACTCGCATTTGTGGACGAATGGTCATATCAAAATCAGTTTTGGTGACTTCCTTATTGAATTCAATACCAATAAAATTTCTAGTACCCGGGATCATATAATGTAGGTTGCTGTTAATTTGCCAGTTGGTATCCGTTGAGTTGTCTTCAAAATGATGAATAAATAAAGGCCCGGTATAGAGTAGGGTATGAAAATTATTTCCCCAACGTTTGGCTGCGACAAAAAACGGATTGTAAACATTGCCGACAAACAATTTTCCGTTTTGGTAATTATTAAATTCATTCATTTCAAACTCTTGAATATAGCCAAGAGCTAACGAAGTTTTTTGTTTTTCGGATACGTAAAAGGAATATTGAGCGGCTAATTTTATGCTGTTTAGCTTGCTTCCGGGAGCCATTCCGTTTTTGTTGGATGGATAGATGGTGAAGGGCAATTCGACTTCTAAACCTAATCGGTCGATTGGAGCCCATTCATATTCTACCAATGCTAAATATTCATCATAGTCATTATTGTCGGTAATTCCGAAACCAAGATTCCATTCTTTTTCGCCTTTTCTGGCTCCTAAGTCACGAATTAAATCGATATACAAAGGCTCGGCGTGAAGCACTTTAGGTTTTTCTGTTTTAGTTAAAACCTCCTTGATATACAAACTGTCTTTTGTTGTATTTTCGGTTTGTGAAAAGGAAATTTGACTTAAAAAAAGCATTGAAAAGAAGCACAGAATTTGCTTCAAATTAAATGTGTACATAATTGTTTAATTTTAAAAATTTATACGAATGATTTTACCTGTTTCTAAGTAGAAAACAAGTTTGTCGAATAAAATAAATTAAACTTCCGGCGGAGGAGAATGAATTTCTAGTGAAGGTTTTAGGCAGCTATTTTTAGAATAGTAAAAACTCTTTTTAATGGGATTAAAAACAATTAGTTTGGTATTTATTTCATAAAAGGGTAACACAAATTTGTCCATTGAAAACCCCTTTTTCATAGTCGGATTATGTTCACTGTCGTTTGCGTTATTTTCCGGAATTGCCTCTTCAAAACCTAAAACTTTTTCAAAAACTAATTCGATAATACTTTCTTGTTCGTTGTAATTTTTGTTTTTTTGCTCTTTTTCATCAAATAAAGAAGTGACATCTACACTGATATTAAGCAGGTAGAACGCCATAAATCCCCAAACAAAAGTTGTTATTTTAGAATGCCGAAGTACATTTAACATGTTGCAAAAGTAAAACCTTTTAACAAAATTAAATTTTTTCTATTGCTTTTAGTATTCTTTTAACTGTTTCTTCTTTACCAATCAGTTCAATAATATCAAACAGGTGTGGGCCTTTTAGAGCTCCAACCAAACTTAATCGAAGTGGCTGCATTACTTTTCCCATACCAATTTCGTTGGTGGTCATCCAATCTTTCAAAATCGTTTCGATGTTTAAAGAAGTAAAATCGTCAATCGATTCTAAAACGGCAATCACTTGTTTCATCAAAGCCGGCGTTTCTTCTTTCCAGTTTTTGGATGCTTTTTCATCATATGAAGTAGGAGCTTCGAAGAAGTAATCGGATAGTTCCCAAAAATTAGACACAAAATTCGCTCGTTCTTTTATGGAAGAAACGATTTTAATTAGTTTATCATTTTCAATAGAAATTCCTTTTTCTGTTAAAACAGAAGAAAAGATTTCTGTTAATTCTACATCACTTTTCTTTTGTAAATACTGATGATTAAACCATTTGTTTTTATCCGGATCAAATTTAGCACCAGCTTTGTGAACACGATTTAAATCGAATTTTTCTACTAATTCGTTTAATGAAAATAATTCTTGGTCGGTTCCGTCATTCCAACCCAATAAGGCTAAAAAGTTGATTACTGTTTCCGGAAAATAACCTGTTTCTCGATAACCGGATGAAATTCCCTCTTCTGTTTTCCATTCCAACGGAAAAACCGGAAATCCCATTTTATCACCATCTCGTTTGGATAATTTTCCGTTTCCTATGGGTTTTAGTATCAACGGTAAATGTGCAAATTCAGGTGCTTCCCAACCAAAAGCTTTGTACAACAAATGGTGAAGTGGGAGTGAAGGCAACCATTCTTCACCACGAATTACGTGTGAGGTTTCCATCAAATGATCATCTACAATGTTGGCCAAATGATAGGTTGGCATTCCATCACTTTTAAATAAAACTTTGTCATCCAATAAGTTAGTGTCAAATTTTATATCGCCACGAATGATGTCTTTCAATTCTAAAACTTCATTCACAGGTGTTTTGAAGCGAATCACAAAATCTTCGCCGGCAGCAATTCTTTTGTTCGTTTCTTCAATTGACAACACCAACGAAGTATCTAATTTTTCACGGTTATGCCAATTATAAATAAATGTTTTTCCTTGTTCTTCGTGTTGTTTTCTATGCATATCCAAAGCTTCCGGAGTATCAAACGCATAATACGCCCAACCTGAATGGATCAATTGATCGGCATATTGTTTATATAAATGTTTACGTTCACTCTGACGATATGGACCAAATTTTTCGTTTTTTCCAACCGTTTCAGAAGGTGAAATTCCCAACCATTCCAACGCTTCAAAAATGTATTGTTCCGCTCCGGGAACAAAGCGATTTTGGTCAGTATCTTCAATACGCAGATAAAAAACGCCGTTATTTTTTTTCGCAAATAAATAATTGAACAAAGCGGTTCTCACTCCACCAATATGCAATGGTCCGGTTGGACTGGGTGCAAAACGAACGCGAACAGGTCTTGACATTTGTGTAAAAATTTTGGCAAAGATAAGATTTAGTTTGCTTTTTTATGTTGAATAAAAGTGAGTAAATTATTTATTTCATTTCTTCCGGAATTCTTTTGTTCATGATTGAATACCAAAGTGGAGGAATAAAAGACAAAACCATTGAAGTGGGATAGCCGAAAGGCAATTGTGGACTTTCCTCATGACATTCTAAAATTTGATATTCTTTCGTTGATTTGTAATGATGGTCACTATGCCTTGTTAGTTCATATAAAATGATTCTTCCTAAAATATGATTGGAATTCCAAGAATGTTTTTCAGAAACGCGTTCATATCGTCCGGAAGGCATTTTTTTTCTTTTCAAACCATAATGTTCAATATAATTGATGGTTTCCAACAAAAGAAAACCTACTATTCCGGCTGAAATCCCCACAAATAAGACTTTTAAACCAAAAAAAGCATATAAGCTTATCAAATAGGTGATTTGGATAATTGTAAACCAAAACATGTCATTTTTTGGAGAGAAAAAAGAAATGGTATCGATTTTATTGATTTTTTTCTTAATTTTCCAGGCTTTTAAATATGTTCCGCTAACGGATTGCCACCAAAAAGAATACAAGCTTTGATTGTATTTCGCCGTAGAAGGATCATCCGGAGTAGAAACATCCAAATGATGACCGTGATTGTGTTCAATAAAAAAGTGAGTATAGTGACTCGGAATAAGCAATAGTTTACCCAGAATTCGTTCATAACGTTTTTTTCGATGTCCCAATTCATGAGCAACATTTATTCCGTTTGAACCCAGAATAATTCCTAAACTGAGCACTATTCCTATTAGTTCATACAGTTGTAACGACTTTGTTTGAACGATTGTAAACGTAAAAAAGAGACTTACATATACAATTAGAACGTTTAGGTACAACAACCAATCAAAAAGCTTATTTTTAAGTCTTTTTTCTTTTTCTTCGTCTGAATAATTGGAATGATCGAGCGGTAGAATGTATTCAAGAATAGGAATTAAAATAAACACAAAAACCAATAAAAAATACGACCACAAACCTTGTTGAAATATACATAAAATTCCAACTACAGGAATGCTGTATGCCCATAAGTATTTCATGATTCAAATTGTTTCTCTAAAATTATAAAATTCTTTTAAAAACTTTTAACTTTTGACTAAAAAATAAAATTGTACTTTTATCGGTTACAAGTAAAAGCCATATTATTTTGGAAACAAAGTCACTGATTTATCAAAAGTTAGAATCATTTATAAAGAAATATTATACTAACGAACTGCTCAAAGGAGTCATTTTATTTGTTGGTTTTGGGTTGTTGTATTTCTTTTTTACGCTTTTTGTAGAATATTTTCTATGGTTAAAACCAGTAGGAAGAACGATATTATTTTGGTTATTTATCGCCGTTCAACTAGTTCTTTTGTCACGATTTATATTGTTTCCGCTTTTCAAGTTGGTTAAACTTCAAAAAGGAATTGATTACAAACAAGCATCTCAAATTATTGGAAGTCATTTCACTGAAGTGAATGACAAACTAACCAACTTTCTTCAATTAGCCGAAAATAATCAGCAATCAGAGTTGCTTTTGGCTTCCATCGAACAAAAAGGAAAAAGTTTGCAACCAATTCCGTTTAGTAACGCCATCAATTTTAAAAAGAATACCAAATATCTCCCGTGGGCGATTGTTCCGTTGTTGTTTTTGAGCTTCTTTATGTTATCCGGAAACAGCGACATTATCGCTGACAGTATGAATCGAGTAGTGCGATATAATGAAAAATTTTCCCCACCGGCTCCGTTTTCTTTTGTGGTTTTAAACGAAAAGTTACAAACAGAGCAAGGGTTGGATTACGTTCTTCAAGTAAAATCGGAAGGAAAAGTTGTCCCAGAAAATGCTATGATTTTTATTGGTGACGAAAGTTATTTTATGGAAACCACCAAACCCGGCGTTTTTGAATATCGTTTCACAAAACCTTCCAAAAATGTTGCATTTCATATTGAAGCGAATGCGGTTTCATCGGATGATTATGAACTTTCAGTCGTGGCAGTTCCTACCGTTTCTAATTTCGAAATGGTGCTGCAATTTCCATCTTATCTAAATCGAAAAGCCGAAATAATCAAAGGCTCAGGTAATGCGATTGTTCCCGAAGGAACGAAAGTGAGTTGGAAAATTAGTGCTATTGCCACATCAAAAATTGAATATGCTGATGGTTCGGGTTTTACCAATTTTATTCAGGAGAATAATGAATTTAAATTGTCTAAAAATGTTCTTCAAAATACCGAATATCAAATACTTACTTCAAATAATAAAGTAAAACACTACGAGAAATTAAACTATCAAATCGCAACTATCAAAGATCAATTCCCTACGATTACGGTCAATAATGCACCGGATAGTTTGCGAGTTCAAAAGAATATTTTAATTGGTCAAGTTTCGGATGACATTGGGCTTTCTAAATTACAAATCGTCTATTATCCGAAGAATAATGAAAAAGCTGCTTTAAAATCGTCTATTCCCGTGAAGAGGGATGTTTTTGATCAATTTATCTATACGTTTCCCGGAAATCTTCCCGTAGAAGAAGGTGTTTCGTACGAATATTATTTTGAAGTTTTTGATAATGATCCGATTCACAACTTTAAAAGTTCAAAATCTTCTGTTTTTTCCGATCGAATCAGTACTGAAGAAGAACGTGAAGACGAGCAACTCAAACAACAAAATGATAATATTAATAGCATTCAAAAGTCTTTAAAGAATCAGGATAAGCAGCTATCTGAGTTAGAAAAGTTGCAGAAAATGAGTAAAGAAAAAGAAAGCTTAGAATTTAAAGACAAACAAAAAATAAATGATTTCATCAAACGCCAAAAGCGACAAGAGGAGATGATGAAAGAATTTACAAAGGATTTGAAAGAGAATTTAAAAGAATTTAATAAAGAAGAAAAGGACGAATTCAAAGAACAACTTGAAAAACGTGCTGAAAATGCTGAAAAGCAATCCGAAGAAAATCAGAAATTACTAGATGAACTTCAAAAGCTTTCAGAGAAAATTCAGGATTTAGATATTGAAGAAAAGTTAGACAAAATCAAACAAAATTCTAAAAATCAGGCGAAAAATTTAGAACAGTTGGTTGAATTGACCAAGAAATATTATGTTGAAAAGAAGGCCGAACAACTAATCAAGAAATTAGACAAATTGGCCGACAAACAAGATAAATTATCAAAAGAAGAGAAAGAAAACACGGCTGAAAAGCAAGAGGAAATCAACAAAGAATTTGATAAAATTCAGGAAGAATTACGTCAGTTGGAAAAAGACAATAAAGAATTGAAGTCGCCGATCGATATTCCATCTGATGAGAAACAGGAAAAAAGTATCGAAGAAGATATGGAGAAAGCTTCTGATGAGCTAAATAAAGATAAGAAAGACAAAGCCAAACCAAAACAAAAAAGTGCGGCTCAAAAAATGAAGCAAATGAGCATGCAGATGCAACAAGCCATGGCTGGTGCAGAGATGGAACAAATGGAAGAAGACATCAAAATGATGCGGCAGATTTTAGATAACTTATTGGCTTTTTCTTTTTCGCAAGAAGATTTAATGAAGCAATTCAAAGGATTAAAAAAAGGTGCTCCTTCGTATAATAAATATTTAAAAACGCAACAAGATTTGAAACAGCAATTTAAACATGTTGATGACAGTTTGTTTGCAATGTCGCTAAGAAATGCAATGATTACAGAAAAAGTTACGGAAGAAATTGGGAATGTGCATTACAACGTTGACAAAGCACTTGAATCGTTGGCAGAAGCAATTATTTCCAAAGGAGTTTCGCACCAACAATATACGGTATCAGCGTCCAATCGTCTAGCTGATTTTCTTTCGGATGTCATGAATAATATGCAAATGTCGATGTCCGGAATGGGTGCGGGTGGCGGAAAACCAAAGCCGGGTCAAGGCGAAGGGCAGCTGCCCGATATTATTCAGAAACAAAAAGGTCTTGCTGAAAAGATGAAAGAAGGAATGGAGAAAGGGGAAAAGCCCGGCGACGGAGAAAAAGGCGAGAAACCTGGTGAAGGAAAAGAAGGTGAAAAAGGCGAAAAGCCCGGCGGTAAAGAAGGCGGAAAAGAAGGAGAAAAAGGTAAAGGTAATCAAAAAGGAAATAAACCCGGGGAAGGAAGCGGTGGCGGTCAAGGCAGTAATGATGGTGAAGAAAACGCTCGGGAATTAATGGAAATTTACCAAGAACAGCGTCGTTTGCGACAACAATTAGAAGATGAATTAAAGAAGCAAGGTTTAACGCCCGGCGGTCAAAAAGTGTTGGATCAAATGAAAGATGCCGAGAAGCAAATTTTGAATAAAGGTTTTAAAAACGAGGTGCTGCAGCGGATGTTGAATATCAATTATGAAATGCTGAAGTTGGAAAAAGCAGTTCAACAACAAGGTGAAGATACCAAGCGGCAATCGGAGACAAACAAGAAAGAATTCAATAATTCGGTTAAACCATTATCACCAGAATTACAACAATATTTAAATAGTGTTGAGATTTTAAATCGACAAAGCTTACCTTTGCGGCCAAATTATAACCAAAAGGTTCAGCAATACTTTAAGAACAATGATTAGTTTTAACTATCAAACCGATTTTGAATTAGAAGACGAAAAGTTGTTTTCCAATTGGATTTCTGCGGTAATTTTATCGGAAGACAAAGGAGAAGGTGAAATCAGTTATATCTTTTGTGATGATGAGTATTTGCTCAAAATCAATATGGAATATCTTAATCACGACACCTTAACCGATATTATTAGTTTTGACTACAGTGAAGGAAATTTTTTACACGGTGATATATTCATTTCTGTGGAAAGGGTTCAAGAAAACGCCATACACTATAATGTTTCTTGGTTAGAGGAGTTAAAACGAGTGATGGCTCATGGTGTTTTGCATTATTGCGGCTATAAAGATAAATCGGAAGCTGACGAAAAACTAATGCGTCAAAAAGAAGAAGAAAAAATGATGATGTTCCACGTGGAACAATAAATAAATGAATTTAATGAAGTTTCAGTGAAATGTTTCACGTGGAACAATCTAATAAAACTATGTTTCAAGATAAATACGATGTAATTGTGGTGGGTGCCGGTCACGCTGGTTCAGAAGCTGCCGCCTCTGCCGCTAATATGGGCTGTTCAACGTTGTTGGTCACAATGAACTTGCAAACTATTGGGCAAATGTCGTGTAATCCTGCTATGGGCGGAATTGCAAAAGGGCAAATTGTGCGTGAGATTGATGCGTTGGGAGGCTATTCAGGAATTGTTTCCGATAAGACAGCCATACAGTTTAAAATGCTTAATAAATCAAAAGGACCAGCAATGTGGTCGCCACGAGTTCAAAGTGATCGGATGCGATTTGCAGAAGAGTGGCGTTTGATGTTGGAAAACACTCCGAATGTGGACTTCTATCAAGAAATGGTTGCCGGTTTAATTATCGAAAATAATGTTATCAAAGGAATTAAAACATCGTTAGGAATCGAAATCAAAGCCAAAACCGTTGTTTTAACGAATGGAACTTTCCTTAACGGATTAATTCATATTGGCGAAAAACAGTTCGGAGGAGGAAGAGCAGGAGAAAGTGCAGCTTACGGAATTACCGAAGATTTAGTCAAACTCGGATTTGAATCAGGGCGAATGAAAACCGGAACACCACCAAGAGTAGATGGTCGTTCATTGGATTATACCAAAATGAGAGAAGAAAAAGGGGATGAGAAACCACACAAATTCTCTTATTTAGACTCTTCAAAACCACTAATTCATCAGCGATCGTGTTGGATGACTTACACCTCAGAAACGGTTCATAATTTGTTACGAGAAGGTTTTGATCGCTCACCCATGTTTAATGGAAGAATCCAAAGCACCGGACCGCGTTATTGTCCGTCTATTGAAGATAAAATTAACCGTTTTGCCGATAAAGACAGGCATCAATTGTTTATAGAGCCAGAGGGCTGGAATACTGTAGAAGTATATGTTAATGGTTTCTCAACTTCGCTACCTGAAGAAGTACAGTTTAAAGCATTACGTTCGGTAGTAGGATTTGAAAAAGTGAAGTTTTTCCGCCCTGGTTATGCCATTGAATATGATTATTTTCCGCCAACGCAATTAAAACATACTTTAGAAACGAAGTTGGTTGATGGTTTATTTTTTGCGGGTCAAATCAACGGAACTACTGGTTACGAGGAAGCTGCTTCACAAGGCTTAATGGCAGGAATAAATGCAGCTTTAAAAGTGCAAGAACGTGATCCTTTTGTGTTGAAAAGAGACGAAGCTTATATCGGCGTTTTGATAGATGATTTAATTACAAAAGGTACAGAAGAACCATATCGTATGTTTACTTCGAGAGCAGAATATAGAACATTATTACGTCAAGATAATGCCGATGAACGATTAACTCCGAAAGGATTTGACTTAGGATTGGCTGCAGAAGAACGCTTAATCCGAATGAATCATAAGTTTAATGAAGCCGAAAAAATGGTTTCATTTTTTAGAGAAACCAGTATTTCACCTGAAGAAGCAAATCCTGTTTTGGAAATAAAAGGGAGCTCTCCAATGGTTCAATCGGATAAAATGTATAAAGTGTTTTCGCGACCTCAAATTGATTTGGAAGACATTGTTTTATTTGATAAAGTAAAAGAATATATCGCAGTAAATGGATTGGATGAAGAAACTGTTGAACAAGCAGAAATTCAAGTAAAATATAATGGTTATATTGAAAAAGAACGGAACAATGCAGACAAATTAAAACGATTAGAAGATGTCAGAATTCCGGATAATTATGATTTTGATAAAATCAAATCATTGTCATATGAAGCGAGAGAAAAGTTCAAAAAAATTCGACCAGTTACAGTTTCTCAAGCATCCAGAATCAGTGGTGTAAACCCAAGTGATATTTCAATATTATTAATTTATATGGGAAGGTAAGAAGTCTTCAGTTGGCAGATTAAAGTGTTCAGTTTAATTCTAATCATTTAATTGTTCCACGTGAAACTATTTCAAAAATCCGTACAAAGACAGCTTGTTCAAGCAACAAAAAAGCATTTTATATCTAATGAATTTTTCAAAAGAACCGTATATTAAAGTAAAAGATTACTCCGTTTCGGGAGAACAATTTGAATTGTTGATGGATGAAAATCTTCAATTATTAAAAACGTATCCGCAACCCGCTTTAGTAGATTTGCCGAATTATTACGAAAGTGAAGATTATATTTCTCACACCGATTCGGCTCGTTCATGGTTTGAAAAAATCTATCAATCGGTTAAGCGAAAAGCCATTCGAGATAAAGTGCAATTAATTGATTATTGGCAAAGTGAAAAAGGTTCTGTTTTAGATATTGGAGCAGGAACCGGCGATTTTTTAGCTGAAGCAAAAAAGCAAAACTGGAAAGCAGTTGGGATGGAACCAAATGAAAAAGCAAAAGCATTAGCCAAACAAAAAGGTATTTGTATTATTGACACCTATCCAGATCTGGAAGATCATTTTTTTGATGTGATCACTATGTGGCATGTTTTGGAACATGTTCCCGATTTGGAATCTCAAATTAAAGAACTAAAACGTTTACTCAAACCAGACGGGACTATCATCATTGCAGTTCCAAATTACAAATCATTCGACGCAAAACATTACGGAAAATTTTGGGCCGCTTTTGATGTGCCACGACACCTATGGCATTTTTCTAAAATTGCTATGGAAAAACTTTTCGCACAGGAAAATTTAAAACTCAAAAAAGTTCAACCGATGTGGTTTGATAGTTTTTATGTGAGTTTATTATCTGAAAAATATAAAACCGGAAAGATGAATCCGATCAAAGCTTTTTGGATTGGTTTACAATCAAATTTAAAAGGGAAGAAGAGTTTAGAGTATTCTTCACATATTTACATCTTCAAAAACAGCTAAAAACCATTTTAAAGCGGCAATTTAGACCATTTCAACCCAAACCAAGCATTCGCACATGTAAATAATTTTAATTGATTTAATGCAGGCTGGTGAATTCAAAATTAATAAGTTAAAACTATTTAACAACAAATAACGATTATAATTTCTTATACTAACCAATTTTGAAAAAACTATGCAAATTTGCCAATTACGCAGGAATTATTACTTTTACCAAAATTTTATAAATCAGACAATCATAATGAAAAAATCAATTTTAGTATTCGGCTTACTTTTAGCCATGGCATCGTGTGATAAAGCAGCCAATCAAAAAGATTTCAAAACCGCTTATGTAGATACTTCTAAACTTTTGGAAGAATACACGGAAGCAAAAGATATTGAAGAAAAATATAAAACAAAAGGTGAAGAAATGGGCAAGCAATTAGAAGCGGAAGTAGCTCGTTTTAGAACCGAAGCAGCAGCGTTTCAAAAAAATGCAGAAACTTATGGTCCACAATGGGCTCAACAAAAAGGAGCTGAACTACAAAGAAAAGAACAAGAATTATCCTATGCTCAACAAGCTATTCTTCGTCAATTACAAGACGAAAGCGGAAAAGAAATGGACAGCTTAGTAAAGGATGTGAAAAAATTCATCAAAGATTATGGTAAAGAAAAAGGATACAATTACATCTACGGAACTGGTGATGCAGCAACTGTTTTGTATGCAAAAGAAGAATATGATATTACCAATGATGTGATTAAATTACTCAATGATAAGTACAAATCAACTTCGTCAGATGATAAAATAGATGAAAAAGCTGATACAAAAGTTGATTCGACAAAAAAATAAGTAATAGATTTATTGCTTTTAAAACCTTTCTTTTTGAGAGGTTTTTTTGTTTTGTAGAAGTTCTAAATATTTATTTTTACAAATTCAAATTATAAATTTTCAGTACATGACTTTCACAATTATTCAAAAATTTGTACATTTCCGCCATTAAACTCAACGCCACATGGAAATTACAAACGATGCACGCCAAGTCTTGCAATTTATCAATCAAACCCATCGCTCAATTTTTCTCACCGGAAAGGCCGGTACAGGAAAAACTACTTTGTTGCGAAAAATCATTCAAACTACATATAAAAACACGGTTGTGGTTGCTCCAACAGGAATCGCTGCATTGAATGCGGGAGGAGTAACCATTCACTCAATGTTTCAACTGCCTTTTGGAGGTTTTATTCCGGAATATATAGCCGGTTCCAGCATTTCGCAATACCAGAAATTTGAGACAAAAAACACGTTAGTTAAGCATTTTCGAATGAGCGGCCAAAAAAAGGCCGTAATGCTTAATATGGAATTGCTCATTATTGACGAAGTTAGTATGCTGCGAGCCGATTTATTAGATGCCATCGATTTTATGCTGCGAAAAGTACGCCGGAGAGACATTCCTTTTGGTGGAGTTCAAGTGCTTTTTATTGGTGATTTACTGCAATTGCCACCTGTTGTAAAAAATGATGAATGGCAAGTTTTACGCAATTATTACCGAGGAATTTTCTTTTTTCATGCCAAAGTTATTCAGGAAAGACCGCCTTTGTATATTGAATTATCTAAGATTTTTCGTCAAACAGACGATCGTTTTATTTCAGTTTTAAATAACCTTCGTAATAATACAATTACACAAAACGATATGGTGGTGTTGAATGATTTTGTAAAACCCAATTTCGACATCAAAGCCAACAAAGGATACATTACTTTGACAACGCATAATGCGAAAGCGGATTCGATAAATGCTGAATCATTAGAGGAATTGGAAGGAAAATGTTTTCGGTTTAAACCCGAAGTAGTAGGCGATTTTCCAGAAAAAATTTATCCGGTGGATGAAGTTTTACAACTGAAAGTTGGTGCTCAAATTATGTTTATTAAAAATGATTTGTCACCGGAAAAGAATTACTTTAATGGTAAAATGGGTTTTATCAAATCATTATCAGAAGCTGAAATAATTGTGTACTTTCCGGAAGAAAATAAAACCATCGAAGTTGAAAAATATGAATGGAAAAACATTCGTTATTCAGTAAACGAAAATACGAAAGAAATTGATGAAGAAACCCTTGGAACCTTTGTGCATTATCCGATAAAATTAGCATGGGCAATCACAGTTCACAAAAGCCAGGGATTAACATTTGATAAAGCTGTTTTGGATGTTTCGCAAGTATTTTTACCTGGTCAAGCATATGTCGCACTTTCGCGTTTGCGTTCGTTAGAAGGATTAGTTTTGTTGAAACCAATTCAAATGAATGGGATTTCTAACGACCAAGAAGTAATGCAATATGCTGAAAATAAGGCAGATGAGCAAACTATTGTGAATGCATTACAAAAAGAAACGCAACAGTTTATTCTTCAGTATATTAAAAACAGTTTCGATTGGGAGGAATTAGCACAACAATGGCGAAATCATCGGTTTAGTTATCAAACTGATGCCGAAAAATCAGAGAAATCAAAACATCGAAATTGGGCAGAACTGCAAGAAGGAAAAATGGCGTTATTGGAAGGTCCGTCAAGAAAATTTCGCTCGCAGTTGGAACGTCTTTTTCATGCCGACGAAGTTAATATTGTTTTCATTGCCGAAAGAGTAAAAGCCGCCCAAGACTATTTTTCGCCAAGATTGGATGAAATTTTGTTTGATTTATTGTTGAAAATGGAAGAAGTCAAACGAAAAAAACGAGTGAAAGAATATTTTGCAGAATTAAGCGAATTGGAAGAAAGCACCACCAAAGCCATTCTTCAATTGTTTAAAGCGGTTAAAATGGTAGAAATTTTATCCGAAGGGAAAGAAATCAATAAAGAAAACCTGATTTCCGAAGAAATTCAACACTACCGAAGCAACAAAGTGCAAACCGTTCAAGAACATTTTAAAACGATAAAAAGCACGTTATTAGAAGAGGAGGAAGAACCTGATTTTGATCCCTATCACTACCTTCCCAAAAAGAAAAAAACAAAAGAACCAAAGAAATCAACTTTACAGGAAACTTACGAATTATGGCAAGAGAAAAACGCTGTAAAAGAAATTGCTAAGATTCGTGTTCTAACCACACAAACGATTTACGGTCATTTAGCCAAGCTTATCCAGGCCGGAACCATTTCTATTACAGAAGTGTTGCCCGAAGACAAAATAGAGCAATTAGCAACTGTATTTAAAGGCTACAACGAAGAGAGTTTAAACGCTTTAAAAGAGCAAGTAGGCGATCGATTTACTTGGGACGAATTAAGGTTGTTTAAAGCGAGTTTATAATTTGCTTTAGTTTTTTAAATCTCTTAATTCAACCAATACACCGCCAAAACAGCCGGAATATAATAAATTACAATCGTTCTGGCACCATCATAATCTTTGGCTAAACGTTGTCCGAAAAGTAAAAAAAGTAAAGTGACACAACTCATTACAGCAGCATAAAAACCATATTCACGGTTGCCGTTATAAAGCATTTGCACCATACCGGCAATGGCTAAAATTACAGTTACTAACTCTAAAAGCAATACAAAAGCCAAGGCTTGTGGAACCATATTCTTGACGACGGTTTTAGAAAAATGTTCTTTTAACCAAGCCAAATTGTCTTTCCAATAAAACAATTTATCGTAGCCGGATTGTAAAAAAGTTACGGTTAAAAGTAGCAGAATCAAAAAAGAGGCGGGGTTGTTCATGCGTTTATTTTTTATGAATTAAACGGGTCAATTTAATAGATAAATCGGTTAAAATAATTTTCGCATTGCCATTTCTTTCAATGTGATACATGGCGTCGTTGAGTTCTTTGTAAATATCCAGGATGTTATTTCCGTTTACAAACGGAGCAAAATTTTCTAGTTTAAATTTTTCCACTTTCGGTTCCAAATAAACCAACGAAGTTGCTTGGTAATTCAGCAATAACGCTTGACGGAACATTTCGATACAAAACAACAAAAATTTCTTTTGCGTTTCACGACCTAATTTGGCGATTTCTTCGCTCCAAGTAATCAATTCGTGAATAGCGGCGGCGTTTCCTTTGGCTTTAAATGCGGCACGAACCCATAACACAAACCATTGTTCAAAAGGTAAATCTTCATTGTCGTCACTCAATAATTTCAACGCTTTGTTATAATTTCCTTGGGCTTGATGAGCAATTTTTGTTGCCGCTTTTGGGTCAAGTTCTAGTTTCTCTATCAACGCTTCAGTAATCACACTTTCCGGAAGTCCGTTAAAATCCAACACCTGGCAACGCGATCGAATGGTTTGAATCAAATCTTCCTCTCTTTCCGTGATTAAGATAAAAACAGTTTTATCAGTGGGTTCCTCTAAAATTTTAAGTAGCTTATTTGAAGCCTCCGTGTTCATTTTATCAGCCATCCAAATGATCATGACTTTAAAGCCACCTTCGTAGGATTTTAACGAAAGTGTTTTTAGAATTTCTTTGGCATCATCCACACGAATTTCACCTTGTTTGTTTTCTACGCCCAAAATTTTAAACCAATCAAACAAACCACCATATACATTTTCACTTAAAAAACTTCGCCAATCTTGAATAAAATCAATGCTTTTGGGTTTAGAAGACACTTCGGTTGTAGTAACCGTAGGATAAATAAAATGCAAATCCGGATGTGCAAAACGTTCAAATTTTAGGTTACACGCTTCGTTACCACCAGAATTTTCATTTCCTTTATTTCCGCATAAAAGATATTGAGCATAAGCAATCGCCATAGCCAATGTTCCTGAGCCTTCAGGACCAACAAAAAGTTGTGCATGTGGAATCCTTCCCAACTGAACACTTCGGGTTAAATGATTTTTGATATGCTCTTGGCCTAATAGTTGATTAAATTGCATTAAGCAAATATAAATGATTTTTTCTGCTGATAAACAGGTTTGTTTTTTTGATTTTCAACATTAAATTTCAACAAAATTAAGTTAAAAACTATTGTTTGTATGAAAAAAGAAACGAATTTAGACACTTTAATCGGTAAAATATGCATTTTGTCGTAAGGCTTTAGTACCTTTGAACCCAAAGTAGTTGTCCCAAATCTAAAATTGCTCCTAAATAAATGAGTAAATTTATGAACCGAAAAAGATGTAAAAATCTATTTTTAATATTTTTTTTAATTTCTGTCAGTTGGAGCCATGCTCAAATGGCCATCCCTTTTAAAGAGCGATACAAAGCAAATTTAAAAGGCGATATGACTATTATTGCTAATTCCATTCTAAATCGTATTGATAAAAAATACGCTCCCAACGATCCGTATAACGACCAAAGCATCGATGCCATTACTAACGATGAAATCGATATGGAATACATTGATATTGATACCGACAAACAAACTTTTTCATCTAGTAGTGCTGCATTATTTCAAAAAAACGAAGACTCCAAAAAAATTGTTTATGCCGGATTATATTGGTCAGCTACCTACAAATATGAAAGCGGTTATAAAAAAGGAGAAGATAATTTCGTGGCTTTCGATAAAACAAGAGAGCCTTTTGAAGAAGTTCTGGTGAAATTTCCCGATCAAAAAGAATATACAACAATTAAAGGCGAAATTATTTTTGATGGTTTAAAACACAGAGAATTTAAAGATGCTGCTCCCTATGCAGTTTATGCCGATATTACAGAATATGTGACGGCCCTGCAAAATCCATACGGTTTTTATACAGTGGGAAATGTTCGTGCCACACAAGGAACGCTTATTGGTGGTTCTGCTGCGGGTTGGACCATGATTTTTGTGTATGAAGACGAATCCATGAGTGAAAAATTTATTGTATCGCACGATGGTTTTGCCGGCGCATCAAGTGAAAGTGTAAATGTTATTTTCAAAGGTTTCAAAACCCAACCACAAGGAGATGTTAAAGTAAAATTAGCTGGTGCAGCCTTGGAAGGTGATTTTAAAGTGGATGGCGATTTGTTGATGTTTGGTTCATCAAAAAACAAAGATTTCACTAATGTTAAAACGGTGACTCGACGTTACAGCAATTTTTTTGATAGTTCCATTACCATCGAAGACGAGCATTTTAAATACAGAATTCCTGATGGAAAAAACACGTTGGGTTACGACTCCTTTTTAACCACTTTATCAAATTACAATAACCGTTTTATTGGGAATAATGCAGATGAAGCAACTGTTCGATTTAAGTCGTCAGGAGATGTTTTCTACCTTTTTTTCAGTGCAATGGCTATTGAAACAAAACCAGCGGTTGAATTACAAGATGATACTACGAAATTGGTTTATGAAGACAGTAAGTTCAAAGTTGTTGATAAAACCACGAATGAGGAAATTATTCAAAATCAAACCTTAGAAGATTCTCAGTATGCTTCATTAGCTCAAAAAGCAATAGATGGTTTAGCTCATGATTCTAAGGAAAACACAAAACCAATTGCCGAACAAAATGAAATAATTTCTAAAGCAAAAGAAACAAAGCCTTTGGTTGCATTAAAACCAATTGTTGAAGAAGAGAAAACAAAAGTTAAAGAAACGAAAGAAGAAACAAAACCGGTGGTAGCTTCAAAAGCAGATACTAAAAAAGATGCTTCAAAACCATTAACTTCCAAAACAGAAGAAACTGTTGTTGAAACAGAAGAACCAAAAACTTCAATAAAGCCGGATGTGGCCAAAGTTCCTAAAACAGCCGAGGTAACACCAGAATCAAAACCGGTTGTTGCTTCTGAAACAGTTAAATCAGAAAAACAGAAAGAAAACAAACCAGTAGAAGTTTTAAACGATATCGATACGCCCAAAGGCTATTATTTGGTGGTAAATGTTTTTAATGAAAGAGTAAACGCCGCCCGGTTTATGAAAGTTCTAAGAGACAGAGGACTTAACCCAAATTATTTTGTAAATCCAACTAATAATTACATGTATGTTTATCTGGGATACATTACTTCCAAAGAAGAAGCAGACAAGCTCATTGAGAATAATTTAAATAATTTATATTCCGAAGAAATGTGGATTTTAGTAGTCAATATGAATAAATAATTGCAAACATGATTATTATCAATCCATTTTAAATTCTAAAATTTTATATTTGTCTTTCCAAAAAAAATAAAAACTATAAAACCATGAAAACGTTATTCGACTTCAATTTTAAAAATAAAAAAGCATTAGTTCGTGTTGATTTTAATGTTCCGTTGGATGAAAATTTCAATGTAACCGATGTCAACCGAATTGAAGGAGCAAAACCAACCATCGATAAAATCTTAGCCGACGGAGGAAGCGTGATTTTAATGTCGCATTTAGGAAGACCAAAAGGTGTTGAAGAAAAATATTCACTTAAGCATATCGTTTCAAAAACAGAAGAAGTTCTTGGCGTTCAGGTGAAATTTGCTTCTGATTGCATCGGAAGCGTGGCTGAACAAGCTGCTGCCGATTTAAAACCCGGTGAAGTTTTATTGTTAGAAAATCTCCGTTTTTATAAAGAAGAAGAAGCCGGCGATGTCGATTTTTCTAAAAAATTAGCTTCTTTGGGCAACATTTATGTGAATGATGCATTTGGAACAGCTCACAGAGCACATGCTTCAACCACGATTATTGCTCAGTTTTTTCCAAAGGATAAATGTTTCGGAACCTTATTGGCCAAAGAAATTGAAAGTTTAAACAAAGTTTTAAAAGACAGCGAAAAACCGGTTACAGCCATTTTAGGAGGATCTAAAGTATCGTCTAAAATCACGGTTATCGAGAATATCTTAGACAAAGTAGATCACATGATTATTGGTGGTGGAATGACATTTACTTTCGTGAAAGCCTTAGGCGGAAAAGTAGGCGATTCGATCTGCGAAGATGATAAAATGCAAATGGCTTTGGATATTTTGCATTTAGCGAAAGAAAAAAATGTGCATATTCATATTCCGGTTGATGTTGTGGCTGCCGATGCTTTTTCAAACGATGCCAATACCAAAATTGTTGATGTTCGCGAAATTCCGGACGGATGGCAAGGTTTGGATGCCGGACCAAAATCATTAGAAAATTTCAAAGAAGTAATCATGAATTCCAAAACGATTTTGTGGAACGGACCGCTTGGTGTTTTTGAAATGGAATCATTTGCCAAAGGAACCATCACATTAGGAAATTATATTGCTGAAGCAACTGCAAACGGAGCTTTTTCGCTCGTGGGTGGAGGGGATTCTGTTGCAGCCGTTAAACAATTCGGATTGGAGCCAAAAATGAGCTATGTTTCTACCGGTGGCGGAGCAATGTTAGAAATGCTGGAAGGACGCACCTTGCCAGGTATTGCTGCCATTTTAAGTTAAAAAAAGTTTTTTAACAATAAATAAACGCTTTATACCGTTTAACTTAATTATGTTTGCAAGTACGCTTAACCTATTGACAAATAAAACATTAACCACGAAAGAATGAATTTACGAAATACCACACTCCTCGTTGTTCTATTTTCTGCGACTACTTTTTATGCCCAAGAATCAACGCTTGCGGATGTAAATTTGTCTGTAGAACCAAAATTATCCTATTTAGATTCTATTAAATCAACCTTTCAAAAACACGACATTGCTGCTTGTGTAGAAGAACGTTGGATGACCGAATTGAGCAATCAGGATTTGTACAGCGAAATGATTGCAGACATCGAAAACACAAATATTGATCAAAAAGTTGACTATGATTTATCAACCGAATTGCTGAAAGAACGATTAAAAGCATTAGACGCAAAATCGGCTTTTCATATCGAATACAATCCCGGTTTAGAAAATATTATCAAACATTATCTTAAAAATAGAAAGAGATCTTACGAACGTTTGATGGCCTTATCACAATATTATTTTCCGATTTTTGAAGAAGCGTTATCAAAATACAATGTTCCGTTGGAAATTAAATACTTGGCTGTTGTTGAATCTGCTTTAAATCCAAGAGCCGTTTCAAGAATGGGAGCAACCGGTTTGTGGCAATTCATGTACGGAACCGGAAAACAATACAACTTAGACATCACCACATATACAGACGAACGCAGTGATATGCTGAAAGCAACTGATGCCGCTTGTCAATACATGGTAAACATGTATAAAATATTTGGTGACTGGGACTTGGTTTTAGCATCTTATAACGCAGGACCTGGAAATGTGAGTAAAGCAATTCGTCGTTCGGGCGGAAAGCAAAATTATTGGAACATCAGACCTTTTTTACCAAAAGAAACGCAAGGTTATGTGCCGGCTTTTATTGCAACGATGTATGTGTTTGAATACCACAAAGAACACGGTATCACACCACAAAAACCGATTGTGAATCATTTTGCAACCGATACGATTTTGGTTAAAAATAAAATGTCTTTCAAACAAATTTCAGAATTATTAGATATTTCGGTGGAACAATTACAGTTTTTAAACCCTTCTTATAAAAGAGATTTTATTCCGTACCAAGCGGATAAAAAACATTTTGTTCGTTTGCCATTGGATAAAGTAGCGGTGTTTACATCGAATGAAAATCAAATTTATGCGTATTGCGATTATGATTTTAATAAGCGTGAAAAGCCGTTCTCATCGCAAGAAATGGTAGCTACTTCTACCGATGTTTCGATGATTTCCAAAACGAAATATCATAAAGTGAAACGAGGTGAATCATTAGGATTAATTGCGCAACGAAATGGTGTTTCAGTCACCGAATTAAAACGCTGGAACGGATTAAAATCGAATAACATTGCTGCAGGAAGGAGTTTAAAAATCGTTAAGGAAGAAAGAGTAGCGGATGTACCTAAAAAAGCGGTTGAAGTTCCTGTTTCTAAAGCAGTAGTTTCAAACGATACAATCAAAGTAAAAGCAAAATCAGTTGAAACTGCTAAATTTCACGTAGTTGAAAAAGGCGAAAGTTTATTCAGCATTGCTCAAAAATATGATGTAACTAGTGAAGAATTAAAAGCGTGGAATAGTCTGGAAGAAGAAACAATTCAGTCCGGTTCAAAATTAATTGTGACTGCTTTAGTGAAACAAAAAACTGAAAACCACATCGTTCAAAGCGGTGAAAGTTTGAGTTCTTTATCAAAAAAATATGGTGTAACGATTGATGAATTGAAAGAGTGGAACGAATTAGAGGATAACAATATCAAATTAGGTTCATCTTTAAAAATTATGCTTCCAGCCGATGAAGAAGTGGTTGTGGCCGAAATAAAAGTGAAAAAGCCTGAAAAACAATCACCTTACAAGTCTGAAAAAGTATATATTGTGCAAAAAGGTGATTCATTATTCAGTATTTCGCAAAAAATTAAAGGCGTAACGGTATCAGATTTAAAAAAATGGAACGGTATTAGTGGTAAAAATATTAAACCGGGAATGAAACTTAAAATCAGCGGATAAAAAAGTTCATTCCACCAGAAAAAACCATCATGAAAAGAGTTGTTATTTTACTGTTTGTTACCTTATTATTTATTTCTTGCAAAGAGGAAAATAGAGAAGATCTTTTAAAAGAATCTTCCGGAAAAATCAATCATTTGTCGGTTATTATCGAAAATCAACTTTGGAATGGCGAAGTAGGCGACAGCATTAGAACTATTTTTGCCACACCGGTAGATGGTTTGCCACAGGAAGAACCATTGTTTACTATAAAACAATATGCTCCCAATTTATTTGAAGGTTTCATGACCAACAGCCGAAACATTCTGGTGGTTTTGAAAAAAGAAAACAACGATTTTGAATTAGTTGAAAATGAGTTTGCCAAACCACAAAACGTGGCTCATATTACAGGAAGTTCTGTTGCCGAAATTGTGAGTTTGTTAGAAAAACATGCTCCGGAAATCATCAATAAGTTCAAGCAAACCGATATTGTTGAAAATCAACGCAGAATTTCAAAATCGCTGCTTGACGATGCAAAAATCAAAAAGAATTTCAAAGCCAGTTTAAAGCTTCCTACGGCCTATCGTTATATTATCGAAGAGGATAAATTCTTTTGGATTAGAAAAGAACTTCCCTCCGGAAATGCTAGTGTGTTGATTTACGAAGTTCCTTTAAATACATTTCAAAAAGACACAAACACGATTGCCACTATCATTCAAATGCGTGATTCCATTGGGCAAAAGCACATTGAAGGAACACTTCCCAACACCTACATGATTACTGAAGCAGCTTATTCGCCTTATTTGTTCAATATCATGCTAAATGGTAAGAAAACATACGAAACCAAAGGAACATGGGAATTGAAAAACGATTTCATGGCTGGTCCTTTCATCAATTATGCCATCAGAGACGAAAAAAACAATCGTTATTTGGTGATTGAAGGTTTTTGCTACAACCCTTCCTTGGCTAAACGCGACATCATGCACGAGTTAGAATCCATCATCAAATCGGTGAAACTGCTATAAGTTTCGTTTTCTAAAAAATGTATCGGTAACTTTTATTAAATTCGCCGGAAGAACTTGTGAAACTATTTTAATGAAATTACAATTCCAAATAAAGCGATTTAACGAGCTTTCTCTAATCGAACTTTACAATGTGCTGCAATTGCGTAGCGAAGTGTTTGTGGTGGAGCAAAATTGCGTGTACCAAGACATCGACGGCAAAGATGAGAAAGCTCTTCACCTTATTGGAACATATAATAACGAAATCGTTGCCTATGTCCGCATTTTTAAACCCGGCGATTATTTTGAAGAAGCGTCCATCGGCAGAGTAGTAGTCAAGCAATCCTACCGCGATAAAAAATGGGGTTATGATTTGATGCAAGAAGCTATTGCAACGACCCAAACAGAATTAAACGAAAACAACATTACCATTTCCGCTCAATTATACCTTCAAAAATTCTATGAAAATTTAGGGTTTGAGCAAACGAGTGAGGTTTATTTGGAGGATGATATTCCGCATATTGAGATGAAACGGAAGTAGTTAATTTTTTCTTATATTTGTAATGCCTAAATTAAATTAGATATGACACCACTTAATATAACCATTCACCCACTAGATGATGCACAAATAGAAGCTGTAAAAGCATTTATGAAAGCCTTGAAAATTAAGTTTGAGATTTCTAAAGAAAAGCCATTTTCTCTAAGTGGTGAGCAAAAAAAGCAATTGGATGACCAAGTTGGTTTAGATAAAAAATACTATACCGATGCTGAAACAGTCTATAGTGATTTAAAAAGCAAGTATGGCTTATAAGATTATTGTTTCTCCTATTGCGTTGAAAAATATTGATAATGCTGTAGAATATTATATCGAAAAAACTAATAAAAAAGTAGCTCTTGCTTTTTTAGATGATTATCAAAAAGTATATAAAGCTCTTCAGAAAAATCCTTTCTATCAATTTCACGACAGTAATTACAGGTACTTACCGTTTAAAAAGTTTCCTTACATCGCTTTTTTTATTGTGGATGAACCTTCAAAAACAGTTTTTCTGAATGCGGTTTTTAATACGCATCAAAATCCTGATAAAATAGAAAAGCTGTAATATCATTTAGATTTTTAAAAGAAAATTTACTTTATTTATCAAAATATTCAACAGCTTTAGGTATTCCATTTGGGAACATCTCAGTTATTCTTTCGATATCATTTTTATTTCCCAACTCATAAGATTTTAGCAAATTATAAATAGCCAATTTTTTCTGCGTACTTTGATTAGAGAGTTTTAAAATGTCGTAGTTTGTTTGGAATGCAGAACCATAATTATATTTTTCTGCCATGACAGTTGAAAAGTATAGGAATTCTTCGGAGTGTTCACTAATCAAATAAATATATTTCAGTTCTCTGAAAGCTAAAGTATCTCCTTCTAGCAAAACTCTTTTACAAAGTTCATCAATTTTATCCTTGTCGTTATAATCTTCTACATAACTGTGATTCATAGGTTTATTATCATGCCTATTTATTTTTTCTTTACATCCACAAAAAATAAAAATTAATATAAAAAGTGATTTTTTCATTGTTTTAAAATAAGCTTTATAAAAATAGGAAGATTTATTTGGACAATGACATTGAGCACATTCAAATGAAGCGAAAACACTGCTACACCTTCGTAATCACCAACTCTACCCGTCTATCCAATTCCGGACTTTTGCCCAAAGGTTTCGTGTTTCCGTAGCCTTTAAAAGTCATTCTGGTTTTAGGGACTTTCTTTATGACGAGGTATTTGTAAACGGCTTCTGCACGGTTGTGCGACAGTTTTCGTTTCTTGGTTTCTTTGTCAATTGCCTCTTTGTGGTTTGGCGGCGTGCAGCAGACATGACCTTGCACTTCGATGTTAATATTTTTGTTTTTCAACAACATACGGGCAATTTTGTCGAGCTGGTTTTTACTTTTAATGGAAAGTTTACTACTTCCTCTTTCAAAAATCATGTCCGAAAGCATAATGCGATCCCCAACAATATTCTCTTTGTTAAATGTGGTATAAACACCGGGCAGTTTAATTTCTTCTTCGGGTTCCGGTTTCATGTTCAACACCACATCTACTCGCCGGTTTTTGGAACGAATTTCCGGAAGATTTTCGTCAATATCATCATCAATCAAAATGCGGCCTTTTCCTTCAATCGTTACAATGATTTTGCTTTTGATGCCGCTTTTAGTGATTTCGGCTTTGACTTTATTGGCTCGTTCGGTCGATAATTTTCGGTTATAATCGTCTTTACCCACATCGTCACAATAGCCAAAAATTTCGATGCTTTCTACACGAGTGCTATCTGTTTTTTGAAGAAAACTAAGCAATTCGTTTGTGTATTTTGTTTCAACATCTGATTTATTCGTTTGAAAATAAATCGACTGAACGATTTCTTCTTGAGCAAAAAGACCAAGATTCATTAGCAACAAAAAGACTAAAACCCGTTTTTTTATCATTTTAAAAGAATTTTATTGTATTCGGAAGCATTAGCTAAAATGGAAGTTGCTTTTTTAACTTCAGAATTGTTTTGAATGTAGTATTGATAAAGTCCTTCTTTATATTGATAGCGTTTTATCAATTCGTCCAATAGCAATTCTTTAATTTCAGATTGATTTTTATTCAACTGGATATCTTCACTTTTTCGTAACGCAGTCATTAAATTTTGGTATTCGGTTTTGATGTTTTCGTCAATTTTTTCAACTTGAGCAGCTTCTATTGTCTTTTTCAATTGTTTTTCAGTGTCGGTATCAAACGAAAAGTTTTCTTTCTTTAAAAACGCTTTAAAATCATTAAAATCGGCTTCGGAAATGGTTGGAATCTTTGTGCCTAAATTTGGATTTTTATAAAAATAAACCGTAGCATAATTAAAAACCGCATCATTTCGTTGAAGAGCTTCGGCTATGGAACTCAATTTAGTTTCTTCCAATTCCACATCCGGCTGAATTCCACCACCATCATAAACCGTTCTTCCTTTTTTGGTTTTAAAAGCATTAAAGTTTTTCGCATCTGTTTTAATTGCTTTTCCGTTAACATCTTTTTTGGAATAATCCAATGCCTGAATACATCTGCCGGAAGGCGTATAATAGCGAGAAATCGTAACTTTTACTTGCGTTCCATACGTCAAATCCAACGGTCGCTGTACCAAACCTTTCCCAAAGCTTCGACTCCCGACCACAATGGCACGGTCTAAATCTTGCAAAGCTCCGGCTACAATTTCGCTGGCAGAGGCACTTTTTCCATCTACCAAAACTACGACCGGAATATCTAAATCAATGGGTTCCCGCGTGGTTTTGTACGATTGATTGTGTTTTTCAATTTTTGATTTGGTGGTTACAATCACTTCGCCTTTTGGTACAAAAAGATTGCAAATATTCACCGCTTCGTTCAACAAACCTCCCGGGTTTCCACGTAAATCTAAAATGATGCGTTCGGCTCCTTGCGTTTTTAAATCCAGTAAAGCCGCTTGCGTTTCAAAAGAAGCTTTTCGGTTGAATTGCGAAAGCACAATATAACCAGTTTTGTCATCTACTTTTCCATAAAACGGAACGGCTTTCACTTCCACTTCGTCTAAGACAATGGTGGCATTTTGTGTTTTTCCTTGACGGATGAACTTCACTTCAACCTTGGTGTTTTTGACACCTCGCATCAAAGCTGAAGCATCTTCTTTGTAGTCTTTTAAATTAACATCGCCAATTTGAAAAATCTCGTCGCCGGCTTTCAGCCCTGCTTTATCTGCCGGATAGTCTTTATAAGGTTCTTTAATAATAATTTTGCCTTCTTTTCGGGTAATTAGGGCACCAATTCCTGTATATTCACCCGTATTGTTGATTTTGAATTTCACCACATCACCTTCGTTAAAATAGTTGGTGTACGGATCTAAATCGGCCAACATACTCTTGATGGCTTTATCCATCATTTCACCCGGATTGGTTTCGTCAACATAGTTCATGTTCACGGTTTTAAACAAATTAGTGAAGATTTCAATTTGCTTGGCAATTTCAAAAAAGTCTTCTCTGAAACTACTACCAACAAAAATAAATCCACTTAAAATTACGGGAATGATATAGCGTTTTTTGAATTTTTTAAATCGGGTATTATACATTTTTCTTGCTCAGTTTTTTTCTAATGAATAAAATAACAGCCACTAAAATAAGAATAAATGGCCAAATATGAAGCAATCCGATAAAGAAACTCGAAATTCCGTTCCAACCGGATTTGATGGCGTTCCACATTTTAGTACCATACGAAACCGTTGCATTGTCTTCATTGGCTACTTTTTTGTAGAATTCGATGGTGACAGTGCTCAACGAAACCCGGTTTTGCAAGTACTTTAATTGTCCTTCTTTGGCTTCAATTTCTTCACGAATGGTTGATAATTCTTTTTCAATTTCTAGTATTTCAGAAACTTTGGTGGCTTTAGTTAATAATTGAAGATAGCGTTCTTCCAATGTTTTCTTGGCTTTCAGTCTAGCTTCAATATCAATGAATTCGGCAGTAACGTCTTTGGCAGAAATTTCTTTTCGATCAAAATAGGCTACACCTTTTCCCACATCAGCCAAAAAGGTATCAAAATTGGCGTTTGGTATGCGAATCGTAATCGTTCGGTAAAGTGAATTATAATCTTTTCCTTCTGTGTCGCTCTGCACATAGGCTTTATTTTTCTTAGCAGAAGAGATAATTTGCTGATACGTAGCCTCTAAATCTTGCGTCTCATAGCGAAGATTACTTTCTTTGATGATTTTTTGTTCAGTTTGGGCTTCAAAATTTCCTGAAACGGCTTTGTCGTCTATCATTGCCGGAGCAGCTTCTTCCATTACTTCGGTGGTATATTCGGTAGTATCAGGATTTCCGCCACACATCAACGGAAATACCAACAGCGAGAGAAAGGCTACAGCTAATTTCATAAAGGATTGATTTAGAATTAAAACGAAAATTTATCAAAAAACGTACAACAACAATTGAACCAATTTTTACGACTGAATTTCCTTGATAAACTTTTCAAAAAGTTGAATCGTTTTTTCATTCATTTCGGCAAAAGTCATGGCTTCTTTGCTTTGGTAAAAAAACATCATTGCATACGGTTTATCGAAGTTGTCTAATAAGATTTTTTTATTCAACCGATAACATTCGCGAAGCAACCGTTTGTAGTAATTGCGATCGACAGCTTTTTTGAAATATTTCTTAGAAACCGAAACTCCAAACTTAATTTTCTCGTCTTTCTCCAATTCCACCGGAGCAAAAACCAACCGCAACGGATATTTGGAAACCGATTTCCCCTCCGAAAACAGCAAATCAATCTGCTTTTGGCTTTTTAGTTTTTCGTTTTTGGGATAGGTGAAGGTCATGCGGCAAAAGTACAAAAAGGTTTTGAGTGAATAAGTATTGTTTTTCAAACAAAAAAATCCGAACTCATCGTCCGGATTCTCTCTTTATTTCGTTTTAGGATAACTATTGTTCTCTTGATTCACATCGGCCATTAAACCACTCGGGTCAATCACCACCGATTTAATTTTTGATTTTTCCTGTGAAAGTGGCAATTCATACGTTGGATACGCCCAATCCCAGCCTTTTAAAACGGTTCGTTTTACTTGCGGATACGGGTTTTCTTTTTCCCATCGCATCAATGGGTTGGGAATGTAAAAACTTTCAACGGTGCCGTCTTCATAGGCTACCAAAATATCCAACGGCATAGGCATTCTTCCGATGCGTTCTAAGGTGACTTTTCCGCTATCGTCGATGTTTTTTATGCTGTAATCAATGGTGTTGGTGGTTTGCGTCCAATCCACCAGATACCAATCCAAAACCGCTCCTGAAACGCGTTCGGCCGAACGTTTAAAATCATTGGGCGTTGGATGCGTAAATTGATAATCATGGTAATAGCGTTTTAAGGTTTTAAACATATTCTCCATGCCAATCACATACGCCAATTGGGTCAGGAAAACCGTTCCTTTGCTATAAGAGGAAATTCCGTAAACCATATTTTCATCATACCGATCAGCATGCGTAGATTGCGGTTGCTCACGACCGGTGCTCACCATATAGAAATAGTTGTTATACGCACTTTGAAATGGGTTATCATCTTCTTTTTTGTTTTTAGGCGGCATAACTTGGGTCATCGCCATGTCGGAAATGAAAGAAGTAAATCCTTCGTCCATCCATTCGTGTTTACTTTCATTGGTTGCCAAAACGTGTTGAAACCACGTGTGTGCCAATTCGTGAGCGGTAACGCCCACCAAACTGCCTAATGAACGTTTTCCGGTGATTAGCGTACACATGGCATATTCCATTCCGCCATCTCCACCTTGAATGACTGAATATTGTTTGTACGGATAAACACCAATTGTTTTATTAAAAAAACTGAGTAATTCTGCTGTTTTGGGTTGTAACGCTTTCCAGTTTTCGAGGATTTCTTTATCATTTTTGTATAAGAAATGAAGCTCGACACCGTTTTCACCCATAATTTTATCGTGAATATATTCGTCATCTGCACCCCAAGCAAAATCGTGTACCATTGGAGCTACGAAATGCCACGTTAGGTTTTTGGTTTTTCGAGGATGTTTAACTTCTACACCTTCGTCTTGATAGCCGTGACCAATTTCGTTTTTGTTTTGCAAATAGCCCGAAGCACCAATCGTGTAGTTTTTATCAATTGTAATTTTTACGTCATAATTTCCCCAAACACCGTGAAATTCTCTACCAATATAAGGATCAGCATGCCATCCTTCAAAGTCAAATTCACACATTTTCGGATACCATTGCGTCATCGAAAGAGCAACTCCTTCAGCACTATTTCTTCCCGAACGACGCACTTGCTCCGGTACTTGTCCGTCAAAATCTAATGTAAAAGTTGATTTTGATTTAGGGAGAATTGGTTTTACTAACGTAACTTCTAAAATGGTGCCCACTACTTTTGTCGAAGCAACTTGTCCGTCTTGTTTAAAATTATTGATTTTTAAATAACCAATTTGATCAGGTTTTAAAGTAGAAATTCTACTTTCTTTGACTTCTTTGTCGCCTACTTTAAAACTTTTTACCATTCGTTTATCGGGATCGGTAATCGTTTGTAGCCGAATATCCATTTCGCTTCCCGGCTGAAATGCATTAAAATACAAATGATAAAACACTTTGCGTAGCGTGTCAGGTGAATTATTGGTATATTCTAACTCCTGCGTTCCTTTGTATTGAAAGGTTTTCACATCCATAAAGAAATCCATTTTATAATAGGCTTGTTGTTGCCAATAGCCTGGATTTGCGTTGTTTTGGGCGGAAAGTAAATTAGAAAAAACAACAAAAAGGAGTAAAGAAGCCTTTCTCATAACAATAGATTTAAGAATTTATTTTGAAACGTTTCCTGATGATTTTGCTATTTTATCCGCCATCAACAACGCATTATACGCATTGACAATTTTTCCGGAAGTGGATAGTTCAGCAAACGGCAATTTGTTGGAAGCATCACCGGCAATAACCACTGTTTTGTTGATTGCAACACCGCTTTCTTTCAAAATTTGTTTCACTTGCGGAGCGGTTAACGTTGGATAATACGAACGAATTAAAGCCGCAACTCCAGCTGCATTTGGCGATGCCATTGACGTTCCTTGTTGGTGTTCGTATTTGTTATCAGGAACGGTAGCATAAATTTTTACACCAGGGGCAAAAACATCCACATCGGTTTTACCATAATTTGAAAAATCAGCAACCGTTTTGGAACCGTAATAAAAGTTTAAAGCACCAATTTTGATGAAGTTATCGGCAATTTCGTTATCGCCTACACGGTCATTTGGATAGCTTTCAACCATGTTTAAATCTTCGCCGTCATTTCCGGCTGCGTGAACGAACAAAACATCTTTACTTGCCGCATATTGAATGGCTTCGTGAACCCATTCTTTTTGAGGAGAGAATCCTTTTCCAAAACTTCCGTTGATTACTTTAGCACCATTATCTGCTGCATATCGGATGGCAAGAGCGATGTCTTTGTCGTATTCATCTCCGTTTGGAACGGCACGAATAGCCATGATTTCTACATTGGTTGCCACACCATCACCACCTAAATTATTTCCTCTCACTTGAGCAATAATTCCGGCAACGTGTGTTCCGTGTAACGCATGTTTTTTATCCGGACCCCAAACTTGGTTGTTTCCGTAGAATTTGGTGGAGAAATCTTCATAGTTGTCACCTAAAATTTTTCGTCCGTCGTATTCTGTATTCAAATTATAATTCAATTGATCATAAATGTGTTCGCCATATTCTTTTACACCTTTCATAAACTCTTCGCGGGAAGAATTGGCTAAAAATTGCATCATCGCCATTTTATAATTCCCCAGCGTTGGATTAGTGGTTAGGATGGATTTTACATCTTGTAACGTATAATCTTCTTTTTTCAAATGTTCTAAAATTCCTTTGTCAGCCGCTAGAATAAAATCGATTTGTTGTTTGTTCATCAACGCTTCGTTTTTCTTTTCGTCTAATTTTTTCTTAGCTTTTTTAAAGGTTTCAGAACCATCATCGCCTTTTCTTACGATACGAGTCATTTCTAATGTTTCATTAACTACATCGCCCAAAAAATTCCATCCGTGAATGTCGTCAATATAACCGTTATTGTCATCGTCAATTCCGTTTCCGGGAATTTCCTTTGCGTTGGTCCAAATCCGACCTTTTAGATCTTCGTGCTCAATATCGGTGCCACTATCAATTACGGCAACAATTACTCTCTGACCTTTTTTTCCTTTTAATAGTTCTTCATATGCACGATCCACACTCATTCCTGGAATCGTGTCTTTAATCAAATCTAAATGACTCCATCGCAACAATTCTGTATCAGAAATTTTAGCATTTTTAAGTGGAACAGTTTCAGAAGTAAGTGGTTTTAAATTGGTAAAGGATGATTTTGAAGCACTACATCCAACTAAAAATAAAGACGATAATCCTAAAAAAACGATTGATTTTATTGCGTTCATAAATTAAAATTTGAGGTAAAAATAACTGATTTTAAATTTTTCTACAGATGATTAACACGAACTTAAGATATCTTCACATAAAAACACCTCTTTCAATCGAACCCCTTTTTCGGTTTTTTCAACGGTGATGATTTCATTGTGAGCATCGTGTTCTAAAAATAAATAGTAATTGTTTTCCGCTGCGGCATTCATAAATTTGGCTTTTTCATCTAAGGTTAAAAGCGGTCGGGTATCATATCCCATCACATAAGGAATGGGAATATGTCCTGCCGTAGCCAATAAATCTGCACAAAAAACAATGGTTTTATCTTGGTATTGGATGTGTGGAAGCATTTGTTTTTCAGTATGACCATCCGCATAAAAAATTCCGAAATTCAGTTCTTCCGAAAAGCCAAAATCACTATTTGGTCTTTTGATGAAATTCAACTGACCACTTTCCTGCATCGGAATGATATTTTCATGCAAAAAAGAAGCTTTTTCTCGTGAATTAGGTTTGGTTGCCCATTCCCAATGATTCTCATTCGTCCAGAATTTTGCATTTTTAAAAGCGACTTCGTATCCGGTTTTATCCTTATTCCAATTGACGCTTCCACCGCAATGATCAAAATGAAGGTGAGTCATAAAAACATCGGTTACATCATCACGATGAAACCCATATTTTGCCAATGACTTATCTAACGAATGTTCGCCCCAAAGCGAATAATATCCAAAAAATTTATCGGATTGTTTGTTACCCATTCCGGTATCAATCAAAGTTAATCGATTTCCATCTTCCATCAACAAACAACGAGCGGCAATATCGATGAGGTTGTTTTCGTCGGCTGGATTTGTTCGGTTCCAAATGGTTTTGGGCACCACGCCAAACATGGCACCGCCGTCTAGTTTAAAGTTTCCGGCTTGAATGGGGTAAAGTTTCATAAATGTAATGTTATTGCTATAAATTTTTTGCAAATTACTAAAAACTTATCTTTTTGAGAGCTTATTATAACTATTTTCTATCCATTTATTCGTTATAAAAATGTTAGAATTTGTTTAAAATTTCTCGATTTACTGTATATTTGTCCTTTATTTAGACAAAATCAAAATAGCACATGATAAAAGTTTCAGATACAGCCAAAAAGAAAATCATCCATTTAATGGAAGATGATGGTTTTGATGCAGCCCGAGATTACGTTCGCGTAGGCGTAAAAAGCGGTGGCTGTTCCGGTTTGTCCTATGATTTAAAATTTGACAAAGAAATTGGAGAAAACGATAAAGTTTTTGAAGACAATAATATACGTGTAGCCGTTGAAAAAAAGAGTTTTCTCTATTTAGCGGGAACAATTTTAGAATTTTCAGGCGGTTTAAACGGCAAAGGATTTGTGTTTAACAACCCAAATGCGAACAGAACGTGTGGTTGTGGGGAGAGTTTTTCACTTTAAAACTGAGCCATAAGGACAGGAAAACTTAATGTCCCTAAATTTCTTAATGGTTTAAAAAAAAATAAAAAAAATGGCAAAATATACAGAGGACGATTTAAAAGTTGAACTCGAAACCAAAGAATACGAATACGGATTTTACACCGAATTAGACTCGGAAACTTTTCCTATTGGGTTAAACGAAGATATTGTTCGGGCGATTTCTGTGAAAAAGGAGGAGCCGCAATGGATGACCGATTGGCGTTTAGAAGCGTTTCGTGCTTGGCAAGAAATGATTGAACCCGAATGGGCAAATGTTCATTATGAAAAACCCGATTTTCAAGCGATTTCGTATTATTCCGCTCCAAAAAAAGCCGATCCGAATAAAACATTGGATGATGTTGATCCGGAATTGCTAGCCATGTATAAAAAGCTCGGAATTTCGATTGATGAACAGAAAAAAATGAATAATGTGGCGATGGACATTGTGGTGGATTCTGTTTCTGTAGCCACGACTTTCAAAAAAACATTAAACGAAAAAGGAATTATTTTCTGTTCGATTTCAGATGCAATTAAAGAACATCCGGAGTTGGTTCAAAAGTATTTAGGAACAGTTGTGCCGCAACGAGATAATTTTTATGCGGCTTTGAATTCCGCCGTCTTTTCAGACGGAAGTTTTTGTTATATTCCAAAAGGCGTTCGTTGTCCGATGGAATTATCCACTTATTTCCGAATCAATCAAGCGGGAACGGGTCAGTTTGAACGAACGTTATTAATTGCCGATGAAGGCAGTTATGTTTCTTATTTAGAAGGTTGTACTGCTCCAAGCCGTGACGAAAATCAATTGCACGCCGCTGTGGTGGAATTAATTGCGATGGATGATGCCGAAATAAAATATTCAACCGTACAAAACTGGTATCCCGGGAACAAAGAAGGAAAAGGTGGCGTTTTTAATTTTGTAACGAAACGAGGCATTTGCGAGAAAAACGCGAAAATTTCGTGGACGCAAGTCGAAACCGGTTCAGCCATTACTTGGAAATATCCTTCTGTAATTTTAAAAGGAAATAATTCGATTGGCGAATTTTATTCTATTGCTGTAACCAATAATCACCAACAAGCTGACACCGGAACAAAGATGATTCATTTGGGAAAAAACACCAAATCAACCATTATTTCGAAAGGAATTTCTGCCGGAAAATCACAAAATAGTTACCGTGGTTTGGTTCGAATAAGTGCCAATGCTGATAATGCCCGAAACTTTTCGCAATGTGATTCGCTTTTGATGGGAAATAATTGTGGAGCACATACTTTTCCATACATCGAAAGTAAAAATACATCTGCCAAAATTGAACACGAAGCAACGACTTCAAAAATCGGAGAAGACCAAGTTTTTTATTGCAATCAACGCGGCATTCCAACCGAAAAAGCGATTGCGTTAATTGTAAATGGTTTCAGCAAAGAAGTATTGAATAAATTACCAATGGAATTTGCCGTAGAAGCTCAGAAATTGTTGGAGATTTCACTTGAAGGCTCTGTTGGATAAAAAACTTAATGAATCGTAATACCTTAATGGTTTAAAATAAAAACAAAATGTTAAGCATAAAAAATTTACACGCTTCTATCGAAGACAAAGAAATACTAAAAGGCATCAACCTTGAAATCAAAGCTGGAGAAGTTCACGCCATTATGGGACCAAACGGATCAGGAAAAAGTACACTTTCCGCTGTAATTGCCGGAAATGAAACGTTTGATGTAACCGAAGGTTCAGTAGAATTATTAGGTGAAGATTTAGCCGATTTAGCTCCGGAAGAACGAGCTCACAAAGGCGTTTTCTTATCCTTTCAATATCCGGTAGAAATCCCGGGAGTTTCGGTAACGAATTTTATGAAAACAGCCATCAACGAAAGCAGAAAAGCCAACGGAAAAGAAGAAATGCCAGCAAATGAAATGCTGAAATTGATTCGTGAAAAATCAGAATTATTAGAAATTGACCGTAAGTTTTTGTCTCGTTCGTTAAACGAAGGTTTTTCGGGTGGAGAAAAAAAGCGTAACGAAATTTTTCAAATGGCGATGTTGGAACCCAAATTAGCCATCTTGGATGAAACCGATTCAGGTTTAGACATTGACGCCTTACGAATTGTAGCAAACGGCGTAAACAAATTAAAAAGCAACGACAATGCCGTTTTAGTAATCACGCATTATCAACGTTTATTAGATTACATCATCCCAGATTTTGTACACGTTTTGATGGACGGAAAAATCGTAAAATCGGGCGGAAAGGAATTGGCTCTTGAGCTGGAAGAAAGAGGTTATGACTGGATAAAACAAGAACAAGAAGTTTAAAAATTAAATTTAAACCATTACGAGATTAAGGAAATTAAGTTGTAATGCTTAATGAAACTTAATACCTTAATGGTTGAAGATAAAATATTTGTAGATTTTTAAAATCTCAACATTTAAAATGGATTTAAAAGAAAAATTAGTATCGTCCTTCATGGCTTTTGAAGAAAAAGTTGACGTAACTGCACAGTTACACGACATTCGAACTTTTGCCATCAAAAACTTTGAAAACAAAGGTTTCCCCACCAAAAAAGAGGAAGCTTGGAAATATACCTCACTGAATTCAGTACTAAAAAACGATTTCTCTGTTTTTCCAAAAAGAGAAAATTCGGTTGAATTTAAAGAAGTAAAAGAATATTTTCTTCATGAAATCGACACCTATAAGTTGGTTTTTGTAGATGGAAAGTTCAGCTCGTTTATGTCGTCTACAACGCACGATGGAATTGATGTTTGCTTACTTTCATCGGTATTGACTAAACCAAAATACAAGATGATTTTGGACACGTATTTCAACCAAATTGCCAGCAAAGATGAAAGTTTAACCACTTTAAATACTGCTTTTGCTCAAGAAGGTGCATACATTAACATTCCAAAAAGTAAAGTGGCCGATAAACCGATTGAAATCATACATTTTTCTACCGGAGTTGAAAGTGCGTTGATGGTTCAACCCCGAAATTTGATTATTGTAGGCGAAAATGCTCACGTGCAAATCATCGAACGTCACCAAAGTTTGAACAGCAATCCGGTATTAACCAATTCGGTTACCGAAATTTTTGCTCAAAAAAGAGCGATTGTTGATTATTATAAAATTCAAAACGACGGACAAACTGCCAATTTGATTGACAACACCTATATTTCTCAAAAACAAGAGAGTAGAGTAGCCGTCCATACGTTTTCTTTTGGTGGAAATATCACGAGAAACAACTTGAATTTCTATCATTTTGGCGAGCGAATTGATTCCACCTTAAAAGGGATTACAATTATTGGCGACAAGCAACACGTGGATCATTTTACTTTAGTGAATCACGCCACACCCAATTGCGAAAGCCATCAAAACTATAAAACTATTTTAGGAGGAAGTTCCACAGGCGTTTTCAACGGAAAAATCTTCGTAGAAAAAGAAGCCCAAAAAACCGATGCTTTTCAGCAAAACAACAATATTTTATTGAGCGACAAAGCCACCATCAACGCCAAACCACAATTGGAAATTTTTGCCGATGATGTCAAATGTTCACACGGTTGCACCATTGGTCAGCTAGACGAAAGTGCGATGTTCTATATGCAACAACGCGGCATCCCGAAAAAAGAGGCCAAAGCGTTATTAATGTATGCGTTTTCAAACGAAGTCATCGAAAGTATTAAAATACCTGAACTTAAACAACGTATTACGAAAATTATTGCGATGAAATTAGGGGTTAATTTAGGGTTTGATTTATAGATGTTTTCAGTAAAAAATAGAAAGAGGCGTGAAATAACGTAAAAAGTGAATTGTGAACGCAATATTTACTGCATGTCTTAATACTAAAAAATAAAGATGAAATCCGACATCATCATTCCAAAAGTAGAGAACGTATTTTTAGCCGCCATCCAAGAATGGGATGACGACTATCTGGATAATGTGTGGAACGTGTATCTCATCAATGATAGCGACTTCAAATTAGAGAGCGTCATGGTCGTTTCCAAAGCTTTTGGCACTGTGGATGGCGAAATGAAAAAAACCTCCTTATTACGTCATGCATTCATTGAAATTGAATCGGTTTCTGCCGTGAAAATTGAAATGATAGAATCCAAAGTGTTGGCCTTAAACAACGAATTCATGGTTACTTTTTTTATCGGAAATACTTTATACGATAAAAAATTCACCTTTAGGACCAACACCATTAACGAACGTGCAATGGAAGAAGTGCCGGTTTTGTTTAAGAATGGGGTGGTGGTTAAGTAAAAAGATTATTCTTTTTTTTCAAGTTTTACTTTTTCTTTCCAACTGTAGTATCCTATAAAAAAAGTTCCAATTAGAATATATCCCAAATACCTTAAGTAATAAACAAAATTTGAAATTTGGTCGTAAATGGAGCTTTCTCTTAAATCAAATAACGTCATAATCACACACATGACAGAACCCCATATAATTCCGGTTTTTATTTGATATTTCCAACGTGAATTCATCTAATCTAACTTATCCGTCAATTTTTTAAATACACTTTTCGGGTCTTTACTTTCGTACAAAATTTGATAAACCGCATCGATAATTGGGGTTTTGGCTCCGTAATCTTGATTTAGTTTATAAGCACTTTTTACGGCATAATAACCTTCGGCAACCATACTCATTTCCATCATGGCACTTTTCACGGTGTAGCCTTTTCCAATCATATTTCCGAACATTCTATTTCGTGAAAAAACGGAATAGCCGGTTACCAATAAATCGCCTAAATAGGCAGAATCATTGATATTTCGTTTCATTTTATGCACTTTTCGAATAAATTTTTTCATTTCACGAATCGCATTACTCATCAATAACGCTTGAAAATTATCGCCATAACCTAAACCATGAGCCATACCGGCAGCAATGGCATAAATGTTTTTCAACATGGCGGCATATTCAGTCCCGATAATGTCGTCGGAAATTTTGGTTTTGATGTAGTTGCTATTCAAATTTTTGGCTACAATTTTGGCTTTTGATGCATCTGCACAGGCAATTGTTAAGTAGGAAAGACGTTCTAACGCCACTTCTTCTGCGTGACACGGACCGGTAATTACACCAATGTTTTCATACGGAATGTCGTATTTTTTGTGAAAATGTTCGCCTACAATCAAAAATGTTTCAGGAACAATTCCTTTGATGGCAGAAAAAATCACTTTATCGTTTAAGGATTCAGTCAATTTTTCTAATTCTGTATTTAAAAAAGCAGATGGAATGGCAAAAATCAAAATATCAGCGTAATTAACTGCCTCATTAATGTCAGTAGTAAGTTTGAGTTTTTTGGTATCAAATTCAACCGAACTAAGATAATTTGGGTTGTGTTTTTCGGTTTTAATATGGTCGATTGCGTTTTGATTTCGCATGTACCAACAAATTTCAGCTTGGTTAACGCACAACATTTTCGCTATGGCAGTTGCCCAGCTTCCGCCACCGATTACTGCAAATTTTGGAGAATTGTTCATTGTATTAGTTTAGTTTGCAAAGGTAAATTTAACCTAATTTTTTAAATTCATAGGTCAAAACGGTAATCAATTTGTTGGATGAAACTGTTTTTCCGACAGAAGGTTGATTTTCATTAAATTGTGGCGGAACTAAATTCAACTCCAATGCTTTTTCTGTATAGTATTTCTTTCGGTTGGGATGAAACGGAGCGACCGCATTAAAAACAGTATTCCAAACCTCTTTTTCAATGATTTTTTGAATGATTTCGATGCAATCGGATTGATGAATTAAGTTGATGGGTGCGTCCGGATTTTCAATATTATTTCTTCCTACTAAAAATTTTATAGGATGACGGTCTTCGCTAATTAATCCGCCAAAACGTAAAATCGTGGTTTGGAAGTTTGAATTATTTAAAAGTAAATTTTCAGAAATCAGCAATTGTTTTCCGCTTTCAGTTTCCGGTTTTGGAGGAGTTTCTTCGGTAATAAGTTCGTTTTCATCCGCATAAACCGAAGTAGAACTCACAAAAATCACTTTTTTAACCGATGATTTTTCGATAAACGGAATGAAATTTTCCATCTTAGCCACAAAATTTTCTTCTGAGTTTCCTCTTAATTTTGGTGGAATATTGATAATTAAAATTTCAGAATTTTCTAAAAAATCTACAATGTCACGCGGAATATCATTCGCTTTAAGCGAAATTAAAAATGGTGAAATTCCTTCGTTTTTCAGAATTTCTAATTTGGATTCGGTTGTGGTTGACCCTTTTATAGAATAGCCATTTTGAAGTAAATTTTTCGCCAAAGGTAATCCCAGCCAACCGCAACCTAAAATGCTAATTTGTTTCAAGACTGTCTTTTTGAATGATTAATGTATCGATGGCGGTTTCAATTTTTTCAATAATTTCAACCTTTTTTGGTGCTGATTTTCGAAGTTTTTTCTTCACAATAATCGCATCAGTCAACACAAATGGCATCGGAATAAAGGCATCCGGTCGTTTTGGAATACTGAATTGTTGATTTTCCAATAAATCAAACGAAGAAATCATCACATCCATATCCAATTTATCGTCTTTATGAATTTGAAAACTCAACGTTAATGGTTTGTTGTTAATCGGGTAATAATTCAACACATTGGATTTTTTCCGTTTATAAAAACTCCCTTCTTGGTTGATGTTTTTAATTCCGTTTGCTTTTAAATGATGGATTTTTAATTTTTCAGAAGCAAAAACATCGATTCTATTAGCGTTTTTATTGGCTTCAATTTTAACTGTAATTGCTCGTTGGTTGCCCACAATTGTATCTCTTAAAAAGGTAAAAGTAGGTTCGGCAAAGTTTTTTCTGGGAGCTTCAGCCGAATAACTGTAGCCGGAATTGTATTTGCTACTCAATCCGAATTTATTCAAATTTTTGTCTAAACTTGGATTTTCGCCTAAATAATTCGTAGTCCAATTGTCTAACACTTTGTCATACGTTGCCCAATTTGCTTTGTCATTATCAGCATCATAAACATAGACGAGGCTGTTGGGTTTGCCTTTTCCTTTTTCAAAATCGCTTTGAAAATGAGCTTTGATAAAAAATCCGATGGAAATGATAAACAAGAATGTTCCCCAATTTGCTTTTTTAGAATAATCGCCAAAAACAGGCAACAAAAGTGCAAATGTAAGTGCGACTAAAACGGCACTTCCGGCAAGCATTTTCAACCCTAAACCAATTGGAAACAATTGAATAAACGGAACTAAAATCATCAAAGCCGGAATGCTCAAAGCCAAACTTGCAAACGGGTTTGATTTTTCTTTAAACACTAAAAAACCAAGAATAAAAACGCCAAAATAGGCCGGAATTATAAAAAATGCAGCTCCTTCTAAGTAAATACAAATCAAAAGATTGATAATAAACCATAAAAATAATGGAGCAACAAAATGACTTGGCATTAATTTACTTTTAGTGAACTTGGCGTAAATCCAAAAACAAATAGCCATAGACAACAACACAAAGGCAGCAATGTAACTATGTCCGTTATAGGTGAATTTATGAAGCATGTCTTGGTATTGCGGATAAAGGGACTGAATCATTTCCCAACCGAAGAAAGTAACCAATCCAACAAGTATAATTGATAAAAATAAGGGTGCAAAACCGCGAATTATTTCTTTAAAATCTAATAAATGTTTGCCTAATCCAATGGTAACAACTCCTAGGAAAAGGACAAAAGCGATGATTAAAAGGGGAAAATTCCATGAAAATGGATAATGGAAAAAACCAATTGGTGAGCTGAAATAAACGTGATCGTCATCTGTTTTTAGTTCATTCAAATCGGCATTGGAATAATGAGCAAGCAACGGCATTAAATAGGTTGACTGATGTTCTAAACATTCAGGTGTGAAATTTTCGAAATTATCTTGAATAGTATGGTAATCAAAATGATCATCAATAAATGCAAAATTATAACCCGGAATGTCTGCCTTTTCGCGAAAAGCGGTTAAATCAGTGTCGTTTGGAAGCATTTTATAAATACTGTACATCAACGAATTGGAAACCGGAAATTTCGGATTCGCTTCAGCAAAACCTTTGATTAAATTGGCATTTCCGTAGTTTGTTTCGGCCAACATCATGGATGGTCCGGCAGTTCCACGGGCTTCAAGATTAATCACTAAACCGACTTCTTTTGCCCACGGATGCTCGGATGCAAAGGCATACGCTCCATTTAAACCCAATTCTTCCGCATCTGAAAAAACAATAATGATGTCGTTTTTGTGAGTTGATTTGTTGTGAAGAAAAGTTCGAATTCCTTCTAAAATTACGGCTAAACCATTCGCATCGTCGCTGGCTCCGGGTGATTTGGTGTGTGGAGCACTGTCAAAATGCGTGAGAAGCAACAACGCTTTTGATGAATCTGATCCTTTGATTCGGGCAGTAATATTTTTCGTTTCAACTAAATTATTCCACTTACTTAAAATCGTGCTTTGTTGAATTTGGGTTTCTAACCCTAATTTTTGTAATTCTTTTTCCAAATAATTCATCACTTTCGGATGATTGGGCGAGCCAACATAATGCGGCTTTTTGGAAATTTCTTCTACATGTTTTAAGGCTCTTTCGGTAGAAAATTCAGAAAGTGGCACATCTCCTTTCGAGTAATCGGAAGGCATCATCCGATGGAAAATAAACCAAATAATTCCCATCAACAAAACGGAAATGAGTAACGAAGCGTAATTTTTTTTCATGATTGAAAGTGGTTGTGGTTAGTGGTCTCTTTTGACTAACATGAAATAGTCATTTTCCAAAGCCAGATAACCTTGATCATACAAAAAATGATAGGTGTTCCCGGTTTTGGTATGCAAAATGGAAGTGAAAAAATCAAAATCAAAACCCTTACTAAGAAGTTTTGATTTGGTGGTTTTGCTTTTTCCTTCGGTGTTTAATTCGGTTAAAATTCGATAATTTTTCCGCAACTTGTTGTTGATGTTTCGCATCAAATTGTTGCTGTCTTTGTTCATTTTGTTGTTGTAGGCATTTCTACAACCGTCGCTGCAAAACTTTTTATCTTCGCGACCGATGATTTTTTCGTTACATTCTAAACAGTTTTTTGTCATAATTTCATTTTAAATTTTCAATGTCATTAAGTAAATTTGTACCGTTTCTTTCGATATCAGCTATAATATCTTGGTATGCTTCTAAGTTGTCTTTTCGAATCGAAATCTTTTGATTCATATTTTTTACATTTAAAATCTTAATTTCATATCCCCAGATAAAATTTTCGTGGATGGGTTCACTTCCTTCCTTTATATTACCAAGAAATCTTGTCATAATAATGTAATCAACGTCAAGTTTTTCAATAATTGGAATACAGTATTTTTTGTCATAAACTCCTTGAAAAGTAACTCCTAATAGTTTTTTGTTTGGAAAAGGAACGATAGTAAAACCTTCTTTTCTACTAATTTCAGATTCAATAGTTCTATTAAAATCATTGTGGCCATACCCGTTAGAACATTGTAAAACGATTACTTTTGTGTTTGATTTGACTTCATTTTCAATAGAATCTTTTCCAATACTATCAACTTTAGTAGAATCAATTTCATTTTTTTGAATTTTAGATTCAATAGTAGTTTTTTGTTGCTCTTCATTTTTTGAATTACAACTAAAGAAGAAAATAAAAAATACTATTTTGAAGGTTATTTTCATACTACTTCAATTTCTTAATATTGTATAAATCATGTCTTCTATCCTTCAGAATCCGAACCGTTCCAAATTCATGCAACTGTTTTAGTAAATCCAAATCAACATCAACAATTAATGTCATTTCGGTGTTTGGAGTTGCTTCGGCTTTGATTCCATTGCTTGGAAATGCAAAATCAGAAGGAGTAAAAACCGCCGATTGAGCATACTGAATGTCCATGTTATTCACTTTTGGTAAGTTTCCAACACAACCGGCAATGGCCACATAACATTCGTTTTCAATGGCTCTCGATTGAGCACAATGTTTCACGCGTGTGTAACCATTTTGAGTATCGGTTAAAAACGGCACGAAAAGAATGTTCATTCCTTCATCGGCCATTAAACGGGATAATTCCGGAAATTCAACATCATAACAAATCATGATGCCAATTTTTCCACAATCGGTGTCAAAAGTTTTAATTTGTGATCCGCCTTTCATTCCCCAATGCAAGGACTCGTTGGGCGTGATATGGATTTTGGTATACATTTCACTCGTTCCATCTCGTTTACACAAAAAACCTACATTGTATAGAACACCGTTTTCCATATACGGCATGCTTCCGGTAATGATGTTGATGTTATAGGAAATGGCATATTCTTGAAATCTTTTTCGAATGGGTTCGGAATGTTTTGCCAATTCGCGAATGGCATCGGCTTCCGAAAGATGATTGTAATCAGCCATCAACGGAGCGGTAAAAAGTTCGGGAAATAACGCAAAATCGCTTCCGTAACCGGAAACAACATCGATAAAAAATTCGGCTTGTTCAAAAAGTTGTTCCAAATTGTTCAACGGACGCATTTGCCATTGAATCAATCCTAAACGAATCACGCTTTTTTTTAAGTTGATTAAATTCGGGTTTTCATCATAATAAATATTGTTCCATTCCATCAAAACAGCATATTCGTTGGAGCTGGTGTCGCCAACCAAATAGTTTTTCATGATTTTTTTTACGTGAAAATCGTTGCTGATTTGAAAAGACAAAACAGGATCATACAATTCTTTTAGTTTTACTTTTTCAATGTATTGTTTAGGCGAAAGTTCTTCTTTGTAATCAATATAATTCGGGATTCTTCCGGCGAAAATAATGGATTTTAAATTCAATTGTTCGCACAATTCTTTTCTGGCATCATACAAACGACGACCTAAACGCAGACCTCTGTATTTTGGGTGGATAAAAACATCAATGCCATATAAAACTTCACCCAATGGATTGTGCGTGTCAAAGCTATAATTTCCGGTGATTTGAGCGTAAGTATGGTTCGCAATAACTTTTCTATAATCGATAATCAATGAAAGTGCGGAGCCAACCACCTTTCCATCTACCAAAACAACCAATTGTCCTTCAGGAAAAATGGAGAGTAATTTTTCGATGTGATGTTCTTTCCAATACGAGTTTTCAAGCTCGCTGTAGGCTTCCATCATCGAATTTTTCAATTCTTTGTAATCTTCAATTTGTAAATTTCGTAATTCAATTTTCTTAATCGTTTCGTGCATATAGTTTTGTTTTTCTGCAAGATACAAAAAATATTTTCCGTTTACAAACGCTTACAAATATTTACAACCGAAAGTAATTGTTTTTCTACCGAATAAAATTTGCGGGTTGTCACAACTTTGCAATGTCGAAACGAAAGAACGACAACAATTTTTATAAACCATTTAAAATTTTAAAAGCCATGAATGCAATGAAAAACAAAGTACAATTAATCGGACATGTTGGAAACGAACCAATTATTAGAGATTTAGACGGAGGAAAAAAAGTAGCCAACTTATCGCTAGCCACAAAAGACGTTTTCGTAAACAAAAGTGGAGATCAAAAAGAACAAACGCAATGGCACAGTGTAGTTGCCTGGGGAAAAACAGCTGAAATCATCGAACGATTTGTTGAAAAAGGAAAACAAATTGGAATTACCGGGAAACTTACTTCCAGAAGTTACGACGATAAAGAAGGAAACAAACGTTACGTCACTGAAGTAGTTGTGAGTGAATTGTTGTTGATGAAATAAGAGGTCAATTTTAAAAGTTAATAACAATTTCAAAAATCAATTTCAAAAATCAATTTTAAATTTTATACGCCATGAATACAATGAAAAACAGAGTACAGTTAATCGGTCATGTAGGAAATGACCCAGAAGTAAAAACCTTTGAAGGTGGAAAAGTAGCCAATTTGAATATCGCGACCAATGATTCGTACACCAATAAAAAAGGAGAAAAAGTGGAACAAACCGAGTGGCATCGTGTAGTTGCTTGGGATAAAAACGCTGAAATCATCGAAAAACTCGTAACCAAAGGAAAAGAAATAGCCATTGAAGGTAAACTCGCTACCAGAAGTTACGATGATAAAGAAGGAAACAAACGTTACATTACCGAAGTAGTTGTAAGCGATATTATGGTAATTGGAAAGTAACTCAACCTTACAACTAGAAATTATGAAAGTAAAACATTTCAGAGTTCGTGTAAGTGGGGAGCATTTGCAGAACGATCAAGACGCTATCAATCAGTTTTTAACAGGCGTAAACGTTGAAAAAACGGCAACTAATTTTATAACCGGAATGATTGATTACTGGTCAGTATTAGTTTTCTATTCGCCAAAAACCGAAAAAACCAGAGAAACGTCAGAAAATGAGAAAGTTGCCGTTTTAAATTATGATGAGTTAACGCAAGAAGAAAAAATCACGCTTAATTCATTGAAGCATTGGCGAAGTGAAAAATCATCTAAATTAGGTTTGCCGCAGTATATGATTTGTCATAATTCTGAATTGATGACAATTGCAAAAATGCGACCTGATTCGGTTGACGAATTAAAAAAAATAAAAGGATTTGGGGAGAATAAAATCTCAAGATATGGCAATGATATTATTTCATTATTACACGCCAGCTAAAATTGAATTAAATTGCAAAAAAGCGACAACCTTAAAAATTGTCGCTTTTTTTGTGAAAATAAGAATTTGAAAACGTAGAAATTAAAAACTTTTCAACACGAAAACGTTTTCGTTGTGGTGGTGTATGGGTGTAATGTTAAAATAATCAAATTATTAATTAATTTTATTATTCAAAACTAAAAAAAGTGAATTTTTTCAAGTTTACATCCGTTTTAAGTATGTTGTTTTTGTTTTCATTTTGTTCTTTTGGACAAGTTGGAATTAATACAACTAATCCATTGAGTACATTGGATTTGAATGGTAATTTATCCATAAAAGTATTAACTTTAAACGGAGGAAATAGCGTTGCTGCAGCTACAATAATAAATGATGGTGTTTACATCTCTTTAGATCCAAGGAACAACACGAGTGATTTTTATTCACTTCCAAACCCTGTAAATGTACCCGGTAGGGTTTATTTTATTAGAAACATTACAGATTTTGATACCGCAAAATTGAGTATTCAAGGTAGTTCTCGATTTTTCCCAAAAAACTCTTCGTCAGGTAGTTTTACATTAGATTTACCCCCAAATGCTATAAACAAAACTATCATTTTGGTAAGCGATGGTTTTAATTGGACTTATTATAATTAAAAAACATCCTTAGCTATTCGAAACGTATTGGCATGAGCTTCTACAATTGTTTTGATTTCCGGTGAATAACCGCCTCCCATGCTCACTTGAACCGGAATTTGATGTTTCAAACATTGTTCAAAAACCATTTCATCTCTTTTTTTACAACCTTCTATCGTGCACGATAATTTACCTAATTTATCGGTAGCCAAAATATCTACACCCGCCAAGTAAAAAATAAAATCAGGTTTTTGTTGTTCAATTATTTTGGGTAATGTCTCTTTTAAAATTTTTAGATAAGACGCATCATTGGTTTCATCCGGTAAAGCAATATCTAAATCAGAAACTTCTTTTTTAAACGGATAATTAGATTTTCCATGCATGGAAAATGTGAAAACAGAAGAATTTTTACTGAATATTTCTGCTGTCCCATTTCCTTGATGCACATCTAAGTCTGCAATCAATATCTTTTTTGATAATTTATGGTTGAGAAGGTATTGAGCAGCAATGGCTTGATCGTTTAATAAACAAAAGGCTTCACCTCTATCGGAATAGGCATGATGTGTTCCTCCTGCTATGTTGAATGCTACTCCGGTTTCAATAGCTTTTTGTGCCCCTATAATTGTCCCGTTGGCAATTCTAAGTTCGCGTTCCACCAATTCAACAGATAAGGGAAAGCCAATTTTTCTTGCTGCTCTGGGGTCTAAAGTTAATAGCAGTAAATCATTTAAATAGTTAGAAGAGTGAACGGCCAATACGTCTTCTATATTTGCCTTTTCAGGTTCAAAAAAATCTTGAACAGTAACCGTGCCTTCATACAGTAATTGTTGTGGAAGCAATTCGTACTTCAACATCGGAAAACGATGTCCTTCCGGTAAGGAATGTTTGTAAATTGGATGATAAGCAATCGAAATCATTGATTAGAAATCAGAAATTAATGGATAACCATCTTCAAATTTTCTTAAAATAATTTGTTTTGCACTTGCATCGTAATAACTTAGTATGAAATAGCTTTTGTGTTTAGTCGTGTTTTGTAGTTTAAGGGTAGTATTATCTTGCAAAAAACCCGATATGTAATCAATCGCTAGCGGACCAAAAGGAGTTGATTTAGGTTTAAATTTACGATCAAACCTACATTCAAAATACACATTTTGCATTATTTCGCTAGAGGTCATATCCGGGAAGGTCCCATAGTCACCAATCATTATTCCGCCAATGGTTAATAGAGTCCCTAAAACAATTCCATCAGAAGTAATGGTAGTATTGGTTCCTCCCACCGTGATTAATAAATCGCCTTCTGTTTGATAAACCGAAATTCCTAAGGATTTATTTTTTAATCGTTTTAGGAATTTTTCAGTATTTTTAATTTCTCGTGGTTGAGAATTTCCATTTTGGATGTAAAGAGGAGAATTCTTAAACTGTATTTTTTCTTCTGCCAATACGCTATATTCTTGAACACTTTCTATCTCATTATAGTCATGTCTAGATATCATTAATTGATTTTTGTTGGCTTTTAATTGGTATAAATTTTCCTGATGGTAAAAGGAATTCGAATCATATTCTTCTGAGTTTATAGCGGTTTTAGGGAAAACCTTTTCTTTAACTTCATAACTGCTCAAATCTATTTCAAAAACATGTGTTTGAGCGGAGCTATAATCTAAAGTAATCAATAACTTATTTTTTATCGCATATAACTTGACTTTGTTTGTAGCGGCATATAATGGATTAAAACTTTCATTGTCAATAACTTCTATTGGATTAGTTGCGATATATTTTGCAATAGATATTGGTCTTGATTGATTGAGTCCCAACTTAAATGACTTAAAATCAAGTGTTTTTTCATCGTATTTATTCCCTTGAAGCGCATATAGTCTTAACTGTTCTTCTTTTTTTACATAGCTTAAAAAGTAGAACAGATTTTTATGCTTGAATGAAGAAAGTAATAATTCGTCTTTAAAAGGAATTTCAAAAAGAATGGTATCCGTTTTATGGTTATTAAAATCATACGTTTGAGACATGAATTTTTTATAATCTTTTGAAGCCCAATATGCCACAAAATCATTTTTGTGATTGAAACTATTTCCAATAATCAAAGGGTAATTTTTGTCAGTTTTTGTTTTTAAACTATCAGAAAAAAACAAGGCTTTGTTGTATTTAATTAAAGTTGTAATTTCTTTATCTGCCGCCAAAACATAAAACTTATCGTTAAAATTATCAATGGTCGAGTAAAGTTGATGAAAATCAGATGATTTTTTTAACTCTAAATCGACTGAACCAATTTTTGTTTGACTAAAAAAGGGTAAAGCACATAAAAACAACAAGATAGATAGTTTAATTTTCATAGTTTTTTTTAAGATAGCGTTACAAAAAGAAAATTAATGGATTATTCCATGATAATTGGCACAACTTCACTAATGTTATTCAATGTTTTGAAATTATGATGTTCAATACTATAGTCAATTCGTTCATAAGCCCAAGTCGTGTGATACGGTATGTGAATCGCATGACCGCCAATATTTAAAACCGGCAAAACATCTGACTTTAATGAGTTGCCAATCATCACAAAATTTGCAGGTTGAATATCTAAACGTCCCAACATTTTTTGATAATCTACTTCTGTTTTATCACTTAACACTTCAATATGATGAAAAAAATGTCCAATTCCCGAATCATGCAATTTGCGGTGTTGGTCTTTTAAATCTCCTTTTGTGGCCACAATTAGTTTGTGAATTCCGTTTAATTGTTTCAAAACATCCTCCACCTCTGGCAGTAACTCTACGGGCTTTTCCAATAAATCCTTGCCAATAGCCATAATTTGTTCAATTCCTTTTCCTGTAATTTGATGATTGGTGAGTTGTAAAGCCGCCTCAATCATAGATAAGGTAAAGGCTTTTATTCCAAAACCATACAAAGGCAAGTTTTTAACTTGGTAATTTAAAATTAGACCCAAAATTTCTTGACTTGATGCATAATCTTGGAATAAACGACAAAAACGTTCTTGAGCCTCTTCAAAATAAGGTTCATTGTGCCACAAGGTATCGTCTGCATCGAATGCGATTACTTTTTTAGTCATTGTAATTTTGTAATTTATTTTTTGACAATTTTTTTAACAATTTTTTTATCATTGAAACCTAATTCTAAAAAATATACTCCACTCTCTAATTCAGTTACATCAATCATTGTTTTTATATTTTCTAAAGACTTAATAAACCTGCCCGAAATATCATAAATTAAAATAGAGTATAGCTCATCAACATTTGAATGCAGATAAAGAAAGTCATTTGTTGGGTTGGGGTAAAGGTTAATCTCACTATTTGAATTAAAACTGGTTGTAGATAAGTTCTGTAAATAAGATAATACATTGAAAGCATTTACTCTACCTGCTCCGTAATATTGATCCCACCCCAGAGTGTCTTCACTAGGATTACCAACTTGGTCCTGAGCAGTATTTCTCAGGATTGTTCTAATTTCTGTAACAGTTAAGTTGGGATTAATTGACAGCATCAAACTAACAACTCCTGAAACTAAAGGAGTTGCTTGAGATGTACCACCCCAATATGATCCATAACTAGTATTTGATGTATGAGACAATCCATAAATGTAATTTCCCGGAGCAACAACATCAATATGATTGCCATAATTACTGCCGCTAGTGGCACTCCAAAAGAAAGGTGCACTTCTGTAATCATTTGGATTTGTAGAACCTACTGCGATTGCATTTGGAAAGGCAGCCGGATAATAACTAACATTGTTGTTAAAATTCATCATACAAGCTATCACAGGTATATTTTGGTCATAAGCAAAGTTTACAGCATTTTCATAAGCCAAAGAATAGCCACTGCCTCCTATCGATATACTAATTACATCTACCCCTCGATTTACTGCATAGTAAATTGATGAAATGATGTTTGAAGTGAAACCAGAATTATTTTCATTAAGCACTTTCAAAGGTAAAAGCTTGCAATTCCAATCTACTCCAGCATATCCAATGTTATTATTGGCATTTGCAACTGCAATTCCGGTTACATTGGTTCCGTGACCGTGATCATCTGTGGGGTCGTTGTCGTTGTTTACAAAGTCCCACCCGGAAAAATCATCAATATATCCGTTCTCGTCATCATCAAATCCATTTGATTGTTCTAGTGTGTTGAACCAAAATCTACCATTAAATTCAGGATGGTCCATTTTAATTCCGGAGTCAAGTACAGCCATCACAATAGTTGGACTTCCCGTTGTGATGTCCCAAGCTTCAATCATATCCACATCGGCATCCAAAACAGAAGGGCTCAAAGAAAATGTACCGTTGTTATTCAACCCCCATTGCCTAAAAAAGAATTGATCATTTGGTGTTGTGGATAATGGAACAAAACTTTCGGTTAAATCTACATTTTCACTTTGTTTTATGCCAGATCCATGTGAAATATAATCAGGCTCAACATAATCAAATAGAGAAGTTTCTTTAAGGGTTTTTATTAATGATTCGATGTTAACATCTGTTTCAAAAACAACTACTAACGGATTTCCATTTAAAGTTTTGGAACTAGAAATATTTAATTTTTTAACTTCTAAAACTGTATTTTCATCAAATAAGAAGTTCAATTCTTCTAGTTCATTTAAATTAATCACGGTTTTCTGAATGTCTTTTTTTAAACCTAAAATAATTCTGCTTTGAGAATATAATAATTCTTGTGCATAAAAATCTATTGACAATAATACAAGAAGGGCAACTAAAATGTTTTTCATGTCTTTGATGTTAAAAAATTAATATTAAATAAAGTCACATTTAACTTATCACCGCCCCATTATCCACCCCTTCCTTATCCGGATTCACAAAAACCAATTTCCCTTCCGCATTATTAGTCATTAAAATCATGCCTTGACTTTCTACTCCTCGTAACGCTCTTGGGGCTAAATTTATTAAAATGGTCACGCGTTTTCCAATGACTTCTTCCGGTGAAAAATATTCCGCAATTCCGGAAACGATGGTGCGTACATCAATTCCGGTATCCACTTTTAAAACCAATAATTTATTGGCTTTAGGCATTTTTTCAGCTTCTAAAATCGTACCGACACGCATATCTAATTTCGAAAAATCTTCAAATGTGGTGGTTTCCTTTTGAGGCTCAACAGTTCTGTTTTCCATTTTGTTTGCGGTTTTTGTGGCTTCCAATTTGTCTATTTGTTTTTGTATTTCGGCATCGTCAATTTGAGCAAATAAAATTTCACCTTGACCAATTTGATGATCTGGTTTTAACAATTCAGATGATTGTGCAACTTTTTCCCAAGTAACAGAATCATTCTGTAACATCTTAACCAATTTATTTGCTGTAAATGGCATAAACGGTTCCGATAAAACCCCCAAAGCTGTCGCAATTTGTAACGCCACATACATCTGTGTTTTCACACGTTCCGGATCAGTTTTCACCATTTTCCATGGTTCTTCATCAGCTAAATATTTATTTCCTAATCGAGCCACATTCATCAATTCGCCTTGTGCTTCTCTAAATCGATAACGTTCAATAGAACTTGAAATCACTGCCGGATAGGCTTTTAATTCCGCCAACGTTTGTTCATCCACTTCCGAAAATTCATTCGGTTGCGGTACAATTCCATCATAATATTTATTTGTAAGCACCACCACACGGTTGATGAAATTTCCGTATACCGCCGCCAATTCATTATTATTTCTCGCTTGAAAATCCTTCCAAGTAAAATCATTGTCTTTGGTTTCCGGTGCATTGGCGGTTAAAGCATATCGCAAAACATCTTGTTTATCCGGAAAATCAACTAAATATTCGTGTAACCAAACCGCCCAATTTTTGGAAGTCGATAATTTATTGCCTTCCAAATTCAAAAATTCATTCGCCGGAACATTGTCTGGCAAAATAAAACTGCCTTCGGCTTTCAACATCGCCGGGAAAATAATGCAATGAAACACAATATTATCTTTCCCAATAAAATGAACGAGTTTCGTGTCGGCATCTTTCCAATAGGGTTCCCACTCTTTTCCTTCTCTGGCAGCCCATTCTTTGGTAGAAGAAATGTAACCAATTGGAGCATCAAACCAAACATACAATTTCTTGCCTTCGGCACCTTCCGCCGGAACATCAATTCCCCAATCTAAATCTCGGGTTACGGCTCTTGGCTTCAAACCATCATCCAACCATGATTTCACTTGACCCAAAACATTGGTTTTCCAATCATTTTTATGACCCACCAAAATCCATTCTTTCAAAAAATCATCGTATCGATCCAAAGGCAAAAACCAGTGTTTTGTCGATTTCAAAATCGGAGTTTCACCCGTAATGGTTGATTTTGGATTAATCAAATCGGTTGCATTCAACGTAGAACCACATTTTTCACATTGATCGCCGTACGCTTCCTCATTGCCGCATTTCGGACAAGTTCCTACCACAAAGCGATCGGCCAAAAACTGATCGGCCTTTGCATCATACAATTGCTCATTCGTCTCTTCAATAAAATCGCCGTTCTCATATAATTTTCTAAAAAATGCCGAAGCAGTTTCGTGATGAATCGTAGCCGAAGTCCGCGAATAATTATCAAACGAAATCCCAAAATCTTCAAACGATTTCCGGATAATTCCGTCATATTTATCAATTACTTCCTGAGGCGTAATGCCTTCTTTTTTGGCTTTCATCGAAATCGCCACGCCGTGTTCATCGCTACCACAAATAAACGCGACATCTTTCCCCTGCAAACGCAAGTAACGAGCATAAATATCAGACGGAACATAAACTCCCGCCAAATGCCCAATGTGAATCGGTCCATTTGTATAAGGTAACGCCGCCGTAATCGTATATCTTTTTGGATTATCTATCATAAAATTTTTTTTCTCGCCAAGTCGCCAAGCCGCAAAAAGGCAAACGTTAAAGTTTTCTACTGCAAAAATAAGTTTTTTATCGCACAGACACGAAGCAATGACTTCAGAGATTGCATTTTATTTTTTTCAAGAAGCTATTCCGGCTATTTGTTCCAAGCTTTTTTGTCTTGTTGTTTTTTTCTAAGGCAAAAAAAGAGCTTCTGTTGGTCGCTTTTTTTCGCCAAGAAAAAATACAACAATCCGGCAAAAGGCTTTTCACTTCTATCCGGGCTATTAATTTATGCAGTAAATCATTTCAAAACAATTCAACTTGCTAAACCAAAGTATAATTTGTTTATTTGTTAAAAGAAAACAGGTGAACATGAAAAACGCTATAACTCTTTTATTGCTGGCACTTTTTTTCACCGCCCACGCTCAAATGGATAAAAAAATGATTATACCTCCCTATTTACAGAAAGGCGATACGGTTGCCATCGTAGCCACCGCTAGAAAACATATCAATGACGATTTAAAATTAGCCAAAGAATTTCTTGAAAATTGGGGTTTAAAAACCACCATCGGTTCGTCAATTGGTTTAGATAATCATCAACTAGCGGGAACAGACGAAGACCGAGCTAAGGATTTTCAAACCCAGTTAGACAATCCTAATGTAAAAGCCATTTGGTGCGTTCGAGGCGGTTATGGAACGGTTCGAATGGTCGATTTAATCGATTTTTCTAAGTTTAAACAAAATCCAAAATGGGTGATTGGATTTAGCGATGTAACAGTTTTGCATTCTCATTTAAATAATTTGGGTTTTCAATCCATTCACGGAATGATGCCGGTTAATATTCCTAGAGCTACTCCCGAAGCCAAAGAAAGCTTACGCAAAGCCATATTTGGCGAAAGTCTTTCCTATTCGATTCCGTATGATAAAATGAATAAGTTGGGTAAAGCAAAAGGTGAATTGGTAGGTGGTAACCTTTCCATTTTATACAGTTTGTTTGGGTCGGCTTCAGCGATAGATTGCACCGATAAAATATTATTTTTAGAGGATTTAGACGAATATTTATACCACATCGACCGCATGATGATGAACCTCAAACGCAACGGGTGTCTGGAAAGTTTAAAAGGAATTGTGGTGGGAAGCATGACCAAAATGAACGACAACGATATTCCATGGGGAAAAAATGCACTAGAAATTATTCAAGATATAACTCAAAAATATAATATTCCAATAGTCTATAATTTCCCGGCTGGGCACATTCCGGATAACCGACCATTGGTTTTTGGAAGGCAAGTCACATTGGAAGTTAGTGAAAATGCAACGGTTTTGAAGTTTGAATAATATTTTATTTTTTTAGAACACAGATTTTTAAAATCAAAGAAATTGAAAAAATGAATTTATAAATTATCTAAATTTTACCAATTTCTTCAATCTGTGTTCAAAAATAGATTCATTTTACCATTTTGAATTTTTAGTATGGCACAACACAACGAACTCGGTAAAAAAGGAGAAGAAATAGCCGCTGATTTTTTGCAAAAAGCCGGCTATGAAATCTTGGAACGCAACTGGGTTTTTCAAAAAGCAGAATTGGATATTGTTGCCCAAAAAGATAATATTTTGGCCATTGTGGAAGTCAAAACCAGAACTTCGGCAGACTTTGGTTTACCACAAGATTTCGTGAAAGGAAAAAAAATTCAAAACTTAGTCAAAGCCGTTGATCAGTACATGACCGAAAACGACCTCGATTTGGAAGTGCGTTTTGATATTATAGGTATTGTACTAAATAATAAAGAAACCACCATTGAGCATATCGAGGATGCTTTTTATTATTTTTAGTAAATTGCGTTAGTTTTCATGTAAATAGTTTATTTTTAACGTATTAATTAACAGATTTTGATTTTAAAATGAAAAAAGTATTCTTTTTTTGGTGTTTTGGTTGTATAACTGTTTTGGCTCAACCTTTTCAAATTGGGAGAACGACGCTGAACCTTTTTGATGCATCGCGTAATCGTACTATTGCCACCGAAGTTTTTTATCCTGCCGATAGTAATGCAGCGAATGTACCTATTACTTCTGCTAACAATGAAGCCTTTCCTTTGTTGTCTTTTGGTCATGGTTTTGTAATGACGTTTGATGCCTATCAAAATTTTTGGGAAGAATTGGTACCGCAAGGCTATATCATGGCATTTCCAAAAACAGAAGGTTCTTTTTCGCCATCGCATACCAATTTTGCTAAAGATTTAGCTTTTGTAATTGAAGCAATGAATGAATTAAATTCCCAGTCAAATTCGCCTTTTTTCTCACGAATTTCTCCTAATAATGCTGTGATGGGACATAGTATGGGCGGTGGTTGTGCCTTATTGGCTAAACAATATTCCACCCAAATCAATCACGTGGTTACTTTTGCTGCAGCAGAGACGAATCCTTCTGCAATTGCAGCTTCGGCAGGAATTGAATTGCCAACTTTTACAATTGCTGGGTTAAATGATTGTGTTACGCCGCCGGTAACCAATCAATTGCCGATTTATAATGCTTTGCAGAGTAATTGTAAGAACTATTTAGGCATCACCGGTGCCAGTCATTGTCAAATGGCTAATTTTAATTTTTTCTGTTCGGTTGGAGATGGAAGTTGTTCACCTTCTCCCACAATTTCCAGAGCACAACAACATCAAATTATTTTTTCATATCTCAATTTATGGTTAGATTATTATTTGAAAGAAAATTGCGTTTCAGGTGAACTTTTTGAAGCACTTAAAACCAATGATGATGAAAATGTTACAAACAGTAATTGCCAATTGTGTGAAAATTTATCGCTTGTAAATTTAAACTCATCCTTTTCTGTTGAAGTTTCTCCAAATCCATTCAACGAAATAATTACATTGAAATCAAACGATGAAACTACTTTTGAATATGCACTTTTTGATTTGAAAGCAAATAAAGTTCTCAAGGGAAAAGCAATTAACGTACTTCAATTAGAAACATCATTTCTTCCAAATGGAATTTATTTTCTTACAGTAAGCCAAAATCAACAAAAAAAGACATTCAAATTAATAAAACACTAAATGTTATATTTGTAACAAATTGTTTTTATTTATATCTTTGTAATGTTTTTAAACGTATAGATATGAAAACTATTTCTTCTGTTGTAGAGCATTACATCAAAACCAAACCTTTTTTATTGAGTGCTTTGTCGCAAGGGATTATCAATTTAACTTCGTTATCCCGAAACATGATGCCCGAATTGGAGCAAGAATTAGGAAAAGATGTCAAACAAGGAGCGGTAGTAATGGCTTTAAAACGCCTTTCGGAAGAATTGGATTTTCGGGTAAACCACAAAATCTTAAAGGTCTTAAAAAACATTGGTGAAATCACAGTTCGTTCTTCGTTGATCGATTATACATTTGCGGTTTCCGAAACCATTTTAGACAAACAAGCGGCATTAATTTCAGAAATTAATAAAGAAACCGGCATTTTTTATACATCTTCTCGCGGTGTAAACGAAACCAACATTGTGGTTAGTGAAACAGTTGTTCATTTAGTCGATAAGCATTTTGAAAGCGAAAAATTAATTCAGAAGTTAGAAAATTTAGCCTCTATCACAGTAAAATTACCAAAAGAAAACATCAGCATTCCCGGGATTTATTACTTTATTTTTCAACGTTTGGCTTGGGAAGGAATTATCATTAATGAAGTGATTTCCACTTCGAACGAGTTTACTATTTTAGTGAGTGAAGAAGAAGTTGATGTCGCTTTTAAAGTGATTAAGGACTTAAAAAGCCTATAAGTCATATAAGTTTAAAAGTAGATATTTTGAAAATTATCTTCCCATCAACTCCATCAATTCCAATGCCTTCCTAATCGATTTTACATTCTCAAAAGTCAGCAACAAACGCAAGCCGCTTTTGGTTTCTTTCTCTTTCATTTTACACAGGTTTCCGTGCAGTTGAACGAATTGCAATACTTTTCTAAATCGCGAAGATTGATAATAATCACTCTGTTGATCACCTACAAAATAACCAATCATCTTGCCTTGTTTCATAATGAGTTTTTCGATGCCTAATCGGGTGGCAATCCATTTAATTCGGATGCTATTCAACAACGCCTCTGCTTCTTTTGGCAAAGGTCCAAAACGGTCAATTAGCTTTTGTTCATAAGCTAATAAACCTTCTTCGTCTTTTACACTTCCAAGTTCATTGTATAAATTTAATCGCTCGTTAACACTATTAATGTAGTCATCCGGAAACAATAATTCGAAATCCGTATCAATTTGAAGGTCTTTTACAAATTCTTTGGTTTCAATATCATTTTCTTCCTGATACAATTCTTTGAATTCGTTTTCTTTTAATTCTTCAATGGCTTCGTTCATGATTTTTTGATAGGTGTCAAAACCAATTTCATTAATAAAACCACTTTGCTCACCACCTAATAAATCGCCGGCACCGCGAATTTCTAAATCTTTCATAGCAATGTTGAAACCACTTCCCAATTCGCTAAATTGCGTTAACGCATTGATTCGTTTTCTTGCATCTTCCGTCATCACCGATTGTGGAGGTGTAATGAAATAACAAAACGCTTTTTTATTGCTTCGACCCACACGACCACGCATTTGATGCAAATCGGATAAACCAAAATTATTGGCATTATTGATAAAAATCGTATTGGCATTTGGTACATCCAAACCACTTTCGATGATCGTTGTGGCGACCAATACATCAAATTCACCATTCATAAAACCAAGCATTAATTCTTCTAATTTTTTGCCATCCAATTGTCCGTGACCAATGCCAACACGAGCATCTGGAACGAGTCGTTGAATCATTCCGGCCACCTCTTTAATGTTTTCGATACGATTATTGATGAAAAAAACTTGACCATTTCGTTGAATTTCATACGAAACAGCATCTCGAATCAATTCTTCACTAAAACCTACCACATGACTTTCAATAGGATAACGATTCGGTGGAGGTGTTGTAATAACCGATAAATCTCTCGCTGCCATTAACGAAAATTGCAACGTTCTCGGAATCGGAGTCGCAGTCAACGTCAATGTATCAACCGTTGCTGAAATTGTTTTGAGTTTATCTTTTACATTCACTCCAAATTTCTGTTCTTCGTCAATAATTAATAAACCTAATTCTTTAAATTTTACATCTTTACTCACCAATTGATGCGTTCCTATGATGATATCCACTTTACCTTCTGCCAAACCTTTCAGTGTTTCGGTTTTTTGTTTGGCGGTTCTAAATCGGTTTAAATATTTCACCGTAACCGGCATATCTTTCAAACGTTCGGTAAATGTTCGATAATGTTGATACGCCAAAATTGTAGTTGGAACCAAAATGGCGACTTGTTTTCCGTTGTCAACCGCTTTAAATGCAGCACGAATGGCAACTTCTGTTTTCCCAAAACCAACATCGCCACAAACTAGTCGATCCATCGGACGATCGCGTTCCATGTCGTTTTTTACGTCTTGTGTAGCCGTAATTTGGTCGGGTGTATCTTCATAAATAAACGAACTTTCCAATTCTTTTTGCAAATAACTGTCCGGTGCACAAGCAAAACCTTTTTCCAAACGCCTTTTGGCATACAATTGAATCAAGTTGAATGCAATATGTTTGACACGAGCTTTGGTTTTTTGTTTTAAAACTTTCCACGCATTCGAACCTAATTTGTAAATTTTTGGAGGTGTTCCGTCTTTTCCATTGTATTTTGAAATTTTGTGAAGCGAATGAATGCTCACATACACAATGTCATTATCCGCATACACCAATTTGATGGCTTCTTGCATTTTCTCTTCCACCTGAATTTTTTGCAAACCACCAAATTTTCCGATGCCGTGGTCAATGTGCGTAACATAATCGCCAACCGAAAGTTGGGTTAATTCCTTTAACGTAATGGTTTGCTTCTTAGAATAACCGTTTTTGATGTTGAATTTATGATAACGTTCAAAAATTTGATGATCGGTATAACAGGCCAACTGATTTTCTTCGTCAATAAATCCTTGAAAAAGTGAAAAAACGATTGTTTTGTATTGTTTTCGAATGTTTTCGTGATTTTCCTCATCGATACTTTCAAAAATATCGTGAAAGCGATTGGCTTGATTTTCATTGGAACAAAACAGGTAATTTTTGATTCCGTTAAAGTGATTTTCGTTCAAATCATTCAACAATAAATCAAATTGTTTGTTGAAAGAAGGTTGTGGTTTGGTATGAAATTCAATCGTTTTTTCGGATTTAAAAATTGACTTCAATCCAATTTCAACGATTGAAAAATCAAGTGCTTTTTTTACAAATGACGATTGATTGATAAAAAGTTCATCCGGCGAAGCATGTTTGATATCTCCTGAAAGTTTGCCGAAAGCTTCCGTTGCTTTGTCAAATAATTTATCAAATTGACTCAAAACCATTTCCGTTTCCTGAACAAAAAGAACGGTTTTTGGGTTAATGTAATTTAGAAAACTTTCTCTATTTTCTTGTAAAAATTTATTTTCTACGTTGGGAATGATGGAAATTTTCTTCTGTTTTTCCAATGAAAGCTGCGTTTCTACGTCAAATGTTCGGATACTATCGACTTCATTTCCAAAAAATTCAATTCGATACGGATTATCATTGGAAAATGAAAACACATCGATGATTCCGCCACGAACTGAAAATTCGCCCGGTTCTGATACAAAATCTACACGCTTGAAATTGTATTCAAATAAAACTTCGTTGATAAAATCAATCGAAATTTGATCGGCAACGGCCACTTTCAATGTGTTTTTATCTAATTCTTTTCGGGTAACTACTTTTTCAAAAAGAGCTTCCGGATAAGTAACAATTATCGAAGGTTTTTTGCGGGAATTGATTCGGTTTAACACTTCAGCACGAAGCAAAATATTGGCATTATCCGTTTCTTCAATTTGATAAGGTCGGCGATACGAACTCGGATAGAACAAAACATCTTGGTCGTTGATGAGGTTTTCCAAATCATTCAAATAGTAAGCAGCTTCTTCTTTATCATTAAAAAGCAACAGAAAAGGCAACTCCGTTTTTTGAAATAACGATTGAATCACAAAGGATAACGACGAGCCAATTAATCCTTTGATTCTAATTTTATTTTCGGAAACGGCAATGTTTTCAGCTAATTGAATAATTTTAGCCGAAGAATTGTAAGCCGAATAAATAGTTGAAACGTTCAATTAATCTAAATTTTTGGGGTTTCACGAACGGCTCTGGAAGTGTCTAACATTCTAATCATGTCGGCTTCACCTTGTTCCGTTGGAATTTGTCTTTTTCTAATTAATTCATTGATTTGTAATTCAATAGATGCTAATTGTAGATTAATATCAGTAATTAAATCGATCACTTTTTTTTCAGGAATTGCATCCAAACGAATGTATAAGTCTAACGACTGAAAATGGTTTAACAAAACGGTAAACCTGCTTTTGAATTCCGGGTTAGATAAGGACTGCGGAATTGTATTTAAAAGAGCATCTGCTTTTTGTGTTAAGTTTCTAGATTTTTTTTGAAAAGCTCCAATCGAACTTGTAGGTTTTTGTTGCAATTCGATAAGAAATAAACGCCATTCTGCCCAGTCTTGTACTAAATCCTGTGAAGTAGATTCTAGATTCATGGTTCTAAAGCTCCATGCTTTGTCTAATTTTTTAAAAATTTCCTCTTTTTTGGCTACTTCTTTTTGTTGTTCGATTAAACGTTTCTCATTATCCTCTTCGCAGGAAAAAAGAAACAAGGAAGTAATAAGGATAAAAAGGAAACGAATTTTCATCAAATTTAATTTAGAATTCAAAAATACAAAGGTAAATGGAAACTTGGTTATTCTCGTTAAAGCTTTCTAAAATAAAACCCTTTTGTTTAACAGTTTTTTACTTTACGAAAACGTTATATTTGCATCATAAATACATAACTAATGAACACAAAAATTCTAATCATAGGAGCTTGCGGTCAAATTGGAACCGAACTAACGCAACAATTACGAAAACTTTACGGAACAGATAATGTGATTGCTTCCGACATCAGAAAATTAAATAATGATGTAGTAAATGATGGGATTTTTGAAGTGTTGAATGCTCTCGATTTTAATCAAATTGAGCATATTGTTGAAAAATATCAAGTAGAAGAAGTCTATTTGATGGCCGCTCTTCTGTCGGCTACAGCCGAAAAAAACCCGGCATTTGCTTGGGATTTAAATATGAATTCACTTTTTCACGTACTAAATTTGGCGAAAGCCGGAAAAATTAAAAAGATATTTTGGCCATCGAGTATTGCTGTTTTTGGACCAACTACACCAAGAGAGAACACTCCACAATTTACAATTATGGAACCAACAACGGTTTATGGAATTTCAAAACAATCGGGTGAAAGATGGTGTGAATATTACCACCATATTTTTGGTGTAGATGTGAGAAGTGTTCGTTATCCGGGCTTAATTAGTTGGACAACACCTCCGGGTGGCGGAACGACCGATTATGCTGTAGATATCTATTACAAAGCGTTAAGCGATGGAAAATTTGAATGTTTTTTATCGGAAGAAACCCGTTTACCAATGATGTATATGGATGATGCTATCAGAGCTACCATCGAAATTATGCAAGCTCCGGCAGAAAAAATTAAAATTAGATCTTCCTACAATTTATCAGGAGTAAGTTTTACACCGAAAGAAATAGCCGAAGAAATTAAAAAACATATTCCTGATTTTACCATTTCCTATAAGCCTGATTTCCGTCAGAAAATTGCTGACAGTTGGCCGGGTTCGATTGATGATTCTACTGCTCGAACCGATTGGGGCTGGAAACACAATTTTGACATGGGTTTAATGACCGTTGAAATGTTAGAAAATCTTAAAAAATAAAAAATCACCATTTTTTGAAGATGGTGATTGATTATAAATTGAGAAGAGGAAGTCTATAGATCCTGAACAATTGGAGTTCTTAATGATTCAAGAACCGCACCAATTTCTCCTAATAAAGCTGCATCATCAACGGGGTCTAACCCGTTTAATAAGGCTGCTTCTACCACATATCCAACAAATTGATCGTAATCCCCATTGTCTGCTTTTGCTCCCATTCTTGGGTTTTGACCAGGATCATGGGCAGCGACCATTCCTAATCCAGTATACGTGTTTGTTGCACCACCACCTGTATTTGCAGAGAAAAAGTCAGTTAAACTTCTGCTTAAAACGGCTACATTTGTTGTGTTTCCATTTGTAACTTCGCCTACAATTGGAGCAAAATACTCGCCTAAGTTTCCTTCAGCTCCAGCACCGATATCGGTTACAATTAAAACAATTGTGCTGTCGACCACTGATCGATAGGACAAACGTCCTTGCTCAATCATTTGGTTGGGATTGTTTGGGTCTGCAACCATTGTGGTCCCGCCTAGTTTTTGATAAATAGTTAATTCTGCTGCTGGCGGCGTTGCATCGTCGTCGTCGCTGCAGGAAACGAAAGCGATTCCTGAAGAAAACAACAGGGCAAATAGGGCTAATTTTGGAAAATGTTTCATAACAATAATATTAAAGATTAATTAAAAATACGTTGGATTCCTCTGGAAAATTTATAACTAAAACTATCTGTGTTCATGGCCGGACAAACTTTTTTGGAGGCTAAATCATCTGAAATCACAAAGCATTCTGCTTGATAGTTTCCTGTGGCAGAAAGTTGTGTGAAAACTTGTTCAGAATTGACAATACGGTTGTCATGAAAGTAAACAACCACCCCTTTTTCGGGTACAATTTTGATGTTTTTTACACCATCAATTGATTTAAGATTTCGGTGAATTTCTTTAGATTTTAAAGAATCAAGTGGTTCTTTAAAGTCAATTCTGCTAATTTGCATCGTTGCATTGTCAACTTCAACAGGTTTTGCGGTTGCGATGTGAACCACCAAAACGACAATCAAAAGCAGTACAATTGAGAATATACTTCCTATAATTACTTTAATTGTTCTATTTATTTTCATAACCAAGAATTTTGAGTTTGTTCTTCTTAGTTACGAGAAAAGTTTTGGTATGGTTTTAGGGATGTGTTATTTTTTTGATTTTAATTTTTGAATGTAATTACTTTCTATCGAATCTTTCACTGCAATTACTTCAGTTGATGTTTCATTAGGAATCGTCATGGAGAGCACATAATGTTTGATTTTCCATTTCCCTTTTACTTTTTCTAAAACGCCTGAACCTCTACAGATTTTGAATGAGGTGTCAAGCAGTTCATCAAACCAAGCTATTTTATAGTTTTTATCGATATAAATATTTCTTTCTAATAGGCGGAATGTCCACGCTTTTCCTTTGTCAAAATGGGGTTTAGAGTAGGCTTCAAATTCTTTTTTATTCCAATTTTCGGAGGCATCTGTTCCAATAAAAACTGCATCATCTGACATTAAACCAAAATAATTTTCAAAATTTGCTTCGGCTGCGGCTTTGTGCCATTGTGTAATTACTTCATCAATGGCCTCTTTTTCTTGTGCTTTATTTGTGTTAGTAAAAAATCCAAAAACAAGTAAGAATGTGATAAAATGTGTTTTCATCTAAATTTATTTCGAATGTTAAAGATACAAAAAAAGAGCACCAAAACCAGGAGTGCTCTTTTCTCTTTGTTATTACTGATGGTAGTAAAAGTAATAACGAACTTAACTAAAAACTAAAACATTTTAAGCCAAACCAATAAAGCTTATTTTTTAAAACCGATAACTTAAACCAGAATATAATCCAACAAAATAGGGTCTAAAACCTCCGTCGTTGTTACTAAATGTATTGAGTTGATATTTAAATGTAGGTTCAAAATTTGCTTGAAACGACTTCCAAAAACGGTAACGGAAACCCAGTCCTACGTTGGTACTAAAATGAAAGGAATTCAAGTTATTGGCTTTTCCTAATTCAGCAGAAAAACCATCGGAAACCACCATTAAATTATTATCGTTTAATAGTAATGTGCTGAATCCGCCAATGACATCTATTCCAAATTTTTTATTTAGTATTTTATAGGATAATTCTACTGGAATTTCATAATATTCCATACTTTGTTCGATAGCTCCTTGTTGTGTCCATCCCATGGAAGCCTCGCCAGCAGAAAAGTTACTGTTTTGCACAACAATTGGTGCTGCGTTTGTGGTATTTGTTGAACTTAACGAAGCCATTGGACGGCCTTCAAGAGAAGCAAAAAATTCAACACCATTGGTTAAATATTCAAAATTAACTTTGTTAATGCCGGTTCGTAAAGTTAGTTTTTTACTCATGTCATAATTCACGCCAAGACCATAACTCATAGTGTTTTGATACTCTTTGCTGTTGTTAGTAAATTGACTGTCGATTGGAGAACCGTTGGAAGATGAACCTAAATAAACAGGAGCAAGATTTGAGGTAATCTGCCACTTGTTTTCTTTAGGTTCAACTTTAGGTTTTTGATCTTTTTCTTTTAGCAATTCTCCCAACGTATTCAACTCTTCTTTTGTTACAATTAGCGATGCAACAGCGGCAGAATCGATTTTATTTTTATCATTTTTAGATGAATGATCTTCTAATACAAATTGTTTATCATTTTTGATGATGTTATTTTCAGTTAAAATTTCGGTCTTGTTTTTTTCTGGTTCGAAGGTTTTTGTTCGATCGATCGATTTTTGGTTATTTAAACCGGAGTTCACTGCAGCCGTTTCAGACTCAGAAATTATTTTTGATTTTTGATTTTTCTCAGAATTATCAACTAATTTAGTATTATTTTTTTTGTTTAAATTGTTTTTAATTTCTTCTTTAATTCGTTTTGTTTTATCGGTAGAATTTGAAACTAATCCTGAATTTTCTTTTTTCTGTTGGTTTACTTTGTCAATATTGCTATGCTGATTATTTTCTTTTTTGGAAGTTTTTTCAGTGTTTAAATTTCCATTAGCAACAGCTTCATCATTAGAAATCAATTGTTTATCAGACGTATTACTTATTTTATTTGAATCATTTCCAACAGAATTCAATTGATTTTGATTGTTTTTTTTGTCAGCATTAACAACGCTATTTTGATTTTCGGTTGAATTGATTTTTTCTTCAATTACGATTGGATTAGTAGTTTCAATTTTTGATTGATTTAAAAGTGCACGAGTTCCTAAAAACCCAAAAATAAGCAAAGCCGCAACACCAGAAAGCTTATACCATAGCGGAATAATTCTTCTTTTTTTCTTTTTTGTTAGTGCTATTTCGATGTTTTTCCAAACAATTTCCGGAGGAATTTCTTCAAAATCCTTAAATTGTTCTTGAAACAATCGGTCTAAATTCTTTTTATCTTTCATTTGGCTGCATTCATTTCATTCGACGCCTTATTTTCAATTTTTTCTTTTAAAATCGCTCGAGCTCTGGATAAATTTGATTTTGATGTTCCTTCGGAAATGTTCAACAGAGCTGCTATTTCTTTGTGCGAATAATTGTCTAGAACATATAAATTAAATGCCAAGCGATATTTGTCCGGTAATTCTTGAATAATTTTTGTCAAAAATTCCATCGATACGGTTTCTTCCTCTACTTCTACATCAACTACATCGGGATAATTTTCAGAGACAATTTCAAAAACACCTTGTGTTCTGTATTTTTGAAGAATGTTGTTTATCATTACTCTTTTAGACCAACCTTCAAAAGAACCTTTATTATCAAATTGATGAATTTTCTCAAAAATGATTAAGAACCCGTCTTGCAAATTATCTTGAGCTTCAGCATAATTTTTCGAATACTTAATGCATACACTGAACAATTTAGGAGATAATAATCTAAATAATTGCTCTTGTGCCTTTGTATTGTTGCTTTTGCATTCATGTATGAGTAATTCTAGATTCACTCGTATGGTTTTCTAAGATGATTTAATCACTATTTACCGGAATTTCAACTTCTTCAAAAATATTGTTTCCTTCTTCATCTTTTCCTTTGTAAAATTTGAACAAATAAGTTTGTGAACTAATTACTTCAAAGTTTACGATAACTTCTCTCAATTCATTATTGTTATCCTCATAGGGCAAACAGTTCTGCCTATCTTCAACGATGCTTTGGATCGCAAAAACTCTTTCATTCAAATACCGATCAAAATATATTCCTCCGTAAGAATGACAGGGTGTAGGGAATTTAAAAAACAACTTAAGTTGATGTGTGGTTCCAAAATTAAATGTGTCCGGCACCACATAACTATCTATAGGTAGAATTTCATAATGAAAAGTAGGGCGATTGTCGTCCTCTAATGAACATGAAACAAAACTAAGTGTTAGTAATAATAGTAAAGCAAACTTTTTCATGATATTCTATATTATATTTTGTAGATACATAAAAACTTAAAAGGTTGCGTTATAGACAAAAAAAACCCGAAAAAATATTTCGGGTTTCAAATTTATTCGGCTTCTTTAATTTTGTTTTTAATTTTTGCTTCTAGTTCATCGGCCATTTCCGGGTTATCTTTAATCAGAGATTTCACGGCATCTCTCCCTTGACCTAATTTTGTTTCGCCATAGCTAAACCATGAGCCTGCTTTTTTGATAATTTCAAATTCTACAGCTAAATCCAGGATTTCACCTGTTTTTGAAACACCTTCACCATACATAATATCAAATTCTGCTGTTCTGAACGGCGGAGCTACTTTATTTTTAACGACTTTCACTTTTGTGCGGTTACCTATCACATTTTCACCATCTTTAATTTGTGATGATCTTCTGATATCAAGACGGATAGAAGCGTAGAATTTCAACGCATTTCCTCCGGTTGTGGTTTCAGGATTTCCGAACATTACACCAATTTTCTCTCGTAATTGATTGATAAAGAAAACCGTACAGTGTGTTTTGCTAATCGTTGCAGTAAGTTTTCTTAACGCTTGCGACATCAAACGAGCGTGTAATCCCATTTTGGAGTCACCCATTTCACCTTCAATTTCACTTTTTGGTGTTAAGGCGGCTACCGAGTCAATTACCACAATGTCAATTGCTCCTGAGCGAATTAAGTTTTCGGCAATTTCTAATGCTTGTTCACCGTTATCCGGCTGCGAAATAATTAAGTTTTCAATATCAACACCTAATTTTTGAGCGTAATTTCTATCAAAAGCATGCTCAGCATCAATAAAAGCTGCGATTCCGCCGGCTTTTTGAGCTTCTGCAATAGCATGAAGTGTTAAAGTAGTTTTTCCAGAAGATTCCGGACCGTAAATTTCTATAATTCTACCTTTCGGATATCCGTTTACACCTAAGGCTAAATCGAGACCCAAAGAACCGGAAGAAATACTTTCCACTTCTTCTACCGCTTTGTCTCCCATTTTCATGACAGTTCCTTTTCCGTAAGTTTTGTCAAGTTTGTCTAATGTTAATTGCAAGGCTTTTAATTTTGCTTCTTTTTCTGAACTCATAATAATGTGGCTTTAAATAGTTAATTATAATTTGTAAAAATACTATTTTTTTTAATTGAGATAAATTTATTTTCCTTAAAAAGAAAACATTTTAGTAAAAAGGATTTCATATTTTTGTACTCATTCCAAAAACGAAATGCACAAAATTATTTCTTATCCGATTTCGGTTATCTATTACCTACTATTTGGGTTGTTTTTGTGTATATTTCATCCTATTCAATGGATTTGTTTTAATTGGTTTGGCTACGAAGCTCACAAAAAAAGTGTGAGTATTTTAAATTTTTTCCTAGTTAGAACAACGCATTTACTAGGGACCACGTATGATTTTCAAAACAGAGAAAAATTACCTAGAGGCGTACCGATAATAATTGTAGCTAATCATCAAAGTTTATATGATATTCCGGCAATTATCTGGTTTATGCGAAATTGGCATACAAAATTTGTTAGTAAAAAGGAATTAGGAAAAGGAATTCCAAGTGTTTCATACAATTTAAGGCATGGCGGTTCCGTTTTAATAGATAGAAAGGATACCAAGCAAGCGTTGTCTGCTATTAAAGTGATGGCCGAGTACATTGAAAAACACAAGCGTTCAACCGTTATTTTTCCGGAAGGAACGAGAAGTAAAACTGGAGTTCCGAAGAAATTTTCAGAAAATGGCTTAAAAATCTTGTATAAATACGCTCCTTCGGCTTATATTGTGCCGATTTCAATTAGTAATTCATGGAAAATGAATCGGTTTGGACAATTTCCGATGGGATTGGGAAATAAAATTACGTTTACAATACAAGAACCTTTTCCTGTAAAAGGAATGACATTTGAAGAGATGATGCAAAAAACCGAAAACGCTGTAGTAAGCGGAATAAAAATTTAAAATTATGTCAATAAAAAACATTCGTTTAGAAGTAATGCAGTTGTTGGAAAAAAAGGTCGATACTTTTATGAACGATTACTTAATTCCGGTAGAACAAATTTGGCAACCCTCCGATTTATTACCGGATTCTGAAAAGGAAACTTTTTTTGAAGAAGTAAAAGAATTGCGTGAAATTGCCAAAGATTTACCCTATGATTTTTGGGTGACTTTGGTAGGTGATACCATTACCGAAGAAGCCTTACCAACCTATGAATCCTGGTTGATGGAAGTGGAAGGTGTTGATAATGAAGAAAGAAATGGTTGGTCAAGATGGGTGAGAAGCTGGACAGGCGAAGAAAATCGTCACGGCGATTTGCTTAACAAATACCTTTATCTTTCCGGCAGAGTGAATATGCGTGAAATCGAAATGACTACGCAACATCTTATTAATGATGGTTTTGATATTGGAACCGGAAAAGATCCCTATAAAAACTTTGTGTACACCAGTTTTCAAGAATTAGCTACGTATGTTTCGCACAATCGTGTGGCTCAAATGGCAAAGAAATATGGCGACAACAAATTGTCTAAAATGTGCAAATTAATTGCCGGCGACGAAATGCGTCATCATCATGCGTATAGCGAATTTGTGAATCAAATTTTTCAAGTTGATCCAAGCGAAATGATGTTGGCTTTTCAATATATGATGAAACAAAAAATTGTAATGCCGGCTCATTTTCTTCGTGAATCGGGTCAAAAAATAAGTTCTGCTTTTGAACAATTCTCTGATTCTGCTCAACGAATTGGTGTTTACACGGCTGCCGATTATGTTGACATTATGCAAAAACTCATCGATAAATGGAATATTGATCAAATGAACGGTTTGACCGATGAGGCCGAAAAAGCCCGTGATTATTTGATGAAACTTCCTGCGAGAATGGCTAGAGTTTCTGAACGATTAGTGATTCCTGAGACTGGACATGTGTTTAAATGGGTGCAACCTGCTTTGGTGAAATAAATCTTAATGATAAGTAAGAGTAGAGTAATTTTTCTTTCATATTTAGCCTTAATTTTTCTCGTTTTATCAGCTTGTAAAAAAATGGAAAAAGATGAGGTAAGTTCTCTTTCTGTTTATATTTATCATGCCGATAAACCTAAAATAGAAGAGTTTGGTTATCAAAAGAAAAAATTAGACTCTGTAGTAACCTTTAATTATACTAGCCAAAAAGACAGTTCTAAAGTAATTGATATTGAATTTTATTTAAAATCAAATATTTTCAATTTTGGTGGTGAAAACTTTATTTTGTCTAAAAGTAATATTATTTATAAAGATAAAATATCTGGAATGGACTTTTATTATTATGTTTTAGAAAGTCCGAGTATAGATGGAACCGGTCCAATTTTATTTAATAAAGATTATGGTCTTTTAGCAATTTTTAATGTCTTCGGACCAATGCTGATTTTTCGTAAAGAAAATGATATTAATAACTACAATGAAGATGTTTTTATGAACTTAAAGAATTACGATACTAACTACTAATTAATGACAATCATAGACAAAACCATTCTTTTCGTTAAAGAACAACTCCAAGATGCCGAAGGCGGTCACGATTGGTTTCATATCGAACGCGTTTTTAAAAATGCGGTTTTAATTGCTCAAGAAGAAGTTTGTGATGTTACCGTTGTGAAATTAGGAGCTTTATTGCACGATATTGCCGATTCCAAATTTCATAACGGAGATGAAGAAATTGGTCCAAAAACAGCAAGAAAATTTTTAGAAAGCGAAAATGTTTCTGAAGAAATAATCGAGCACGTAATTCAAATCATTAAAAATATTTCGTTCAAAGGCGGGAATTTTGAAAAGACTTTTTCATCCAAAGAATTAGAAATTGCGCAAGATGCCGATCGACTCGATGCTTTAGGGGCAATCGGAATTGCAAGAACTTTTAATTATGGCGGATTTAAAAACAGAGCGTTATACAATCCCACTATTTCCCCAAAATTAAACATGACTAAGGAAGAATACAAAAAAAGTGATTCGCCTACTTTGAATCATTTTTATGAGAAATTATTGCTTCTGAAAGATAAAATGAATACCGTAACCGGAAAAAAATTAGCTCAAGAACGCCACCGTTTTATGGAAACATTTTTGAGCCAATTTTATGCCGAATGGGAAGGGGAGAAGTAGTGGTCAGTTGACGGTCGCAGTATTCAGAAATAACTCAACAATCTTACTTTACAAACTGTAAGTGCTTTCTAAATTCTACTATATTTAGAAAGTTCAATATCAAAAAAAACGTAGTAATTTGATATTTAACAAATGATTTATAGTGTTTTTTTGTGATTTATTCTCCTTTAAACTCCGCTTTTCTCTTCTCTAAAAAAGCTGTTGTTCCTTCTTTAAAATCGGCGGTTCCAAATGATTTTCCGAAGTTTTTAATTTCTATTTCATACCCGTTTATTCCATCTTTATAATTAGCATTTACCGCATCAATCGCATTGGAAATAGCAACGGGTGAATTTTTAGCAATTTTTGAAGCAATTCCTTTTGTATATTCAATTAACTCAGTTTGTGGGACAACGTGATTTACTAATCCGTAATTTTTGGCGGTTTCGGCATCAATCATAGTTGCGGTCATGATCATTTCCATCGCACGGCCTTTGCCAACTAATTGCGGTAAACGTTGGGTTCCGCCATAACCCGGAATGACGCCTAAAGTTACTTCCGGTAAACCCATTTTGGAATTGTCTGAAGCAATTCTGAAATGAGCAGACATCGCTAGTTCTAATCCACCACCAAGTGCAAATCCGTTAACGGCAGCAATAACCGGCGTAGATAAATTTTCGACAAAATCAAACAACAACTTTTGCCCTTGTGCCGCTAATTTTCCGCCTTCTTCCACAGAAAAATGGGCAAATTCCGAAATGTCGGCTCCGGCAACAAATGCTTTTTCTCCGCTTCCGGTAATGATGATTGCTCGGGTTGATTTATCTTTATCTTCCGCATCAAAAGCATGATGAAGCTCTTCAATTGTAGCTTTGTTTAATGCGTTTAATTTCGTTGGTTTATTGATAGTAATAACAGAAATTCCGTTTTCTTTTTCGATTAAAATAGTCTCGTAATTCATGATTTGTTTTTTTATTCGTTTGTATTTATTGGCAAAGAAACAATAAATGTTGTTCCAATATTTTGTGCTGATTCAAAGGTAATTGTTCCGTTATAATTTTCGATTATTTTTTTGATAATGCCTAGACCAAGACCCATTCCGCTGTTTTTTGTGGTGAATTTAGGTTCAAAAACATACTTTTTATTTTCGTCAGAAATGCCAATTCCATTATCCTTGACTTCAATTTTTAAGTTTGAATTTTCTTCAGAAACAGAAATTAAAACAATAGGATTAATATTTTCCTCTGATATGGCTTGCGTTGCATTTTTAATCAAATTTGTAATAATTCGGATTAACTGTGTTCGATCCATCAACATTAAAATTTCTTTTTTTGTCGATTCGAAACGAATATAATTTTCATTAAAAATTTCTAATCCAAGTTGAACTACTTCCACCACATTGATTAATTCATTCTGCTGAGCAGGCATCGATGCAAAGTTAGAAAACGCATTGGCAACAGAACTCATAATATCAATTTGTTGCAATAAAGTGTTGGTGTAATCGTCTAGTTTTTGCTTGATGTTTGGATCGTTTTCATCAAATTTTCGCTGAAAACTCTGTACCGTTAATCGCATTGGTGTGAGTGGATTCTTCACTTCGTGTGCCACTTGTTTTGCCATTTCTCGCCAAGCTTGTTCGCGTTCACTTTGTGCTAGTTTTACGGCACTTTCTTCCAATTCATCTACCATATTGTTGTAGGCTTCTACTAACAAACCAATTTCTCTGCTGCTGGTTTCTAGTTCAATTTTTTCATTTTTTTTGTTCAGCTGTGTTTCGGTTATTTTATCGGAAATGGTTTTGATGGATTTGGTAATAAAACTCGATAAAAAGTAAGCCAAAACAACTGAAAGCAGGAGCATAAAAGCGTATACTTGCCCGAAACGAATCATAAATTTTCGCAATTCTCGCTCATAATAACCATCATCTTCAATATAGGGAAGATTTAAAATAGCTAACGGCTTAAATTGTAAATCTTTGATTTCGCTGAATGAGGATAAGTTTTTAATACCATTAATTTCCCTTACTTCCACATATCTTTTATCGATACTCGATTGAACTAGTCTAACAATATAATCAGGAATTGATTTTGGATCGTCATCGATAGCAAACGAAGATTTAGATGATTTTAAAAGTTTACCATTCAAATCATAAAAATTTATTTCCAATGCATGAATATCTGAAATTTCATGAATTTTATCTCTTTCGGAAAAAATAAGTGGAATGTTTTCGGTTGTTAACGGATAAGTGGTGTTTTTTAGAATGTAGTTGATGTTTTCTTTTATCGCGGTTTCTTTTCGTTCTAATCGTTCCTTATGATATTCTTTTGCTTCATTTCTAAATTGAATAATAGAAACTGATGCAATCAAAATTGATGAAATCATCGTTAAAAAAATCATCGAAATGAAAATTCTAACCCGAAGAGAGAGGTTGCTTATTTTCTTTGTAAAAGTCACTGGTTTCGGCCTCGAATTCGTTTATAAAATTTAAATCCAATCATAATCAGTAGCGAAAAAGCAAAAATTCCGATTACGCCATATATCCAATTGATGGCACTTTTTAAAATCACTAAAAAAACAACAGCAAATAAAATTAGTGTGGCTCCTTCATTCCATAAGCGGAAAAAATTGGAGCTGTTTTTCACTAGATTTCGCTGTAATTCTTTGAAAATCATGTGGCATTTGATGTGGTAGGCATACAATAAAACCACAAAACCTAATTTAACCAACATCCAATCTTGTTCAAGCCAAGCAGGAATTAAATGCAATAGCCAAAAGGCAAAAATACTTGCTAAAACAGCACTCGGCCATGTGATAATATACCACAAGCGGTATTGCATTAACTGATATTGTTTGATTAAGATGCTTTGTTCTGGTTCTGGTTTTTCTTTAGCTTCGGCATGATACACGAACAATCGAACAATGTAAAACAGCCCGGCAAACCAAGTGACGACAAAGATAAGGTGCAGTGCTTTGATATAGTTATAAAATTCCATCCGGTTTTTCAATCAGTTTAGTGGTCATTTCTCTCCGCAAAAAGTAGGCCGTGATTATCGTTGATAAAATATCTGCTATCGGAAAAGCGACCCATACTCCAAAAATACCAAAATAATTCGGCAAAATAAGCACAAGCGGAATCAGAAAAAATCCTTGTTTCGTTAAGGTAAGAAGTAATGCCGGAATTGCTTTTCCCGCCGCTTGAAAATAAGCCGCTCCAATCAATTGCAAAGCAATAATGGGCGAAGCAGCAAAAACCCAACGTAATGCATCTGGTGTTTCGGCAATTACATCTGCATCGTTTGTAAAAACTGAAACAATCGGTTTAGCAAAAACTAATATTAAAATAAATATAAATGTGGCTAAAATAGCGGCATATTTTATCGAAATAGAAATGGTTTCTTTCACTCGATTGTAATTTTCCGCACCATAATTGTATCCGGCAATTGGCAAAAATCCGTGTGTGATGCCTAAAATGGGAAACAGAGCAAACATCAGCATCCGACTAATAATTCCGTAAACAACGACAGAATGTTCACCACCATACGTAAATAAAGTATGATTGATAATGATGGCTAAAATACTCACAACCCCCTGTCGAGAAAAGGTAACTAGACCCAGAGAAGAAATTTCTTTTACAATCGATAAATCAAATTTGTAATGATGAAGCGATGGTTTTAATTCACTTTTTTTGACGAAAAACCAAAGTATAAAAATAAAACACATAAAATAGGAAATCGTCGTAGCCAATGCCGCTCCGAACATTCCCATATCTAAAAATTTGATAAAAATAATGTCTAAAATAATGTTTCCAAATGCCGGAATGATCATTGCCATCATAGCAAATTTGGCTTTTCCTTCGGCACGAATTACATTGTTTCCCATCATACAAAGAGCCAAAAACGGAACACCAATTAAAACCGGAATAAAAAATTCTTTGGCCGGTTTCATAATATCGCCATTCGCTCCAAAAAGAAGCAGAATTTCACCGGAAAACAAAAATCCAATCAACACAAAAAACAAGGATAAAACTAAGGTCATCATAATTTGATTACCAAAAGTTCGATAGGCTTTTTCTTTGTCTTTTCCTCCTAAAGCTCTTGAAATAATAGAGCTTCCGCCAATTCCAATCGCCATTCCTAACGAAGAAATTAAAAAGGTAATCGGTAAAACTACTGTAACTGCGGCAATTGCTAAGGATCCAATCCATTGACCTACAAAAATGGTGTCGACTAAAATGTTAACCGACATAAATAAAATACCAATAGAGGCCGGAACAGCTTGTTTAATCAACAATTGTTTGATGTCATCTGTGCCTAAAGCTCCTGATGATTGTGCCATTATTTTGCGGTTTCTGTTTGAGCAAAAGCCCATTGGTCAATCCATCGGCTTAAAGTTTTGCACCAATCGTCGTCGTCGTTTAAACAAGGGATTGCTAAAAATTCTTCGCCGCCATTTTCTTTGAATTCATGATTGGCTTCCATCGCAATTTCTTCCAACGTTTCCAAACAATCAGACACGAAAGCAGGCGTAACAACGGCTAACTTTTTAATTCCTTTTTCAGGCATTTTGTTGATTTCCACATCTGTATAGGGAGTTAACCATTTGTCTCCGGCTAAACGCGATTGAAAAGTTTGGCTGTATTTTCCTTCGGGAATTCCTAAAAACTCAACCACTTGTTTGGTGGTTTCATAACATTGATGACGGTAGCAAAATTCGTGTGCCGGCGATGGCGTGTTGCAACAAGAACCGTCAATTTTACAATGACTTTTAGTGATATCTGTTTTGCGAATATGACGTTCCGGAATGCCGTGGTACGAAAACAATAGGTGATCATATTCAAATCCTTCCAAATGTTTTTTGATTGAATTGGATAGATCGCGGATGTAATCTTTTTGGTTGTAAAAAGCCGGAAGAATTGTGAAATTCATATTTGGGAATTTCTTTTTACGAATTTCTTCTGCCAAAACTAAAATGGTCACGGTAGAAGCCATTGCGTGTTGTGGATACAATGGAAAAAGCATCACTTCTGTCACGCCTTGATCGTGTAATTCCTGTAAACCGGACTCAATACTTGGTTTGCCGTAACGCATCGCTAAACTTACCGGAATGCTGGTGTTGGCTTGCACTTTTTTATGCATTCGTTTGGATAACACAATAAGCGGCGAACCTTCATACCACCAAATTTTGGCATATGCTGCGGCTGATTTTTTAGGTCTGGTTTGTAAAATTATTCCGCGAACTAGCAATGCTCGCAGTAAAAACGGAACGTCAATGACATATTTATCCATTAAAAATTCGTCTAAATACGGCTTGACATCTTTTGGGGTTGGACTTTCGGGCGAACCCAAGTTTACTAATAATACTCCTTTTTTCATTTTATTTAGTTGCAATTTTTTAATTTACTATTTAGATTAATTTTTTAAAAGCTTATTCAATAATTTATCGACTTCCGCCGGTTTTTCTTTTATAAAGGTAATATCATATATGTATTCATTTTTTTGAAACCATTTTTTCAATAAAGAAGGAATGTATTTTGCTATTTTTCTGTCTCGGGGTACTTTATAAAAGAAATAAATTTTTTTATTATTGTTAGCATTTACAGTTCTTGCTTCTGTTATGTTTGCTAAACTTTCAATTTTTTTTTGATTTATGTAAATATAATTTGATTCATTTTTTATGATTAAACTTTTACTGAAAAGTAATTTAACAAAACAAACCAATCCATAACTAAATAAAAGAATAGTAAATATTGACATTACAGAAAGCAAACCTTCGTTTTTATAAAATAGATGACCAACCCAATTATTTCTAGAAAATCCTGGTTTTCTTAAAGAAAATTCAAATGAATTTAGATATATGTACGAAAAAAGAACAATCATTAAAATTGCAAAAATTATAAAAAGAATAATTCTTGGATAATTGTATTTTAGTTCAACTTCAGGCATATGATTTTATAAAAAAACATTAACTCGACAATGACATTAAATATTTCTTCGGAGTTGTTCCGAATTTCTTTTTAAACGCAGCAATAAAATGCGATGCTGTGCTGTAACCAATTTGCACACCAACTTCATTTACATTGTATGTTCCGCTGTCTAACAATTTTCGGGCGTATTCCATTTTATAATCAAACAAAAAACTGTACACACTATCGCCATAAATTTGTTTGAAACCCATTTTTAGTTTTTTCAAATTCAAACCTACTTGATCGGCTAATTCTTGTAAACCCGGTGGTTCGGCCATATTGGCAATGACAATTTCTTTAGCTTTTTTAATTTTCAAAACATTTTCTTCGTCAATCAAAAATGGACAATGGTCGGCGTTTGGATCTTCGTTGCGGTTAAAGTACAAACTTAACAACTCATAACCTTTCCCTTTGTAATAGAGATTTTTTATAGATGCATTGAGGCTGTAATGAAAAATCTGATTGAGCACGATGGCCATTGACGGACTGATGTTTTCCTCGGCATAATATTTTTTCTCCCTATTATTATCACTCAAAAACGGAATATATTCTGCTTCGGTTGAAAACAACGTGTGAAATTTCTTAATAGAAACCAACACCGAAATCATCCAAGATTGGGGTGCAATCTCCAAATGAACAGGCAATTCTTTTTGAGGATTATAGAGCAAAAGCGACTTTTCTTCCTTCATTTCTAACGCATAATTGCCTTGATTGAAGATAAATTTTGCTTTTCCTTTTAATCCAAAATGAAACTGGATTAAACCCGTAGATACCTGTCTTTCAAAGCGAACGACCTCTTCCGAGTCATTTTGAAAGCGGATTAAAATAAAGTCATCTTCAATTTTTATTTCTTCTTGAGAACCCATAGCGACATTTTTTCGTATATAGTTCGGAGAGCTTTCATTTTCTTTATTTAGAATTATTCTAAACAAAAGCATTCAAAAGCATTGAGAACACTACAAATATAAAAGAAATTACGATGAAAACCATATTTTGGATTCGTATATCTTCAAGCGATACAAAAAGTACTTTGAGCGATACTTTTATAGAAGAGATAGTAATAATTTTGTTCAACTTTTACAGGAAAAGTGTATTTATGGAAAATTTAAACTTGTCGAAACATCAAACCTTTTATGCGGTTGGGTTAAGTTACAAAAAAGCAGATGCTGAGACACGAGGAAAGTTCAGTTTAGACGCCGAAGCAAAAACGAGTATTTTGCAACAAGCGAAATTAGAAGGAATAGACAGCTTGATTGTTACATCAACGTGTAACAGAACAGAAATATATGGTTTTGCACAGCATCCGTTTCAACTAATTAAATTGATGTGTGAAAACAGCATTGGAACGGTTGAAGAATTTCAAAAGGTAGCTTTTGTTTATAAAAATCAAGAAGCTATTTCACACATGTTTCGTGTGGGAACCGGTTTAGACAGTCAGATTTTAGGTGATTTTGAAATTATCTCTCAAATTAAAAACAGTTTTGTAGAAAGCAAATCGTTCGGATTAGCCAATTCATTTTTAGAACGATTGATAAATGCGGTGATTCAAGCCAGCAAACGCATCAAAAATGAAACGGAGATTAGTTCAGGAGCGACATCGGTTGCATTTGCTTCGGTTCAATATATTATCAACAACGTTGAAGGAATTTCTCAAAAAAATATTTTGCTTTTCGGAACAGGAAAAATCGGTCGAAATACCTGCGAGAATTTAGTAAAACATACCAAAAACGACCATATTGTTCTCATCAACAGAACCAAAGATAAAGCAGAAAAAATTGCCGGAAAATTCAATTTAATTGTAAAAGATTATACGGAATTACAACTAGAAATCCAGAAAGCAGATGTGCTAATTGTGGCTACCGGAGCACAAAATCCTACCATTGACAAAGACATTCTGAACCTTAAAAAACCACTTTTAATTTTAGATTTATCCATTCCGAAAAACGTAAACGAAAATGTGAAAACATTGGATAACGTTTCGTTGGTTCATATGGATTATTTGTCGCAATTGACAGACGATACATTAGAAAAAAGAAAATTACATATTCCGGCTGCTGAAGCCATTATTGATGAGGTGAAATTGGAATTTATTTCGTGGATGAAAGCCAGAAAATTTGCACCAACGATTCATGCTTTGAAAGAAAAATTGAATTCGATTAAAGACGGCGAGTTGGATTTTCAACGAAAAAAAATCGCCAATTTTGATCATGATCAAGCTGAAATTATTAGTAATCGAATCATTCAAAAAATCACAACCCATTTTGCTAATCATTTAAAAGATGATAATACGATGGTGGATGAAAGCATCGAATGGATTGAGAAAATTTTTCAAATAAGTCCCATTGTTTCCGAGGGAGAAGCACTTCAAAAAGTAACCTATAATGAACGATAATTCAGAGTCATTTTTGCCATCTTCGGAGGACAAGAGGCTTATCCGCATTGGTACTCGTGACAGCGAACTCGCACTTTGGCAAGCCCATACGGTAGAAAAAAAATTAAATGAGTTGGGTTATCAAACCGAAATTATTTCTGTAAAATCGACCGGCGACATTATTCTAGACAAACCCCTTTACGAACTCGGAATCACCGGAATTTTCACGAAAACACTTGATATTGCAATGTTGAAAGGCGAAGTAGATATCGCCGTTCATTCGATGAAAGATGTTCCAACGGCTTTGCCAAAAGGAATTGTGCAAGCTGCGGTTTTAGAACGAGCTTCAACGTTAGACATTTTAGTTCACAAAGGAGACTTGTCTTTTTTAGAAAATTCAGGCACAATTGCTTCCGGAAGTTTGCGACGAAAAGCCCAATGGTTAAATAAATATCCATCACATCACGTAGAAGATTTACGCGGAAATGTAAACACCAGAATGCAAAAATTACATGACGGAAATTGGAACGGAGCTATTTTTGCCGCTGCCGGTTTAGAACGAATCAATTTAAAACCCGAAACATTTATCAACCTCGATTGGATGATTCCTGCTCCTGCTCAAGGAGCAATGGTGGTGGTTGCGATGGAAAATGATACTTTTTCGCAAGAAGCTTTAGCTAATTTAAACCACAAACCATCGGAAATCTGCACATTTGTAGAGCGACAGTTTCTCAAAACTTTAGAAGGCGGTTGTACAGCACCAATTGGAGCTTTAGCAGAAATCAATGATGATTTAATCACTTTAAAAGGTGTTCTCTTTTCATTAGACGGAAAAGTGAAACTGGAAATAGAAAAAACAATAAATACAACTTTATATCAAAATTTTGGCGAACTTTGTGCCACGGAAATTTTAGAAAACGGTGGTTCAGAATTAATGCTTTCCGTAAAAAAAGCATTAGAAAAGAAACACTAATTGCTCAACTATGCAGAGAGATTCAATACTCAAGATAATCTACCGCTTTTTCGATCTGATTGTATTGACGTACATCGTTTTTGATTTTGGATACAGTATTCATATTGAATATCAAACGCCAAAGTTTATTGGTTTAGTTTTGATTACTATTGCCTTATTTGCATTCAATATTTTCAAGTATTTTTATTATAAAACTTCTGGTCGCAAAAAAGTTGCGTTAGTCAATTCCTTTATTATTGGGGTTTTACTTTTAGTCGCTCTGATTGTTTCGATTTTAAATTTTAATCTTCATTATTTAGAAGTTTTACGCAAAATCCGGCCCATTCTAGAAGCCGGTTTAATCTTTTATTTCATTATACGTTTAATGATTTTGGTGCGATATGTTTATGAAGTGTATTATAATCCAGCCATTGTTTTTGTGGGAAGTTTTTTTGCCATTATCATCATCGGATCATTTTTGTTAATGCTTCCTAACGCCACAACCAACGGAATTTCGTTTACCGATGCATTGTTCACATCTACTAGTGCTGTTTGTGTAACCGGATTAATTGTTTTGGATACGGCAACCGATTTTACTACTGTTGGGCAAACTATCATCATTAGTTTAATTCAAATTGGTGGACTGGGAATTTTAACGTTTACGTCGTTTTTTGCTTTTTTCTTTCGAGGAAGTTCTTCTTTTAAAGAAGGGTTGAATGTGCGAGATTTTATCGCCCAAGACACCTTAAAAGATGTTTTAAAAATGGCTTTAAACGTGGTTGTTTTTACACTCAGTGTTGAGTTAATAGGAGCCTTATTTATTTATTCATCTATTCTTGATAATCCAGCTATTGAAGACAAAATTTTCTTTTCCATTTTTCATGCCATTTCTGCTTTTTGTAATGCAGGATTTTCTACGTTATCGGCAGGTTTAAGCGAAAGTTACCTTCAGTTTAATTATTATTTGCAATGGATTGTAATTGTAATGGTTGTTTTTGGGGGATTAGGGTATAACATTATTTTCAATTTTTATCAATACATTAAAATCTATGTTGTAGAGTTTTTTGATAGAAAACGAATCCATAAACAAGTTAGTATAATGACATTAAACTCGAAGATTGTTCTCTACACAACCGGAGCGTTATTGGTTGGCGGATTTGTTTTTCTTTGGATGTCTGAATACCATAACACGATGAATTATCATCAAAGCTTATTTGGAAAAATTACTTCGACGGCATTTAATGCTGTTACGCCAAGAACTGCGGGTTTTAACACTATCGATTTTACAGAGTTTACCGTACCAACCTTGTTATTTATTATTTTTTTAATGTGGATTGGAGCTTCGCCGGCATCAACCGGTGGTGGAATAAAAACCAGTACCTTTGCATTAGCAACGTTGAACATTTTTGCCATTGCCAGAGGAAAATCAAGAATACAACTCTTTGGAAGAAGAATTTCGAGTGAATCTACTTCAAGAGCCTTTGCTATTTTATGTATTTCCTTAATCGTAATTGGATTTGCCATTTTGGCATTATTGATTTTTGAACCCAAAGGAACCGATTTACTTTCGGTTGTTTTTGAATGTTTTTCAGCCTACAGTACAGTTGGATTATCGTTGAATTTTACACCAACCTTAACCGAACCTAGTAAGTATGTGCTCATTGCAACCATGTTCATCGGGAGAATCGGGATGCTCAACTTAATGATTGGTTTGCTGCGTCAAATCAACCATCAGTTTTATGAATATCCCAAAGAGAATATTTTAATTAACTAAAATCAAAGAAAATGAAAATCATCATTTTTGGATTAGGAAATTTCGGAATGTCATTGGCGTTAAGCCTAACAGAAACAGGTAACGAAGTAATTGGCGTTGACAAACAAATGGACAAAGTCAACTTGATTAAAGATAAAATTTCGCACGCCATTTGCATGGATTCTACCAACGAATTAGCCTACGAAGCGTTGCCTTTAAAAGATGCCGATAAAGTGGTGGTTGGAATTGGAGAGAATGAAGGCGCTGCCATTATTACCACTGCCATTATCAAAAAATTGTCTAATGTAAAAATCATCAGTAGAGCCTTGTCGCCCATTCACGATACGGTTTTGGAAGCGATGGGAATTTACAGTATCATTCATCCCGAACAAGAAAGCGCCGATCGTTTAACGAAGCAAATCAACTTTAAAACGACGTTAGAAAACTATCAATTAGATAATAATTACACGATTTCCGAAGTAAAATCGAAACCCGAATTTCACGGAAAAACGTTGTATGAATTAAATACAATCGACAAATACCATTTGAATTTGGTAACGATTATCCGAAAAAAAGAAAAAACGAATTTAATTGGAAAAAAATCAATTGTGAAAGAAACTATTGGTTTGCCTACACCGGAAACCGTGATTTATGAAGATGATATTTTGGTGGTTTTTGGCGAAAATAAAAACATTTCAATCTATTGTGAAGGACAAGATTAATATTGGAAAAAGCAATCAGAATATTATCCACCAAAAAACTTCAACCCAACCAAAAACAGTTTTTACTCAATGCTGATTTTCGTTTGATTGAAGCTGATTTTATTCAAATTGAATTTCAAAATTTTCAACTAAATTCAACATTTGACTATTTAATTTTCACCAGTCAAAATGCGGTTTTAAGTATTTTGAATAATGAAAATCACCTCATTTTAAAAGATAAAATTTGTTTTTGTGTGGGAATGAAAACAAAGCAACTTTTGGAAAAAAATGACTTTAAAGTTGAAAATTCATTTGATTATGCCGATGATTTAGTTGATTATTTATTGAAGAAACATGCGGATAAAAAATTTACTTTTTTCTCCGGAAATTTAAGAAGGGATACTATTCCAATTGCTTTTCAAAAAAACAACATCATTTTTGAAGAAGACGAAGTGTATAAAACGACGTTAACGCCACACAAAATGGATAATCAAATTGATGGAATTCTATTTTTCAGTCCATCCGCAGTTCAGAGTTATCTAAAAGAAAATGCTATTTCTAATGAAATTTGTTTCTGCATCGGTACAACAACAGCAAATGAAATTGAAAAAACAACAAATAAAATTGTGATTGCAAACCAACCAACGGTTGAAAACGTAATCATACAAACGATAAACTATTTTAATAAATCATAAATCTGAAATTTATTGAGTTTAAAAAATACAATTATGATAAAAAACGATCTTTTCCTTAGAGCTTTAAACAATGAAACTGTAGAACGTCCACCCGTTTGGATGATGCGTCAAGCCGGAAGATATTTGCCTGAATTCAGAGCTTTACGTGACAAATATGATTTTTTCACTCGTTGCGAAACTCCGGAATTGGCGGCAGAAATCACTGTTCAACCCATTCGAATCGTAAAACCGGATGCGGCTATTTTATTTTCTGATATTTTGGTTGTTCCGAGAGCGATGGGAATTCATGTGGAATTAAAAGACAATTTAGGGCCAATTATTCCAAACCCAATTCGTTCGATGGATGATGTGAATAAAACAATCGTTCCAGATGTTCATGAAACCTTAGGGTATGTTTTTGATGCCATTAAATTAACCAAAGAAATGTTGAATGATGAGGTGCCATTGATTGGTTTTGCCGGTTCACCGTGGACCATTTTTTGTTATGCTGTAGAAGGAAAAGGCTCTAAAAGTTTTGATACGGCTAAAGGATTTTGTTTTTCAAACCCGATTGCCGCTCATACATTATTGCAAAAAATTACTGACACAACTATTTTATATTTAAAAGAAAAAGTAAAAGTGGGTTGTAATGCGATTCAGATTTTTGATTCATGGGGCGGAATGCTTTCTCCGGTGGATTACCAAGAATTTTCGTGGCAATATATCAACCAAATTGTAGAAGCATTGGCTCCGCACACCAAAGTAATTGTCTTCGGAAAAGGATGCTGGTTTGCCTTAAATGATATGGCCAAATCAAAAGCGTCGGCTTTGGGTGTAGATTGGACATGCTCACCTAGAAATGCTCGTTATTTGTCTGGAGGGAAAATTACGTTGCAAGGGAATTTTGACCCTTCTCGATTGTTATCGCCGATTCCAACCATCAAAAAAATGGTGCATCAAATGATTGATGAATTTGGGAAGGATAATTATATTGTTAACCTTGGTCATGGAATTTTACCGAATATTCCTGTTGATCATGCGAAGGCATTTGTGGAGGCTGTGAAGGAGTATGGGAAGTAGGAATGATCTAATTTTTTTCAAAAATTGACTGGAATGTAATGCAGGAAGTATTTGAAGACTAATGGCTTTTCATTATTTTTACTTGCTGTCCTCCACTATCATAAAAGAGTTTGAGGTTATAGATTCCATTTGAAAGTATTTGTAAATCAAGCCGCATTTCGTCTTGATTGTTATTTTTAAAGGATGCTAATTTTCTTCCGTTTAAGTCAAAAAGCTCAATTTTAGTTACATATTCTGTATTTTTTAAATAACAGATTGATTTATCATTTTCCGGATAATAAACAATTATTTCTCGTTCTTTATTTTCTGATAACGAAAGAATAGTTGATTCGCAAACGGGTACTTCCGGTGTTAAATTTGAATAGAAAAGCTCTGCGTTTTTAAAAAAACAACTCAATAATCCTACTTCATTTATATCCGGATGACCACCTGGAGCATTTATTATTGAGAGAGAACCGACACCCTCAACCCAAATTGCATTTTGGGTGCTGATTTGATTGGTTTCGTGAGGAGAAAAATAAAAATGTTTTCGTGTTGCTCCTGACCAAATTTCTACATTTCGAATCGAATCTAAAACAAACAAACCGCCTTCAGCGGGGTAAGGCGTAATTGGGTTTTTCATTTCAAAAGTATCACCTTCTTCTAAATTAAAATTGTATAAAAGGTATTGATCTATGCGATTTGGACTTATCCTTGTAAGGAAAACCTTTTTTTCTTCGATATTTTCATGTAACAGAAAAGTCCTCGAAATATAATGATAACCATCTAAAATTTTGTGCATTTTGTTGTTCACCAATGTGTCGCCGTTGGTGTAATAGATATCGGTAATACAGCCTCCGTAGCAACTAGTAATGTGCCATTCGTTCTGTGTATCTAGCATTGGAGTATAATTTTGTCCTAGTACTAATAAACATTTTAGGAATAGTGCGATATAGCTGATTTTTTTCACCATAATTGTCTCAAATATATACATAATTTTGTATTCTAATTAGAATATTTTATGTTTAATATAAACTTCAACAATCGTTAAACCTTGTACAATTTAATTGCGGTTTGAAATTAAAATTTAATTTTGACCTAAAATTAAATTATTATGTTAGAGTTTAAGAATTACGACAAAAGTTTTTCGATATATGAATCTAATTCAAACACAAAAAAAATGCCCTTAATTTCGTGGGATTTTTATGGTGACTTTTTGAATCAACTCAATAAAATTATATCAGACCAAAATCAATTGGAATTATTAGCAACCCTTAATAGTTGGAAGACCGAGTTCAATTTTAATAATGATATTGATGTTGATACTGTGGTAGTTGTTACTTGTCCGAGCTTAAAAATTGTATTTTCTACTAAAAACATGGTTCGAATGAATGGTTATCATCCCGAAGAAGTTTTAGGAATGTCTCCTAAGATGTTCCAAGGAGAAGCTACTTGCTTGCAAACTTCAAAAGAAATTGGTTTGGCAGTCCAAAGTAAACAACCATTTGAAAAAACGGTTACAAACTATAGAAAAGATGGTTTAATGTACCGATGTCATATTAAAGGATTTCCGATTTTTAATAAATCAGGTGAATTAATAAATTTTATTGCTTTTGAAAAAGCTGCATAATAAAGTTGTAGAATTTGAATCCTTAGCACCTTTCAATTTTTAGAATTAACGTTATAATATGTAACTATATAAACTAGAAAAGCCGTCTCAAATCTTTTTATTGAGACGGCTTTTCTAGTTTATATATCTTGAAATTGAAGCTTACTTCTTCACAATCAAGAATTCACTTCTTCTGTTAGCTGCATGTTGTTCTTCGGTACATGCTTCTTTACAGTCTACTTTAGGTTCGGTTTCTCCCATTCCTTTTCCTGAGATTTGGTTTTTGGAAATTCCTTTAGACAGGAGGTATTGCACGGTTGATTTAGCTCTTCTGTCTGATAAATTCATGTTGTATTGATCACTTCCACGATTATCGGTGTGTGCTTTGGCTAAAACGACCATGTTTGGGTTGTTTTTTAACACCTGCACGAGTTTGTCTAACTCAAAAGCACCTTCTTGGGTGATGTTGCT
>NZ_QLSV01000002.1 GCF_003268815.1 Flavobacterium lacus | reverse complement strand
TTTAGGATGATAATTATTTTTCTAATTTCTCCAATTTTTATAATCCGTGTTCAACAAATGATGCATAAGATTTAGAACACAGATATAAGAAATTATAATAATCTTTAAAATTTAGGTTGATAATTATTTTTCAAATTTCTCCAATTTTTATAATCCGTGTTCAACAAATGATGCATAAGATTTAGAACACAGATATAAGAAATTATAATAATCTTTAAAATTTAGGATGATAATTATTTTTCTAATTTCTCCAATTTTTATAATCCGTGTTCAACAAATGATGCATAAGATTTAGAACACAGATATAAGAAATTATAATAATCTTTAAAATTTAGGATGATAATTATTTTTCAAATTTCTCCAATTTTTCGAATCCGCGTTCAAAAAAATTAATACTCAATCTTCCCCAAATAACTCATCTGTCGCACAATAAATCCTTTTCTTCTATTGATGTAATTAGATGAATTGGAAGCCTTAAATTTTCTTGGATTAGGTAAGATTGCCGCAATTCCCGCCGCTTCTCGTGGAGTTAAATTCTTGGCATCTTTTCCATACCAAACGCGGGATGCTTCTTGGGCTCCATACACGCCGTTACCCATTTCGATGCTATTGAGGTACACTTCCATGATGCGTTCTTTGCCCCAAATGAGTTCGATTAAAACGGTGAAATAGGCTTCCAAACCTTTACGCAAATAACTTCGTCCCGACCAGAGAAAAACATTTTTAGCCGTTTGTTGCGAAATGGTACTTCCGCCACGCAATTTCTTTCCTTTTTTATTGGCTTCCATTGCTTTCTCAATGGCTTTAAAATCAAAGCCGCTGTGGGTTAAAAAATTCCCGTCTTCACTGGCAATTACTGCTTTTTGGAGATTGATGGAAATTTCTTCTATCGGAACCCAATCGTGGCTGCAAATCATTTCTTTACCTTCTTTTTTTTGTTCGATGGCTCTAATTCCCATTAAAGGTGTAAAAGGCACCGGAACAAATTTGAACAGAATCACTAAGAAAATAGAAATTCCAAAAAACCACAACATTGCTTTCCAAAGGAAGCGGACTATTTTTTTTATCATAAATTAATTCATTAAATCTGCTAATTCTTTTCCAATCAAACTACCAATTGCCACGCCCATTCCGCCTAAGCGAACGCCACAAAACACATTTTCACTCAGTTGTCTTACAACTGGGTTTTTATGATTGCCAACGCCCATGATTCCGCTCCAGCGGTGTTCTATTTCAAACGATTGGTTGGGCAAAATTACTTCTTTTAGTAATTGCTCCAACTTATTCTGAATAATTTCTGTTTGACCTAATGCTGTCGTGGTTTCGCCTTCAAAATCTAAATTTCTTCCGCCACCAAGCAAAATCCTATTTTCAAAATTTCTAAAATAATAATACCCTTTATCTAAATGAAAGGTTCCTTTGATGTCCAAATTCGCAATAGGTTTTGTAATTAACACTTGAGCTCTGGCTGGTTTTACTTCACCATTGGTTAATTCTTTAGCAAAACCATTGGTAGCAAAAAACAATTTTTTGGTTTGAAAGGAAAAATCGTCTAAAACAACTTCTACCTCATTATTTTTTTCAACATAGGAAGTAACCGTTTGTTGATTTAGAATGAGAATATGCTTATTCGTAGCCATTCTCAAAAGCTGTTGCATCATATTTCCGGTATCGATTTGAGCTTCGTACGGATTAAAAAGGACATATTCATGAATTCCTTGAAAAGCAAATCGATCAATTTCTTTCGAAAAAACGTCATTTTTAAACAACGGTTTTAGAAGTTCATTGATAAACGGAAGCTTTTGCAAACAGTCTTCATACGTTGATTCATCGTCCTTCAAAAACAATTCATATCCACCATAAGGTTTTAAATCTAAGGCTTCATCGCCAATTCGTTTGCGAAGTAATTGCAATCCTTCCCATCTTTTTTGAACTAGCTGCAACACTTCTTCTTCCGAGTGCGAACGCAAATCATCTAAAATTTCAGAAACCGATCCAAAGCAAGCAAATCCGGCATTTTTCGTACTGGCTCCCTGCGGTAGAATACCTTTTTCAAGCACTAAAATTTTAGCCAAAGGAAATTTTTCACGTAATTCAAGTGCACAATGCAAGCCGACAATTCCGCTACCCACAATAGTGAAATCGATATTTGTAAACCAATTTTTAAGTTCCCAAAAACTTAGTTGCATGTTTCTACAATTTTTTCATAAATGTACTTTTTATTTTAATGGATAGAAAATATTTTCTAAATGGGATGTTTTTTTGCGGTGTTGTTATTTCATTAGTACTGAAATTTAACAAATGTGTTGCCAATATGATAAAGTGTCAAACATAAATTTTTTAAATTGTTAATAAATTAGTAGAATCATCCATTAACGACAACAAAATAATTTTACATTTGGCTCGGTATTAACTAATCAACCAAAAATTTATGAAGCTCAAATTACTCACCATTGCACTTCTGTCAAGTGTATGCTTTTTGAATGCTCAAGAGAAAAGCAATTTCTGGAAAGCTTCTGCTTTAAAAAGTAATGCTATACTTTTAGAAAGTAAGACGGCCCTTCCACAAAACAAAGTTTTTGAATTAGATGTAGCAGGAATTACAGCGGTACTTTCCTCAGCACCGAATCGGTTTGCCCAAACCAAAAATGGAAAAGTGATTTCATTTCCAAATGAAAATGGAGAAGCGGAACGGTTCAGCGTTTATGAAAACTCGATCATGGCTCCTGAATTAGCAGCCAATTATCCTGAAATTAAATCGTATATCGGTATTGGAATAGATAACCCTACCTCAACGGTTTATTTTAGTATTTCTCCGCTAGGGTTTCAATCCATGCAATTGAATGCCGGAAAATCAGCCGTTTTTATTGAACCCTTAACGGAAGATTTAACAACTTATTCAGTTTACAAAAAAGCAGATAAAGTCAAACATTTTTCGCCTTTTGAATGTGGCGTAATTGATGCTGTCAATGAGCAAGTTGATCCGTATGCTTTGCGACCAAATGCTGATGATAGCACATTGCGAACATTTCGATTAGCCGTTTCAACAACAGGTGAATACACGGCTTACTTTGGCGGCACAAAAGCACAAGCTTTAGCGGCTATTAATGCAACCATGACACGTGTGAATGGTGTTTTTGAAAAAGATTTTGCCATACGAATGGTCTTAATTGCAAATAATGATTTAGTAATTTATACCAATGCTTCTACGGACCCTTACACTACAAGTTATAACAGTCAAGTGCAAAGTACATTAACTTCTGTAATTGGCGAGGCAAATTACGATGTTGGTCATTTATTTGTCAGAGCTTCTAACAATGGAAACGCAGGTTGTATTGGTTGTGTTTGCGTGAATGGTTCTAAAGGAAGTGCTTTTACAGCTGCTACAATACCAACAGGAGATTTATTTGATATTGATTATGTAGCTCATGAGATTGGTCATCAATTTGGTGCTAATCATACTTTTTCTTTCAGTAATGAAGGTACAGGTGCCAATATGGAACCAGGTTCCGGATCTACTATTATGGGATATGCGGGTATAACCAACCAAGATGTTCAACCCAACTCGGATGCTTATTTTCATGCTTTTAGTATTCAACAAGTAACAAATAATGTAAAAAACAAAACTTGTCAGACCAATACTGCAACGGGCAACGCTGTTCCAACTGCTAATGCAGGTTTAGACTACACGATTCCAAGAAGTACCCCCTTCATGTTGACCGGTTCCGGAACCGATGCAAATGGAGATGCCTTAACGTTCAATTGGGAGCAATTTGATAATGCAGCTTCAACGGCTACCGGAGCAAGCTCAGCAGCCAGTGCAACCAGAACGACAGGGCCAACTTTCAGATCTTACAATTCAAGTACTTCTCCTGTACGTTATTTCCCAAGAATACAATCTATATTAACAGGTGCCACTACAACAGCAGGTACAGAAATTACTGTAGAAGCTCTTCCTTCTGTTGCTAGAACAATGAATTTCAGATTAACTGTTCGTGATAACAGAGCCGGTGGTTCTGCCAACAATAGTGATGATATGATTGTTACAGTAAATGGAACTGCCGGACCATTTACCGTAACTTCTCCAAATACAGCAGTTTCTTATGCCGGTGGCAGTTCTCAAACCGTAACTTGGAACGTAGCCGGAACAACTGCTAACAATGTAAATTGTGCCAACGTTGATATTTTAATTTCAACAGACGGTGGAAATACTTGGTCAACTTTGTTAACTGCTACACCAAATGATGGTTCACAAGCGGTAACAATGCCAAACGTGAGTAGCTCTACCTGTCGCATTATGGTAAAAGGAAATAATCACATTTTCTTTGATGTTTCCAACGCTAATTTTACGTTGACATCAGCTGTAGCTGATACTACTGCACCAACGGCACCAACGAATTTAACCGCTTCCGGAACAACACAAACATCCACAAATTTATCATGGACTGCTTCCACAGACAATGTTGGTGTTACAGGATATGATGTGTATAGAGGAGGTTCATTAATTGCTTCTGTAACCGGAACAACTTATATTGCTACAGGTTTAGTTGCTTCAACTACTTACTCTTTCTTTGTTCGTGCGAAAGACGCTGCCGGAAATATCTCCGGTAATAGTAACACGGTTTCAGTAACCACTCCATCTGCTCCTGCTCCTGATACAACAGCTCCAACAGCTCCAACATTATCAGCCTCAGGAACTACTCAAACATCCACAAATTTATCATGGTCTGGTGCTACTGACAATGTGGGTGTAACAGGTTATGATGTGCTTAGAAATGGAATTTTAATTGGCTCTACAACCACTGCAACAACGTTTGCTGTAACAGGTTTAACCGCTTCTACAACTTATACTTTTAATGTTAGAGCAAAAGATGCGGCTGGAAATACTTCTGTAAATAGCAACACGGTGAGTGTAACTACTTTGGCCAATACCGTTAACTATTGTGCTTCGAGAGGAAATAGTACGGCAGATGAATTCATCAATAGAGTGCAATTAGGAACAATTAATAACTTGTCAGGAAATAACGGAGGATATGGAAACTTTACGAATCTATCCACTAATTTAGTAAGAGGAACAAGTAATACCATCACTATTACTCCTGCTTGGACTAGCACCGTTTATCGTGAAGGTTACCGTGTTTGGATCGATTGGAATAGAGACGGTGACTTTTTAGACAGCGGCGAACAAGTGGTTAACGTAACCCGAACTAATGCAACTCCTATTGCCAGAAGTTTTACGGTTCCAACAACTGCTCTTTTAGGCCAAACTAGAATGAGAGTTTCGATGAAGTACAACGCTTCGCCAACTTCATGTGAAATATTCTCTTTTGGGGAGGTAGAAGATTATACGGTAAATATTGTTTCATCCGGAAGAGAAGGCGAAGTGGAGGTTGAATTAGTTTCTAAAGCTTCCTTTACACTTTATCCAAATCCGGTGAAAGATGGATTGTTATATGTTTCCAGCGAAACAAATTTCACCTCTTACCGAATCATCAACCTAATGGGACAAGTGGTAGCAACAGGAAAATTAGAGGCTAACAGTGTTTCTGTTTCTTCTTTGGCATCCGGAACCTACTTATTAGAGGTGTCTAACAATGAAACTGTTGACACGAAACGATTCATCAAACAATAATTTAATTACCTATTTTATAAGGCCATCTCTATTGAGGTGGCTTTTTTTATGGCAAAAAATTCCTTACTTTTATCCTTTAAATTTTTATCAAATGAAGAAAATAATTTTAATCGTATCTTGTTTTATGGGATTAACCGCCGCTACTGCTCAACAAGTGCTAACTCCGGAAATGTTGTGGAAATTAGGAAGAGTATCACCTTTAGGAATTACAAAAGACGGAAAAAGTATTCTGTATAAAGTCACTACACCTTCGGTAGAAGAAAACAAATCCAATTCCAAAATCTATAGTATTTCAGTTAATGGAGGCGTCGCAACAGAAATTACCGAAACCAAAGAACTTTTGAATGATAAAAATGTTTCTCCTGACGGAAAATACATTCTTTCCCACAAAGAGGTAAAAATGGAAAAAATCAACGGGAAAGACATTTATCCTGAATTAGACAAATCGGACGTTCAAATTTATAACGGATTGAATTACCGTCATTGGGATACGTGGAACGAAGGGAATCACAATCATGTTGGCTTTGCAGCAGTAAATAAAGAAGATTCTTTTTTTGATATTATGAAAGACGAACCGTACGATGCTCCTCAAAAACCATTTGGTGGCGATGAAGATTATGTATGGTCAAAAGACGGGAAAAGCATTATTTATGTTTCTAAAAAGAAATCAGGAACGGCTTATGCCATTTCCACCAACACCGATTTGTACGAGTATAATTTAGAATCAAAAACCACAAAAAATTTAACCGAAAGCAATTTAGGTTACGACACACATCCCACCATTTCTCCCAACGGCGATTTGTCTTGGTTACAAATGAAACGCGATGGTTTTGAAGCGGATAAAAACGACATCATCGTTCGTTTTAAAGGAATAGACATGAACCTTACCTCGAATTGGGACGGAACTGTTGATAGTTTCACTTGGAGTGCAGACGGAAAAAAAGTCTATTTCTTAGCTCCCGTTGATGGTACAAAACAATTATTTGAAGTGAACTTTCCGGGTGTGACTCGAATTGCCATTACCGTTCGGCAAATTACTTCCGGTGATTTTGATGTAACTGATATTGTAGGTTTTTCAGGCGACAAAGTAATTCTTGGCAGAACCGATATGAATAACGCCAAAGAACTATTTTCGTATGATTTTAAGAAAAAAACGTGGCTTCAATTGACCAAAGTAAATGATGAAACCTATAGCAAATTAGCCTTACCAAAATTCGAAAAAAGATACGTCTCCACCACCGATAACAAGCAAATGTTGGTATGGGTAATTCTTCCTCCTAACTTTGATAAAACAAAAAAATACCCCACGTTATTGTATTGCCAAGGCGGTCCGCAAGGGGCTTTGTCGCAGTTTTATTCTTTCCGTTGGAATTTCAGTTTGATGGCTTCTCAAGGGTATGTGGTCGTTGCTCCCAACCGTCGCGGAATGCCGGGGCATGGTGTGGAATGGAATGAACAAATCAGTAAAGATTGGGGCGGACAAGTGATGGATGATTATTTGTCAGCCATTGATGATGTGGCCAAAGAAAGTTATGTGGACAAATCAAGATTGGCGGCTGTTGGAGCAAGTTATGGCGGATACTCTGTCTTTTATTTGGCCGGAATCCATAACAAACGCTTCAAAACATTCATCTCTCATTGCGGTGTGTTCAACCTAGAAAGTATGTACGGAACCACCGAAGAAGTGTTCTTCACTAATTGGGATATCGGCGGAGCTTATTGGGAAAAAGACAATGTTGCCGCTCAAAAATCATACAATCAATTCAATCCTGTGAAGATGGTGAACAAATGGGACACGCCTATGCTCATTATCCAAGGCGGAAAAGATTACCGTGTACCCATCGGACAAGGACAAGAGGCGTTTCAAGCTGCTCAATTGCAAGGTATCAAAAGCCGTTTTATCCTTTTTCCGGATGAAAATCACTGGGTGCTCAAACCGCAAAACGCCATTATTTGGCAACGTGAATTTTTTGGTTGGTTAAAAGAGACTCTATAAAATAAATGGATAAACAGCCTTTACACATGTGAAAGGCTGTTTTTTTTAATTTCTGCTTCGTTATGAATTCTTTTCCGGACAAACTTCTACACAAACTCAACGAAAGAGAACAAAGAAATTCCTTCCGGAGATTGACCACGCCTACTAATTTGGTTGATTTTTCTTCCAATGATTATTTGGGTTTTGCCAAAAATGAGGAAATTTTTCAGCAAACACATGACTTTTTAGTTGAAAGAAATTGTAAAGTAAACGGAGCCACGGGTTCTCGATTGCTTTCAGGAAACCATTCGATTTACACCGAAACGGAAGAATACATCGCCCACTTTCACCAAGCCGAAGCGGCCTTAATTTTCAATTCCGGTTACGATGCCAATGTGGGCTTTTTTAGTTCTGTCCCGCAACGTAACGACATTATTCTATATGATGAACTCAGCCATGCCTCCATCCGCGACGGCATTCAAATGAGTTTAGCCAAATCATTCAAATTCAAACATAATAATGTAGTCGATTTAGAAAATCTACTAAACAAGCACACCCAGACAACGGATAACCGACAACCGACAACCGACAACGAACAACGGACAACCGTTTACATCATCACCGAAAGTGTTTTTTCCATGGATGGCGACTCACCCGATTTAGAAAAAATGGTACATTTAGCTGAAAAGTTTAACGCCTATTTAGTAGTGGATGAAGCCCATGCTTTGGGTGTTTTTGGAAAAAACGGTGCAGGTTTGGTACAGCAATTGAACTTACACGACAAGGTTTTTGCTCGAATCATCACCTTCGGGAAAGCAGTAGGATGTCATGGAGCCGCTCTTTTAGGCAGTGTACAACTCAAGAACTATCTAGTCAATTTTGCACGTAGTTTTATTTATACCACCGGATTATCGCCCCATTCGGTGGCTACGATTTTTGTGGCTTATCAGCACTTATCAAAAAGTTTGCAAGAAAGAGAACGACTTTTTCAAAACATTACTTATTTTAAGTCATGTCTTCCCTCTACTGTCTTTTCTCTGCCGTCTTCTTCCAGTATCCATTCCGTTATTATCCCCGGAAACGAGCGAGTAAAAACGATTGCTCAACAACTCCAACAAAACGGGTTTGATGTAAAACCGATTTTGTCACCTACCGTTCCCGAAGGTCAGGAACGATTGCGGTTTTGTTTGCATTCGTATAATTCTCAAAAAGAAATTTTTACTGTTTTAGATTTGTTAAGTACTTTTGTATTTTAAGCCACGGATAAAACTGATTTTAACAGATTTAGACAGATGATATGACAAATTTATTACACCAATCAATTACAGATGCAATTTTAAAAGTTTATTACAACGTATACAATGAATTAGGCTCGGGATTTCTTGAGAAAGTATACCAAAATTAGATGTATTTTGAATGAAAATCGTTAGGCCTCAAAGTTGAAGCTCAAAAACAAATTAAAGTCTATTTTAAGAACCAGCTTGTCGGAGATTTTTATTCAGATCTATTAATAGAAGACAAAGTGATCGTTGAGTTAAAAGCGACTGAGTTTCTCATGGATATTCATACCGCACAAATAATGAATTACTTAAAGGCAACTCCCATCGAAGTAGGGATGTTGTTAAATTTTGGAGAAGAACCTGAATTTAAAAGAGTAATTTGCACTAACAACAGAAAGACGAACATAAAAAATCAACTATAATCCGTTCAATCCTTATAATCCGTGGTTAAAAATAGTGCTGCAAAAGGGTAGAAGAAGAAAAGTAACAAGCCTAATTTTAATCTTTTCTAAAATCCTTGTGAACTTTGCGTATTCTTTGCGAACTTTGCGGTTAAACAAACGCCATGAAATTATTTATTACCGGAATAGGTACTGATGTTGGAAAAACAATCACATCCGCCATTATCACCGAAGCTCTGGAAGCCGATTACTGGAAACCTATTCAAGCCGGCGATTTACAATTTTCGGACAGTGACAAAATACAATCACTCATCAGCAATTCCAAAACAAAAATTCACGCCAATAGTTATGCCTTGCAAACACCTGCAAGTCCGCATTTGGCTGCCGCACTTGACGGAATTTCCATCAGCACGCAAACCATCATTGAACCCAACACAACAAATCATTTGGTTGTAGAAGGAGCAGGAGGTGTTTTTGTGCCGCTAAATGATACTGAAACCGTGATGGATTTAATTCAACCTGATTACAACGTAATTGTTGTTTCTCGTCATTATTTAGGCAGTATTAATCATACGTTGTTAACGATTGAAGCATTAAAAAACAGAAAAATTTCAATCGCAGGAATTGTTTTTTCAGGCGATGAATATCCTTCAACCGAATCAATTATTCTATCTAAAACCGGCGTCACTTTTTTAGGAAGAATTGATAACGAACCCTATTTTGATCAAAATGTCATTTCCTATTACGCTGAAAAGTTTAAAGAAAATATTCAACGTATCGCCTAAAAATTCAACCCTCCAACCATGAACCTTTCCCAAAAAGATCAACTTTACAATTGGCATCCGTACACCCAACATCAAACCACCGGACTTTTACCGGCGATTGTTAAAGGAGAAGGCGTTTATTTGTGGGATGAAAACGGCAAAGAATACATCGATGCCATTTCCAGTTGGTGGGTCAATCCGTTTGGGCATTCTAACCCGATTATTGCCCAGGCAATATACAAGCAGTTAACTACATTAGAGCATGTGCTGTTCGGTGGTTTTACGAATAAACCCGCAGTAGAATTGGCCGAAAAATTACTTTCTATTTTGCCTTCCAATCAAAAAAAACTGTTTTATTCTGATAATGGTTCAACCGCCGTAGAAATAGCCCTCAAAGCGGCTTTGCAGTATTTTTATAACAAAGGAGAAAAGCGTACCAAAATCATTGCTTTTGAAAACGGTTTTCACGGCGATACGTTCGGAGCCATGGCGGCAAGTGGCATAACTTTTTTTACTGAAGCATTTCAAGGTTCGCTGTTGGAAGTGGTTCGGATTCCGGTGCCAACAGCAGAAAACGATAGTTTGAATTTATTGGAAAATCTATTGCAATCCAACGATTTTGCCGCTTTTATTTTTGAACCCCTCGTGCAAGGGGCGGCCGGAATGGTCATGTATGCACCGCAAGAATTAGATCGATTAATTTCGCTTTGCAAAAAAAATAAGGTGTTTACCATTGCCGATGAAATCATGACCGGATTTGGCAAAACCGGAAAAACCTTTGCGTGTGATTATTTGAATGAACAACCCGATATGATTTGCTTGTCAAAAGCCTTGACCGGCGGCACCATTCCAATGGCGGTGACAAGTTTCTCACAAGAAATTTTTGATGGATTTTTATCCAATGACGTGAATAAAGCGTTATTTCACGGACACACGTTTACCGGAAATCCGACCGGTTGTGCGGCGGCATTGGCAGCGATTGAGTTGCTTTTTACAGAAGAAATGCAGCACAACATCAAGCGAGTAGCACAACAACAGTATCAATTTAAAAACCGATTAGAACAACATCCAACCGTAGAGCACATCCGAACGTTAGGTATTATTCTCGCTTTTGAAATCAAAAGAGAAACTTCGGAAAGCTATTATGGTGATTTTAGGAATAAATTATATGCTTTTTTTATCGAAAACGGCATCATTCTCCGCCCGGTTGGCAATACGATTTACATCCTTCCACCGTATGTGACCACCAATGAACAATTGGAAATAATTTATAAAACCATTGAAAAAGCTTTGGAGATAGTGTAAATTTGCATTTTATCAATTTCACTCAAATTCCTTTTTTTGAACTCAAAAATCGCCATCACTTCCTTTGCCTCCGTTTCTCCTTTGGGAAATGATTCAGTTGCTGTGTGGGAAGCCTATCAATCCGAACAATCGTTAATCAAGCCCCATCAAATTGGAACTTCTACCGTGTTTAGTTCTTCTATATCCGAAGAAAATAAACAAAAAGTAACAGCGTTGCGGTTATCCGAATCAAAATATAAATTTTTAGACGATTCGGTTTTGTTTGCCATTTTAGCTTCACGACAAGCTTTTTCACTATCCGGATGGGATGCCGATTCAGTTTTCGGAATAAACATTGGTTCTTCACGAGGAGCCACACAATTGTTTGAAAAACACCATGCCGAATTTTTATCTACCGGGAAAGCTCAAACCTTAGCTTCACCCACTACGACCTTGGGAAATATTTCCAGCTGGGTGGCTCAGGATTTGCAAAATAACGGGCCGGAAATTTCGCATTCCATTACCTGTTCAACGGCGTTACATGCGTTGCTGAATGGCATAGCATGGCTTCGGTCGGGCATGGCTGATAAATTTTTGGTAGGCGGAAGCGAAGCCCCGCTAACACCGTTCACCATCGCTCAAATGCAGGCGTTGAAAATTTATTCCTCGGCGGAAAGTGCAGACCCTTATCCTTCTAAAACCTTTGATTTTACTAAAACAAAAAACACGATGGTCTTGGGAGAAGCTGCTGCGGTAATTTGTTTAGAAAGCGGTGAAAACGAAAAAGCCTTAGCTTATGTGGACGGTTTTGGTTATGCCACTGAAAACTTAAAACATTCCATTTCCATTTCAGCGGAAGCGACTTGTTTTCAAAAATCGATGAAAATGGCGTTAGGAACCATTGATCGGGAAGAAATAGATGTCATCATTACCCATTCACCCGGAACGATTCAAGGTGATTTAAGCGAGATGAAAGCGATTGAAATTGTTTTTGGAAACAACCTCCCATTACTCACCAATAACAAATGGAAAATCGGTCACACCTTTGGAGCATCAGGCATGTTGAGTGTGGAAATGGCGTTGTTGATGTTGCAGCATAATCAATTTATTCAAGTACCTTTTTTAAAATTACAACCGCAAACGCGTCCATTGAAAAAAATCATGGTCAATGCCGTTGGTTTTGGAGGCAATGCGGTGAGTATTGTGTTGTGTAAAAACGTGTAGTTTACGTGTTTTTTTCTAACGTTTTCACTTTTTCATACACCCAATCGCTTTCCCATCCTTTTCGGAGTAAGGTATCGCAAAATTTCTTTCGTTTTTTTAGGGCATTTCTTTCGGTAATGGCTTCCCATGTTTTTTCGGCTAAATCGGTAAAGGTGATTTCATATTCTTCTTCGGGAATTTCTTTTAAACCCATTCGAATCAAATAATCAGAAATGTTTCGTTGTTTTAATTCGTTTGAAATGCGTTTCTTCCCCCATTTTTTTTGGTGAAATTTACTAATGGAAAACAGCTTGGCAAACCGTTCTTCATTCAGAAAATTATGATGAATTAAATGCACAATTACTTCGTCCTGCCGGTTTTGAGGAACCGATAACGTATATAACTTTTGCACCACTTCGGCATGGCAACGTTCCTGATACGAACAGTAAAATTCCATCTTCTGAACAATTTCCGAAAGTGAAGTGGTTGATTGTGAACTCAATGATAGAAATTTAATGGTTTTTTGTTAATAATTTAGTAACGCAAAGGTATTGAAATTCTGCAATTTAGCTGTAAATTTGTACCCGCTTAAAAGCCATGGCTAAGGCAATTAAAATTACAAAAAAATATCATTTCCATAAAATGAAAACAAGACTACTTTTATTGGTGCTTTTTATGAGTGCTTTTTCGTGGGGGCAATCAATTTTTACCAATCCGATTACCGGAACGAATCCTGATACAGCTAATCCTTACACAACCGGTCAAGTTGTAGCACCTAATTTAACTGTATCCGGAATTGGAAGAGGTGCAGGAGTAGCAGGAAATAACGCAAATGACCGATACAACGCAAACAGCTGGAATACTGCAGCTATCGATTTAACTGCCTATTTTGAATTTATCTTAACACCAGCTCCCGGATATCAGATAGACTTTGTTAGTTTTGTTTATACAGGGCAAGCCTCAGGAACCGGACCTACAAGTGTTGCTTTTCGTTCGAGTGTAGATGGCTATACTTCAAATATTGGAACGTCAACTGTAGCAGGTACAACAATTTCGCTCACAGCAGCGGCTTATCAAGGAATTACATCTGAGATAAGATTTAGAATTTATGGATGGGGTGCTAGTGCTGCTGCTGGAACTTTTAGTATAAATGATTTCACTTTTAATGGATTTGTCTATTCAACAACTCCTTCTGCACCGGTAATTACTAGTGATTTAAATGCTTCGGGTTTTGTAGGAGTGCCATTTTCATACACTATAACAGCTATAAACAGCCCAACCTCATACAACGCAACAGGATTACCTCCTGGTTTTAGCATCAATACTACAACCGGCGTAATCTCTGGAACACCGGGAGTAACCGGTACATTTTTTATTACCATTACTGCAACGAACGGAAGCGGCTTTGATGAACAAACCTTAATTTTAACCGTCACCAATCCCGGTCCGGAGATCAATATTCGAGGGGCAACGGGTGGAACAAATAATATTGTCAGCGGAAATATAATTCCCAATGCTTTTAACAATACGTTATTTGCCAGTATTGCGGTGGGAGCCAATCAAGACAAAGATTACCGTATACAAAATTTAGGAATTTCAAATCTTACCTTAACGGGTGTGCCAATTGTTCAAATCTCAGGAACGCATGCTGCCGATTTTACGGTTATTACACCACCGTCAACTTCCATCATTTCGGGAGCTAATAGTGTGTTTGTGATTCGTTTTTCGCCATTAGGGGGTGGAGTTAGAAATGCAACCGTTTCGATAATTAATAATGATTCAGATGAAAATCCGTATACATTTGCTATTCAAGGCGGTGGTTTAGCACCGGATATCAATATAGTTGGTAACGGAAACCAAGTTTTATCAGGCAGTACGATTCCTGATTTGAATAACCATACCAATTTTGGAAATGTAAATGAAGCTGGCACAATAAGTAAACTTCGCAACTTTTTTATCATCAATTTAGGGGGCGATATTTTAGATGTTACCGGTGTTACAATAACGGGTACACATGCTACTGACTTTACAGTAGCAGCTTCACCGTCTGCAACAGTGGGATTAAACAATAGTACAACCTTAGGAATTTCTTTTGACCCTTCTGCGTTAGGTTTACGGGAAGCATTGGTAACCATTACGAACAATGTACCCGGTAAAAGTCCGTATACCTTTGCCATTTCAGGGGTTGGAATTAATTTTGATGAGTGTCTAATTGGAGGTTCATCAGCGATAAGGACGCAGCAATTTACAAGCACCGGTGCTACAGCATGGGGATATAGTACTGCAACCGCACTAGGAGCTAATCCTCCAGTTCTAACAAACGGAAGTGCATTTGGTAGTAGTAGAACGGTTGCTTCGGATAAATTTATTACAACGAATAGTTTACAAGTAACGGGTCCTTACCCTAGTACATTTGACCCTAAAGCAAAAGTCATCGTGACATTTGATACAGTTGACACTTCTGCTTATCAAGATGTCTTGCTTGAGATGTTTATAGGTGCCTATTCTACTAATGGCTCGCAAGGTTTAGATGTTTCCGACTGGCTTACTGTTTTTGTAAGTGGAGATGATGGAGTAACGTGGTCTAGAGAAGCTATTGTAAAAGGGAATAGTAACTCTATTTGGAGTGTTGCTGCGGGTGGTACGTTGTTTACAAACCCATTTAAAGGATTAGATATACCGTATGAAGTGCAACCCACTGCCAACTCTGTTGGGAACGGAACAAGAAGACTGCAATTAACTAATTTACCTCAAGTGACACAACTGCGGGTAAAAATCGAGTTTGATGTTGATCGTAGTGATGAGGTTTGGGTTATTGACAATGTGCAATTGAGAGGAAGATTACCTGTTCCAAAAACATGGACAGGTGTTTGGAGTGGCGATGGCAATCCACCTACTTCTGTGGAAAGAGCCATATTCGCAGCTAATTATAACACTAGTTTAAATGGAAATGTTACTGCTTGTGAATGTCTTGTGAATACAAATAGAACCGTAACAATCACCGATGGAAATTACATTCAATCCGCCGGAAGAATTATCAATAATGGAACTTTAACCATACAAAACAATGGTAGTTTAGTGCAATTGGATGATTATGCAGTAAATACCGGAAACGCAACGGTACGAAGAACCGCCAATATCCGTCGTTTGGATTATGTATATTGGTCGTCGCCGGTGGCTTCTTTTCCGGTGTTGAGTATTTCGCCTGCTACTCCGGCAGCGGTGGTATTTAAATGGTTGCCAACTATTTCCGGCAACTTTGGCAATTGGACCAACGCCAACGAAAACATGGTGAGAGGAAAAGGATATATCGTGCGTGGGCCATCTACGTATACGACTACTATTCAGCCCTTTAATACAGCGTTTACAGGAGTGCCTAATAATGGTATTTTTACGCCAACAATCGAACGAGGGAATTATACGGGAGGAGGTTATCCAAGTCCAACAAACCCGGCGATAACGGTTACTGCCAATGATGATAATTTTAATTTACTTGGAAACCCATATCCGTCGGCCATTCGAGCCTTGGATTTTTTAACAGAAAACACAAATATTGAAGGTTCTGTTCGAATTTGGACACACGGGTTGTTACCGGATGTTGCGTTTAACGATCCGTTTTATAATAATTTCGGATACAATTACAGTCCGAATGATTATATCGTACACAACGGAACAGGAACGGTAAGTGGTCCGGGAGGATACAATGGTTTTATCGCTTCGGGACAAGGCTTTTTTGTGTTGATGAATGATGGACCGGCAGCAACAGAAACGGTGACCTTTAAAAATTCCATGCGAAATGTGACGCATGCCAATAATCAGTTTTACAGACAGTCAACTCAACCGCAAGGAGAAGAAGATTTTAAAATTTGGTTAGATTTTATTCCGCAAAATGGAAATGCGGTACGAACGTTGGTGGGTTATGTAGATGGAGCAACGAATGAAAAAGACAGGTTGTTTGACGCCTCTACCAAAGTAGATGGTTCCTCTAAAATGTATTCTTTGATTGATGATAAACCGTTTATCATTCAAGGAAGAGCGTTGCCTTTTGATGAAAATGATACTGTACCAATGGGATACAATACAACAACGGCCGGCACATTTACCATCGCCATCGCGGATGTGATTGGCATGGGGTATAAAAGGGTATTTTTGGAGGATAAACTAGTCAATACAGTCCATGATTTAACTGCCAGTCCGTATATTTTTGATTCTACTGTTGGTGTATTTGATACTCGTTTTGTACTTCGATACAACAATGGGCTATTATCAAATCCTGTTTTTACCGAAGTGGCATCGAGCGTAATTGCATTTGCGTCTAACGGACAGCTTACTGTAAAATCTTCGCACGAAAGGATTAATAAAGTAACGGTGTACGATGTCTTGGGGAGAACCTTGTTTTCTCAAAATATACAAAACTCAAACGAGTTTGTTTCAAACACAACCCTCTCAAAACAAACTGTAATTGTCCAAATTGAATTAGAAAATGGGCAAGTTGTTTCTAAAAAACTGATTTTATAAAATAATTTCTAAATAAATTAAGAAATCCCTTCCATTTTATGGTTGGGATTTTTTATTTGGTAGTGTATTTCGTCGATTTTTTAACAAATAAGTGCTATTTTTTTTAAAATGCAATAATAAAATGGATTTTTTTTGTCATTTTTGAAAGACTAATTTCCAAAATACCATTAAAATGCCCACAACGAAACAAATTCTACTCTTTTTAGTAGTGGTTGTTTTTTCATTTGAAATGACTGCCCAACGCCAAAACCCCTGGCAAAAAAGTTCAACAGCTGTTTTAGAAAGTCAAATAAAAGTAAAAAGAACAAGTTTAGTAACTGAATTTGAGGTTTTTTCTTTAGATATGGCAACTTTCAGAAATCAACTTAGTAATGCTCCTAAAAGAGGGAGTTTAATAGGAGTTTCTAACCATGAGGTTACTTTCCCTGATGTTGATGGAACCACTAAACGCTACAGAATTTACGAAGCTCCTGTCATGCACCCCGAGTTGCAGGCACAGTTTCCTGACATCAAATCTTATGTTGGGGTTTGTCTGGATAATAGATCTTCGGTCATCCGTTTTAGCATGACGATTTTTGGTTTACATGCGATGATTCTTTCTCCAAAAGGGACAGTTTACATAGACCCCTATACTGCTGATTTAAATAATTATATGGTGTACAAGAAGAAAAACGCAATTTCGGGTTCTTCTTTTGAATGTTTGACTTCCGATATAGAAATTCCGGACGATACTCCAGTTCATTTCTCTCCCAGAAACGCTTATGATATTGAATCAAACACCGGAATTTTTAGAACGTATCGACTTGGTCTAGCTTGTACTGTAGAGTATGCTCAATTCCATATTAACTTGGCGGGAGTTGCCGGAGGTACGGTTGCAGAAAGAGATGCTGCTGTTTTATCAGCCATGAATGTAACCATGACTCGTGTAAATGGATTATTTGAAAGAGACATGTCCCTGACAATGGTTATTGTTCCGAACAATACTAACGTGATTTTTTTCCTACCTGAGAAACCTGACACCTTAACAAATAGTGACGGAGGTGCTTTAATCAATGAAATTCAGCCTATTATTAATGCAGGAATTGGCACCGCCAATTATGATATTGGACATGTTTTTAGTACCGGTGGTGGTGGTATTGCTCAGTTAAACTCGCCCTGCGGAACAGGAAAAGCCAGAGGTGTTACCGGTCAAAATAATCCAATTGGAGATCCTTTTGATGTTGATTATGTGGCTCACGAAATGGGACATCAATACGGTGCTACACATACACAAAATAATAATTGTAATCGAACAGGGTCAACGGCTGTTGAACCGGGAAGTGCTTCCACGATATTAGGTTATGCAGGGATTTGTAGCCCGAACGTGCAGAACAATTCTGATGATCATTTTCACGCGGTGAGTAGTGCCCAAATGGACAGTTTTGTTGCCGGCTCCGGAAATTGTTCGGTTAACATTTCAAATAACAATAGTGCACCGGTTATCCAACCTATTCCTAATTACACGGTTCCAAGAAGTACACCGTTAATTTTACCGGGAAATGCAACTGACGCCGATGGTGATGCGTTAACTTATTGTTGGGAACAAATTGATAATCAGGTGTCAACTCAACCTCCGGTGGCTACCGCTACTGGTGGACCTAATTTTCGTTCATTAAGTCCACAAACAAGCCCAGACCGTTATCTGCCTAATTTAGCTACCGTTTTGACGGGAGTAACAGCCAATACTTGGGAAGTAATTCCAAGCGTGAACAGAACGATGAATTTTGCGTTAACAGTAAGAGACAATGAGTTAATAAATGGAGGCCAAACCGCAAGAGCGAACATGACGGTTACAACCAATGCGGCTGCAGGCCCCTTTGTGGTTAACTCACCTAACACCAATGTTTCATGGTTAGCCGGTAGTAACCAAACAATAACTTGGGATGTGGCCGGAACAACGGCTAATGGAATTAATACGGCATTGGTAGACATTTATCTCTCAACAAATGGCGGAACAAGTTTTCCGGTTTTAGTGGCATCTAATGTTCCGAATGATGGTTCTGAAACGATTACAATTCCAAATAATGTTGGAACTCAAAACAGAATTATGGTTCGTGGAGATAATCATATTTTTTATGATGTTTCCAATACCAATTTTACTATAGCAACTAGCACACCTACATTTGCTTTAGCCTTTAATGGTCAAGAAGATGGTCAAAACAAAGGGGTTTGTCAAGGTCAATCCGTTAATTTTGACATGAATTATTCAACAATTGGTGGCTTTTCCGGGAATACAACTTTTTCTGTGAGCGGCAATCCTATTGGTACTACAGTTGTTTTTTCACCCTCAACTATATCTTCAAGCGGGATAGTTCAAATGACATTAAGTGATACAGACATTGTAGCTCCCGGGATTTATCAAATGACTGTGACCGGTACTTCCGGGTCTATTACCAAAGCAGTCAATTTATATGTTGAAGTTTTAAATTCAACTTTTCAAGGGATTTCATCTATTGCTCCATTGGATTTAGCGACAGGCGTTTCCAATAATTCAGTGGTCATCGAATGGTCGGCTGATCCAAGTGCAACCAACTATGATTTCGAATTGGCCAGTGATGTAGATTTTACTACGGTGTTAGTAAGTCAAAACGTGACGACAAATCAATACACTGCCACCAATTTAGATGAAAACACCAATTATTTTTGGAGAGTTTTACCGAAAAATAGCGGTTGTCAAGGGGAATTGAGTGCAGTGTTCAGATTTACTACCGGAAGCGGAATTAGTTGCGATCCAATAGTCAATTCTACCAATGTTCCTTTAACAATATCGGCTTCAGGAACACCAACAATCAATTCAACTTTAACGATTCCAACGAATCAAAATCAAAGTATTGATAAAATAACGGTTACCTTAAATATTACCCATACTTGGGTTAGTGATTTAACAGTTACCTTGATTAGTCCAACAGGTACTCAAGTTCAATTGTTTTCCGGACAATGTGGTAGTGCAGATAATGCGATAGCTACATTTAATGATGATGGTATTACATTAACTTGTCAAGGAACAACACCCGCCATAACAGGAACGTTGATTCCTGCCCAAGCCCTTTCAGCACTAATAGGAGAAAATACTCAAGGGACATGGACATTAAGAGTTTTTGATGCATTTAATCAAGACGGCGGTTCTTTAAACAGTTGGGGTATCACTATTTGTACCATCGAAGATACTCCATTGAGTTGTGGTGATATTACTTCAGTGTGGAATGGAACAACATGGAGCAATGGTTATCCGGTTAATAATGTAGCCGCTGTGATTAATGATGATTTAGTAATTTCCAGCAATCTTGAATGTTGTTCGGTTACGATAAATAATACGGCTCAAGTAGTGGTGGAATCCGGAAATAATTTAATTGTGGAAAATGAAGTATCAGTTGCCGGTACGGCATCACTAGCCATTGAAAATAATGCGAATTTGATTCAGATAACTAACGCTTCAAATAGCGGTATCCTAACTCAGTTTAGAAATACCAGTCCGTTGATGCGTTTAGATTATGTGATGTGGTCTTCGCCGGTTACCGGTGCTCAAAGTTTAAAAGATTTTTCACCGTTAACAATGAATAATCGTTTTTACAATTACATCACCACCACTAATATTTATTCTAGTGTTTCCAATCCATTAAATTTAACATGGACAAAAGGGGTAGGCTATTTAATTCGTATGCCGGATAACCATCCTACTACGCCAACCAATTGGACCGGTGAATTTGAAGGCCAACCAAACAATGGCGAAATCGATATTGACTTAACTTACATTAGCGGAACTCAAAAATATAATGCCATCGGCAATCCGTATCCGTCAACCATAAGTGCAGCAACTTTTCTTCAGTCGAATGCCGCCTCTATTGAGGGAACTATTTATTTTTGGAGAAAGACAAATAATGCTGCAGGTACTGCTTATGCCACTTATACACTGGGTGGGGCTACTACCACATCGCCAACGAGTCCGGTGCCAAACGGAACCGTTCAAGTAGGTCAAGGATTTATAGTGGCTGCTCAAAATGTTGCTAATCCAACCGCATTATTCAGCAATGCTATGCGGGTTGATAACAACAGTAATCAATCGTTCCGTTCCAATTTTGGGCTACCATTTGTCACGCAAAGTGAAATGGAACGGCACAGAATATGGTTGAATCTTACTAATTCAAACGGCTTTTTCAGCCAAATGATGGTGGGATATATGAGCAATGCAACTAATGAAGTAGATCAATTGATTGACGGGAAATATATTGGTGATAGTCAAATTGCTTTATCTTCTTTAGTAAACAATGAAGAGTATGTTATCCAAGGGAAAGCCTTGCCTTTTGAAGTTTCAGATGTGATACCGCTGGTATTCAGAACCAATATATCCGGAAATTTCACGATTTCACTATCCGGTGTTGATGGTTTGTTTGAGGGAGAACAATTGATTTATTTACGCGACAATCTAACCGGAACGGTGCATAATCTAAAATTAAACGACTATTCTTTTTTTACCGAAATTGGTGTTTTTGCTAGTCGTTTTGAACTACTTTATGAAAATGTCACGTTAGGAATTGAAAATCCGGAGTTATCGAATTTGGTCATGGTAGCTACCGGAAACCAACAAATTGAATTACAATCATTCGCTGAAATCATTCAAAAAATTCAAGTGTTTGATGTGTTGGGAAGAACTTTGTACCAAAATGATGCTGTCCAGCGTCAATCGTTTGTTATTCCGGGATTACGTCAGGAAAACCAAGCTCTTTTCTTAAACATTGAGTTGAATAATGGTAAAATGTTGACCAAGAAGATCATTTTTTAAACAATCAACCTATTCTATAGTAAAAGCCGGAAATTATCCGGCTTTTTTAATGCAGTTCATCGATGTTCTTTACCGATTACCGAACTTAACGAATTGATAACCTGTTATTAATTTGTTTCGAAGTAATCTACTTAAATTTGTATTGTCAAAAATTAAAACTATTTATATGATGAAAACAATTTTACAAGATTCTTCCAAGAGAGTATTTCTGTTGGTCATGTTTTTTGCTCTGTCTTTTATAGGCAATGCTCAAACAACTTTGGTTGCTTGGGAAGTTAATGGGCTGACGGCTTATGGGCCTTCTCCATTTAATCCTACCACTGTACTAGCAAATGTTACATCTGTAACGGGCTTGTCAAGAGGTGCTGGAATAACCACAACTCCATCCGCTGCTGGTAATGCGTGGGGTGGAAATGGTATGACTGAAACTTCATTTGCTAATGCAGTTTCTGGGAATGATTTTGTGTTCTTTAGATTTAAAGCCGCAACAGGTTATAAAATGTCTTTAAATTCAATTCCAGCCTATAACATTAGAAGATCTGGTACCGGTTCGACAACTGGTCAATGGCAATATCAAATTGATAGCGGTTCTTGGATAAATATTGGAAGTCCAATCACGTGGGGAGGCACAACTACCTCTGCTGGTAATACACAACCTGTTATCAATTTAAGTTCTATATCAGCTTTACAAAATGTAGGTTCAGATTCAGAAGTTGGATTAAGAATTGTTGTTTGGGGTGGATCTGCTGCTGGAGGAACTTGGTATATTAATAATATTACCGGAAACGATCTAGCAGTAACAGGTACAGTTGAATTAGCGGCTACTCCTGGTACGCCTATTTTAACTCTTTCTGAAGAGGTGTTGTCTTTCGGTAATGTGAACGTAGGAGATAATTCTTCAAGCCAATCTTTCAATGTAGAGGGTAGTGATTTAACCGCTAATGTTGGGGTATCAGCCACTTCTGATTTTCAAGTGAGTTTAAATCCCACTACTGGTTTTTCAAGTGGATTAACTCTTAACCAAGCCAGTGGAAGCTTAATTGGCCAGCCTGTAACACTATATGTTCGTTTTTCGCCAACCTCTTCAGGATTGAATAACGGGACGGTTACTTTAACATCAACTGATGCAGATAATAAAATAGTCACTGTTTCCGGAACAGGTGTAATACCAACACCGGAATTAACAGTTTCAACAAATACGTTACCTGATTTTGGTGATGTAACAGTTGGTGAAGAATCGCCAAGTCAATCATTTACGGTTTCAGGGTCTTTGTTAACGGCAAATACATTAATAGTAGCACCCGGTGATTTTGTGGTGAGTACAAATGATGTAACGTTTTCTTCTTTCTTAAACTTAGGTCAAACCGGCGGGAACATCAATGGGCAACCGGTTACCATTTATGTTCGTTTTCAACCTTCTTTTACCGGTGCAACCGGTGGAGATATTGAAATTTCATCAACCGGAGCCACTTCACAAATTGTTTCTGTAAGCGGAACTGGAGTAGACCCTATTATTGGTGCTCCAATTGCCATTGATGCAACCGATATTCAAACCAATTCTTTTATTGCCAATTGGGAAGAAGTGAGCGGAGCAGCATCGTATCGATTAGACGTTTCAACAAGTGCAAGTTTTTCAAGCCTTGTTGCAGGTTCAACTACAGTAGAAACCTTTACGGCTATAGGTGGTGGTTCTTCAACTTCTTATTTTACCCGTTCTTGGACGGGTGTTGACGGTGTAAATTGGACAGCTTTTAAATCAAGAACAGATCAAGTAGTTAATGCAGGAGATGAGGCTATAACATTACGAAATGAAGCAGATTCGTATATTATTTCTGATGAAATTGAAAATGGTTTAACTGCATTAAGTTTTGATGTGAAACAAAATTTCACTGGAACCGGCGGTCAATTAACTGTTCGTGTTTTTCATGGCCCTGGACTTGCGACAGAGACAAATTTAGGAACATTTCCTTATTCTGCAACAGCATCTACCTTTACTAGTGGTGCATTGAATATTACCGGAAGTTTTATCATTAGAATTGATAATAATACTTCAGCACGTCCGGCCATTGATAATTTAAGCTTTACCAGAAATTTAACTGAGGTGCCTTCGTTTGTTTCAGGTTATGAAGATTTGACAGTAAACGGATTGTCTCAAACCGTAAGTGGATTATTAGGAAACACTGAATATCATTATAGAGTAAGAGCATTTGACGGCACAACCTCTGAAAATTCAAACGTAATTGCTGTTACAACTTTACCTGAAACGGATCCAATTATCACACCTTCTGTTACTTCTTTACCTGATTTTGGTGAAGTAATTGTTGGTACGGATTCAACTTCGCAAAGTTTTACTGTAACGGCTGAAAATTTAGATGAAGTGGTATTAGTAACGGGATCAGCTGATTTTTCGGTAAGTTTAGATGATGTTACTTTTTCGTCAACAGTAGACTTAACACAAACAGCAGGAGTATTAAACGGTGAGCCGGTCACGGTTTATGTTCGTTTTTCACCAACTTCGGTAGGTTTAAATAATGGTACAATTACCTTAACCTCAGCTGGTGCTGACAATCAAACGGTAACTGTTTTAGGAACCGGATATATTCCAACACCTGAATTAACAACTTCGGTTAATTCATTACCTGATTTTGGTAATGTGACGATTGGAGAAGAATCGGCAAGTCAGTCATTCACCGTTTCCGGTTCTTTTTTAACATCGAATACGTTGATCGTAGCACCTGAAGATTTTGTATTAAGTACTAACGATACTAACTTTTCTTCCTTCTTAAATTTAGGACAAACCGGCGGAAGTCTTACTGGTCAACCGGTAACCGTTTATGTGCGTTTTCAACCTTCTTTTGCAGGGACTACCGGTGGTGATGTTGAAATTTCATCAACGGGTGCTACTACACAGGTTGTTGCGGTAAGCGGTACAGGGGTGAATCCAATTATTGAAGCACCGGTTGCAATTGCAGCTACTTCAATTGCAGCTGATTCTTTTACTGCAAATTGGAATGCAGTAGAAGGTGCAACAAGCTATCAAATAGATGTTTACTCAATTGAAGCAGGAAGTCCGGCTGCCGATTTATTCATTTCAGAATATGGTGAAGGAGCACCAGGAAATAGAAAATTTGTTGAGATCTTTAACGGAACAGGTGCCGACGTAAATTTATCTCAATATGAGTTAATTAGAGCCACAAACGGTGCAGGATGGCCAACAACCGGAACAGCAATTTTAGCTTTATCCGGTACGTTAGCAAACGGTGAAACACTTGTGGTAGCTAATAATGCAACTGATGTAACAGGTGCCGATATCTACAACGCAGGTTTTGCAAGTTGGAACGGAGATGATGCCATCGGCTTATTTAAAAATGATGTATTGATTGATGTATTTGGAACTCCTGATGCCGATCCAGGAGCTGGTTGGAGTGTTGCCGGAACTAATAATGCTACAGTAGATAACATACTTGTAAGAAAATCATCAGTAAGTGAAGGAAATACAAACTGGTCTGTTTCAGCAGGAACTTCAACGGAAGATTCAGAGTGGATCATTTCAAGAGTTTGGAGTGCCGTTGACCCGAGTACACCTGCTACTTTAGGTTCTCATAGTTTCGATGGAAGCGGAAATACTATTGTATATGTTTCCGGTTATGAGAATTTAACGGTGAACGGAACTTCTCAATTAGTTTCAGGACTTACTGCTAACACGACCTATTATTATGTAGTTCGTGCTGTTGATGCTGTTTCAACCTCTGAAAACTCAAATGTAATTTCAGTATTAACACTAAATCCAACGCTTTGGTATGCTGATACGGATAACGATGGTTTTGGCGATGATAATGATACGCTTTTAGCTGTTGAGCAACCGTTAGGCTATGTAGCTGTTGGCGGCGACTGCGACGACACGAATAACACCATCTTCCCAGGAGCAACAGAAATCTGCTACGATGGTTTAGACAACGATTGTGATGGTATTGTCGATAACGGTTGTACGCCGATTGTTTCAGTGGTATTGCCTAATCAATGTGGTACGACATTGCCATTTGTAAACAGTTATGTGTATGCTGCTTTAGTGCCCGGAGCTCAAGGTTACCGCTTTAGAGTAACCAATACTGCTACGAATGATGTACAAACCATTGATCAATTGTTACGAGGTTTCCGTTTTACGCAATTGACTACTTATGCCTTTAACACAACCTATTCCGTAGAAGTTTCAGTGCGAATTAACAACGTATGGCAACCGTTCTACGGAACCCCCTGTACAGTTTCCACGCCGGATACTACTACACAAGTTCAGGCTTCACAGTGTAACACTACGTTGAGTAATTTGAATAACTCAATTATTGCTAACATTGTACCGTTTGCAACCGGCTACCGCTTTAGAATCACGAATACATTGAATCCAATTGACGTACAAACGATTGATCGTCCAATTAGAGATTTCAGAATGAGTTCGTTGTCGAACATCCAGTTCAACACGACGTATAATGTGGAAGTAGCGGTTAGAAATACCGATGGCACGTACTTGTCGTATGGTCCGGTTTGTAACATTACAACCCCATTATTCCCAACGATTGGCTTGCAAGATGCTCAGTGTGATGAATACCAAGTTATTTCAAACACTGAAACATTATTTGCTGAGTCTTATCCGGGTGTTGAACAATACCGTTTCTTGTTAGAAAACGTAAGTCAGCCTTACAGCCAGACTTTTGATAGACCATTGAGAACTGTGACGTTGAATAACTTCACCGGATTACTACCCGGAACAGCCTATACGGTACGCGTTGCTATACGCTTAAACGGCGTTTGGGGACCTTACGGTAAGTCTTGTAGTATTATTACTCCAGGAGCCGGAAGACCGGATGCAGTTTCAAGAATGGATGCAACCAATGTAAATGAGTTCAAAGCGATTGCTTATCCAAACCCATTTGCCACGAGTTTTGCTATTGATGTGAAAACTTCCAACACCGAACCAGTAAGCTTGGCCTTGTATGACATGACCGGACGATTATTGGAAGTAAAAGAAGTAAAAGCACAAGATGCAACCAACTATCAATTTGGAGACCGTTATCCATCGGGTGTTTACAACGTGACTGTAACCCAAGGTGAAGAAACGAAAACCGTGCGAGTGATTAAACAATAGATTTTTGTTTTTATCTATCCTACTAAAGCCGCTCCGAAAGGGGCGGTTTTTTTGTTTTTTATTTTCTTTTCGGACGTTTCGCTTGGGATTTACCGCAGATGCGTAGATTTTATTGCTATTGCAGATTGGTGTTTTGCTTGTGAAATTGATAATAGGGTTGGATGGAGAAAAGCCGCTGCATTTGTGGTGTACTGCAGAATGCCACAGTTACTAAAGTGTTTTAGAGTATTCTTGTGGGGTTCCGCCAGTGATTGATTTGAAACTAGTGTAGAATGGCTTGTAAGAGGAAAAGCCTACTTCCATGGCAAGCGATTCCATCGTGCTGGATTTTAAAAAACCAGTTTCCAGCAACTTGGTAGCATCATGAATGCGAACCATTTTTTTATAGTCGACAAAGGTAATGGTGCAGTGGTATTTAAAAACATATAGCAAATGCACCTTGGGAAGGTTTAGTTTTTGGGCAAAATCTTCCACCGTTATCGCGGGATTTCTAAAGGTATTGGTATGAAAAGAAAGGCTTTCTATTTGGTGGATGTAGCTGTTTAGATTGGTTGTCACGATACCACTAATCTTGAGGTCTTTTTGGTTGGTTATCTCTGGCCTTGTGTCTACTATCCAAATAGCATTTAAAACAACATCGGCTTTTTTGAGGGTCTCTATTTTTATTTTCATAAAATCATAGCCGTACAAGAGTTCGGGTGTTGCCAGCAGTTTAATGAAAAAAGCTAACCAAAAAAGTGCTGCAATGGTTATTTGATAACTATTTCCATTCCTGTTGTAATTGAAACCATTGGTAATGAACACCAAGACAATCATCCATCCAAGCAGTACGATGGCGGTATAAAGGTATACAGTCCAGTTCTTGATTGCTTTGGTTTGCTTTGCAAGGAAAGGTGCCCCTCTTTTTTTTGACCAAATGGTATTGCGCAACAATCGGTAGCTAAGAAAATTATAAGTTGCAACACACACGATTAATAAGGCCACATAGACCATTCGGATGGTTGGAGCATGCTCGTATCGTTGTTGGACATTCAATAGATGGAGTAGCACTACTACGAAAGGTACGATAAGGTGGATGGCATCTTTGACACGCCATTTTTTACTGTAAACCAAATCTCTGAAGTATAAATGCGTGCAAGCACCCAGCAAGATCACCATAAACACACTGATCCCAGTAAATATTTCGGTCGGGATTTCATTGAGGTAGACCGAAAAGCCACGAACGAGAAATCGAACGGAAAGGACGCTTAAAAGAATAATTAGATACTTGTTGATAAGCGGGTTGGCTTTGTGACGGAATACGGCAATGGCAGTGGTAATCAAACCCACAATGCCCGTCATTAAAGTCAATAAATTAATCAGCATGTTCTCTTGGGGTCAGGTAGTCAACTGCAAGGCGTTGCGAAAGGCGTTCTTGCTTGACAAAGAAACAACATTTACTGATTTATATTGCTTTTATTTTTGGAATAAAATAACGGCATGAATGGTCAAAATAACGGCATGAGTAAAATATTCATGCGATGTGTTTTATTTTTTGCTTTGAAAGCCAAAACCTTTTGTTAAAGGAACGGCATTCTGGTCCATTTTAACGGCATCGTTCATCTATTGAATAACGCTCCCTTGTTTATCTTTAATTTTGTTTGTACTTTTTAAAATAAAACATTTATGAATTTAAAATTAGAAATACCCAGTAAAATCATTTTAATGGTAGTATTTATGTTCTTTGGTTTTGCACAAGCACAATCCCCTTTAGAACCCACCAGTTTGGTGGTCACTTCCATGAATACCGGGGGGATGATACAATTTACCGGACCTTCCAATAACGGAGGATCTGCAATCTTTAATTATGAGTATTCTACTGATAATGGGGTAAGTTGGGTTACGCCTTCACCCGAAGTAACAGCAAGTCCGCTGGTTATCAGCAGTGGCTTAACCAATTGTGTTACTTATCAGGTGAAGCTACGTGCTGTAAATGCCACAGGCAGTGGCACAGCTTCGGTAGCTATGAGCTTAACGCCCACCACATCTCAGAGTAGTGGAATAATATGGACAAGTAGAGCCTCCGCAGGCAATAATATATGGAATTCCATCACCTACGGCAATGGTCTTTTTGTGGCGGTGGCATCTAGTGGTACCGGCAACCGTTTGATGACCAGCCCAGACGGAATTACTTGGACTTCGAGAGCCTCCGCCGCCGATAATACATGGAATTCCATCACCTACGGCAATGGCCTTTTTGTGGCGGTGGCATCTAATGGTACTGGTAACCGTGTGATGACCAGCCCAGATGGATTTACTTGGACTTCGCGAACCTCTGTGGTGGATAATAATTGGCAAAGCGTTACCTATGGTAACAGTCTTTTTGTGGCTGTAGCAACTTCGGGTGCGGGTAACCGCGTGATGACCAGCCTAGACGGAATTACTTGGACTTCCAGAGCCTCAGCAGTGAATAATAGCTGGAACAGCATTGCCTATGGGAACGGACTTTTTGTGGCAGTGGCAAGCTCTGGTAGTAGTACCCGTGTTATGACTAGCCCAGATGGAATTACTTGGACGTCGAGGACCTCTGCAGCGGACAACAGTTGGCAAAGTGTTACCTATGGCGATGGCCTTTTTGTGGCGGTGGCATCTAATGGTACTGGTAACCGTGTAATGACCAGCCCAGACGGAATTACCTGGACTTCGCTAACCTCTGTGGTGGATAATAATTGGCAAAGCGTCACCTATGGTGACAGTCTTTTTGTGGCTGTAGCAACTTTAGGCACGGGTAACCGCGTGATGACCAGCGCAGACGGAATTACTTGGACGTTGAGAACCTCCGCAGCGGACATTAACTGGCGCAGCGTTGCCTATGGCAACGGACTTTTTGTTGCGGTTGCGCAGTCTGGTTCAGGAAACCGGGTGATGACAAGTAGTTTTTCTTTGGTGCCCGATGCACCGGCGATAACTTCAATTAGTGAAAGAAATAATTCCCTACGGGTTACTTTTACGCAAACCGCTTCGGTACATGCGCCTTTGACTAGCAATTATGAGTATTCAACTGATAATGGGAGCACTTGGACAGTTCGTAATCCAGCCTCTAATCTAAGTCCGATAGACATCGCAGGCCTTAGCAATGGAACAACTTATCCTGTTGTAATAAGAGCGATTAATTCAGTTGGTAGTTCTTGTATTTCCAATGAGGAAGAAGCAACGCCTTCCTTTGGCACGGTTCCAGATGCACCTACCAATTTGGTGGTAACCCCCATTGATACCGGCGGTATTGTACAGTTTACTGCACCTATCAATGATGGAGGATCTGCAATCACTAATTATGAGTATTCAACTGATAACGGAGAAAGTTGGATAACACCTTCTCCATCAATAACCGGTAGTCAATTGTTCATAGGTAGTGGATTAATCAATTGTTTTACCTACCAAGTGAAGCTCCGTGCGGTTAATTTAGCCAGCAGTGGTTCGGCTTCGGTAGCCATTAGTTTAACGCCCAACACATCAGGAAGTAGCGGTATTACCTGGATTGCAGGAACAGCTGCGGCAGAAAGTGAGTGGATTAGTGTTACTTACGGTAACGGCATTTTTGTAGCGGTGGCGGCCACCGGCACTGCTAATCGTGTGATGACAAGCTTGGATGGAATTAACTGGACGGCTAGAACCTCAGCGAATAACAACCAGTGGGTTAACGTTACTTATGGCAACGGACTTTTTGTGGCGGTCTCACAATCTGGTTCGGGAACTCGTGTGATGACGAGTCCGGATGGGATTATTTGGACGGCAAGAACCTCAGCGTCGGATAATAATTGGGTGAGCGTTATTTACGGCAACGGACTTTTTGTGGCAGTGGGACAGTCTGGTTCGGGTAACCGCGTGATGACTAGCCCGGACGGGATTAACTGGACGTCGAGGAGCTCTGCAGCAGATTATAGCTGGAGTAGTGTTACCTATGGCAATAGCGTTTTTGTGGCAGTGGGATTTTCTAGTTCTGGAAACCGTGTGATGACTAGTCCAGATGGAATTAACTGGACTTTGAGAACCTCAGCGGCGGATAATATTTGGCGTGGCGTTACTTACGGAAACGGTCTTTTTGTAGCGGTGGCAGGTAGTGGTTCGGGTAACCGAGTAATGACAAGTCCTGACGGGATTACTTGGACGGCAAGAGCTTCTGCTTTGGATAATGCCTGGGTTAGCGTTACCTATGGCTACGGTCTTTTTGTTGCAGTGGCACAAAATGGAATAAGTAACCGTGTGATGACCAGCCCGGATGGAATTATTTGGACGTTAAGAACTTCCGCAGCTGAAAACATGTGGAATAGTGTCACTTATGGTAATGGAATTTTTGTAGCAGTAGCAGGCAATGGCTCGGGCAACCGTGTGATGACCAGTAGTTTTTTACCATCAGCCGATGCACCCCTAATTACTGAGGCATCGATTAGTGGTACAACTGTTTCAGTTGAATTTACGCAAACTGCTTTATTAGTAGCACCAACAATAACGAATTATGAATATTCTTTAGATAATGGTAGTACTTTTACGGCATTATCACCAGATGTCACTACAAGTCCTTTAACATTAGAATTGCCAAGTGTACCAAGTACTATCATGATTCGAGCAATCAACAGTGTTGGTGCATCTTGTGTTTCAAATAATTATATTTTTTGCACACCAACTACAACAACCGAAACGATCACCGCTTGTGATAGTTATACTTGGGCGGAAAACGATCAAATTTATACTCAAAGTGGTGTCTATACTAATGTGGTTGATTGTGCTACCGCTACGTTGAATTTAACAATCAACATTACTTCTGTAGCACCAACGGCTTCAGCTCAAATTTTTTACGGAAATACTACGGTTGCCGCTTTAACCGCAACGGGAAGTAACCTTCAATGGTATACTTCTGAAACCGGGGGAACTGTTTTACCACCAACAACGCCGATTGCTACAGGAATCTACTATGTTTCACAAACACAAAATAGCTGTGAGACTATAAGAACTGTGGTAACAGTTACAGTAAATAGTACTGCAGCACCCGCTGCTTCATTTCAAACTTTTTGCGGAAATGCTATGGTTTCAGATTTAGTTGCAATAGGTGCTGCCTTGCAATGGTATGATGTTGCCACAGGAGGTGCTGCTCTAAACACTAATACAGTTTTATTATCGGGGAACTATTATGTTTCCCAAACGCTTGATGGACTTGAAAGTGAACGAACACTTGTTGTGGTAACTATTTTAATTCCAATCACGTATTATGCGGATAGTGATAGTGATGGGTATGGAGACGCTGCTATTTCACAACAAGCTTGTGTGGCGCCAGTAGGTTATGTACTCAATAGTTTAGACTGCGACGACAACAATCCAGCAATTAACCCCGGAGCAACAGAAATCTGCTACGATGGTTTAGACAACGATTGTGATGGCACTATCGATAACGGTTGTACACCTATTGTTTCAGTGGTACTACCTAATCAGTGTGGTACGACGTTGCCATTTGTAAACAGTTATGTGAATGCTGCTTTGGTGCCGGGAGCTCAAGGTTACCGTTTTAGAGTAACCAACATGGCAACTAATGAAGTACAAACAATCGACAGATTTTTACGTCAATTCCGTATCACGCAATTAAGCAATTATGCGTTTAATACAACCTATGCGGTTGAAGTTTCTGTTAGAATCAACAACGTGTGGCAACCGTTTTACGGCACACCATGTACAATAACCACACCGGATACGACCACACAAATTCAAGCTTCGCAGTGCAATACAACAATGAACAATATCAATAATGCAATTTTTGCAAACATTGTTCCTTTTGCCACTGGATATAGATTTAGAATTACCAATACTTTGGATCCAATTGACGTTCAAACAAGTGATCGTGTGATTAGGGATTTAAGATTGAATACTTTACCAAACATCCAATACAACACGACTTACAATGTTGAGGTAGCGGTGAGAAATACAGATGGAACGTACTTGTCGTACGGATCGGTTTGTAACATTACTACCCCCTTATTCCCAACGATTGGCTTGCAAGATGCGCAGTGTGATGAATACCAAGTTACTTCAAACACAACAACTCTTTTTGCAGCGTCTTATCCAGGTGCCCAACAATACCGTTTCTTATTAGAAAACGAGAGTCAGTCATACAGCCAAACGTTTGATAGACCCTTGCGAACAGTAACGTTGAATAATTTCACCGGTTTGTTATCAGGTACAACTTACACTGTTAGAGTAGCCATTCGTTTGAATGGAGTTTGGGGGCCTTACGGAAAATCGTGTAGCATTATTACGCCAGGAGCCGGAAGACCGGATGAAGTAACCAGAATGGATGTAACTACAATTGATGGATTCAAAGCCATTGCTATTCCAAACCCATTTGCCACAAGTTTTGGTATTGATGTGAAAACTTCTAACACTGAACCAGTAAGTTTGACCGTGTATGACATGACCGGAAGACTTTTAGAAGTGAAGGAAGTGAAAGCACAAGATGGAACCAACTACCAATTCGGAGACCGTTATCCATCGGGTGTTTACAACGTGATTGTAACGCAAGGGGAAGAAACGAAAACCGTGCGGGTGGTGAAACAATAGGACAAAGGTGCTGAGGGACTGAGGTTCTAAGGTACTGAGTTAATAAAACTAGAACCTCCGAGAAATCGGAGGTTTTTTTATGTGCTTTTGTCTTTACATTAAATAAAGAGTGAAGTAGTTAAATTAATAATTTTATTAAGGGGAGTTCAAAAATGAAAAGTTACATTTGCAACCAATTAAAAATATAAACGATTACTTATTTATGAAAAATTTATTTTACCTATTGATTGCCGTATTTACTTTAAGTTTAACTTCGTGCTCATCTGATGATTCGTCAACCAATAATGATGATGAATTATATGTTCGATTTACATTAAACGGGGAACAAAAAGAGTATATGGATCCTGCCACTATTACATCTCTTAGAAGATTAATACTTGGTGACGATATGGAAAGTGCAGAATATGAAAGAATTTCGTTATGGATGCCGGTTGTTATTGAAACAGGAACATTTACAATTACAAGTGATACACCTACCGATGCAAATTTAGAGACACTTTATTCTGCAAACATTTGGATGGGAGAGGAAGTAATTGATGCTTCAACAGGAACACTTGTTATTACAGATTTAGATGCAGAGTATGTTAAGGGAACTTTTAGCTTTTCTGGCACTAACGATGAAGGTACTACTGTAGTGGTGACAAACGGAACTTTTAGAGCTTACAGATAAAACGTTTGAATTAAAGACAAAAAGACCTCCGAGAAATCAGGGGGGGGCTTTTTGCTTAACCTTTTTCTTGGTTTAATTATTTATTTTTAATAGAAGCATCTAAGTTTCTTTCAATAGTATGTCCGGGTCTTGACCATTTTGGCTTTTCGCCTAAGGCTTGAAATTTTGAATCTTCTGCTTCGACAGTTGTTGGTTGCATGATTTTGATGAATGGTTTTTGAGGTTTTAACCCCAACAAATCAAACATTTTCATGTCTTCATTCACATCCGGATTGGGTGTAGTGAGTAATTTGTCTCCTGCAAAAATAGAATTAGCACCTGCAAAAAAGCACAACGCTTGGCCTTCTCTACTCATTTCAGTTCTTCCGGCAGACAGACGCACTTGTGTTTCCGGCATCACAATTCGAGTGGTGGCGACCATACGAACCATTTCCCAGATTTCAATTGGGTTTTGTTCTTCTAGCGGCGTTCCTTCCACAGCAACCAAAGCATTAATAGGAACTGATTCCGGTTGCGGATTTAACGTGGATAAAGCAACTAACATTCCTGCTCTATCGTCTATACTTTCTCCCATGCCAATAATTCCACCACTGCAAACGGTAACATTTGTTTTTCGCACATTATCAATGGTTTGTAAACGGTCTTCAAAGCCACGGGTTGAAATCACTTCTTTATAATATTCTTCTGATGTATCTAGATTGTGGTTATAGGCATATAAACCGGCTTCGGCCAAACGGTGAGCTTGATTTTCTGTAAGCATACCTAATGTACAACAAACCTCCATGTCCAATTTATTGATGGTTCGCACCATTTCCAACACTTGATCAAATTCGGGCCCATCTTTTACATTCCGCCATGCTGCTCCCATGCACACACGTGAAGAACCGGTTGATTTAGCACGTAATGCTTGCGCTTTTACTTGTTGAACGCTCATTAAGTCATTTCCTTCAATGTTGGTGTGATACCGAGCGGCTTGCGGACAATAGCCACAATCTTCCGGGCAGCCACCGGTTTTGATGGATAGTAAAGTAGAAACTTGCACAACATTTGGGTCGTGGTGCTCCCGATGAATAGAAGCTGCCTCAAAAAGTAAGTCCATCATCGGTTTGTTGTAGATGGCAATAATTTCCTCTTTAGTCCAATTGTGTTTAGTGATGCTCATGGTTTTAATTTATGAGTCAAAAATACTTATTTTCTAAAGATTTAAGTAAAGGAGAAGTGAAGATTTTTTAAGAATTAATCAACAAAATTATTTTTCCATTAGATTTCAATTTTTATCATACAACAAAATCCAGTCATTATGGCCAAAATAATTCCACTCTGCTTCAGCAAAATCAACAGTGGGGTCGATAAAGGTTTTGTAGGGCTTGTTGTTAACGGACAGCTGTGAATCAATAAAAATACTGACCTCTATGTTTTTCTCCGCAAATTCTTTTTTAATGTGTTGAGCCATTTGCCATATTCCGTCCGGTTTACTGGAAACCAAACCAAGCTGTTTTCGGGTTAATTTTTCAACAATATTATACGGTAGTTCTTGGTTTGTTTTTTTATCAATTACTTTAAAATGTGTACTGCCGCTTTTTTGTCTGAGCATCATTCGCCAACTTAAGCGGTGGGCTTCTTCTGTCCAAAGCACATCTCCTTTAATAAAATAATGTCGGATAGGAAGAATGAGTTGAATGACAAAAAAAGGGATAAAAAAATACGTTATTGCTTTTGAATACGAATAGCTTGCACTTAAATCTTCTAATTGAAGTTGTGGTTTCTTTTTGAAAAAGAGGTTTCGAATGGTTTCGGGCGAATAGAAAAACACAATAAAACTTATGGCAAAATAAGGAAAAATACCAATTTGTAATGTAATGGAATTAAATAAGTGAAAAATCAAACTAGCGATTAAAGCACTATTTCTAGTTCTCTTCCAAAGCAGCGCAGGGATGATTAATCCATCAAAGAAAATTCCGGCGTACGCAATAAAAACATGAAACCATTTTTCGGTAAACACAGTGCCCAAAACGGGGAAGTTAGAAAGGTTTGAAAATAAAATACCTGTAAAAGTTCCATCTAGCCAATCCGGATAAAATTTCGCCAACGTTGCATAAAAATAGACAATGGTCATTTGAATAATCATCACCCATGCACTCCATCTAGGCATGGTAAGACTCTTTATGTTCGGATTTCTTTTAGCGTCTATAGCGGCATAGTGATTGGCAGGAAGAAAAAGCATGATTAAGCAAACCAAAATGAGTAAATAATAATGATTGTTGTAGGATGCTTTTTGCATTAAGTAAACACCAATCCACAACAATGTAAAAAAGCCTAAAGAATAGCGATATTTATAGCCAAGCATAATAAAAACGCCTAAAATCCCCATTATTACATAATACAAATACATGCCGTAACCGGGTAGAGGAACTAAAAAATCAAAACCAATATGTGGAATGTGAACTGTGGGGTCAATTAAATTTTTTTTAACCCAACCGGTAAAAATGGCTACAATGCTTTCTGCTGCAATTAAAAGCCCAAGTGTAATTCTAAATAGAATTAAAGGAGCATTATCGATGGGTTCAAAAGCTTTTTTTAGCATCACAGAGAATTTATATATTGAATGGCTGCTGTTTTATCTTTTAAAAGTTGCTCTTTTAATTTATCAACATTTTCAAATTTCACTTCATCACGAATTCGATCCAAAAACTGAATTTGAATTTTTTTAGAATACAAATCAGCATCAAAATCAAAAAAGTGTATTTCAATTGATTTTGAATCGCCATTAACCGTCGGATTAAATCCAATGTTCATCATTCCGTAAACCAATTTATTTTTCATCAAACTTTGAATAATATAAACGCCGTTTTTTGGAATCAATTTATAGGATTCGTGTAGTTGTAAATTAGCGGTGGGAAAATCCAACGTTCTTCCGATTCCTTTTCCCTTCACGATTGTTCCGGTTAAAAGATAATTGTATCCCAGGTAGTCATTTGCCAATTTTATCTGACCATCAATCAAAGCATTGCGAATTTTTGTAGAACTAACCGAAACTTCATCAATTTCCTGAGCCGAAATTTGTTCTACTTCAAAATTATATTTTTCGCCATATTCAATTAAATCATTTATGTCAGCCGTTCGATTTCTTCCGAAACGATGATCGTAGCCAATAATAATTTTTTTCACATTAAACTGATTTACTAAAATAGTGTAAACAAATTCTTCTGCCGTTAATCTGGAAAATGCTTGATCAAAAGGATGAATGATTAGGTTGTCTAAGCCGGATTTTTTTAATAATTCAGTACGTTCTTCAATGGTATTTAAGAGTTTAATTTCTGTACTGTCTTGGAGCACCATTCTTGGATGAGGAAAAAAAGTGAGCACCAAACTTTCGCATTCGCACAAAGTCGAATTTTGGATTAGTTTTTCAATAATTTTCTTGTGTCCAAAATGAACCCCGTCAAAGGTGCCAAGTGTCAACACAGTTTTGTTTTTGGGTTTGAAATCGTAAATAGATTGAAAAGTTTTCAAAGATTTTTTTTTACAAATTTAATTATTATAAAAATAAATCCAACAACTTTATAATTAATAAGAATATTCTAGATGAAAGAATTAAAAAATGATGTAAATCTTTAAAAATATTAAAGAATTATTAAAAATATGATATATTTGTCCCCTAATTAATTTCCAAAAAATGAAAAAAATAGTACTTTTAACCTTATTTACAGTGTTGTCTTTTCTAGACAGCAATGCTCAAAAAATTAATTTTTGGACACCTGTAAATGAAAATGTTACAGCAGTATCAAAAACTGCTCAAAGAGAATCATTTCCTTTAAATTTTACTTTGTATAGTCTCAATGTTGAGGCGTTTAAAGCTGTTTTGGTTACAGCACCGGATCGCTTTTTGTCTGAGAAAGGAGTCATTGTTACGTTGCCAAATGCACAAGGTGAAATGGAACGCTTTGAATTGTTTGAAGCTTCAAATTTTGAACCGGAATTGCAAGCCCAATACCCAGAAATCAGATCCTATATCGGAATTGGGATTGATGACAAAAAAGCTCAATTAAGAATGAGTATTGATCCAAAAGGAGTTCAAACCATGATTTTAAGAGCCGGTAAAAAAACTGAATTCATGGAGCCATATGCAGAAAGTGGAGTAATTTATGCTGCTTATGTATCTGCAAGACAAAAAGGAAAAATGCCATTTACATGTTCTACCGTTGATCATTCAGTAAGCAATAGGCTTTCTGAAGGGTTAGATAATCAAGAGGTTATGGCTAATAATGGTGTTTTAAAAACATTTCGATTAGCTTTATCATGTACCGGAGAATACGGTACTTATCACGGTGGGGCTGCAGGAGCCTTAGCGGCAATGAATGCAACAATGACCAGGGTTAATGGTGTATTTGAAAAAGATTTAGCCGTACGATTAAATATTATTGCTAATAATAATTTGGTCATTTATACTAACCCCGCTACTGACCCCTACTCTCCTGCTTCAGGTATAAATAATTGGAATAATCAATTACAAACAACGCTTACGAATGTAATTGGTGAAGCAAATTATGATATAGGCCATTTATTTGGTGCTACAGGTGGAGGTGGAAACGCAGGATGTATTGGATGTGTTTGCGTAGATGGCCAAAAAGGAAGTGGAATAACTTCACCGGCAGATGGTGTTCCTGCAGGGGACTTTTTTGATATCGATTATGTAGCTCATGAACTAGGGCATCAGTTGGGAGCCAATCACACTTTTTCTGAAAGCTTAGAGCCTTTTGGTGTAAATGTAGAACCCGGTAGTGGATCAACAATCATGGCATACGCAGGTTTAACAGATTTTAATGTGCAAAACAATAGTGACGATTATTTTACATATCGAAGTATTTTACAAATTCAAAATAATTTGGCCAATAAGCCTTGTGCCAATAATATTCCGCTTAATAACCCTGCTTTAACCATAACTTCAGGCGGAAATTGGACTATTCCCAATGGAACAGCATTTATTTTAACCGGTACAAATCCGAGCAATAACCCCGGAGCAACTTTTTCATGGGAGCAAAACAATAATGCAACCAGTGCGGTTACAGGCGCGAATAGTGTTTGTTACCCTACCAAACCGGCAGGGCCAAACTTTAGATCATTGCCTCCCGTTGACACGCCTATTCGTTATATGCCTGCATTTAGTTCGGTATTAAGCAATAATTTAACTACTACTTGGGAATCTGTTTCAACCATTGGAAGATCAATGTCATTTACGTTGACAGCCAGAGATAATATAGCGAATGGAGGACAAACCAGTACCGCAACTTCAAACATTACAGTGAGTGCTACAGTGGGTCCTTTTGCGGTTACTTCGCAAAATACTGCCGGAGTTTCATGGAATCAAGGGTCTACTCAAACCATCACTTGGTCTGTTAATAACACAACAACTTTACCCGGTTCAGCGAATGTTGATATTTTATTATCAACTGATGGCGGGCTAACGTTTCCAACCGTTTTAGCAGCCAATACACCTAATGATGGTTCAGAAACCATCACTGTTCCTACTGTTGCAGCCGTAAACTGTAGATTGTTGATTCGGCCTACAGGGAATATTTATTATGCTTTAAATTCAACCCCCTTTGCAATCGGCTATACCGTTACGGTAGCGTGTAATACTTATAGCGGTACCTCTTTGCCAATTATCACTGCTGCTGGAGTTCCTGCAAATCAAATTGGAACGATTAACGTACCGATGACCGGTGAGATTAACAGTATTTCTGTTTTCAATAACATCACACATACCTATTTATCAGATGTAATAACAGACATTAGTAGCCCGCAAAATCCAACTAACTTTGTACGTGTTTACAATCGATTATGCGGCCAAACAAATGGGACATTGAATTTGAAGTTCATGAACTCAGGTAATCCAATTAATTGTACAGCAGGTGCTGCAACATTGCAAACCTTACAATCTGCTGAAAGTTTTTCTGTTTTCAACGGACAAAACCCACAAGGAACATGGAGGTTAAGAGTGTATGATACTTTTCAAGGAGATAATGGAACATTAAACTCGTGGAGTATTGAAATTTGTACACAAACAGTAACTTTGTCGACTGAAAATTTTGGTTTTGATGCTTTCACGGTTTATCCAAATCCGAACAAAGGAAACTTTACCGTTAGTTTTGATAATCCTTCAGACGAAACGGTAATTATTGCAGTGATGGATATGAGAGGCAGAAAAATATTTGAAAAGAACTACCAATCAGGGTCTACTTTTAACCAAGAAATTCAACTAGAGAATGCCCAAACTGGGGTTTATTTATTGAATCTTACAAACGGTGACAGAAAAGAAGTAAAACGTATTGTTGTTGAATAAAACGCATAGTTTTTATCAAAATCATAGAAGACCGTCAGCTTTGACGGTCTTTTTTTTGCGTTTTCTAAATAAAATTCATTATTTTAGAGCCGTAAAACTAAATTTCATGAAAAAACTATTATTTTTAATTTTTTGCGTACTGATTTCTTTTTCAAGTTATTCTCAAAAGAATTACTGGGAAAAGAGCACTAAGGAAAATTTATCACCAATTCAAAGAGTACAAAGAACAACTATTCCCGTTGAATACGAGGTGTTTACTTTGGATTTGCAAAATTTTAAAGCAGAATTGCTTAAAGCCCCTAAAAGAGAATCATCACAATTACTTTCTAATGTGATCGTAAATTTTCCAAATGCCGAAGGAGAATTTGAAAGCTTCAGAATATACGAAGCTTCTATTATGCATCCCGATTTACAAGCTCAATTTCCTGACATAAAATCGTATGTTGGAGTAGGGTTGGGAAATAAGTCGGCCATGGTCCGATTCAGCACGACTCTATTTGGTGTTCATGCTATGCTTTTCGCTGCGGATAGAGAAGTACATTATATCGATACTTATACAAGCGATTTACGTCAATATATGGTTTATTCCAGAAAAAATATTTTACCAAGTTCTGCTTTTACTTGTCTTGTAGAAGATGAAATTATGGAAGAGGTTGAAGGGATTCATTTTTCTCCAAGAAATAGCAATACTATTTCATCCAATACGGGAATTTTCAGAACGTATCGATTAGCCTTAGCATCTACTGTAGAATATTCTCAATATCATATTAATCAAGCAGGTTTAGCCGGAGGAACGGTAGCCCAAAAAAATGCTGTGGTTTTGGCTGCAATGAATGTAACAATGACGCGTGTAAATGGTGTTTATGAACGGGACATGTCTTTAACGATGCAGATTGTCCCAACCAATACTAATATAATCTTTTTTACACCGGAAAAGCCTGATACATTAGATAATAATAATACAGGTAATGCATTGTTAAATCAAATTCAAGGTGTAATTGATACGGGTATTGGTTTTAATAATTATGATATTGGTCACGTATTTAGTACAGGTGGCGGCGGAGTTGCCTCTTTAGGATCACCCTGCACCGCGAACAAAGCGAGAGGAGTTACAGGATCTTTTGCCCCTGTTGGCGATCCATTTGATATTGATTTTGTAGCCCATGAAATGGGGCACCAGTTTGGAGCTACACATACACAAAATAATAGTTGCCAACGAACCGCTGCAACCGCAATCGAGCCAGGAAGTGCCTCAACCATTATGGGATATGCAGGAATTTGTGCACCAAATGTTCAAAATAATTCAGATGCTTATTTTCACGTAGCCAGTTTACTTCAAATGGATAATTTTGTTGCCGGAACCGGAAATTGTTCGGCCAATATCAATAATAATAATGATGCCCCAATCATTCAACCGATTCAAAATTATACTATTCCAAGAAGTACAGCTTTTGTTTTAGAAGGAAATGCCACCGATGCGAATGGTGATGCGTTGACCTATTGTTGGGAACAGACCGACACTGGAATTGCCATCCAACCTCCAACGGCAACTGATGCAGCAAACGGACCACGATTTCGTTCTAGAAATCCATCTACTAGTCCCAATCGATTTATGCCAATAATGTCAACCATTTTAACAGGAGCAACCGCAAATCAATGGGAAGTTGTTCCCTCCATCGCAAAAACGATGAATTTTTCCCTACTTGTTAGAGACAATGGTTTTCCTAATGGAGGGCAAACAGCACGAACAACTATGACCGTGACAACTGTGGCCAATGCCGGACCTTTTTTAGTTACCACACCAAACACCAATGTTGCTTGGGTTGCAGGTTCTAATCAAACAGTTTCATGGGATGTTGCCGGAACTACAGCCAACGGAGTAGATACTCCCTATGTAGATATTTATTTATCAACAAATGGCGGAGCAAGTTTTCCAACTCTTTTAGCAAGTAAAGTGCCGAATGATGGTTCAGAAATAATTACTGTGCCAGGGAGTATTGGAAACTCCAATAGAATAATGGTAAAAGGACACAACAATATATTTCTAGATGTTTCCAACACAAACTTTTCAATCACAGCTCCAGTATCAACAATGGCTATTGCCTTTAATGGGGTAGAGGGAGAGCAAAATAAATCAGTTTGCCAAGGAAGTAACGCCGTTTATAATTTAGCGTATCAAACTTTTGCCGGATTTACCGGTACTACAACCTTTTCTGCAACCGGCAATCCTTTCGGGACAACCGTTTCATTTGTGCCGGCTTCAGCCTCCGCTCAAGGAACTGTACAAATGCAAGTAACCACAAATGCTTTAACGCCAATAGGTATTCATGCAATTACTGTTACGGCAACTTCAGGAGCAACGATCAAAACAGTTAACATGTATCTGGAGGTTGTTAGTGGAAACTTTAGTTTAGTAACCTTAAATTCACCTGCCAATGCCGCAGTTGTAGAGCCTTCAGGTGTTTCTTTCACTTGGACAGCAGATCCAAATGCAACACTTTATTCTGTTCAAATTGCTTCTGATGCTTCATTTACAACAATCGTTGAAGCGAATGTAGTGTCTACCAACAGCTATATAGCCTCTAATTTACCAAATGCAACTACTTTATATTGGAGGGTTTCTCCCGGAAATGAATCTTGTTTAGGAGTGTTCTCTTCAGTATTCTCTTTTTCAACTACCTTTTGTGGCACGGCAATTTCAACTAATGTCCCCGTTGTGATTCCTGCTGCAGGAACACCAACAGTAAATTCAACCTTAACCATCCCTGCAGGAGACAATGTAGTAATTCAAAAAGTTACCGTTACCGTAAATATTGCTCATACTTGGATAAATGATTTGATTGTAACCTTGATAAGTCCAACCGGAACACAAGTTCAGTTGATGAATAGAGAATGTAATCCAAACCAAGGTATTCCAAATGCGATAGCGACATTTGATGACAATGGAATTGTTTTGGTATGTGGAACAAATCCCGGTGTTTCCGGAGTTATACTTCCCGAACAACCTCTCTCTGCTTTAAACGGTCAAAATTCGCAAGGGGTGTGGACACTTCGAGTACAAGATGTATTTAATCAAGACGGTGGTGCAATTAACAGTTGGAGTATTGCTATTTGTAGTGAAAATGCTCCGGCAAGTGTTGGGGACGTTACCCCTTTAAATTTCGGTTTGTATCCAAATCCAACCAAAGGGAACTTTACCGTTCAACTGGACCAAGTGCAGTCAGAAAAAGTTGGAATTACTGTTTATGATATGCGTGGACGTACAATTTTTGATCAATTCTTTTCTAATAACGGAGCTTTCAATCAAGAAATTCAACTGGCAAGTCCGCAAATAGGTGTTTATTTGGTGAAAGTTTCTGATGGAAATAGCACTGAAACAAAACGATTGATTATTGAATAATTTTTAGATAGTCTATACAACCCATTAGCAAATTTTGTTAATGGGTTTTTTTATTACCTTTTAGTTTCGATGAATGTAATGATCTGAGGCACCTTTTCGCAAATTAAAGAAAGACTAAAAGTAACTTCCTTTTTATTGGATGTTAATTTCAAATTTCCTTGATCAATTTTAAAGTAACCGGTTTGTCCTTTACAGAAGCAATGACGACCAAAAATAAGTTTGGTTTGCTGTAGAGCAGAATCAGTTAAATCCAGCGAGGTGTCTGAATTTTTAATTTCAAAAATAATGTCTTCACGATAATGACCGTCCTGCACATTAGCTTCTGTAGTTCGGTTGTATTGATAATGGATTACCGTGGTTCCTTCTTGATCCTTAATATCATAATACATGCCACCTAACTCATCATGAAGTAGAATGAGCTGTTTGTTTTTTAAAATTTCTACTTCGCATGTTCCGTCTTGCGGACATTCGCTGCTGAGTGTTGGCATAGCTGTTGAACTGTTTTTTTGAGCGTTACAGGAAAATAATAATCCAAATAAAAAGAGTGCAATTATTTTTTTCATGGTTGAGGTTTTTATTACTAGTTTCAAAAAGTAAGCCAATTATTTTCCGTTGAATTCGTTCATTGTATTGTTTAATCCGGCTAAGGCAAAGGATTGAATAATTTGAGCGGATAGTTCTAATCGTTCGGTTAATTTTGATTTTTCTTCTTCGTCCCATTCGCCCAAAACGTAATTCACTTGTTGACCTTTTTTAAATTGGTCACTAATGCCAAATCGGAAACGCGGATATTCCGTTGTGTTGAGTAAACTTTGGATACTTTTCAATCCGTTGTGACCGCCGTCGCTTCCTTTGGTTTTGATGCGGATGGTTCCAAAACTGAGGTTTAAATCGTCGGTGATAACTAACACATTTCCTTTTTCGATGTTTTCCTTTTCCATCCAATATTTCACCGCTTTTCCGCTGAGGTTCATATAGGTGTTGGGTTTGAGAAGAAGCAATGTTCGACCTTTGATTTTGAATTCGGCTACGTCGCCCAACTTGGCGGTTTGAAAACGGATGCTTTCTTTTTTGGCAAAATGGTCGAGTATTTTGAATCCGATGTTGTGGCGGGTATTGGCATATTCGGCTCCGATGTTTCCGAGTCCGACGATTAAAAATTTTTTCATATCCGATTCTGTAACGGTTTTTTGGGTTTGAAAAAGTGATGTTATCCAGTTGATCATGTTGCAAAAGTACGAAAGTTTCTAATTCTAGCCGATTTTGATTTGGAGCAGGTTCTACCCCTGATGGTAACGGAAAGCCTTGTGCGGCCAAAGCCGATTTTTTCTTGCTGACCCAAAGCGACCAGCGGTCCCGATAGCTATCGGGACTTGGGGCGGCTTAGAAAAAACGGGTTTGGCAAACAAGCTTGTAGTGGACAGCGGGATTGGGTTCTAAAAAAGTTGTCGGTTGAGAGTTTTCTGGGATTGCGATTCTGAAACAAGTTCAGAATAAAAAAAAGCACCGGCGTGAACCGATGCTTTTGCTATTGAGAAAATTGAAATTATTTTTTCTTTTTTGCTCCACCTTTTTCTGCTTTTGCAGCTTCTTGAGCGGCTTTCATAGCGGCACGTGAAATTCTCACTTGAGCTACCACAGTATTGTCCGGGTGCATTAATTTGAAGTTGTTGGTTTCAATTTTTGTAACGTATAATTTGTTACCCATTTCTAATGGAGAAATGTTTGCTTCTACGAAATCAGGAAGATTTTTTGGTAAAGCTTTCACTTTTAATCTTCTTTGGTTTAAACGTAAAACTCCACCGGCTAATACACCTGGTGATGTTCCTGTTACTTTTACAGGGATTTCCATAACGATTTCTTTGTCGTCTTTTAACGCATAGAAGTCGATGTGTAAAATTTTGTCTGATACCGGGTGAAATTGGATGTCTTGTAAAATCACATCTGCTTTTTTACCGTTATTTAGTTCGATTACAACAGTGTGTGCGTTGGGAGTGTACACCAAGTTTTTGAACGCTTTTTCTTCTGCTGTAAAATGCACTGGTTGATCTCCTCCGTAAATAACGCAAGGAACCATTCCAGCATCACGTACGGCCTTCGTTGCCTTTTTGCCTACGTTTTCTCTTTCTGATCCTTTAATCGTAATCGATTTCATTGTAAATAATATATAGTTAATAAATAAAAATTCGTTGTCTGTTGTCATTTGTCGGTTTTCTGTTGTCTGTTATTTGTGTCGGTTATTTTATATTCCAAATCACCAATTACCTTTCACCAATCACCCATTACCTTTCAAAAGCCTACATTAAAAATTTTCCACTAATGGAATTGTTGTGTTGCACCATGTGCATTACTTCTGCAAAAAGCGGTGCACAACTCACCACTCTGATTTTGTTAGATTCTTTCTTTAACGGAATTGAATCGGTCACTATTAATTCGCTCAATTTTGATTTTTCGATTTTTTCGTACGCATCGCCGGATAAAATGGCGTGTGTACAAATGGCTCGAACGCTCAGAGCTCCTTTTTCAATCATTAAATCGGCTGCCTTTGCGAGGGTTCCGCCGGTATCAATCATATCGTCTACTAAAACGACGTTTCTTCCTTTTACTTCTCCGATAAGTTCCATAGTGTCGATTACGTTGGCCACTTTTCGTTGTTTGTAACAAATTACAACATCCGATTCTAAAAATTTAGAATAGGCGTAGGCTCTTTTGGAACCGCCCATGTCGGGTGAAGCAATGGTCAGATGCTCCAAATTCAAACTTTTTACGTACGGCAAAAAGATGGTGGATGCGAATAAATGGTCAACCGGTTTTTCAAAGAAACCTTGAATTTGATCGGCATGTAAATCCATCGTCATAATTCGGGTTGCTCCGGCAGTTTCCAGTAATTTGGCTACTAGTTTTGCTCCAATTGGCACTCTTGGTTTGTCTTTTCTGTCTTGTCTGGCCCATCCAAAATAAGGAATTACAGGGGTTATGTGTCTGGCTGAGGCTCTTTTGGCAGCATCAATCATTAACAAAAGCTCCATCAAGTTATCCGCACTTGGAAAAGTGGAACAAACGATGAAGACCCGTAATCCGCGAATGGATTCTTCAAAAGACGGTTGAAACTCACCGTCACTATATTCAGAGAACGTTACTTTACCTAGCGGAATTCCATAGTTTTTGGCTATTTGTTCGGCTAAGTATACACTTTTTGAACAAGCAAATATTTTTGCTTCCGGTTCGTTGTGTGACATTTTAATTGGTTGTTATTACTCCGCTACGCTCCATACAATTCGGCTTCAGAATTCTGCTAAAACAAAACATATGTAAGCACCTCGGGTGTAGTTAGTTAGTTGTGTGTCGTCGAAACGAGGTGCAAATTTAGAAATAAAAATCAACTTGGAAAGCAATTTTTCCACAAATTTCTTTAAAATGTGTCAAAAAATTATTTACATTTGCACCCACAAATAAGCATCCCTGCCCGGATGGCGGAATTGGTAGACGCGCACGACTCAAACTCGTGTACTTAGGTGTGTGGGTTCGATTCCCACTCCGGGTACTTTTAAAGACCTCTAAAGTGTTGTAATTCAACAATTTAGAGGTTTTTTGTTTGGGTTTTTGCCGGAATTTTGCCGAAAATCATTTCTTAAATTTGCTAAAACATTTCTTAATTAGATATTGTATAGTTTCATTTTTAGCAATTAAATCTTTCTCATAAATTAGATTTTCATTTAATTTGTTTTCTATCATTTTAAGTAATTTGTATAATTCATCGTAGTTAAGATGAATTGCAACATTATAAACTGTCTCAGCTTTCATTTAAAAAATTTAGTTTTTTCAAAATATTCGTAAAGCCTTTGATCAATGTCTGGCTTGATTTCTGTTTTTTTTAATATTTATCCAAGTCCGATTTTAATTTTTATTGGATATTAATGAAAAACAATGTTTACTTATTATTATTTTTAACACGAATAAGGTAATATACTTAGCCCAAAACTCATGAAAAGGTTTTTAATACTTTTATTTCTTTTGCTCGGATTGTTTAGTTTTTCACAAACTAAATCTTTTAAAGTTGCTTTAAATAAAGCATATGATTTTGAAGTTGATGAAAATTTTGTAAAAGCAAAAAATATTTTTAAATCGATGAAAGATGGCAATGAAATTAATGTATCGGAGAAGAAATTTATCAATAATTATATTATTTTTTATGATTATTTATTGTCAGACAGAAGCGATGTTAAAAGCATTGATAATGTCATAAAAAATCTACTTTCTATTGAAAAAAGAAAGTATTACGAGACAGAGTTATTAATTAATGTAATTACATCTAAATATCATTTTTTAGCCAGTAATATTGGATGGAAAGAGGCATTGATTACTGCAGAAGTAGGATATAGTTTAAAAGATTTTAAGCAAGCAAAACAAGAAACTCAAACAGATTACTTATATGATTTGGGATATTTATACGACAAAGTAGGAAACTCATTTGAAGGAATTAAATTTTATAAAAAATCACTAAACTTATACATAAAAAAATATGGAGAGGTCAATAACGAAGTTGCATTGAATTATAATAACTTAGCCTATGCCTACACTAATGTTTACAATCAAAAAAACACAATTGCTTATTATGAAAAAGCAGCAAAAATCTGGGAAACTTTAAACAAGAATTCAAATGATAACAAAGATTATTTAGTTAGAGTTTATCATAATTTAATTTTTCAATATATTAATTACGGTGATTTAGAAAAAGCACAATTAAAATTAATAAAGTTAAATAATTATATCAAGAAAAAATACCAAACAGATGTTTCTAAAAGCGAAAACACTTATTTTCTCTCTTTTTCAGATTATTCATTGAGTAATATTAGAATGAGTTTAGCTTTAAACAAACAGAAAGAGGCACTACAATTTTTGAAGGTTTTTGAAGAAAATCAATTTTTACCTTACAAAAAAACTATACATTCTAAATATTTGATACAATGTTATGAAGAAGTTGCTGATTTTTTGATTGAAAAAAAAGAATATGAAACCGCTTTCAACCTTATTAAAAAAGGACTTTCTCTTGCTGATAAATATGATCAAAAACAATACTTAGTTACTTTAAACTCAAAAATAGCCACTATTTATAAATTTCAGAATAAAAATGATTTGGCTGTAAAATTTTACACAGTAGCACAAAACAACAATAATAACACCTATTTTAATTCAACCAAATATACACTCGAATTTTTAAAATCTGAAATATTTTTTGAAACAAACCAGACTAATAAAGCGGTTTCAATTATTAAAAATAATATTGAACAGTTACTTTTTGACTATGGCCAAAAGAAAAAAACTATCGATAAGCTCAAATTCTCAGACGTTAGAGAATTAGTCTCGACAGAATTTATAAACTTATTCTATAAATCAGGAAAGATCTATTTTCAAAATTATAAGAAATTTAAAAATAAAAATGATTTACAAATAGCTGATAATCTCTACAATATAAGCAATAAATTATTTAGAGAGTATTATTTAAAAGGCGAATACAACGAAGAGTTAAGTAAATACCACAGCGAAATTATCGAAGGGCTACTAGAGATTAGCTTAGAGAAAAAATTAACTTTCCAAGATAAAATAAATCTAATTAATGAAATCGAAAAAAGTGCATCACAACATCTAGCACAAGAATTTTTCAAAAAAATTACAACGAATAACAATGAGTCAAATGTAAATTTAGAAAAAATTAAAGAACTAAAAAACGAACTTAATTTTTATAAAAATCAAAGCAATTCAAGCGGTGAAAAATTAAATAAAAATAAAATTATTGAAATCGAAAATAGTATTGCCAGCTTAACTAAAAAAACATCAAGAACGTATCAAGATATTGATAAAAACTCTTTAGATAATTTTGACATAGTAAACGTTCAAAAAGTTGTAGATAAAGATGAGTTGGTCATTAAATATTATACATTAAAAAATTATGTATTCGCAATTTACATATCTTCAAACCATATTGATATTCAAAAAATTGCAACCACTCATCATCTTAAAAAAGAGGTTATGTTGTTTTTGCAACAAACCAAAAAAGTAAGTCAAGAAAGTTTTCCCGTTTCTAAAAATTTATCTGTAAGTTTAACGAAGGATTTAAATGCCAAAAAGGTGACTATCATTGCAGATGGATTTCTGAATTATTTGCCATTTGAAATGCTTTATGATGCAGCAAATCAAAAATATTTAGTACAAAAAAGCAGGGTTTCTTATAATTATACATTGCCATTTTATTTGTTTAACAAGCAAAACAACATAACAGTAAATAATGATAAATTAATTGCATTTGCTCCAAACTATGACATAAAAACAATTGCAACGGTCAGAAGCGGATTATCAGATTTAGAACATGCTAGAAAAGAAGCAGATTTAATATCAAAACTATTTAATGGTACAAGTTATATAAACGAGAAAGCCTCAAAAGCAAATTTCTTTAAAACTATTAACCAATTTGGATTTTATCATTTTGCGATGCATTCTTTGGTTGATGAAAATAACATAAATGAATCGTGTTTAGTCTTTTCAAACAATGAAAAGCTTTATTTTTCTGAACTTTATGGTCTAAATTTTTCCTCAAAAATGGTTGTTTTAAGTGCCTGCGATACAGGAAACGGTAACCTAAAGTCAGGCGAAGGCATTATGAGTTTGTCGCGTGCATTAACCTATTCCGGCGTACAGTCATCTGTGTTTAGCCTCTGGCAAGTGCCCGACAAAGAAACCTCAGAAATTATGATTTCTTTTTATGAAAATTTAAAAGATGGTCAATCAAAAGATGAAGCTTTAGCGAATGCCAAGCGTGATTTTATAGAAAATAATCCGATGAAAAACCATCCGTTTTATTGGGCTGGATTTGTGGTGAATGGTGATGTTTCTCCAATTCTGGAAGGTACAAACTGGTGGTTGTATATCGGAATTGGTTTAGCGATGGCTTTGCTGATTTTCCTATTCAGAAAAAAATTATTCTAATTCCGCCACTAATTTTTTAGCCATTTGTTGTTGCGGATTTTCCTTTTCAGACAATTCTTTTAAAAGTTGAATAGCCTTTTCTTTTTCATTTATTTTGAGATAAGAAAGGGCTTTGTACCATTTGACAAAAGGTGTAAAGGCATTGTTCTCCGATGTTTTAAATTGGTCAAATGTAGTAATAGCTTCATCGTATCGATTCAATTCCATTAACGACATGGCTTGATAAAAAAGAGCATAATCTACTTCTTCATCTACATAAATTTTTGAAAATAATTCAAGTGATTTTTGATAATTTCCGCTGTCATATTCATAAAATGCATCTGATTTTAGATTGCGGTCGTTATCGCCACGAACCGTTGGAGCCACTACATTTGGATACGATTGATAATATTCCTGATACAATTTTTCAGGTGAATCTTGCATAAATTGGAACCACGCCAATCCGCCAAAAAACAACAAAAACACAGCAGCAATAGACCAGAATTGGTAGGTTTTTTTTGGTTGTTTTTTATTTGATTCAAACGATTGTAGCGTTTGTTTTAGCGTTTCTCTTTCGTTTAACGTGATTGCTTTCTTTACATTTTTTTGATAGGCAACTTCTTTCGCAAATTCACTGTCATTTTGCAATAAAGATTCAAACACAACTTTTTCTTCTTCAGAAAGTTGCTGCTCAAAATACTTATTTACTAACTCTTCATTTTCCATTCTACTTTACTTTTTTGTTAAGTCTTTCAGTTGCTTCAAACAACGTGATTTTTGACTTTTTAAAACATCTTTGTTAGCGTAACCTAACAGCATTTGAATTTCATCTAACTTTTTCTCTTCATAATAAAATAGGGTTAATACTTTTAAGCATTGTTCTCCTAATTTTTTCAAATTTTCTCGGAGAGAGATAAGTTGAATATTAATTTCATCTTCTGAATAATCATCATACTCAAATTCAAAATGCTCCAGTTCATCACTCGGAATTGTTTTGTTTTTTTTCTTTAATCGTTGAAAAATCATAAATTTTCCGATACCAAATAAATAGGTAGTCAAACTACTTTTCAACTCATCAATCTTTCCTTTTTTAGCATTTTCAATCAAAGCAATTACGGCATCTTGATAAATATCAATTAATTCTTCTTTGTCTAATGTATAACGATTGGCAAAGAGTAAAAAACCATTTTTATTGTCTTCGTAAATTTTTCGAATGGTTTTTTCGTCGCCGGATTTTAATTGCTCAATCAAATTTGGGACATTTATCATTAGTGCAATTTTTTTTTGAAAGTAAACAAAGCTACCTAATTTTTTTTTTCTGTTGGCATGTTTACCTTTTTAAATTCTACACACTAAATGAAAAATAAATGAATGTTTAATTAAAATTTTATACAAATGAAAAATTTTTTAACCGGGTTAGTTTTTATGATTACCATCCAATTTTCTTTCGCACAAGAAACAACAGTTGGAGAACGTGTAATTAAAAACGCGAAAGACAAAACGTATGGTAGGGGCGAACAAAAAGGAGACGAAACTGTTGACAAAGCTTTAAACAAAGTAGAGGAAGGAATCACAGGTTTGTTTAAGAAAAAAGACAAAAAGAAAAAGAAAGAGGAAGCGGAACAACAAGAAGATCGTTCTGAACAATCATCCGATGAAAATCAAGAATCCAAATCACAATCATCTTCATCAAAAAAACCAGTAAAATCCAATTCAAAATTTGATTTTGTGGCGGGTGAAAAAGAATTGTATTTCGACAATTTTGAACGATTAGCTATGGGAGATTTTCCGGCAGAGTTCAATACCAATGCAAGTGGAGAAATTGTGAATGTGGATGGACAGTTCGGAAAATGGCTTTCGATGACCAAAAATGGAGCTTTTATTCCGGATAACATTAAAAATCTTCCTGAGAATTTTACGCTTGAATTTGAAGTAGGAATCAATACTGATCCAACCAATAATTATTCAGGTCTGGGATTAAATTTCACTATAAAACAACAGGAACTCATGAAAGATATGTTTTTCTCCAGAGGAACTTCAATTGTGTATTTACATCCTGGAGCTGGCGAAGCAGCGGTTTATGTAAATCCAAGTAGTGGAACAGCAATTGAAAACAATGTAAAAATGCCGCAATGGGATGTAGATACTAACACAAATTTTGTAAAAATTTCGGTTTGGAGACAAAAAGGGCGTTTGCGTGTGTATGCTAATGAAGACAAATTACTTGATATTCCACGATTTTTCTCGGAAACGACTAATTATGATTTTGCTTTTTTCAGAAGTTTTTTTGGCGACTGCGAAGTTTATTTAACTAATATCCGGTATGCAGTGGCCAGTGCCGATACACGAAATAAACTCATCACCGAAGGTCGTTTTGTGACCAACGGAATTCTCTTCGACGTAAACAGCGACAACATTAAACCTGAAAGCGGAACTGTGTTAAAAGAAATTGCCACAACATTACAAGAAAACTCGACGGTTAGAGTAAAAATCATTGGTCATACTGATAGTGATGGTGCCGATGCTGCCAATTTATCACTTTCACAAAAAAGAGCAGTTGCTGTTAAAACCGCTTTATCCAGTTTTTACGGAATTGAAAGTTCGCGATTAGAAACAGACGGAAAAGGAGAAAGTCAGCCACTTAATAAAAATGCAACTTCGGCTGAAAAAGCACAAAACAGACGAGTAGAATTTATAAAATTATAAAGATGAAAAAATTTTGCTTTTCTATAGTTGTATTGAGTTTAATCTCCTGCAATAAATTGAAAGAAAGTACTCAAGATGCTCTAACCAATTCGATGGAAAAAGCAATTGAAAGTAAAACCGGAACGCAAGTTGATTTGCCTGATGCAGCCGATATCGAAAACAATGGTGCATTTGTTAATTATAAAGTTGCTGATAAAGTTTATTTAAAATCTGATGAAAAGTTACAAGCCACAGCGATTTTCAATAAAGACAACAACGGTTTAGCTATTGCCTTGCAGTTAATTGGTGAAAACGGAAAATCATTTATGATAACAATAAATCACATTCCAGAAAATTTTTCATTGCCATTGACAGGAAATTTTTCCATGAGCAATGAGTACGATGGTGTTAACCCATCCGCCACAATTCTCTTTATGAACACCAATCCAAATGTATTGGACACTTCTGAGATGCCGTTTGAAGGACAAATTACGATTTCTCAACTTTCTTCAAAAAACATCGAGTTTACGATAAAAGGAAAAGGAGGTGATGCTTCCGATGTAGAAAGTCCAAGAAATTGGAAGCCTATTTCTGGAGACGGAAAAATCAGTAATCCAATCATTTTGAGTTACGGAATCGATAAAAACAAAATTTTAAAATAATATAAAATTAATTAAAACAATGAAAAAAATTATCACATTATTACTACTATTTATTGGTTTACAAAATAGTGCACAGTCAATGTCTGATGGAGTTTACAGTACAAATTTTGGAACCATCAATCTCACTTTTGAAGTTGGAAATGAATATCCAAATGGCGGAATAGTTTACGGTGATTATAAAGATAACGGAACCATTACCGGAAGCACAGCCAACAACGGAAAAGAAATCACCGGTAATTTTCATAACGGTGCTGCCGAAGGGAAATTTATATTCTTTTCACCCAGTGGAAAACAACATTTTTTTGATAGCGGAATAACCTCTTTTAATGGAAATTGGGGATATGGAACGGATAACAAATATTCTACTAATCCTGATTTTATTTGGAAAGCGACAAACAAAACAGCCGGAAAAGAGGTAATCAAAAATGTAACCAACGTTTGGAGTGGAAAATGGAACACCACCGATGGCAATCTCATCTTGCAACAAGTTGGCAATAAAGTGACCGGAACATACAAAGGAATTGGTACTGTTAATGCTACTTATACTCCACAAACCAGAAAATTAAAGGGAACATTCTATAATAACAATACCAAAAAAACAGGCCATTTTGAATTTAATTTTGAAGGCAATAGTTTTAAAGGGAAATGGGGTTGGAATACTTCAATGACTGATGGAGTGTGGAATGGAGATAAACATATAAAAAACAATAAAGAACTGCCAAAAGTAACGGTACCTTCAACAAATACTGCTTCTGGCTCAACAAAATTCACAGTTGCAGCAATAAATATTCAAGCATCAAATGATAATATTTATGGTTTTTGGGGATTTAAGCTATTTAAAGTTTCAGCCGCCGGAAGACAACAAGTGCAAAATTTCGGAAATAAATCTTCCGATGTTTATAATCAAACTGAAAATGGGTCAAAAATAATTACTTCAAAAAACCACAACTTTTCTCATAGTCCAGAATTTTTTAGAGAATTTATTATTCCAAATGCCGATCTAAATAATCCAGCTATAAAATTTGAATTGGAGGTATATGTCCATGCAAAAAATAAGAGAACGGGCACAAACATAGATTATGGAATGAGAAAAGAGATTTACAGATTAGATACCGTAGGTATTAATAAAAATATCACAATCCCTTTTTCGGCAGATGGAAATATTTTTACGTCTGGCATAGGGTCTTTTACATTTAAAATCGCGAAATCATAGTTATGAAAACAACGGTCATAGTCTTAGTTAGTATTTTCCTATTTGCATTTAGCTGCGAAGGAGATAAAAAAGAAAACAATTCCTCCATGGAAACAGAACTCAGTCAAGTCATAGAAGAGAACGTACTAATCGCAGAAGATTTCAAAGGCAAACTAGACGAATTGCTAACCCTTGAGATGGCTGCCGAAACAAGTGGTTATCCAGTTTCGGAAGCCAAAAAAAGTCCAAATTCTGAAATCGAAAAAAAGTCTAACAAAATTTCCGTTTCTTACTTTTGGGACAAAACAAACAGAACCCAACAAATTGAAATGATGGGGAGAAAAATGGATGTACCGGTAAATGATGAGGTAACGTTGAGTTGGGTGGAAAACATCACTTTAGACGGATTCAAAAAGAAGTACCACAATCTAACCGAAGCTGAAATCGAAGCTTCCAATCAAGGTATCGATGAAAAAACCGCAGAAATGAATGCTGACGGAAAAGCAACCCAAGAACAAACCGACATGGCAAAATCACTAGCTAAAAATGCCATGAAAAACTTTAGTGTAGAAGAGGTGCCTAATGTAGGCGAATATGCTGTTTTTGTCAATCAAAAATTTGCCGGAGTTCCTACACGTGAACTAAAAGTTTTTTACAAAGGTTTGTCTTTTTCGCTCTTGATCAATCTTTCGGAGGACGTTTCGTTCAACGATAAAAAAGCCATCGCTTTAGCACAAAAAATTATTAATCAAAAATTAAAATAAACATGAAAACAATTCAATTGTCAATACTACTTTTAGTAGTTTCTATTTCAACTTCTTTTGCTCAATCCTTACCTCAATTGGTAAAATATGATTTCAAATTCGATTGGTTTGCAGCACACACAGTCAATCAAAATATAAATATTGGCACCGAAAGTGTTCACGGAATTGGTTGGTGTCGTTTGTTTGTGAAAAATAAAACGACAGGCAACGAAGATCAAATTCAACCCACAGGATTCAAATACATTGGTGATTACGGACGCGTTTTTGAAGTGCCAAGAAAAAGCGGAATGAAAGTGAGCAACGGAAACATCAAATCGTTAATGAATACCAAAGTTCGTTTTCAATTTGAACCGTCAAAATACGGTTATAAAACAATGAAAGAATTGGAGGACAATGCCTACTTCAAAATTGTTTACGAATTAAAAGTATATAAACCGGCGAAAGATGAAATCGTAGGTAAACAAGAAGCTATCGTGTTTTTAAAAGATGCTAAAGTTCCTCCTGTTACTTTGGAACAAGCGAAAAGAACAAGTAACATTCCTACTCGACCCGGCTATATGCGATTTAATAAAGCAAAGTATAACCTTGGAATTGTCTACAGTATTGTCCCGGTAAATTAAGCAGAAATGAGATATCTTATATTTTTCCTTTTACTTGGATTAACAACGCAGGCTCAAATTAAGTTTTGGAATACCGATCCTACCTCTAATATGCCCAAATTTGAAGTTGTTTGGGGGACAAAAACCACTATTTTTAGTAAGGTGGGAGGTGATGTAAAGCCATTGTACGTATTCAATAAAACTGCTCAACAAACCTTTAATGGTGACGGAAGAACCAAATATCAAATGACGGTGGCCAGCACGGATAAAGTAGCCAAACGCACTTTTGAAATAAGTTATACCCACCACCGTCAAACCAATAATTATTTGGGCTATATTAAAGCAACGTATGTGTACTTTGATAAACGCCCTACTAAAGTGTTGGAAGAATATTTTGAAACAGTAAAAAACCCTTAAAATTGAAACAATGAGAAAAATTATTGTAACAGCAATTGTATGCTGTTTTACCTCAATTTCTTTTGCACAATTAGTGCAAGGCGAACTAAAAATAAAAGAACAATCTAAATTGGAGTTAACCGTTCAAAGCAATAAAGCCGTTAACTTATATGCCGATTTTAGAGAAAATAAATACCCAATTCAATTTGCGTTTACAGGAAATTCTATTCCTGTAAACAGCGATAAAAAAATGGTAGTTCAATTTATTTTTACAACTACTGTAAAAAAAGAAGGAAAAATTATTGGAACCACCAAGCGAAATCCTATTCCGTTTTTCCCGGGAGATATGTTCATGCCGGTGGAAACGTTTGATTTTATTTCGATTCTTTCCAATTTACAAACCAATTCAGAAGATAGAATTTCTGAGATTCCTAAAGGAAATTATGAAATTTTGTTAGAAGCAAAACCTGTTGGCGTGAAAGGTGAAATTGCCTCTGCACGGATGTATTTGAAAATCTAAATTCGTTAAATCCACTTATTTTTTTAAGTGGATTTTTTTTGATGTTTACTTTTTGGAAGATGTGACACTAATGAGAAATTAAAATAGGATTATCATGAAAAAAATTACATCTTTCTTAGTATTGTTATTTACACTACAAAATTTTGGGCAAGTAGAAGTGGTTGAAAACTTTCCGATTTACGGTTCAAAAATGGTGAATAGTAAAATTATTTTTGCACGGAATTCTCCTGAGTTTGGCAACGAATTATGGGTTTCAAATGGTACCGCAGGAAATGCTCAATTATTGAAAGATATTTTTGTAGGGTCACAAAGTAGTAATCCCGAAATAGGCACCGTAATTGGGAATAAGGTCTATTTTGTAGCCAATCAACACCAAATTTGGCAAACGGATGGTACCACAAGCGGTACATTTTTAATGGTCAATAATAATCAAATTACAAATCCTTCAGAATTTGTAGAGGTAGGTCAATTCATATTTTTTAAATCGGGAGGAAATTTATGGAAAATGTTAGGTACACCAAACAGTGAATCATTGGTAAACAATACTCCTGATATTTTTTTTACCGCTATTTCAGGAATAACAAAGTTGAATGATAGTGAAGTGTTATTCAATGCTAGACGAAATAGTAATAATACATGGGGAATATGGAGGTCAAACGGAGTGGTTCCACAGTTTGTTATTGATATAAACACAGGTACGGGTTCGTTAGAAATTGCACAAATGCGTTTACCCAAGAACATCGACGGAACCATCTATTTTGATGGATATTCAATTGAAACGGGTGGAGAATTATGGAAAACAAACGGTTCGGCAACCGGAACAGAATTAATTCTTGACATCTACAGTGTTAACGACAACCCATTTACAAGTTTTTCAGGGCCTCGTTATTTCACGGCGGTGAACGATATGATTTTCTTTTCTGCCAGAAATGCTCTCAATGGAATTGAGTTATGGAAAACAAACGGAACTTCCGCAGGAACTATGATGGTAAAAAACATCACACCCGGTAATAATACTAATGGAGGACCGTTCAGTCTAACGGCAGTAAACGACTTACTTTACTTTGTACAAAGTGACACTGAAAATACAGGAAGTGCTCAAATTTGGAAGTCAGATGGCTCAGAAATTGGGACAACTAAAGTAACTAATTTAACCGGCAGTTATTTAAATGTTTATGATTTGTTTGAAAGTAACAGTAACATTTATTTTAGTTATTTTCAACCTTCAACCGGACAAGAGTTATGGAAATTAAATACAGTAAATGATACTTATTCACTAATTGCAGACATTGCTCCAGGAACAATAAGCTCCGAACCAAGCGGTTTTTTTGAAATGAATGGTTATATTTATTTTAATGCAACGGATAACGGTTTTTTAGGAGGAACAAAATTCTACAGAATAGCTGATCAATCTTTGTCAACTGTTGATGGAAATAAAAAAGTAACATCTATTTATCCTAATCCAACCCATGGAATTATCACTATTCAAATAGAAGATTCCAACAATTTTGAAGTTGAACTATATGATGTATATGGAAAAAAAATAGCACACTTTTCAAATCAAAAAAAGATTGACATTTCAAACCTTACTAATGGAATGTACGTGCTTAAAATCGTGGATTCTGAAAACAACTTGATAAGTAACAATAAAATTATAAAAAAGTAAAATACAATCATTTTTCATCTACTTTCAAATTTGGAAATTTAGTTAGTAGTTGATCCCCTTTCGATTAGTGGTTTGCGGAAGGGGTTTTTTTTCTACGCTCATTTACGTATTTCAAAAAAGTTTTACTATTTTTAATATTGCATAGTAATTCTTTACGCATGAAAAAACGAATTGGTATTGTGGAAGACGACCGCGATTTGCGAGAGGCATTGGGCATGATGATTCAATTTACGGATCAGTATGAGCTGGCAGGAAGTTTTGAAAATGCCGAATTGGCTTTAAAAGAATTACCTGCTTTGGATGTTGATGCGGTTTTGATGGATATCAATCTACCAGGCGAAAGTGGCATTTGTTGTGTGAATAAACTCAAGACTTCTTGTCCGCTAGTATTTGTTCTAATGTGTACTTCCTATGAAGATGATGATAAAATTTTCCAGAGTTTAGAAGCCGGAGCCAGTGGTTATATTCTTAAAACCGAAGGGCCTGCAAAAATCATTGGAGCATTAGATGAATTGTTTGAAGGCGGAAGTCCGATGAGTAGCAGCATTGCCCGAAAAGTGGTGGCGAGTTTTTCTAAAATGGAATCGCAAAATAAATTAACTGAAATACTTACCACCAGAGAAAACGAAATTTTGAATTTATTGGCCAAAGGACAAATGAATAAAGAAGTTGCCAACCAATTGGAGATTAGTAATGGAACGGTTCGAAAGCACATCCAAAACATTTATGAGAAATTGCATGTCAACACAAGAGTTGAGGCGGTAAATTTATATCTAAAACGCTAAAAAAAGAGCATGAAATTTTTTTTAAATATATTTTTGCTTTTGATTTTTGCTGCCGGAAAAGCTCAGGATTTATCGTATAAAGTTAAACTGCAAGAATTCAAGAACTGTACAAAAGCAGAATGTAAGGTGACCAAGTCATTTCTTTTGGCGGAGCATTTTTTAGAAACCGATGACATTCAATCTTCTCAAAAATGGTTAGACGTTACCAAAGATTTAATTTCACCCGCACAATCTGATACCACCACTGTTTTTATTCACAGCTTACAGTCTGAACTTTTTTATTACGATGGATTATTTCAATTTGGTATTAATGAGGCAGAAAAAGCCATTCAAAAGGCTAAACAATTGAGTGAAAATTTGCTCATTGCCAATGGTTATTTTTTTAAAGGAATTAACCAAATGGAAATGAATCAGTTCAATGAAGCTGAAAAATCGCTTTGGAAAGCCAGAGACTTTCAACCGGATAATATAGCGAGATCATCTATTCGGAGTACTATTCAGGAAGAACATATTTTCAATAACATCGCACAATTAAAGCTAAAAATTTACCAATCGGACTCGGCGGTTTGGTATAATTCCAAAGCGTATCAATTTGCAAAAAAAGTAAATAGCAAAAGAGGAATTCCAAATGTTGAACAAACGTTTGGTCAAATTTATCTGGAAGAAAAGAAAATGGATAGTGCTGTTTTCTATTTTCAAAAGAGTATTCTTTCGGCCCAAAAAAGCGAATATTTTGACATTGTGCTGCTCAATTATGGCTTTATGATGCAATGCTATGAAGAAAATCAAATCGAAAATAATCGATGGTTTGAAAAAGGACTGGAATTGATTAATCAAAAGATAATTAATTCTACGTTTCAACATTATTTTTACAAAGTTGCATTGAATGTTTTTAAAAAGACAAATCAAATCGGAAAACTTTCTTTTGTTCAGGAGAAATTAATCAGCATCAATGAGGAAACTCGCTTAAAAGGGAACTTGAACATTCAAAACATTACCGAACAATATTCTAAGAATGAAAATAAACTCCTTTTACTTCAGGTAGAAGAATTAAAAAAACAACGAAAGTTTACTATTCTTCAACTGATTGCCGCTCTGCTTTCAGTAATTATTTTGTCCTTGGTGATTATCATTATCCGAAGAAAAAATAAAATACAGAAAACCTTACTTCAGCAAAAAAATGAAATCAGCAAAGATTTGCACGACGACATTGGAAGCGGTTTAAGCAGCATTCTCATTCACGCCGATTTGTTGTTAAAAAATGATGAAACATCTGACAAACAAAAAATATTGGCTTCGAAAATTAACCTAACCGGAAAAGAAATTTCACAACGGTTAAATACCTTTATTTGGTCATTAAACGCCGAACATAATACACTTCAACACTTTTCAGAATATGTAAAATTATATGGAGCAACACTTTTTGAAGAAACGCCAATTGCATTCTCCTTTAGCACTACCGTTGAAGACAGTGAATTAATAAAAATGCATGGTCATTTACGAAAGAACTTATTCTACGCCATAAAAGAAGTGCTAAATAATTCACTCAAACATGCTCAAGCCACTAAAATTGATGTGAAGATGAAGTTGATTTCCTCCAAACAATTTCAAATAGCCATTCAAGATAACGGAACCGGAATCAGTAAAGAAAATGCATTTGGAAATGGGTTGAAAAACATCCAAAACAGAGTTGAACAAATGAATGGAACTTTTTCAATGAAAACCGAAAAAGGATTGCTTACCCTCTTGATAATTCCGCTATAAATTGGAGTAAAATAAGTTTGTAAGAAAATTAGAATACGCTAAAAGGCGTATTTTTTTGTGCTTAAACAATTCATGTAAGTATAAATTGAATGGATTGGTTTTGTAAAGCCTTCTATTTGCTGACTTTCTTCTTTATAAATTAAATAAATGTAGTACGGATAAAATCGTATTGTGGTATTGTATTGATAGTGTGAATTTTATACTTCAGAAATAACTAAAAATAGTTCGTTCTGTTTTTTCAAAAAACCACTGTCATGAAGAAATTAATATTTTACTTTTTTGTATTGTTTTCCACTACCCTTTTAGCACAAGTGGGAATCAATACCACCACACCGAATGCACAATTGGATATCAGATCATCTAATCAAGTTGCTCCGGCTTCCACTGATGGAATGTTGATTCCTAAAATAGACACATTTCCGGCAACAAATCCTGCTGTGGATCAACAAGGAATGTTAGTTTATTTAACTTCAGATGTTGGAAGTAATCAACCGGGTTTTTATTATTGGGATAATATAACAACGAGTTGGATTCCGATAAAAGGAACTGATACGGGAACGCTAGATCAAGCCTATGACTTTGGAGGTGTGGGTAATGGAAGATCCATTACGGCTGATGGAGGTGCTGTAACCATAAATGGAACGGATGGGTTAGTATCTACAGGTACTTTAAGCTCTGGTGCAGTAGCTCCAAGTGGTGCAGGAACAAGAATGGTTTGGAATCCGCGAAAAGCAGCTTTTAGAGCGGGAAATGTCTCATCAAGCGGAAATTTTGCTTGGGATGATAATAGAATAGGCATAGGTTCAACAGCATTTGGACATACAACCCAAGCAACTGGTCAATATTCAACTGCCTTTGGTGATATGGCCGAGGCGACAGGATATGCTTCAACCTCCTTTGGGTTTCAGAATACAGCAAGTGGAAATATCTCAACCGCTTTTGGTGGAGGGAACGCTGCAAGCGGAGAATTATCTGTTGCTTTTGGTAATGGAGCAACTGCATCTGGTATGCGTTCAACAGCCTTTGGGACACAAAATGAAGCAAGTGGGTTTAATTCAACCGCTTTTGGCCAAAATAATCAAGCAAGAAGTTATAGTGAAACTGTAATAGGAATTGGTGCCACAACTTACACACCATCTACAAACGGAGCAACACAATTTAGAACCGCTAATGCGACTGATAGATTATTTGTAATTGGGAATGCCATTGATTCTAATAATAATAGCTCCGTTGATGCTACAGAAAGAAGCGATGCGATGGTGGTATTAAAAAATGGGGCAACCGGAATTGGCTCTTCTACACCAAATGCTTTATTAGATATAGATTCAAATGATAAAGGAGTATTAATACCACGAGTGATATTGGCATCAGCAAACATTGCTGCTCCAGTTGCAAACCCTAATGGAGGAGCAATTTTAGAGAGTACTTTAGTTTATAACACTGCAACTTCTGGGGTTAGTCCAAATAATGTTTATCCAGGATTTTATTATTGGAATGGAACTAGGTGGGTTCGTTTTAATGTTGATGGAGAAAATAATCCAACATATTATACAGCAGTTGGAACTTTTGATTCTTTTTCATTTTCTAGTTTCACTACACTTTCTCAGATGACAATCACTTTTACACCAAAAGATGATATTGCACTTGTAAATTTTTCAGCAGCAGGTCATCGATTTGATGCTAATTGTATTAATAGAGTTATTTTTTTTCAAATTGTAGTAAATGGAGTTCCGGTAACTGGTTGGCAAACATCAGCAAATCAATCTATTGTGAATTCTTCTTTTTTTGGAGACGACGACATCACAACTTGGGAAACAAATTTTTCATATCCAGTTAATGTTACAGTTGGAATCCCTCAAACAATTCAAATACAATGGACTACTCCCAATTGCCAAATGAGAAACAGTCCATCAACACCTTTTTCAGCATTTGGTTTTATTTTTAAGTCTTACAGGGTTTTAACGGTGATAGATCCTAATGGGGGAGGAGGAATTGTAGGTACACCTCCTGTGACAACAAATGTATGGTCACAGAATGGGAATACAGGTACAAATCCTTTTTTAAATTTTGTGGGTACCGCAGATGGTCAACCTTTGATTTTAAAAAGTAATAATAATGAAGGAATAAGAATAGCTACAAATGGGAATGTAGGTATTGGTTCAAATTCTCCACTAGATCGGTTACATGTAAATGGTAACATTCGAATGGTTGATGGCAATCAAGCCGCAGGTAGAGTGTTAACTAGTGACATAAATGGAACTGCCTCATGGCAAAATGCTCTTGCGAACGCATGGGGGATAACCGGAAATTCTGGAATTAATCCAACTACCAATTTTATTGGGACATCAGATAATCAGTCTGTTGCATTTAGGACGAATGATTTAGAGCGAATGCGATTAGACACAAGTGGAAATTTAGGACTGGGTTTAACAACCCCATCTGAAAGATTACATGTAGCTGGTAGATCTCTTTTCACAAATGGCTTCTCAGCAGATAATGCAGCACTTTTATATCAAAACAATACTGACTATATGTTCCTTGGTCCGCAATCCGGGAGTAGTTCAAATGGTGCGGCAATGGCACTTTTTGGAAGTACAAATAACAATGGTTCAAATCTAGGAGGGATTAATTTTAGTGTTCCGATTGGTGAAGTTAGAATAAATCATAACGGCGGGAATCATGTTTTCAGAGCAAATAGCACTAGCGGTTATTCTTCAACTTTTGAATTAAATGATGTAGGATTTCAAATCGGACATAATTCTGCAAGCCGTTCTATCTTATTTAATCCAAATAATACGGAACAGATGCGTTTAACTCCAGTTGGAAATTTAGGTATCGGAACACCAGCACCCACACGAAAATTGCATCTTTCAGAAAATACAACCTCAACAACTAACGGACAATTTTATATAGAACAACAAGGAACAGGTGATGCTTTAATGCATATTGGAAACACAGGAGGCAGACATTTTAATATAGGAGTAGACACTTCCACCGATAGCTTCAAAATAGGAACAAGTGCAACAACTGCAACTGCGATTACGACGGGTACGGTAATGACGCTGCAAGCTACCGGAGAAGTGGGAATTGGTACGATAACACCATCCGAAAAACTCCATGTTTCCGGACCTGCTGGGTTAACAGCAGTTCGAATTGCAAACACTTCATTAACAGGTAGTACAAGTAATGTGGCCTTAGATTTTTTAAGAGGAGGAAATGCTAATACGGACTGGAGAATATTTAATAGTGGAGCTAACTTAACTTTAGGGAATAGTGCTGACGATTTAGCAACTATAAATAATTTATATCAATTTCAAGGAGTGCGTTTTATACCGATGACCGATGCTACGATTAGTTTGGGACAAGGACTGAATCGTTGGAATACCGTTTTCGCTTCCAACGGTACAATCAACACCAGTGATGCAAGAGAGAAAAAAAACATACAAAATTTAAATTATGGTCTAAACACACTCATGCAACTACGTCCCGTGAGTTTTGAATGGAAAAAAGACGATGGAAGCGGAACAAAATTGGGTTTAATTGCTCAAGAATTACAACAAGTAATACCGGAAGTCGTTCGCGATTGGGATTGGGAAGAAGACGAACAAGGAAATCAAAAAAAAGTAAATTCTCCCATTTTAGGTGTTTATTACAGTGATTTGATTCCGGTTTTGATTAAGGCCACTCAAGAACAACAGTTGGTTATTGAACAACAAAAAGAAGAAATTAATTTACTAAAACAACAACTTCAAGAACAATACAAATCAATTGTAGAACGGTTAAAAAAAATAGAAAATAAATAAAAATCAAAAATCATGAAAAATAACATAATTACAGCATTACTCTTCATTTTTTTTATCAGTGTAAATGCTGTTTCTCAAAGTAATCAAACAACTATAAATTACTCTCTTGGACAATCATTAAACGGACAAGTAGGAGGAGATTTGGTCATTGATGGTAACGCTACTACTTGTACCCAAAAAAACGGCAGCATTCAGAATCTTTTTGAAACGCCAACCAATGCTACAGTTTTTATTGATATTAATAATCAGGGTGGTGGCAATAGTTGTGTAGCCTTAGTGGTAGAAACAGCGACGGGAAGAATTACTACAGTGATTCCGGAAGATTCACAATCCGGTGTTATGCGATTTAATAGAGTTAGAAGGGCTTATTTAACCATGTCAAGCATTCCACGCGATACTACAGTACGTTTTGCAACCAGTATAGGAACTGCTACAATTTGGTTTTAACGTAAGTAAAAAGGAATAAAAATAATTAAAAATTGGAAATTTAGTTTTAGTGGTTGATCCCCTTCCGGCGAGTGGTTTGCGGAAGGGGATCTTTTTTGGTCTAAATTCATACCTTGGTAAATTGCCATATTAACCTATTGCCACATTCCCAAACTATATTGTATTTTTACACTCAAATTTAGAAAAAAAGATGGCTTCAGGATTTTTTGCACTGTTAGACGATATTGCGTTATTGATGGATGATGTAGCAACCATGAGTAAAATGGCCACCAAAAAAACAGCCGGAATTTTAGGCGATGATTTGGCCGTGAATGCCGAAAAGGCTTCGGGTTTTGTATCCTCAAGAGAATTGCCCGTTCTGTGGGCCATTACCAAAGGTTCCGCTCTGAATAAAGTCATTATTTTACCTATTGCCTTTCTACTTTCCTATTTTTTGCCATGGCTCATTACGGTGATTTTAATTTTAGGAGGATTGTATTTGGCGTATGAAGGAGCAGAAAAAATTTATGAATATTTTTTTCCACATGCTCCTGCAAAAAAAGTAGAAGCGTTCAAAGAACTATCGGAAACTGAAATTTTAGCCTTAGAAAAAGGTAAAATTAAATCAGCCATCGTAACCGATTTTATTCTTTCTGTTGAAATCATTATCATCGCCATGGGAACTGTAGTTGGTGAGGATTTTTGGATGCAAGTCATGGTCGTAAGTGTCGTTGCGTTTATTGCAACGGTGGGTGTTTACGGCATTGTGGCCTTGATTGTTCGAATGGACGAAGCTGGGTATAAACTGATTCAGTGGAGTGACGGACGAAATAAAATACTTCAATCGGTAGGAACGCTTTTAGTAAAAGCATTACCACGCGTTATTCAATTTTTAGCGGTGGTGGGAACTCTCGCACTATTGCTGGTTTCCGGTGGGATATTTTCACATCAATTGCCTGCTTTACATCACGCAGTTGATTTTATACCAAGTATGTTACTCGATTTTCTATTGGGTCTAATCGTGGGTTTACTTTGTGTTTTTGTAGTGAATGTTTTCAATAAAATAGCTAAGAAAGACAAAGTGACACAGTAGTTTTAAAAAAGCCATTACTACTTTTTTTGATTAAATACGTCACGATTCCCCAATTAATTAATTGATTTTACTCCCAACATTTGATGGGTTCAAACGCTTTTTCAATTGCAGCTAGAAAGTAAACAAATCGCCTACTTGGAAAGATCCAAAAAACCGACAACAGATAACCGACAACCGACAACCGTCAACTCACAACACCTTTTCATACGCTCGTCTCGGACTTCCTCTGAAATGCACAATGCCACAAAATACAAAACCTGATTTTTCAAAGATGTTCATCATGGCATAATTATCGTGGTTGGTATCGGCTTTGAGGCTGTGGATATTATTTTTTAAAGCAAATTCTGCAATAAAATCAATCATTTTTTTAGACAAGTTTTGACCGATGTACTCCTGAGCAATCGCCACCCGATGAAAAACTACAAAATCGCGAATGGTTAACCATTCGCCTTGCAAGTTATCATATTCCGGTTCGTCGTTGATTAAAACGGCAGAATAACCCACAATAATTTCCCCATCGGTCAGCACATAACCAATTTCTTTTTCAATATCTTGTTGAACAATTTCCGGATTGGGATAACCGTCTTGCCATTGATTGCTCCCATCTGCTTTTCGTCTAAGGATGGCGTTTTGGAGGATGGTCCAGATTTGTGGAGCATCGGTGGTGGTGGCTTTTCGGAAGTGGTAGTTCATGTTGCAAATTTAATATATTTTTCTGTAGGGACAGGTCGCGACCTGTCCCTACAGAAAAATATATTAAATTCTTAGCAGAATTTTTTATTGAAGCAGAATTTGCGTTAGGGATTGAAGTGAAAAGCCCGGAACCTCAAAACAGCAAATTTTCTTAGGCACAAAAAGCGACCAGCGGAAGCTTTTTGGGTCTTTAGAAAATTGCTATTTTGTGGTGAGGACTTGTAACGCAAAGCCCGACCCTTGGGAAACGCCCAAATTATTTTTATAATTATTCCAATTTTTTAAATCTGTGTTCTATAAAATAAAAAAACGTCCCGATTGCTCGAGACGTTTGTCATTTCATTCGGTAATCTAAATAATATCTATTATTCGATCACAGCTACTTGAGCTGCTACTTTACCTTTTCTACCTTCTTCTTCTTCGTAATGAACTCTGTCACCCTCTCTTAGCTCTTCAGCTTTGATTCCGGTTGCGTGAACGAAGATGTCTTTTCCAGTTTCTTCATCTGTGATGAATCCGTAACCTTTCGACTCATTGAAAAATTTTACTGTACCTGTACGCATTGTGATAATAAAAAAAATTAATAATGCTCAAAGGTAATCTATAATTAAATACGAATGTTAAAACAATGTTACTTTTTTGTGAAAATTATTGATTTTCAGTATTTTCAGTATTTTTATTATCAAATTTGAAACGATAGTCTTCTAAATTCTTGTTTTTATATCGATGCCATAAAAAAATGGGCATAAGGACTAATGCACTGATTAACACACCGATACCCACCCACTTATCGCCTGCTGCTCCGGTTGAATTTTTGATATAAAATCCGTAGCCAATAAAGGCTAAAACAATAAAAAACAGGATGCGAATGACGTATTTCATGGTTTTATTTTAAGTCTAGTTTAATGTGTAATTCGTTTAATTGTGCTTCATCGATGGTGGATGGAGCATCAATCATAACATCGCGACCGCTATTATTTTTTGGGAAAGCGATAAAATCACGAATGGTTTCTTGTCCGCCTAAAATAGCCACCAAACGGTCTAAACCGAACGCTAAACCTCCGTGTGGCGGTGCTCCGAATTGGAAGGCATTCATTAAGAATCCGAATTGGTTTTCGGCTTGTTCAGGAGAAAATCCTAATAACGAGAACATTCTACTTTGCAAATCACGGTCGTGAATACGGATGGAACCGCCACCGATTTCGTTTCCGTTTAGCACCATATCGTAGGCATTGGCTCGCACTTTTCCGGGCTCGGTTTCAATCAACTTCATGTCTTCCGGTTTTGGCGAAGTGAACGGGTGATGCATGGCGTGGTAGCGTTGCGAATCTTCGTCCCATTCCAATAAAGGAAAATCGACTACCCAAAGCGGAGCGAATTCGTCCGGTTTTCGTAAGCCTAAACGAGTGGCCACTTCCATACGAAGTGCAGATAATTGTGTCCGGGTTTTATCAGCTTTTCCGGAAAGAATTAGAATTAAATCGCCCGGTTTGGCGTTGGTGATTTCAGCCCATTTTTGTAAATCGGCTTCGTCATAAAATTTATCGACAGATGATTTTAGACTTCCGTCTAATTCATATTTCACATAAACCATTCCTGTTGCACCGATTTGCGGACGTTTGATCCAATCGATTAACGCATCAATTTCTTTTCTGGAATAGGATGCACAGCCGGGAACGGCAATTCCGACTACTAATTCGGCGGCATTGAATACCGGAAAATCTTTGTGTTGAGCAACGGCGTTTAACTCGCCAAATTTCATCTCAAAACGAATGTCCGGTTTGTCGTTTCCGTAGGTTTTCATAGCGTAATCGTAGGTAATTCTTGGGAATTTATCGACTTCTACACCTTTAATTTCTTTTAATAAATGACGGGTCAATCCTTCAAAAACATTCAAAATGTTTTCTTGTTCAACGAAAGCCATTTCGCAATCGATTTGGGTGAATTCCGGTTGACGGTCGGCACGCAAATCTTCGTCTCTAAAACATTTTACGATTTGAAAATATTTGTCCATGCCACCCACCATCAATAATTGTTTGAAGGTTTGCGGCGATTGTGGTAAAGCATAAAATTGTCCTTCGTTCATGCGACTTGGCACTACGAAATCTCTTGCTCCTTCGGGAGTTGATTTAATTAAATAAGGTGTTTCGATTTCGCAAAAACCTTGTTTAGACAAATAATTTCGAACTGCCATCGATACTTTATGACGGAAAATTAGTGAATTTTTTACCGGATTTCTTCGGATATCCAAATAGCGGTATTTCATGCGGATGTCTTCACCACCATCGGTTTCGTCTTCGATGGTGAAAGGTGGAAGTTGAGCGGCATTTAATATAGTTAACTCAGACACCAAGATTTCAATATCTCCGGTGGCGATGTTTTTGTTTTTGGCTTCACGTTCGATTACGGTTCCTTTCACTTGAATCACGAATTCTCTTCCGAGTGATTTTGATGCTTCAAATACGGATTTTTCGGTACGGCTTTCGTCAAATATTAATTGAGTGATTCCGTAGCGATCGCGTAAATCGACCCAATTCATAAATCCTTTATCACGTGATTTTTGCACCCATCCGGCTAAGGTAACTTCTGTATTGATGTGCGAACTGTTTAATTCTCCGCAAGTATGACTTCTGTACATTTTGATTCGAAATTTTTTGAGTTGCAAAAGTACTATTTTGTTTGAAGAATTTTGATTTTTTTGAGGTAAAAGGTGATGAGGGATGGGTAAAGGGTTTGAGCGAATTTGATTTATCAGTTTACATCATTAAAATAGCACACGGATTAGAGGGATTGAATAGAGTCTTACAGATTTTTGATTCGCCTTGCGAAAATGGATAGAAGCGGATTTCTTGGTTTGCGGATAGTTTTCTCGCAGAATCTTTAGAATTTTGATGTCCCGATTGCCCATTACCGATTACCTATCACCATATTTCCAATGTTAAGTTTTCATCTAATGTTACCAAATTGTTACCAAAAAGTTTTTTTAATGTAAACTTTTGTGTAAATTTGTTTTGTAATTGTTAACCTGCTAAAAATTAAAGCGTATGAAAAAGTTATTTATTGCAGCAATGCTGGTAGTTTCAGGGGTTATTTCTGCACAAGAAAATAACGCCAAACACGAAGTGGTTGACCAAATGGTTAAATCAACTTTTTATCATGATAATGGTCAAGTGCAACAAGAAGGTTTTTATAAAGATGGAAAAGTACACGGACAATGGGTTTCCTATGATGCAAATGGAAATAAAGTTTCCATGGGTCAATACCAAGACGGAATGAAGATTGGTAAATGGTTCTTTTGGACCGGAGCCGATTTGACAGAAGTGGATTATTCTGAAAGCAGAATTGCCCAAGTTAAAAAATGGTCACAAGGAGCGATAGTTCAAGTGAATAAAAATTAACTATACCTAAACTCAACCTTAAAAAGAGCTTCAGAAATGAAGCTCTTTTTTTTAGTGTATTTTCTTTTTTGTACGATTCAATTCTTTAAAAGAAGCGATGATGTTTTGCATGGATTTGGAATGATCATCTTTTCGTTGCAGTTCGGTCCAGTTGACAATTTGATAGTATCGATCTTTTCCTTTCACAAATCCGAATTGATAATAAATAGCAATATCATCTACGGTTCCGCTCACGTTCATCAGTTTGGCTTCCATTCCATTTATTTTAGTGTCTTCAAAGTTGGAGAATTTTGCATTTTTAACGGAAACCGATAAATTATCTTTCAATAAATTGGAATATCCGGTTAAGTTAGGCTTGTAATTTTCTGCTAAATATTCATCTTGGATGACAAGATTATTGTAATCTGAAATCGGTTCATCAATCACAATCGTATAAAATTCACTAAATAAATTTTGGTATTGCAAAGATGCGTCTTCATGCAGGTTATCTGCTTTGGAAAGTGTTTTAGGTAATTCTATTTCGTATTGCCCTTTGATTTTAACGGATTGAACTTCTTCGTTGGCACAGCTTATGTACAGTAAGAACATTAAAATAAGGGATGTAATGCTGCTTGTTTTCATGTGAAAATTTTTGTGCAAGATAAAAAAAACCACGCTTTCACGTGGTTCAATTGGTTAATTTGTTTCGGTATTTAAGTCTAGTTTTTTCTTCTTTTTCTTTTTTACTTTGATTTTTCCTTTGTGGAGTAAAAAGAACATCACCGGAACAATTACTAAAGTAAGAAAAGTGGCAAAAATTAATCCGTAGATAACGGTTTTGGCCAATGGTCCCCAGAAAATCACGTTATCTCCTCCCATATAAATATTAGGATTATAATTGATGAATAGGCCAAAAAAGTCAACATTCAATCCCATTGCCAGCGGAACTAAGCCTAAAACGGTGGTGATTGCGGTTAATAAAACGGGTCGTAAACGCGAACGTCCTCCCTCTACAATAACGTCTAAATATTCTTGTTTGTTTAACAATCCATCTTCATCCAGCCCCTTTTCATGTAATTTTCGGTCAATGAGTAATTGCGTATAATCAATTAACACAATGGCATTGTTTACTACAATTCCCGCTAAGGAAATAATTCCCATCATGGTCATGATGATGACAAAATCGTTTTTGAAAATGACCATTCCAAAAAATACACCGGCAAAACTCAGTAGAACCGAAACCATAATAATGATTGGTTTGGAAACCGAATTAAATTGAGCCACCAAGATTAAAATGATTCCGCCTAAGGCAATTAATAATGCTTTTATCAAAAAACTCATGTTTTTGGCTTGCTCTTCCTGCTCTCCAGTAAATGAAAAGTTGATATCATTTCCAGTTCGATAGTCTTCTAATTCTTTTTTAATTTTTTCTACAATTTCATTCCCATTATAGCCTGTTACAACGTTAGAGTAAACGGTAATCACACGCTTTAAGTTTTTTCTTTTTATGGTGTTAAATGTTGTTGAATTCTCACTGGAAGTAATAGAAGAGATAGGAACTTGAACTAATTTTCCGGTCGCTTGATCTCTAAAGGTTATGGGCTGATTATAAATGATATTATTGTCATTTCGTTGAGCTTCCGGTAAACGGACATTGATTTCAAAATCATCTTTTCCGTCTTTGTACGTTGAAATTTTTTCACCAAAAATAGCTCTTCGCAAGGTTTGACCCACTTGACCTGACGTGATGCCGAGTTGACCTGCTTTGTCTAAATCTACTTTTACATCAACGCCCGGTTTTTCTTTGTTTACATCAATTTTAAGTTCTTCAATTCCGCCAATATTTTTTGCATCAATATAACTTTTCATTTTTTTGGCTTCCCAAAGCATGGCATTATAATCTTCGCCTGAAATTTCGATGTTAACTGGATAACCTGCCGGCGGGCCGTTTTGTTCTTTCTCAACGATCACCGAAACACCGGCGTAACCTTGCACAGCCGATCGGATTTCTTCCATGACATCCAAACTATTTAACCCCTTGCGGTATTTAAATTCACGCATCGTTAAGGTTACTTTTCCGCGGTTGGGCATATCGTTTTGAGCCCCACCTTCGGTTTGTGGATTTCCTGCACCTTGACCTACTTGACCAATGGCACTTTCTACCATGTAATTATCACCGTCTTCCAAATATTTGTTGGCGATGGTGTACACTTTCTTCTCAATTTCTTTGGTAAATTCATTGGTTTTTTTGATGTCTGTTCCTTCAGGAAATTCAATGTAAACCATAATTTGGTTTGGTTGATTTTCGGGGAAGAACAATACATTTGGTTGGGCAATTCCAACCGCAACAAAGGACAAAATTAACAACACGAATGTACCAAGAAAGAACGCCCAAGGTTTTCTTCCGCCCAAGGCAAACTGTAAAAAGTTACGGTATTTGTTTTCGAGCCAAACTAAAATAACGCGTTGAAAATAATCTTGTGCTCCAACCAAAAAATATTTATAAATCCACAACATAATGGCAAAGAAAAGCATCAAGTTTCCAAGACCTTTTAATCCGCCAGAGTTAGCTATAAATCCAGAAATAAGCATGATTAATCCAATTCCGCCAACCATTCCGCTGATTTTTACAAGTGCTATTTTACTCATTTCTTCTTCTTTTATTTTCATAAAATCGGATGTTAGCATGGCATTAATAACCAACGCCACAAACAACGAAGAAAATAGTACAACCGATAAAGTCATCGGAAAATAAATCATGAATTTACCCATGGTTCCCGGCCATAATCCTAATGGGAAAAAAGCGGCTAATGTGGTGGCTGTGGAGGCGATAATTGGCCAAGCAATTTCGCCAATACCTTCAATGGCAGCTTGTTTTCTGGACATTCCCTGACTCATCAAGGTATAAACGTTTTCCACTACTACTATTCCATTATCGACGAGCATTCCGAGTCCCATCACTAATCCGAAAAGCACCATTGTGTTTAGTGTAATTCCGAAAGAGGCCAGAATCATGTACGACATAAACATCGAAAGCGGGATAGCAAATCCAACAAACAAGGCATTTCTAAATCCTAAAAAGAACATCAATACACCAATTACCAGAATTACTCCAAAAATGATGTTGTTTACCAAATCATCTACTTGAGCAATTGTTCTTTCAGATTGATCGTTGGCATAAGTAATGGTTAGTCCTTCCGGAAAATAATTTTCTTTCGCTTTGTCGATGATGGCTTTTAAACCTTCCACGGCTTCCACCATGTTTTTACCACTTCGTTTTTTTATGTCCAGCATTACCACCGGTTTGCCATAGTCTCTGGCATAAGTAGTCCGTTGTTTTTCTTGAAAAGTAATTGTGGCTATATCTTTTAAATAGACGTTTCCATCTTGTTTTTTAACAATGATGTTTTCTAAATCCGAAGGTTTTTTGATTTCTCCGATTACACGAATATTTTTCTTAATTCCGTTGTTGGAAACGCCCCCGCCAGAAACGGTTTTGTTTTCATATTTAACAGCATTGATGATGTCGTCAAAACTCACTTTTGCAGACGCCATTTTATACATATCCACTGCAATTTCTACTTCTTTGTCTTCGGCACCACGAATGGCTGCCTCTTTAATTTGTGGAAGTCGTTCGATGCGTTCTTCTAGATATTCGGCATATTCTTTTAGTTTTTCGGATGAAAAATCGCCGGTGATGTTAATGTTCAAAATCGGAACTTCTTCGGCAATATTCAAGTCAAAAACATTGGGTTCCACTTTACCGCCGCCGTCTATGGTTGGCCATTCGGTATCTGATTTTACAAGATCAACCTTATCTTTTACTTTTTGTTTGGCATCTTCAACCGAAATATCTTCGTCAAATTCAACCAAAATCATCGAATAATCTTCTAAAGTATTAGAAGTGATTTTAGTAACTCCCGAAATATTATTGAATTCTTCTTCCAAAGGTTTGGTGATCAGTTTTTCAACATCTTCAGCCGAATTTCCGGGATTAATCGAACTAACGTAAATTTTAGTTTCAATAATTTCCGGAAAACTCTCTCTCGGCATCGAATAATATGACATCAATCCACCAATCAACAGAATGGCTGTGATGACATAAACCGTCATTTTATTGTTAATTGCCCATGTAGATATAGCAAATTCTTTGGTTATTTTAGTACTCATCAGAGGTTTGTTTTATGCGTTTATTTACTTGATTACTTCAACATTAATGCCGTCTTTCAATGATTTTGCACCATCAGTAACTACCGTTTCTCCGGGTTCTAAACCTGATTTTATTTCAACATAAGCTCCACTAGTGTAACCTAGCTCCACGGTTTTTTGAATTGCTTTTGCCGTGTTTTTGCTGTCAACATCTTTAACAACATACACAATTTTGTTTCCACTGGCATTTTCTTGAATGATATTTTCAGGAAGCAATAACGCTTTCGGATTTTTATAATCTTCAATTTTTAACACGGCAACTTGGTTAGGGCGAAGTAAATTATCCGGGTTAGGTAATGCAATTTCAATTCCGAATGTTCGGTTATTTGGGTTGATGTAATTGCCCACCTGACGTACTTTTCCTTGGTATGTTTTCCCTAATGAATTCAAATATACTTCTACAACAGCACCTACTTTTAATTGACTGATGTAATTTTCAGGAACGTTTGCAGTTACGTACATGTTATTTAAGTTGACGATTCTAAACAAATTCATTCCCGGAGCCACTACTTTTCCTTTTTCTGTAATTACTTCATCAATAGTTCCTGAAAAAGGGGCTGTTACATTGGTTTTATTTAATTGCGATTTAATTTGAGAAACTACTTTTTGCTGACTTTCCAACGAAGTTTTAGCTTGTAAAAACTGAATTTCTGAACCTATTTTTTGGTCCCAAAGATTTTTTTGCCGTTCAAAAGTGGTTCTAGCCAAAGCGAGTTGTGTTTCGGCTTGGGCCAATTGCGAACCCATTCCACCATCGTCAATTCGTGCTAAAAGTTGTCCTTTAGAAACTTTTTGACCGGCTTTTACATATACTTGTGTAAGAATTCCTGAATATTCCGGACTGATTACGATATTTTCTTTGGTTTCAACATTACCTTGAATTTCGATGTAGTGCGTGAACAAAGAATCTTTTAAAGTAACCGTTTTTACTAACGGATTTTTTTTGTTCGGATCTAATTCGGCGATAGCTTTATCTAATTTTGCTAAATCGGCAACAAGTTTTTCATATTCTTTATGAACGATTTCACGAGATGTTTTGATTTGATTTAAATCTTTCGATTGAACAATATCATCCACATTAACTTCACCTTTTTCGCCTGAACAAGCTGAAAGGAAAAGTGAAAAAGCAGCTAAGTATAAAATTTTTTTCATGATATAAAGGTTGAGTTTTGATTGATTTAATTTGTTTTTCCAATTGCTTTTTCTAGAGCAGCTTTTCTACTGATGACGTCCACCATCGATTGTAAATAGCTTTGTTGAGCAGAATATAATTGACGTTGAGCGTCTGTAAACTCAAAACTAGTTGAAAGACCTTCGGTAAATTTTACTTGTTGTTTTTTCTCGATGCGTTCTGCCAAGGATAAGTTTTCTTTTGAACTGAAATATTGTTCTACACTATATTCATAATCACTTTTGGCATTTTGGTATTGAAGTTTTAAACGTTGTTCGGTTTCTGTTAACTGAGTTTGGGCTTGCTCTAATGCAATTTTTGATTGTTGCACTTTTGCATTTTTACCAAAACTGCTAAAAATCGGAACGTTTAGACCAACACCTAAATTGGAATAGTTGAACCATCTTTGATTTTGTGTAAAGAACGCAAATTGATCACCAAAAGCATTATATCCAAAATTCAGATTGGCTGAAAGCGAAGGTAAAAACTTGCTTTTTTCCAATTTCATTTCCAATGTTCGTTGTTCTACAAAGTTGGTTGAAAGTGCATAATCGATACTGTTTTTTACTTCAAATGATGATCCTGTTAAAGCCATGTCCAAATTAGAAGTTGTCAGATTTTCTAATTTGTCTGTTAAAGAAAGCTCCTCTTCCAATTCAATCCCCAGATTTATTTTTAGCATATTATACGAAATATCTTTTAATCGTTTCGTATAATTCAAACTGCTGTTAATACTGGAAAGTGTAATTTTTAGTTGTTCAACATTTTCTTCTTCAATTAAACCGTTTTTAAACGTTTGTTCAGTGTCAAATAATGTTTTATCCAATGTAGCTTTGTTTTTTTCTAAAATTGCAATATTCTCTTCTGCTAATAACACATTTCCATAGGAATTGATAATCATTTCACGCACTTGTAAATCGGTTTTCTTTTTGGAACTTTCATAATATTGCAAATACGTTTTTGAAGCTTGGAGAGCAACAATATAAGAACCATCAAAAATTAGTTGACTTAAAGTTGAACGAGCTACCATAGAATGCTTGGTGCCAAAAGCAAATGTTGAAATTTGGTTTGGATCGCCATCGGGATCAAATAAATTACCTGAAACGGCTTGTGTTTGCAGTTTAAAATTATTTGCATAATCTAAACCCGCATTAATTTGTGGTAAACCCGATGCTGTGGTTTCCCATTTTTTCTTTTTGGCGGCTTCAATATCACGACCGGAATTGATGACCGAGTAATTATATTGTAAAGCATGTTCGATCGCTTGCTTTAGCGAAAACGAATAACTTTGTTTAGTTTCTTGAGCTTGAATACCTAGACAAGCGAGCAAGAGGAAGAGTGATAATTTCTTCATGAGTATTGATTGATGATTAGTTTGATTTTTGTGTGATTTTTTCTAAAACTTTTAATCCTTTCTCAGTTGAAATAGCCCGGATGTGATAATCGAGATAGAGTTCTTCTAACATCCTAAAATTATAGGTTTCATCTAAAAAAACATTTTTATCTTTTAAAGCATGAACGCAGGAATAATAAATTCTACTGATAAAGTCAATGTCAATGTTAGAACGATACAAATCAGTTGCTACTCCTTTTTTTAAATTGGTTACGACACAATCTTGCATTTTGCAATATTCTTTACCGTGTAATGTTTTATAAATTTTTGGAAAATATTTTTGTAATTGAAAGATGGGTGATGCTTTTTCATCTTTCAATTTGTGTAAAACAAAATCTTTGATTTCAAACAATTCTTCAATGGCATTTTTTTCAGGCTGACATATTTCATCAATTCCACATGAAATTGAATCAAACATTTGCATCGTTACCGCTTCTACCAAATCATTTTTATTGGCAAAGTGTTGGTAAATTGTTTTCTTTGAAATTCCCATTTCATTGGCAATATCATCCATTGTAACACTTTTAAAACCTAGTGTTAAATACATTTCCGTTGCTTTTTCAATAATTTGTTCTTGCATTTTCTTTTCTTTATTTTAGACTAGCACGAAATCAGAAGTTTAAATTTCCGCACAAAAGTAATTCGGAAACTTTTAACACCAAAATAGTTTCCAAAGTATTTACATTTATTTAACATTTGTTTTGAATTGAAACGGATGATATATTTTCGGTTTCGGGTTTTTTTGATTTTCTTTGTATTCCTAAAAACAAAAAGCGTCACCAAATGCATTCAATAGCAGCCTATCAGGAACAATTTTTAAACTATCTAGAAGGGCAAAAAATTCTGAAAGAACCCACTCATCTTTACCAACCAATTACCTATATTTTAGGTTTAGGCGGAAAAAGAATGCGTCCAGTTTTAACATTAATGGCCGCTGAGGTTTTTGATGTGGACTATAAAAAAGCACTTCCGGCGGCTACTGCGGTTGAAGTTTTTCATAATTTCTCATTAGTTCATGATGATATTATGGATGATGCTCCACTGAGAAGAGGTAAAGAAACCGTACACGAAAAGTGGAATTTGAACACCGGCATTTTATCTGGTGATGCGATGTTAATTTTGGCCTATCAATATTTTGAGAATTACGAACCAAGCACTTTTAGAGAATTAGCTAAATTGTTCAGCAAAACTGCTTTAGAAGTCTGCGAAGGTCAGCAATACGACGTTGATTTTGAAACTCGTGATGACGTTACGATTCCTGAATATTTAAAAATGATTGAATATAAAACCGCCGTTTTGGTGGGAGCAGCTATGAAAATGGGAGCCATTATTGCCGAAACATCAGAAGAAAACGGTAATTTAATTTATGATTTCGGATTGAATTTGGGCATCGCCTTTCAATTGCAAGATGATTATTTAGATTGTTTCGGAAATCCTGAAACCTTTGGCAAACAAGTTGGTGGCGATATTATTGAAAACAAAAAAACCTATCTTTACTTAAAAGCAATCGAATTCGCCAAAGCAGATGAACGTGAGCAATTGTTACATTTATATTCCATTCAACCTAATGATAATTCAGAAAAAATTGAATCGGTAAAAGAATTTTTCAATCAAACCGGAGCATCAAAAGCAACGCAAAAGGCTATAGAAGAGTTCACGATGAGAGCTTTCGAAACTTTATCTAAAATGCAAATAGGAGAAGACAAAAAAATGGTTTTGCGAAGCTTTGGAGAAAAGTTGATGAAGAGGGATGTGTAAGTTGCGGGTTTGCAAGTTGCGGGTTTCGGGTTCTTTGTCATTCCGCAAGAGGATGAAGTCGAAATAGAATACGAGCGAAAGCGAACTGGCGTAGTAATCTCCTGCGAAGCAGGTAGTTTTCAGTCGGGAGTTAGGCGTTTTTAGTTAGGCGTTGACATAAAATAAAAATCTAACAAAAATAAAATCCATCTAAATCCATTTTCGCTTGCGAACAAAAATATCAGCGTAAATCCATTTAATCCAACCTATCCGTGTTCCATTAAAATAAAAAATTAAATGTATCCCATCCCAACATCAACCGACCATCTTCTAACCGAAGCAGAAAAAGAAAATCTTTACCTCAAACTCATTGAACAACTCAACAAAGATTTCAATTTTGCCAACGAACCGGTTGATTTCCCACTAAGCACATCGCCAAACGAATTAAAAATTCAATTGCACGAGAAAGTATATCGACTTATTCAATACAAATTTGCTGAATATTTGAATTTGCTTTATATCATTGATGTTTCCGAAGAAGAAGTCAAAAAACTCAACGGAGATGATATCGCAGAACTGGCTGAACAAGTGGCTTTTTTAATTTTAAAAAGAGAATGGCAGAAAGTTTGGTTTAGAAATAAACTCTAACAAACGGCATCCAAGCTTCAGAATAAACATTTTTATCTTTATTGTGAAGCACATTATAACGCAAACCTATTGTAACATTATCCGAAACATAACCTACACCTAAAAATAATCCGGTATTCCAAAAATTATCTTTAAAAGAGCCAAAATTATCTTGAAAGGTCGAATTTACTCGCAATTGTTCCAATTCTGCTGAAAGTTGTATTTCCGGAATGGGATTTCCCAAAACAATCATGTTTGGTCCATAAATATACGATTCAAAAAAATTCTTTTGTCGTACATAACTTCCTTGCAAGCCAAAACCTAAACTAATGTATTCGTTAAAATCATAAATCGCTCCCGGTGCTAATGTAATATCGGTGAAATTATTTCCAAAGGCTAATCCAAAACCACCTCCGAAACGAACTTTTGACCAAAATTCACTTTTTTGATCGGTTGAAACTGACTCTTCTGACTGAGCAACTGTGTTTTCCACACAGAATATAAAAAACAAAATGATAATTAAAAAAGGAAGTTTTCCAGCGTTTTTCATATCTATATCTTTTTAGCAATTTAAAACATAAAAGTATGCAAAAATAAATGAAAGATTATTTCAATTATCGTACTTTTGCAAAACTATTTCTAACAAATAAGGTTTATTACTACTAATTATGGATAGGTTTTCCTTTTTAAACGCAGCACACACTCAATTTTTTGCCGATTTATACGAACAATATACCGTTAATCCGGATGCTGTTGAACCAAGTTGGAGAGCCTTTTTTCAAGGGTTCGATTTTGGTCTAGAATCGGCAAGCGACAATGAAGCCGTTACACAACTAGCTGATTTTTCTGCTGGAAATCAAGACTGTAGTCTGGTTTCTGATAAATTACAAAAAGAATTTAATGTTCTCAAATTAATAGATGCCTACCGAACGCGTGGTCATTTATTTACCAAGACAAATCCGGTACGCGAACGAAGAGTGTATGCTCCAACATTAGCCGTCGAAAATTTCGGATTAGCAACGTCTGATTTAGAAACTGTTTTTGATGCTGCCAAAGTATTGGGTCATGAGCCTCAAACGTTACGTCAAATTATCAGGCATTTAGATAATGTCTATTGCCAATCCATCGGAATTGAATACATGTACATCCGTAAACCGGAAGTAATTGAATGGATTCAACGACGATTAAATATCAACGATAATTTACCTGCTTTCTCTGGAGATCAGAAAAAGCACATTCTTAATAAATTAAACGAAGCGGTTTCTTTCGAAAACTTTTTACATACAAAATATGTAGGTCAAAAACGTTTTTCATTAGAAGGAGGAGAGAGCATCATTCCTGCTTTAGATGCATTAATTGAATCAGCTGCCGAAAAAGGCGTAGAGCAATTCGTGATGGGAATGGCTCACCGTGGTCGTCTCAACATCTTAGCCAATATTTTTGGCAAACCAACTCAAGACATTTTCTCCGAATTTGACGGAAAAGATTATGATAAAGAATATTTTGACGGCGACGTAAAATACCATTTAGGGTTAACGGCCGATAGAAAAACAAAATCCGGTAAAAACATCAACATCAATTTGGCTCCAAACCCTTCTCACTTAGAAACGGTTGGTGCGGTGATTGAAGGAATTACCAGAGCAAAACAAGACAAATATTTCCCGAATGATTTCTCTAAAGTGTTGCCAATCGCCGTTCACGGTGATGCCGCAGTAGCCGGACAAGGAATCGTGTATGAAATTGTTCAAATGTCGCAATTAGACGGTTATAAAACCGGTGGGACTATTCATATTGTTATCAATAATCAAGTAGGTTTTACTACTAATTATTTAGATGCACGTTCTTCTGTTTATTGTACGGATGTTGCAAAAGTGACACTTTCGCCGGTATTACATGTGAATGCAGATGATACTGAGGCGGTTGTTCATGCGATGCTTTTTGCCTTGGATTTCCGAATGACCTTTGGAAGAGATGTGTTTATCGATTTATTAGGCTATAGAAAATATGGGCATAACGAAGGCGATGAACCTCGTTTTACGCAACCGGTTTTATACAAAATCATTGCAAAACACAGTAATCCAAGAGATATTTATGCTGAAAAGCTAATTGTTGATGGTATTGTAGACCAAGCGTATATAAACAAAATTGAAAGTGATTACAAAGCCAAATTAGATCAAAACCTCGAAGCTTCTCGTAAAAAAGAGCTGACCATCATCACGCCCTTTATGCAAAATGAATGGGACGGATTTGAGCAAGTGAGCGACGATGAAATGTTGAAAAAAGTAGAGACTACCTTTGATAAAGAAAAATTAGATGCCATACTAGAAACTATCTCGACTTTGCCATCCGATAAAAAATTCATAAGTAAAATCAACAAAATCATTACCGACAGAAAAACAATGTACGATAATGATACCATTGACTGGGGAACAGCCGAAACATTGGCCTACGGAACTTTATTAACTGAAGGTTATGATGTTCGCATCTCTGGTCAAGATGTTGAAAGAGGAACGTTCTCCCACCGTCACGCTGTTGTAAAGGTGGAAGACAGCGAAGAAGAAGTAATTCCATTAGACGGATTAAAAGATAAAAAAGGGAAATTCAACGTATTTAATTCCTTCCTTTCAGAATATGGTGTTTTAGGTTTTGATTACGGTTACGCCTTAGCCAATCCAAACGCATTAACCATTTGGGAAGCCCAGTTTGGCGATTTCTCCAACGGAGCCCAAATTATGATTGACCAATACATTTCGTGTGGCGAAGACAAATGGAACAACCAAAACGGAATCGTGCTATTATTACCGCACGGTTACGAAGGTCAAGGTGCCGAGCACTCTTCTGCCAGAATGGAGCGTTTCTTACAACTTTGTGCCCGGCATAACATGTATGTAGCCGATTGTACAACGCCAGCAAACTTTTTTCATTTGTTAAGAAGACAAATGAAAACCAAGTTCCGCAAACCGTTAGTGGTGTTTTCACCAAAAAGCTTGTTGCGTCACCCCTTGTGTGTGTCAACCAAAGAAGAACTATACAACGGAAGTTTCCAAGAAACCATCGACGACAATTCCGTGGACAAAAAGAAAGTAAAAACACTCGTGTTCTGTACCGGAAAATTCTACTACGACATCCTAGCCGAAAGAGAAAACTTAGGAAGAAATGACGTAGCTTTGGTTCGAATCGAGCAATTGTTCCCGCTACCGGTCGAGCAGTTAAAAGAAATCATCGCCAACTATCCCAACGCCGACGATTACGTTTGGGCACAAGAAGAACCCAAAAATATGGGAGCATACAGTTTTATGTTAATGAATTTTGACTTAGTAAAATGGCGATTAGCCTCGTTAAAAGCCTATGCAGCGCCAGCCGCAGGAAGTCACACCAGAGACAGAAGACGCCATGCCGATGCAATTAGAATGGTATTTGACAAAAATTTATTTAGATAAGAAGCTAATCCTGCTATCCGCTTCAATCTTTTACCCTTTTTTGTTGTTTTTGTAAGTCAAAAAAAGAGCTCCCAGGGTCGCTTTTTTTTGCCAACAAAAACTAACAAAAAAAGCCAAAAGGATTTTCGCTGCTATCAGGGCTAAAAATAGACAACAACACAGAATAAAACATAAAATTCATAATTTAAAATATAATACGATGATTTTAGAAATGAAAGTTCCCTCTCCGGGAGAATCTATAAAAGAAGTGGAAATAGCAACTTGGTTAGTACAAGACGGCGATTACGTAGAAAAAGACCAAGCCATTGCTGAGGTCGATTCAGATAAAGCTACCTTGGAATTACCTGCTGAGGCAAGTGGAATCATCACCCTAAAAGCAGAAGAAGGCGATGCCGTAGCTGTTGGAGCAGTCGTTTGTTTAATCGATACGTCAGCTGCAAAGCCAAGCGGTGATGCACCAAAAGCGGAGGTAAAACCAGTTGCCGAAGCACCAAAAGCAGAAGCACCAAAAGCCGAAGAAAAGAAAGTAGCTCCAGCTCCTGAAAAAACTTATGCAACACAAGCACCTTCACCCGCTGCTCGTAAAATTTTAGACGAAAAAAACATTCAACCTTCCGATATCGTTGGATCCGGAAAAGGTGGAAGAATCACCAAGGATGATGCAGTAAATGCTACGCCATCCATGGGAACACCAACCGGCGGCAGTCGTGGTTCAGAACGCACAAAATTATCCATGTTGCGTCGTAAAGTAGCTGAAAGATTAGTTTCGGCTAAAAACGAAACCGCAATGTTAACTACGTTTAACGAAGTTAATTTAACCAACGTAAATAAATTAAGAACCGAATTCAAAGATGCTTTTAAAGACAAACACGGTTTAGGCTTAGGCTTTATGTCTTTCTTTACCAAAGCTGTAACCAGAGCTTTACAACTTTATCCGGATGTCAATTCTATGATCGATGGCGATCACAAAATTGCTTATGATTTCTGTGATATTTCTGTGGCAGTTTCCGGACCAAAAGGATTAATGGTACCTGTGGTGAGAAATGCAGAAACATTATCATTCCGTGGAATTGAAGCAGAAATTAAACGTTTGGCCATTCGTGCTCGTGATGGTCAAATCACAGTAGATGATATGACCGGAGGAACATTTACTATTTCAAATGGCGGTGTATTCGGAAGTATGCTTTCTACACCAATCATCAACCCACCTCAATCAGGAATTTTAGGAATGCATAATATTATTGAGCGTCCAATTGCTGTAAACGGTCAAGTAGTGATTGCTCCAATGATGTATGTGGCGTTGTCTTATGATCACCGAATCATCGATGGTAGAGAATCAGTTGGATTCTTAGTTGCTGTGAAAGAAGGATTAGAAAACCCAACCGAATTGTTGATGGACAACAATCCTAAAAAAGCATTGGAACTATAGTTTTCCAATTTCTATAAAAATAAAATCCCGATTAGAATTTTCTAATCGGGATTTTTTATAAAATAATTTTACTATCTCCTAGAAATAAAATCATTCAATTCATCTGCACTCGAGGTAAAATCAAACACATTATTTACTTTAAAGTAATTTTGAGGTTCAACACATGCATCAAAAGCAAATTTTGCAAAATCTAAACGCGTTTCTTCAAATCCAAAAATTTTACAAATTTCCACAATTTGATTCGTATTCAAACAATTGTTTTGGGCAATTTGTTTGGCTGTTTTTAGTCTAGATTCGTCAAAGCCTTGGTTTCTGATGGTTTGTAAAGCACTGTTAAAATTGCCGTTATTCATCGGTATTGCACCATAGCATCCTTCTTGCAAAGGCTCTTGTACGACAACCGCACCACCACCGGTTGTAACCGTTGTAGTTTCTGTAATGGTGGTACTACCCGACATAAATGGGTCATTTATCGAAATATTCACACCAACACCTCCAACACTCACACCGGCATTTACTCCGCCAACTGATGTAGTTGTTGTAGTGGTTTGCTGCACAACGCCAACCGGAGCGGTTTGTTGCACAATCACTTGTTGAGGTGGTGCTGGCTGACCCCAACGTCTAACAAAAACATTGGAAGGTGGTATAAAACCGTCCACGACAGGTATCATCGAAAAGAAATTCAATTTCATTTTCGATGGTTTGTTTTTATCACGACGTATTTTATAGGTTACGTCCATAAAAGCACCATCTACATCCGCAATTTGAAGGAAGTTTTTAGAGATTTCCTGACGCGTTTTATCTTCAAAAATAATTTTAGCGTTGTAATACGGTTGTACTAATTCTTCTACACGAAGGTTCGTTTGTGGCTCATCATTCATTCGTTCACCGTTTAGAATTAAGTAGAATTTATCACCGTCTTCTGAAAATATTGTCAGATGACCAAATGGCTGAATCTGCCCAAAGGAAAAGGCTGACACAATAAGTAACACACAAGTAAGAGTAGTTTTTAGTTTCATATACAATTGATTTAAAGTTCTAAAATTAAGTAATATGAAGTGAGATTTCCAAAAATAATGCCATTTTTTTTAGTTCTCATTCATTCAAATACAAACAATGGTTATAATAATCAATAATCGCTTTTCCATCCAGCAAAACATCGGCTCCAATAATTCCGTGAACGGGTTTGGCTTTGTATTGTGTCAAGGCTAAATTCACATGCGTTAAATCAAAAATAACCAAATGCAAATTTTTGGTTTTCCATCTGCCAATTTTTAACGCTACATTTTTGCCGATCTGCGTTTCCATTCCCGTTGCTCCGGCACCTGCTGCTTTGGTTTTAGAAGCTTTGGCATTTACATTAAAATGCTCAACTTGATCAAATCCAATGCAACTGTTGGAGGCACCGGTATCTAAAATAAAATTTCCTTTCACACCATTTATAGTAGCTTTTATCAACAAATGTTGGGTCTTAGAAACCTTAAAAGCAATTTTTTTATATCCTGAATCTTTTAAAAGCTCTTGTAAATTCTTCATTTTTCAATTTTGAAATTCAAAAGTAATTCAAATTAAAGTCAAAACAAAGCTGTAGATATTTTCTTGAAATTTACTTATTTTTGCCGCATGATTTTCACCGACACCCATACCCATTTATATTCTGAAGAATTTGATTTTGATAGAAATGAAATGATGCAAAAAGCTATTTCAAAAGGAGTAACTCGTTTTTTTGTGCCGGCGATTGATTCCACTTGCACGAACGCAATGTATGAATTGGAAAAAAATTATCCGGAAAATGTTTTTTTAATGATGGGATTGCATCCGTGCTACGTGAAAGAGCATTATTTGGATGAATTAAATCACATCGAAACCGAATTATCCAAACGAAAATTCATCGCTATTGGCGAAATTGGTATCGATTTATACTGGGATAAAACTACGTTGGAAATTCAGAAAATAGCTTTTAAATACCAAATTCAATTAGCCAAAAAATATAAATTGCCGATTGTGATTCATTGTCGCGAATCATTTGATGAAATTTTCGAAGTATTAGAATCTGAAAAAAGCGATGATTTATTTGGAATTTTTCATTGTTTCACCGGAAATTTTGAACAAGCTCAACAAGCGATTTCATACAATATGAAATTAGGAATTGGAGGTGTTGTAACTTTCAAAAACGGAAAAATTGATCAATTTCTTCATCAAATAGACATAAAACATATTGTTCTTGAAACCGATTCACCTTATTTAGCTCCTGTTCCTTATCGCGGCAAGCGGAATGAAAGCAGTTATGTTACTTTGGTTGCCGAAAAATTAGCCACTATTTATGGTGTTTCGGTAGAAGAAATTGCAAAAATTACAACCCAAAACTCAAAAGCAATTTTCGGCTTTTAACGTAACCTTACCTCAAAAGTCACATTTTTTTTGTTCATTTGTGAAATAAATAGCTGATTAATGTCAAAATTTGATACGATTCGACCTTATTACGACAGTGAAGTAAACGAAGGGATCCGTTCGGTGATTCATCATCCAATGATGAAAGCGTTGATGAACTTTACTTTTCCGGATGTTGATGAAAATGTTTGGATAGAACAACTTCAAAAAACACATTCAATCAGGGATTTTCAAATAAACTTTGTTTATCATTCCGTGCAAAAAGTGCTTCAACGCAGTTCGGAAGGATTAACCACGTCCGGGTTTGAAAAGTTGGAAAAAAATGCATCTTATTTATTCATTTCTAATCATCGTGATATTATTTTAGACACTTCGTTGCTTAATGTGGCCTTGTATGAACACGGTTTGGTGATGACAGCTTCGGCAATTGGAGACAACTTAGTTAAGAAGGATTTCTTATATAAATTATCAAAACTCAATCGGAATTTTTTAGTTCAACGGGGATTATCACCAAGAGAATTATTGCAAAGTTCAAAATTGATGTCGGAATACATTGGTCAATTATTATTAAGAGAAAACCGCTCGGTTTGGATTGCTCAACGAGAAGGAAGAACCAAAGACGGAAATGACGCTACGCATCAAGGCGTTTTAAAAATGTTGGGAATGGGTTGCGATGAGGAAAATGTCATGGATTATTTTAAGAAATTAAAAATTGTTCCTGTTTCTATTTCGTATGAATATGACCCTACCGATGCCTTAAAAATGCCTCAATTGATGGCTGAGGCAAAAAATGAAGTATATATTAAAGAGAAAAACGAAGATTTTATCACACTATTGAGCGGAATAATGGGGCAAAAAAAACGTATTCACATGCATATCGGAGATGTTTTAGAGAGTGAAATGGATCAAATTAAAACGAACGAGGACAATTCTAATCGTCAGATTCAAGCTGTAGCACAAGTGATTGACGATTCTATATTGAGTTCTTACAAATTGTGGCCAACCAACTTTATTGCTCATGATTTAATGTATGCTTCCAATCAGTATAATCATTTGTATACAGAAGAAGAAAAATCATTATTTGAAAGAAGGTTAGAAATGAAAATTGACTCAACTAATCCAAAAATGGTTGAAAGTTTTTTGGCTATGTATGCTAATCCGGTGACCAATAAGATGAAATATCAAAATGCATTCTAAAGCCAACATACTTTTAATTTATACCGGAGGAACCATCGGTATGATGAAAGATTTTGAAACCGGTGCATTAAAGGCTTTTAATTTTAAGAAATTGCTTCAGCGAATTCCGGAATTAAAACAATTGGAATGTGCTATTGAAACGATTTCGTTTGAAAAACCAATTGATTCTTCCAACATGAATCCGCAAAAGTGGATTGAAATGGCACAAATTATTGAAGATAATTATGCAAATTTTGATGGGTTTGTAGTGCTTCATGGCTCCGATACGATGTCGTATTCTGCTTCAGCATTGAGTTTCATGTTTGAAAATCTATCAAAACCAATCGTGTTTACAGGTTCTCAACTGCCAATTGGTGATTTGCGAACCGATGCCAAAGAAAATTTAATTACAGCGATTCAAATAGCTTCGCTTAAAAGAAACGGAAAACCTGTTTTTAAAGAAGTTTGCCTCTATTTTGAATACAAATTATATAGAGGAAATCGAACCAGTAAAATTAATGCAGAACATTTTATGGCTTTTGCATCACCCAATTTTCCGGCTTTGGCCGAATCAGGAGTGCATATTAAAATAAATAACGAATCACTATTTCAAGTTAGTACAACCAAAAAGATGGTTGTTCATAAGGAATTAGATTCGAACGTAGCAATTATAAAAATGTTCCCGGGACTAAATCAGAATGTTTTAACGTCTTTATTCGACATACCTAATTTAAAAGGAATTGTTTTAGAAACCTACGGATCAGGAAATGCTCCCACAGAAGAATGGTTTATTTCTGTTTTAAAAAAGGCAATAAAAAAAGGAATTTACGTTATTAATGTGACACAATGTTCAGGTGGAAGTGTCAACATGGGGCAATATGAAACGAGTACGTATTTAAAAAAGATAGGAGTAATCTCAGGAAAAGACATCACTACGGAGGCAGCCATCACAAAATTGATGTACCTTTTAGGGCAGAATGTTTCTGCTAAAGTGTTCAAAACCATTTTTGAAACTTCTTTGCGGGGAGAATTGTCATAAAAATAACAAAATTAATTTTCCCAAGTGAGTTTTTTTTTGTTATTTGGCACTCTTAAAATACGTTGTAAGCAATACGGAGAGGTGTCCGAGTGGTCGAAGGAGCACGCCTGGAAAGTGTGTATACTCCAAAAGGGTATCAAGGGTTCGAATCCCTTTCTCTCCGCCATTTTTTATAATGTATGATTAATTAAAAATAAATTTATACCTTTAACCTGATTAACTAATTAAATTAAGAACAAAAGCAATGAAAAGATTATTTTCTATTTTGGCAATCACAGGTCTAATGACGTTTGGAACAGTTCAAGCACAAGAAGACACAACTCAAACAACTGAGCCGGCTGTTGAAACAGCAGCACCAGCTTCTGCAGAAGAAGCAGTAACTCTCGCTGACGACGAAACTGTAGCGGCCGACAAACCATTTACGCAAGAGTTAAAAGAAAGATTTATTCAAGGGGGTCCTGGATTTATGGGGATCGTTTTGTTGTGTTTAATTTTAGGTTTAGCTATTGCTATTGAAAGAATTATTTACTTAAATCTTTCTACAACAAATTCAAAAAAATTAATCAAAGATGTTGAGGATGCTCTTCAATCTGGTGGTGTAAATGCTGCAAAAGAAGTATGTAGAAATACTGCTGGTCCTGTTGCATCAATCTTCTATCAAGGTTTAGATCGTATCGACCATGGTATTGAATCAGCTGAAAAAGCTGTTGTTTCTTACGGAGGAGTACAAATGGGTCAATTAGAGAAAAACGTATCTTGGATTTCATTATTTATCGCTTTAGCACCGATGTTAGGGTTCATGGGAACTGTAATCGGGATGATTCAAGCATTCGATAAAATCGAAGCTGCCGGTAACATGGATGCATCACTTGTAGCAGGAGGTATTAAAGTAGCGTTATTAACAACGGTATTTGGTCTTATTGTTGCGATGATTCTTCAAGTATTCTATAACTATATTATTGCTAAAATCGATTCAATCGTAAACGATATGGAAGATGCTTCTATCAGTTTGGTTGACATCCTTGTAGATTACAAAAACAAAAGATAATTTAAAATAACTATCAGTATGAACTTAAAAAAGTTATCCAGATTAATAGTTATTGTATTAAGTATAATTTCTATTGTGTTTCTGGCAACAATTATGGCCTCTGACGCTCCTGATGGAGGGATGATCGAGCCGTTTATTTATGTTGCCTACTTAACACTTGCAATAGCAATTGTATTGGTGTTGTTATACACGCTTAAAAATCTAGCTTCAAAAGACTTGAAAAAAACACTTATCAGTGTTGGAGCATTTTTAGGAGTTATTCTAATCGCCTTTATTTTTGCTGACGGAACACCCGTGCCATTAAAAGATGGCGGAGAAGTTTCTTCGTTTGGCTCAAAAATGGTTAGTACAGGTTTAAATGCTTTTTATATATTAGCTTTATTTGCCGTAGGACTAATGTTTTTCTCAGGATATAAAAGAATTAAAAAATAAAAAATGGCTAGAAAAAACAGAGCTGGTGCACCGGAAGTGAATGCCGGATCGATGGCAGATATTGCGTTCCTGCTGTTGATTTTCTTCCTTGTAACCACAACTATTCAAACCGATCAGGGGATAAACAGAAAGTTACCTCCCATTGAAGATGTAGTTGATCCACCTGAAATTAAGGAGAAAAATATTTTCACCGTGTTGATTAATAAAAATGATCAATTGTTAGTTGATGATGTTCCTATGGATCTGAAAGATTTAAGAAAAGCGGCTATTGCTTTTCTTGACAATGGTGGAGATGGTTCCTGCAGTTATTGTAAAGGTACAAGAGACGTAACGTCATCTGATAACCCGGATAAAGCTGTAATATCATTACAAAATGATGCTGAAACATCGTATGAAGCTTATATTTCGGTTCAAAATGAATTGGTAGCGGCTTACTATTTTTTGAGAGATAGAGAATGTAAAGCAAGGTACGGGAAGACTTTTCGTGAATTAGAAGCAATGTTTGATGACCCGAAAACAAAAGAAGCTCAACGTTCAAGAATTGAACCTCTTATCAAAGATATACAGACACTATTCCCTCAAAAGCTTTCTGAAGCAGAACCGAAACGTAATTAATTGTAAATTTTAGAAGTATGTCTAAATTTAAGAAGAAAAAAGGAGGCGAAGTGCCAGCGATTTCGACAGCATCTTTGCCCGATATTGTTTTTATGTTGTTATTTTTCTTCATGGTGGCTACTGTGATGAAAGATAATGATTTAATGATTCAAAATGCTTTACCAAAAGCAGATCAGGTAACGAAACTGGAAAAGAAAGACCGTGTGATGTTTATTTTTGCGGGAAAACCGCATGAGCAATACCGCAGACAATATGGAGAAGGTGCTCGTATTCAACTAAATGATCGTCTTTCGGATGTTTCTGAAATTAGGAATTTTGTTTTGGCAGAAAGAGCCGCAAGAGATCCTGAATTAGAGAAAGTTCTAACTACTTCGTTAAAGGTGGATAAAGAGGTGAAAATGGGTCTTGTTGGTGAAATCAAACAAGAATTGAGAAAAGTTGAAGCATTAAAAATTAATTATACTACCAATCAAGGTAAAGTAACTAATTAATGCAATAATTTTAAATACATAAGCCACGCATTTGCGTGGCTTTTTTTGTATTTTTATATTTCAAATGAGTTTTTATGAAGTTAAGTCTTTTTTTATTTTTCTTTTCATGTGCAATGCTGGCACAAGATTCGTTGTATTATGAAAAGAAAGTAGATTCATTATACCGCGAAGATCAATTCTATTTTGGATTTGCCTATAATGTTTTACAAAATAAACCAAGAGGTGTCTCACAAGATGGTTTTTCTACCGGATTACATTTTGGTTTTCTTCGTGATATGCCCATAAATAAAAATAGAACGTTTGCTTTGGCTGCCGGTTTAGGATTGGCTTATCAAGCCTATAATCAGAACTTACTTATTTCAGACCTCAATCAAGGTTTTAATTATACGGTTATAGAGTCGGATGTTTCATTTAAAAAAAATCAATTTTCATTTGTCAATATAGATCTTCCAATTGAAGTGCGTTGGCGAACATCTACACCGGAAAGTCATAAGTTTTTTAGATTATATACGGGCTTTAAATTGAGCTATATGCTATTTAATAACTCTCGGTTTATCTCTAATTCCGGTGATATTAAAATTAATAATAACAAGCAATTTAATGCTTTTCAGTATGGTGTATATCTTGCAACGGGTTATAATACTTGGAATTTTTATGCCTATTATGGTTTTAATACTATTTTTAAATCGGAAGCAAAATTTGATGGAGTTCCAATGGAATTGAGTACATTGAATTTAGGGCTGCAGTTTTATATTTTATAACCAAAAGTACCACAAACAAAACTGCGGAATTGCTCCACAACAGAAACCCACAAATAATTCAAACATGGTGTGAGCTTTCATTTGTAACCTGGAGGAAGCCACAAATCCATTAAGTGTGATAAAAGTAGCGACAGTATATAGTAAAGGTACTTCTACTCTTGAACTTAATGCAATTATAAAAAACGTTAATGCTGCTATTCCAAGCATGTGTAAACTCGCTTTTATCTTTAAGAATAGAAATATAATGGCTAAGATTGTACTCCAAAAAGCTCCAAAATAGAAAAAGTAGAGTTCAGGAATTCGATCAATTGTGATGCTTTTTTGAGTAAGAATAAGTAATAAAATGCAATTGATGGTTAATGGAATTTTTCGTTGTGAAACTTGTGCAATCATAATCGAATCCACCTTTCCCAAAGACAAAAGAAGATAAAATAATGAAATAGGAATCAGAACCGTAATAATCACAATCTGAATCATATAAAGGTAGATTTCCTGCAATGCAAAAAAATCCCAAAACAAAACAAAAAAGAAAGCAGAAGCATAAACCGATATAAACAGCGGATGAAAAAGATAGGAGAATATGGGGAGAATGCTTTTCAAATAATTTATATTTTTTTTCGCATGCGAGCAACGGGAATATCTAATTGTTCACGGTATTTGGCCACAGTTCTTCGGGCGATTGGATAGCCTTTTTCCTTTAGAATTTCAGCCAACTGGTCATCCGGAAGAGGTTTTTGCTTGTCTTCTTCCTCAATCACATTTTGAAGAATTTTTTTAATTTCCAACGTAGAAACGTCTTCACCTTGATCATTTTTCATTGATTCCGAAAAGAATTCTTTGATGAGTTTCGTTCCATACGGAGTTTCCACATATTTACTGTTGGCAACTCTGGAAACGGTGGAAATATCCAATCCAATCATATCGGCAATATCTTTTAGAATCATCGGACGAAGTTTGGTTTCATCACCTTCTAAAAAATATTCTTGCTGATAGTGCATGATGGCATTCATTGTGACAAACAAAGTCTCCTGACGTTGTCTAATAGCATCGATAAACCATTTTGCAGAATCTAATTTTTGTTTGATAAATTGAACTGCATCTTTTTGAGCATTCGATTTGTCACGAGAATCTTTATACGTTCGCAACATGTCTTGATAATCTTTTGAAACATGAAGTTCCGGTGCATTTCTGCCGTTTAATAATAGTTCAAGGTCGCCTTCCACAATTCGAATGGTAAAATCGGGAACAACATGTTCAATCATTTTGTTGTTTCCTGTAAAAGCTCCGCCCGGTTTGGGGTTCAACTTTTCAATTTCTTCAATTGCTTTTTTAAGTTGGTCTTGAGAAACGCCGTATTTATGAAGAAGTTTATCATAATGTTTTTTGGTAAATTGTTCAAACTGATTTTCAAGAATATCAATAGCCAAATCAACCGATTCTGTTGGGGTTTTATGTTTAAGTTGCAGCAACAAACACTCTTGCAAATCACGAGCTCCCACACCTGATGGTTCTAATTCGTGAACAACATGAAGAATTCGCTCAACGGCTTGTTCATCGGTATAAATACCTTGCGTAAATGCTAAATCGTCAACAATATCAGCTACCGTTCTACGAATGTAACCCATGTCGTCAATGCTTCCCACCAAAAATTCAGCAATTTCTCTGTCTTCTTCCGATAGGATAAAAGTATTTAATTGGTTGATTAAATCTTGATGAAAAGTAACCGGAGCAGCAAAAGGCGTTTCACGGTCTTCGTCATCATCGCTGTAATTATTGGCTTGGAGTTTATATTCCGGAGTTTCATCGTCACTCAGGTATTCATCAATATTAATGTCTTCTGCATCAATTCGATCGTATTCATCTTCTTCGTAATCGTCGAATTCTTCTTTTTCAAATTCATCTTCAAATTCATCTTCCTCTTTTCCGCCTTCCAATGCCGGATTTTCATTCATTTCCTCTTTTAATCGTTGTTCAAAAGCCTGCGTAGGCAATTGAATTAACTTCATCAACTGAATTTGTTGAGGAGATAATTTTTGAGATAATTTGAATTGTAGATTTTGTTTTAACATTTTTTATTTATGTTTAAAAGTTTAAATGGTTAAAGGTTTATAAGTTGAAGTAAGGTAAATAACCCAGTGCCTCCTAAACTTTTAACCTATTAAACTCGTAATCTCGATTATTAAAATTCTGCGTTCTGCGGTGTTCTCGGAAACGGAATTACATCGCGAATGTTAGTCATTCCGGTTACAAAAAGAACTAATCGTTCAAATCCTAAACCGAAACCGGAGTGTACCGCTGTTCCAAAACGACGCGTATCTAAATACCACCATAATTCTTCTTCATCAATTCCTAATGCTTTCATTTTTTCAACTAAAACATCATGACGTTCTTCTCTTTGTGAACCACCAACAATTTCACCAATTCCCGGGAATAGAATGTCCATTGCTCGAACGGTTTCTTTTCCTGGCTCTGTATTGTCATTCAAACGCATATAGAATGCTTTAATTTTTGCCGGATAATCATACAAAATTACCGGACATTTAAAGTGTTTTTCAACTAAAAAACGTTCGTGCTCACTTTGCAAATCGGCACCCCATTCTTCAATTAAATATTGAAATTTCTTGTTTTTATTTGGTTTTGAATTTCTTAAAATATCAATTGCTTCGGTATAAGTAACTCGTTTGAAATTATTTTCGAGGACAAAATTTAATTTTTCCAACAAACTCATTTCGCTACGTTCTGCTTGTGGTTTGTTTTTTTCTTCATCCAATAACCGTTGTTCTAAAAATTTCAAATCATCTTCATGTTTATCAACCGTATATTTGATAACGTATTTGATAAAATCTTCTGCTAAGTCCATGTTATCTGCCAACTCATTAAACGCTACTTCCGGTTCAATCATCCAAAACTCAGCTAAATGACGCGATGTGTTTGAATTTTCGGCTCTAAATGTTGGCCCAAACGTGTAAACCTGACCCAAAGCCATTGCATACGTTTCAGCTTCCAATTGTCCGGAAACGGTTAGATTGGTTTCTTTACCAAAAAAATCTTCTTTATAATTTATTTTTCCTTCTTCTGTTCTAGGTGTATTGTCGAATGGAAGTGCGGTTACTTTAAACATTTCACCCGCACCTTCAGCATCAGAACCTGTAATGATTGGCGTATTCACATAGAAAAAACCTCTTTCCTGAAAATACTGATGAACAGCAAATGAAAGTGTTGATCGCACACGCATAATTGCACCAAACGCATTGGTTCGCACACGCAAATGAGCATTTTCTCTCAAAAATTCTAATGAATGTTTCTTAGGTTGCATCGGATATTTTTCTGCGTCAGAATCGCCTAAAATTTCAATTTTTGAGACTTGAACTTCTACTTTTTGGCCGGCTCCTTTACTTTCTGCTAATGTTCCGGTTAACGAAACAGCTGCTCCGGTGGTAATTCTTTTTAAGGTTTCTTCCGGTGTGTTTTCAAAATCTACAACACATTGGATATTATTGATGGTAGAACCATCATTTAAAGCAATAAATTGATTGTTCCTAAACGTTCTAACCCAACCTTTTACGGTTACTTCGGTTAAAACAGGTGTGGCTGTTAGTAATTCGATAACTTTCGTTTGCTTCTTCATTTTGTTTTAAGTTTACTATGCAAATATACTAGATTATAATTTTTTTGACTAGGAATTAGATTCAGTTTCTTTTTCGTCTTCTTCCACCAAAATGTCAATAGTGGGTTGAAGAAATTCTTCTTGATTGGCAATTGTTTTTTCTAAAGATAGTAATAATGCCGGCAATAATAATAAATTGGATAACATGGCAAAAAGCAAAGTAGCCGAGACTAATCCGCCTAAAGCAACTGTACCGCCAAAGCTGGAAATCATGAATACCGAAAATCCGAAAAATAAAACAATGGAAGTGTAAAACATACTCACACCGGTTTCTCGCAGAGCATTGAACACCGATTTTCTGATTTTCCAGTTATTTGCTTGTAATTCCTGACGGTATTTGGCTAAGAAGTGTATCGTGTCATCAACCGAAATTCCGAACGCAATGCTAAAAACTAAAATGGTTGAAGGTTTTATTGGAACACCCAAATAACCCATCAAACCGGCTGTAATTATTAACGGTAGTAAGTTTGGAATTAAGGAAATTAGCACCATTTTGAATGAGCGAAACAAATAAGCCATGAAAAGGGAAATCAGAACAATGGCGAATAATAGCGAAAGAACCAAGTTGGTTACCAAATAATTTGTTCCTTTTTGAAACACTAATGCTTTTCCTGTCAAGGTAACTGTATATCGATCGGGTGGAAAAACTTTATTGATTTTGTCCCAAAGTTTTTCTTCAATTTTTTCCATTTTTTCGGTGCCAATATCTTTCATAAAAGTGGTTATTCTGGCATACTGACCTGTAGAATCAACATAACTTTTCATGAAATTTTCTTTACTGTTTTGAGTTGCATTTTTGGCATAACTCAAAATGAAACCTTGCTCTTGAGCAGTTGGCAATTCATAGTAATCGGGATTGCCGTTGTAATAAGCTTGTTTAGAATATTTTACTACATTTACAATCGACATAGGTTGAGAAAGTTCCGGAATTTCACTGATTATTTCTTGCACTTCTTCCATTTTTCGCAAAGTCGAAAGTTTCATCACACCTTTTTTTCGTTTGGTGTCAATCATTATTTCTAATGGCATTACACCATCAAATTCTTCTTCAAAGAAAAGAATGTCTTTAAAAAATCCGGTTTTTTTAGGCATGTCTTCAATCAAACTACCTGAAATTTTCATTTGGTAAATTCCAACAATGCTCAAAACCAGAAGAACTATCGCAGTAATGTATATTGAAATACTTCTGTTTTTTACAGTTTTTTCAGTCCAATTTACAAAAGTTTTGGTGTATGTTTTGTTGAGATGCTCCAAATGTTTATCCTTTGGTAAAGGCATAAAACTGTAAATAATTGGTATAACCAGCAAACAAAGAATAAACAATAAAACAATATTGATGGAGGCAATAATTCCAAATTCTGTTAGCAATTCACTATCGGTTACAATAAATGTAGCAAAACCTGCAGCGGTAGTTAAGTTAGTCATCAAAGTAGCATTTCCAACTTTAGAAATAACGCGTTGCAATGATTTGGCCTGATTTCCGTGTTTTTTTACTTCCTGTTGGTATTTGTTGATTAGAAAAATACAGTTAGGAATTCCGATTACGATGATTAATGGCGGAATTATGGCGGTTAAAACGGTGATTTCAAAACCCAACAAACCTAGCGTTCCAAAAGCCCACATTACACCAATAATTACGACGCACATGGAAATGAATGTCGCTCTGAAACTTCGGAAAAAGAAAAAAAATATTAGGGATGTGACCAAAAGTGCTGCTCCAATAAAAATGCCAATTTCATCGACAATGTTTTGTGAATTAAGCGTCCGGATATAAGGCATTCCGGAAACTTTTAAATCAATGTTGGTTTCTTTTTCAAACGCTTCAATTTTCGGGATTAGATTTTCAACCACAAAATCTCTTCGGACGCTGGTGTTAACAATTTCTTTGTCTAAATAAATGGCTGCTCTCAGTGTTCCTGTTTTTTTGCTGAATAACAAGTGCTCATAAAACGGCAAGCGTTCAAAAAGTTCCTCGCGTTTTTCAAGAAGATACTTGGCATTATTAATTTTCGTCGAATCAATAAAATCGACCAATTCAAACGTTTCTAATGATTCGTTTTTGTTTAATTTTTTTAAATCATCAACCGAAATTATCAAATCAACTTCTTTTGACTTTTTTAAGTTTGTCATCAAATTTTTCCAAGCGGTAAATTGCTTTGGAGTAAAAAAAGTTGAGTCTTGAACACCGATGATAATTAGGTTTCCCTCTTCTCCAAACTTGTCTAAAAATTGATTGTATTGTTCGTTTACTTCATGATGATCGGGTAGAAGATTTGCTTCCGTATACGTAAAACGCATGTGTTTCCATTGCAATGCTAAAAACACTGTCAATAGAAAAACGATGGAAAGAATTGTGATTCTGTTTCTGAGGATTATTCGTGCGATAGATTCCCAAAAACCTACGCTAAACCATTTAGCCATACGATAATTTTAACGGATGCAAAGGTAGTGAAATCAATGCTAAATAGATGGTTTTAACTGTAATTTAATCTTTGAAATAATCGATAAAAAGAATCGCTTTTACAAACCTAAATCGAGCACGAAAGTTAGTTTGATAGCAATATTATCTTCAAAACGACTCAATTGATTTGGCCCATAGCGATAAAATCCAGCCAATCCAAATCCGCTGAAAATTTGGTTTAGTTCTATTCCGGATTCAAAGTAACCTTCGTTTATGGTTTTATAATTGAGCCCCAAATGCTGCTCGGGCTTATCCATGTTGCCCCAGGCCATTCGACTAACTAAAACCAAAGAGGGTTTTATTTTTTTAAATAGTTCTACTCTTTTAAATCCGTGTTTAAAATGAAGCATTACATATTGACTTGAAAAAAATTCATTAAAACGCATGGTTTCAAAACTGTTTTTTCCCGCTACGGTGATTCGTTGTAATAATGCATCGCGGTCTAAGTTGTTAGGTGAATTATTGTATAAATGCGTTAGTGGAACATCACCAAAAGCAAAACCAGCTTGAATTAAAACGGCCGATTTTTGGCCATTAATAAATTGTTTTTCATATTCTGCTCGGGCATCAATTTTTCCAAACTGAAAATCATTATCCAAAAAATCAGGTAACGACTGGGTGAACTGAAACGTAAATTTTGGAAATCTTTTTTCTATTTCAATTTTTCCATTTGGTGTGTGCATGTAATCGCTAAACGGATTCCATTGAATGGAAACAGAAGCGGTGGTCATGGTGTACCGATTGTATAAATTTTCACCATCGAAAAAGGTATAATTAAACAAAGGTTCAATTTTGGAATGATTCAGCTGCCAAATACTTTCGGTTTTGGGTAAAAAATTAGTTTCTACATAACTTTTCCATGTTTGATGATGGTAAAATGTGCTTAAGTTGATTGGACGGGGATCATAGATTTTAAAAACCCGTTTGTCTATATTAAATTTGGTACTACCAATTTCCAGCACATCGTCAGTATAGGAAATACCAGCCCAGGTGTTTGAAAAATTCCCTACACGTGTTGAGCCACCCAAATGGTATTTGTTTTTTTCATCCTTAAGACCATAGGCAATATAGCCGTCTAGTTTAAAATTTTTAGAAAATCGTTCGTTGGTTACTCCTCCAAGACCAAAACGGAATCCTTCATAGTTATTGTAACTTACTAAGTAGCGTAAATCAAAATCAAAAAAACCAACTGGAACATAGCCGTTTATGATTTTTCTGCCAAAAAAAAGTTTGGCATTTATTCCCTTAAAAAAAGCCAAACTATCCTTTACTGCAAATGTGTTACGGTCTCTTTTAGAAAAACGGTCTTTTCTGTTTTTTACCCAAAATGTGGTGTCTTTTTTGGCAACATCTTCATCAATTTCGATAGCAACAGAATTTCTGACTATCATTAGAGGGATATTTATTTCACGATCATAAAAAAAAGTTTTGGATTGCAGATAGGAATAATCAGAAGCAACTTTTTCGCGTTTTGTTCCCAATTCATCATATTCTCCTTCAAATTCGATGGTTCCTCCTAAAATTTTTATCGAATCATCATTTTTTCCTTTGACTATTTTTAGCTCGTACGTGTTAGGAAACCAAATTTTTTCATTCAAAAGAAATTCATATTCATGAATAGCGGTTAAATCGATGATTCCTCGCACACGCATAATGGCTTTGGCTACAGCAAAATTTTCTTGATCAATAAAAAGTAATCCTTCCATTCCTTTTTTGTTGATTCTTTTTTTGTTTTTAAAATAGACCAAAACTGTTTGCCGGTTAGAAAGTGAAATTGTGTCCAACAATTCAAAATCATAATCGCGAAGACCTTGTTTTGAAATCGGATTGACATACTTTGTTTCCAATAATTCATAACGAGGTTCATAAACAGAATAGGATTGAAGGTTAAAGCCAATGACTTCATAAATTGGATTTTTGAAGCCCGACATTTGTGATCCTAATACCGTTTCTTTGAATTTAGCATCGCTATATTGAAATAAAGAAACCTTTTCGGTAACAAATAAATGTTGTTTTGTAATTAGTTTTTTAAACTTAAAATCGGTTGAATCAATTTTAATTTTATTCGATTTTTTGATTGTGTCAATTTTCCCTTTTATTGAATCGGGATGAGCCGTAACAACGATTTTGTTATAGCCTCTGTATTGAAACGTTGAAAGTGCTTTTTTGGGGTTGTTTTGATCTATGGATGCATAAACAGCGTTGAGAAATGCTTTTGATTGCTCTTGTTTTTGACTTAATTCTGTTTCAGATAATTTTGGTTCAGATTCTAAAAACACTGAAAAGTAGCCGGTTTTTTCTATAACAAACTCTTTGCTACTATAATTGAGGTAAGAAATAACCATTTTTTCGCCTGCTGATGAACTGATGAATTCAAATTTTCCGGTTACATCGGCAATGGTTGTCCTGCCGGATGACGATTGAATTGTGGCAAAAGGGAGCGGTGTTTTGGTAGTTTCGTCTTTAATAATTCCGGTTACTCTAAATTGTGCCTGAACACAAATCGAGCAAAAAAGGAATAGAAAAACGAAGTGTTTCATGTGTTATAAAAATGCGAATCACAAATGTACTTTATTATAACAAAAAATCCACTCTTTCAAGTGGATTTCAATTTATACTTTCATGATTTCAGCTTCTTTAACAGCCAAAACATCATCGATTTTTTTGATGTAAGCATCGGTTAATTTTTGGATGCTTTCTTCGGCCGATTTACAAATATCTTCCGAAGTTCCATTTTTTTCTTCTTTTTTGATGTCGGTATTGGCATCTTTTCTTGCATTTCTGATTCCGATTTTGGCATCTTCCGCTTCTGATTTGGCTTGTTTAACCAAATCTCTTCTGCGTTCTTCTGTTAATGGTGGTACAGAAATGATAATGTTATCACCATTATTCATCGGATTAAAACCTAAATTGGCAATCATAATTGCTTTCTCAATCGGATGCAACATTCCTTTTTCCCACGGCGTAACCGTGATGGTTCTTGCATCGGGAACGTTAATATTAGCCACTTGCGAAAGCGGCGTCTGCGAACCATAATAATCAACAAAAACACCGCCCAACATTTGAGGTGTAGCTTTTCCGGCTCTAATGTTTAAAAATTCCTTTTCCAAATGAGCAATCGAACCATCCATGTGTTCTTTTGCGGTATCAATGATAAAATCTATTTCTTCTGTCATGATAGTCTATTTTTAATCGTATTCAATTATTCAAAAATAAAGCCAAATTATATAGTAACTGTAGTTCCGATGGTTTCGCCATTGCAAACTTTAAGCAAATTACCTGGTTTATTCATGTCAAACACAATAATTGGTAATTTATTTTCTTGGCTTAGTGTAAATGCGGTGGTATCCATCACGTTTAAACCTTTGCTTAACACGTCTTCAAACGAGATATAATCAAATTTCACGGCATCTTTGTGTTTTTCCGGATCGGCATTATATACACCATCGACGCGTGTGCCTTTTAAAATTACATCTGCACCCACTTCAACACCTCTCAAAACAGCAGCAGTATCGGTTGTGAAATAAGGATTTCCTGTTCCTGCTCCAAAAATAACAATTCTACCTTTTTCCAAATGGCGAACAGCTCTTCTTTTAATGTAAGGTTCTGCAATCGCTTCAATTTTTAAAGCGGTTTGCAAACGCGTTAACATTCCTGCTTCCTCCAAGGCTCCTTGCAACGCCATTCCGTTGATCACTGTGGCAAGCATTCCCATGTAATCGCCTTGTACTCTATCCATTCCGTTGCTGGCTCCGGCTACACCTCTAAAAATATTCCCACCACCAATAACGATGGCAATTTGTACTCCTTGATTGTGAATTTGTTTAATTTCTTGAGCATATTCTGCTAGTCTTTTTGGGTCAATTCCATACTGACGGTCGCCCATTAAAGCTTCTCCACTTAGTTTTAGAAGTATTCTTTTGTATTTCATGAGATGTTTTTTGTGGTGCAAATATAAAGAAATATTGATTTTATCACTATAAAAATCAGAGTAGTTTACCGATTTTCGATATGTGAATGAAAGTCGGAAAATGATTTTTTTGCGGCTTCGTAACCGAGGTTATAAATAATTTCCATTTTTACTTTATTGGTTTCAAATGTTCCGTACTTTGTTAACTCTTCCGGTTCAATTACCCAATCGCATAAAGTGAATTTTTGCATAGTTGTGTTGGCTGTTAATAAATCAAAAGCTCGCGAGGTAACAGCTTTGATGGAGTTTAAATCTTTTGCTTCAATTTTTTGAATCGGACTTACATAAACCCCAATAATACTATCGCATCTCCCTTGTAAAATATCAGTGGGAAAGTGGTTCAAAATCCCACCATCGCTATACCAATTATCGTCAATTACATAAGGTGCAATAATTCCCGGAAATGCACTGGAAGCCAAAATTGCATCAACAACAGAAGTGTCTTTGTCAAAAATTTTGATCTTTCCTTTTACCATATCAGTTGCCGTTACGTGAATTGGAATTTTTAATTCGCCTAAAGTTGCTTCGCCAAAAACATCCGTAAAATATTCCTTAAAAGATAAGCTATCTATAATTCCCGCTTTACTGAACGTAAAATGCTTCCAATGAAAAAAATAAATCGACTGAAAAAAAGATAAAATTTCTTTGGGTGTTTTTCCAAAACTGTATAAGGCCGCTACAATAGAACCGGCACTGCTTCCTGCAATTTGTGAAGGCTTAATGTTTTGTTCTTCCAAGAACTGAAGCACCCCGGCATGAGCCAATCCTTTTGAACCGCCACCTGATAGCACTAAACCAATATTTTTTGATTTGATGTTCATAATAAATCAAAATTACATTTTTATTCGGAACTGTGACAAAGGTTACCCAGTTAAAGCAAAATAAATTCTATTTTTGTACCATAAAATTAAAATTCATGCAAGAGATTATTAAAAACAGTTTAGCAAAAAGTTTGACTTATTTGGAATACCGTAAGCAAGTTACAGATTTATTGAAAGAAGGTAAATCTACTGGCAGTGAGCAATCGGAAGCTTTAACAAAATATAGTGAACTGAATGAAGTTCGTATGAATCGATTAGAAAAAACCATTCAAATCACAGAGGATGCAACAGCCAGTTTAATTAATCTCAAAAGCAGTTATACTTGGATTGTTATTTCCGAAGGTTGGTGTGGCGATGCCGCTCAGTTGTTACCCATCATCAACAAAATGGCTGAACTTTCTGAAAAAATCGATTTGCGAATTGTGCTACGTGACGAAAACGAACCCTTGATGAATCAGTTTTTGACAAATGGCGGAAAAGCCATCCCAAAATTATTGATTTTAGATGCGGAAACCTTAACCGTTTTAAGCGATTGGGGTCCAAGACCGGAAGGAGCAAAAAATTTAATTGTAAACTATAAAGCTCAACATGGCGTAGTAGATGAAACTGCTAAAACCGAATTGCAAAAATGGTATTTGCACGATAAAGGGATTAGTACACAAAATGAAATTTTGGCTTTGGTAGAGAAATATGAAAAGCAACTAGTTTAATTTTCCAACAATTTTTATTTTTTTGGAAGTAGAAATTCCACCAGGATTACAACCCAATTTTCCTTCCGGGATTTCTATTTTTAAGTTTTGATAGTAGTCAACCCAAGCGGGGAAAAATGCATTGGTCTCCGGTTGCTTGAAGGTCATCGGCTGTAATTCGAAAAAAGGTTCGCCGTAACCATTTAAAAAAGCATCATAAATTAATTCAGAACAATAATATTTTCCGTTATCATATAAATAATCATCGTCATACGGAATTCCGATTTGCTGTTTGGAAAACGAAATAACTTGCGGAATTAGTTTTTTGTATTTCGATTTTACTCTTCCAATAAACATAGTTGTTTTTGTGTTTTTTGAAAATTGTTCCAACGTCACTTTTCGAACGGCATTTCCGGCAGCTTCGATGATAAAGACAGTATCATTTTCAATTAAAACCAAACCCAAATGACTAAAATCATTGCCGTCATATCCTTTGGTTACAGCGTGAATGGCTTCGCATAAATCGCCACAATTCATCTTTTGAAAAAGTAAATCGCCGGTTTTTAATTTGGAAGATTGTCCAAAAATGATAAAAGAAACAAGAAGAAAAATAGAGGAGAATAAATTGCGAATCATGTTTTGATTTTTCTAACTTGTTTGATGATTTTTGGCGAACGACTTCCGTGAAAAGCTCTTAACACTTCAATTTTATTGGCTCGAATACGATAAATAATAAGGTAAGAACCTAAAATGATATTTCTGTACATCTTGGTTTTGGTTTCTAGATGACGACATTCGGGATGAAGTAAGTATTGGGTTTCGAGGTTGTCAAGTAATCGATAAATTTCATCAATAAAACTTTGAGCTAATTTCTGTCCAAACGTAGCTTCTCCATATTCGTAAATATCGAATAAATCTATGTTGTCAAACGGAGTGGAAGTAATTACTTTTTTCTTTGTAATCTCCATTCGTTAAATTTTCGTTTAGATTCCTCTAAAGTCATAAATTCACCTTCTTCCGCTTCTTTAATAAGCGAAACAAATTCATCCTGCGACATGGGTTTGCCTGGAGTTGCTAAGTTTTTAGATTTATCTTTTGATGTTTTCATGGCTATGAATTGAATAGTAAAGATAAGAAAAAAATAAATGCCTTTTATTTTTTCAATAAATTTGATTCAAAATCATCCGGAGAAACTGCATTTTCAACCGAGTATTCACCAATTTTTGTACGACGTAAAACCGTCAAATGAGCACCGGATTCAAGAGCTTTTCCAAAATCATTTGCTAATGAACGAATGTATGTTCCTTTGCTGCAAACTACTCTAAAATCAATTTCGGGTAAATCAATTCGGGTGATTTCAAATTCGTGAATGGTGGTTTTTCTGCTTTCCATTTCCATTTCTACACCGGCACGTGCGTGTTCATACATTCGAACCCCGTCTTTTTTAATGGCTGAAAAAACAGGTGGTTTTTGATCAATTTCACCTAAAAATTGCGGTAAAATTTGATGAATTAATTTTTCGTTAATATGATTTATTGAAAAATTTTCATCAACTTCAGTTTCCAAATCATACGATGGAGTAGTGGCTCCCAATTTGAATGTTCCGGTATATTCTTTGGGTTGACCTTGAATTTCTGTGATTCGTTTGGTGAATTTTCCTGTGCAAATAATCAGTAATCCGGTAGCTAAAGGATCTAATGTTCCGGCGTGACCAATTTTAAATTTTTTAGGAAGATCTAATTCGCGTTTCAAAGCATATTTCAACTTATTAACCGCTTGAAAAGAGGACCACGTTAATGGTTTATCAACTAAAATAACTTGTCCTTCTAAAACTTCTTCCGCTGTCATTCGTTAAAGCGTTAAACCGATGATAATTGCTAGTAAACCCACAACTAAACAATAAATTGAAAAATATTTTAGTTTGCTGTTTCTAACCAATTTAACCATCCAACTGCAAGCAAATAAACCTGCAATAAAAGCGGCCAAAAATCCAGCGGATAAATAACCAAAACTGGATTCATTATAAACTAAATCGCCACTCATAAGGTCTTTGGCAATTTTTCCAAAAATCAGCGGAACCACCATCAAAAAAGAGAAACGAGCCGCTTTGCTTTTATCAACGCCTAATAAAACAGAAGTTGAAATGGTTGCTCCGGAACGCGAAATTCCGGGAAGCATAGCAATCGCTTGAGCAATTCCGATGAACAAAGCGTTTTTAAAACTAACAGGCTTTAAAGTGTTTTGGGCTTTATCTGCAAAAAAAAGTAATAATGCCGTTACGATTAACATGAAACCAACAAAAACGACATTGCCGTCAAAAAGTTGTTCTAATTCTTTTTCAAACAATAATCCAATAATTACAGCAGGAATCATAGAAAGAATAATCTTTAACGAAAACTGCGAAGACTCATTCCATTTAAATTGAAATAAACCATTCATAATTTCCAGAATATCTTTTCTAAAAACCACAACCGTGCTTAAAGCTGTGGCAAAGTGGACAATAACGGTAAAAAGCAATCCTTCTTCCGGCATCTTGTCTTCACCCAAAATGGCTTTGGTTAGTTCCAAGTGACCGCTGGAAGATACGGGTAGAAATTCTGTTAAACCTTGAATAACGCCTAAAATAATAGCTTCTAAAATACCCATTTTGGATTAGATAAATAATTAATTGGGATGGATTACTTTTTTGGATTTTTCATAATAGCATAAATCACCACGCCAAATCCGGCTAATACGACTGTTGGAGCCAAACGAATCCTTCTAAAGTCAAAAATAGCCTCGCTAAAAACCTCAGGGTTATTACTGCCACCACCACTCATAAAAATAAAACCTAAGATAATAATTCCTATTCCGATTAGAAGAATTTTATAATTTACTTTTTCAAAAAGAAACTCTTGTTTTTGCTCGTTTTTATTACTCATTTTTTTCGTTATAATTAATATAAATCGTCTGTTCTAAGGTTTAAGAATTTTTGTGTGGCAAAGAAAGTGCTAAACCAAGAAATTAAAATTCCTAAAACTAAAACCCCTAGTAGAACTATACCTATCATTATTTGATCTTCTAATATTCCAAGCTTAGGAAAATTAGTATCGATGTAAAATAAAACCCCAACAATGGCAATTATAGCTAGCATTGCTCCAATTATGCCTAATTTGATGCTTCGAATAATAAATGGTTTTCTGATGAATGATTTTGTTGCACCTACCATTTGCATTGTTTTGATGATAAATCGGTTGGAGTAAATGGATAATCGCATGGAACTGTTAATTAACAGAACAGCAATAAAAGCTAAGAAGCCGGTAATTACTAAAATCCAAAATGTTATTTTTTTTACATTGTCATTCACTAAGTCAACCAAATGCTTATCATAAACAATATCAGAAATCATCTTATTTTGTTTAAATTCTTGCTCAATTTTTTTGATGCTGTCGGCTTGAACATAGTCGGCTTTTAAATGAATATCATAGGAGTTTTGAAGCGGATTAAACCCTAAAAACTGCATAAAATCTTCACCAATAATATCTTTGTGTTTGGAAGCGGCCGTTTCTTTAGAAACAAATGTATCCGTTTTTACAAAAGTGGATTCTTTTAGTTTTATGCCAAAGTTTTTAAGTACACTATCATTTGCCGCATCTTTAAAATAGACGGACATAGGAATTTCTTCTTTGAAATCGTCGGACAATTTTTTGGAATTGATAACAAACAATCCTAAAATACCCAACAAAAAAAGCACTAAAAACACACTTAATACCACAGAAAAATAGGAAGAAATAAGTCGTCTTTTTTGATACTTTTCGTAAGATGATGCCATAGAAATTAGTTTAAGCTGTAAAATTAAAAAAGAAATTGGTTAAACCACAGTTTATAACGTTGAAAGTTTTGAGTTTAGTACAATAAACGTAAATTTGCCCTTTTAAAAAACCTTAGCAACTCAGAACCTTAGTTCCTCAGCACCTTACAATATGAAATACTTCCACGAACAAATCGAAGCCAAATGGCAAGAATATTGGGCTAAAAACCAAACTTTTGCCGCAGAAAACAACTCCGAAAAACCAAAATATTACGTATTGGATATGTTTCCGTACCCATCCGGAGCAGGCTTGCACGTAGGTCATCCGCTGGGGTATATTGCTTCAGACATCGTGGCTCGTTATAAAAGACACAAAGGATTTAATGTGTTGCATCCGCAAGGCTATGATTCATTCGGACTTCCGGCGGAGCAATACGCTATTCAAACCGGTCAACATCCGGAAAAAACAACCAAAGAAAATATCGCTCGTTACCGTGAGCAATTAGATAAAATCGGTTTTTCATTCGATTGGAGCAGAGAAGTCCGCACCTCCAATCCGGATTATTACAAATGGACGCAATGGATTTTTATTCAATTATTTGAATCATTTTACTGTAAAGCAGCGCAAAAAGCATTACCAATTTCTGAACTAATTAAACTTTTTGAAGCCGAAGGGAATGCCAACGTTGATTTAGTTTGTGACGATGGAGTAGAACTTTTTTCAGCGGAAGAGTGGAATTCCTTTTCTTCAGAAAAAAAGCAAGAAATTCTTTTACAATATCGTTTAACGTATCTTGCTGAAACCGAAGTAAATTGGTGTCCCGCATTGGGAACTGTATTAGCTAATGACGAAATTGTCAATGGCGTTTCCGAACGTGGAGGTCACCCCGTTATTCGTAAAAAAATGACCCAATGGAGCATGCGGATTTCTGCGTATGCTGAACGTTTATTGCAAGGTTTAGAAACCATCGATTGGAGCGAAAGTATTAAGGAAAGTCAACGGAATTGGATTGGGAAGAGTGTTGGGGCGATGGTAAAATTTGCTCTAAAACCTCACCCCCAACCCCTCTCCGGAGGAGAGGGGAGCGAGCCTGTGCAAGCTTTCAATGATTTTGGATATAAGACAGCAAATCCAACCATAGCTAAAAATTTAGTTGGCAATGCAAGAGAAAACAGAAAGAATCCTACTGAGTCAGAAGATTTATTATGGCAAGAAATCAGAAATCAAAAATTAGGTTCAAAATTTAGAAGACAACATTATATAGGTAATTTCATTGTTGATTTTGTTTGTCTAGAAAAAAGCTTACTTGTTGAGGTGGATGGAGAAATTCATGAAACTCAGAAGGAATACGATGAAGGAAGAACCTACGAATTAGAACAACTTGGTTTTAAAGTTATCCGATTTACAAATGAGGAATTAAAAAATAATCTGAAAAGTGTTATACAAACCATTTCAAACGAACTAGAAAACGCAAAACCCTTCAACGCCCAGTCCCTCCTCTCCTTTGGAGAGGGGTCGGGGGTGAGGTTTATTGAAGTCTTTACAACAAGACCCGACACCATCTTCGGAGTTACTTTCATGACCCTTGCTCCCGAGCACGACTTAGTGTCACAAATCACAACCCCTGAACAAAAAGCTGCAGTAGAAGCGTATGTGGAAGCAACCGCCAAACGTTCCGAAAGAGAGCGAATGGCTGATGTAAAAACCATTTCCGGTGTTTTCACCGGAGCGTATGCCGAACATCCGTTTACCAAAGAACTCCTTCCGATTTGGATTGGCGATTATGTTTTGGCAGGTTATGGAACCGGAGCTGTAATGGCTGTTCCGTGTGGCGATGAACGCGATTATGCATTTGCCAATTTCTTCAACGGAAAAGAAGGAATGCCCGAAATTAAAAACATTTTTAACCAAGATATTTCTGAAGCGGCTTTTGCGGAAAAAACTGGTTTTGAACTAGTTAATTCCGATTTTTTAAATGGTCTAGGTTACAAAGAAGCCACCAAAAAAGCAATCGAAGCCCTTGAACAAATCGGTCAAGGAAAAGGAAAAACCAATTACCGTTTGCGTGACGCGGTTTTCTCTCGTCAACGTTATTGGGGCGAACCGTTTCCCGTTTACTACGTCAATGGTTTGCCGCAAATGATTGATGCTAAACATCTTCCTATTATTTTGCCTGAAGTAGAGAAATATTTACCAACCGAAGACGGTCAACCGCCTTTAGGAAATGCTACGCATTGGGCTTGGGACAGTGTTCAGTGTGCAGTGGTTAGTAATCAGTTGATTGATAACAAAACAATTTTCCCATTAGAATTGAACACGATGCCGGGTTGGGCAGGTTCTTCGTGGTATTGGATGCGTTATATGGATGCTCACAACGCAAACGAATTTGCCAGCCAAGAGGCCTTAAACTACTGGGAAAATGTAGATTTATACATTGGCGGAAGCGAACACGCCACCGGACATTTATTGTATTCTCGTTTTTGGAATAAATTTCTAAAAGACCGTGGTTTCATCACACCCGAAGAACCGTTTAAAAAGTTGATTAATCAGGGGATGATTTTGGGTAACATCGGTTATTATCCATTTATTGATGTAACAATAAATATCAACATAAAAGATAATCCACATATTTCTAAAAAGTATTTCAATGTTTTTGGGTATGAAGTCTTTGCCAAATTATTTTTTGAATTTTTAGAGGATAGTAACAATATTAATAATGATTCAAACCTACATATTATTTTTAGCAATACCATAATTTCAAAAATTGAAGAAAAGATAAATGATAATCGTTCATTCATTTTAACTGAAATATTAAAAAGATTTAAATCAGATTATTCATTTATAAATAATGATGGTGAACTTGAACTACTAGAAGTATTGAATGATGAATATTTTGAGTTAAGTTTAGGACATATAAATTACAATTATGAGTTTAAAAGAATCCCTATTAAAGGCGTGGATTTGCAAACAAATAAAATTGACGTAGGATCTATTATTACTGATTCAACTTTTAAATATTCTGTGGATATTTCTATTAATGAAATGTTTGCAAATACAGAGATAGGGAAAATGTCAAAAAGTTGGTATAATGCTGTCAACCCTGATGACATTTGCAACCAATACGGAGCCGATACCTTACGATTATACGAAATGTTTCTCGGTCCGTTAGAACAAGCAAAACCTTGGAATACTGCCGGAATTACCGGAGTTTCAGGTTTCCTTAAAAAATTATGGCGTTTGTATTTTGATGATAACGGTTTGATTGTCAACAACGATGAACCAACGGCAGAAATGTACAAATCGCTCCATAAAACCATCAAAAAAGTGACGGAAGACATCGAGCATTTCTCGTTCAATACTTCGGTTTCACAGTTTATGATTTGTGTGAACGAATTGGCTCAGTTAAAATGCAACCACCGAAAAATTTTAGAACCGTTAGCCATTTTAGTTTCGCCGTATGCTCCACACATTGCCGAAGAATTATGGAGTCAATTGGGGCACGAAGGTTCGGTTTCAACCGCAGCATTTCCTGTTTTTGAAGAAAAATATTTAGTAGAATCCGAAAAAGAATATCCGGTTTCGTTCAATGGGAAAATGCGATTTACCATCAAATTATCCCTGGATTTATCTGCTGCTCAAATTGAAGAAATTGTAATGGCAGACGAACGTACACAAGCACAATTGCAAGGCAGAACGCCAAATAAAGTGATTATTGTACCGGGGAAAATTATCAATTTGGTTGGATAATTTTATAAAAAAAAAGCTGCGAATGCACAGATTTATTGGTGAATTCGTGGTTTTTTTATCAGCAAAAGTTAAACAAAACCAAAAGCCATTTTTTTGGCAGATTTTTTGATTTCATAAAATTAATTCAAATACTTACTGCTTATGAAATCACGAATACTCCTCTTTGTATTGTTTTTCAGTACCACTTTGTTTGCTCAAGAAGAAGAAATGGTAGAAGAGCAACTGTTTCCCAACGAAATTGTCTTTGACTTTTCAGGGTTCTACACGCCAATTCTGAATACCAATTTCGTTGGTTTTTCAATGGATATTCGATATTATATTCGAGAAAATTGGGCAAGCGGTATCAACATAAGCTATGCTTCCAGAAAAACAAATACCGATTTTCGATACGATGTGCTAAGTCCCGCTGTTCAATACAGCGAAATAAGTTGGCTCAACCAATTTGATTTACTCAAAAAAGAAAAATTCAGAATTGGTCTGCAATTGAGCAACGGTTTAGCCATGGCTACCCTAGTTGATCGCGACATTGTAGAAGAATTTTGGGATGAATACGGCGTAACCGAATCGGCCAAACGCATCCAAACCAATTATTTCTATATTCTGCAACCGGGTATTGAAGCTTCTGTGAGAGTGTATGACAACCGTCGCTTTCCTGATGTTTACCTAACCGCCGAAGCAAAGTACCGAAAAGCCATGGGAACGCCAAAATTTGCGGCAACAAGTGATTTTGAAAGCTATTATGTTGGAGTTGGAATTTCTCTTGTTGGTTTTTTAGAAAATTAGCTAAAAGTTAACCGCTGATTTAAATCGAAGTTCCTATTGTACAATCAAAAAATTTATTTTTACGAATAATTCCGCATGATTGATGGGGGTATTGTCCTCTTTTTAAAAGACGCTGAGTTCAAAACAAGTTTTTTAAACCTGAATTATTTGTCGTTGCAGGGTTTTTTATGTTTCGTTTTTTCGTAACTTGTGGTTATTAAATTGAGATTCATGCATTGGTCTGATTTTGACATATGGAAGTTTTTAGCCGGACTGGGTATTTTTATGTATGGTATGTTTTTGTTGGAAGAAGCCATCAAACAATTATCCGGTAAAGCATTTAAGATTTTCATTCGAAAATCTACAACAGGCAGAATTCGATCGATTTTCACAGGATTATTCTCTACAGCGGTGTTGCAAAGCAGCTCCGCCGTAACATTAATGACTTTAACTTTTGTTGGTGCCGGTATGATTTCCATGCAAAATGCTATTGGCGTGGTGATGGGAACAAACCTGGGAACCACGGCAACAAGTTGGCTCGTGGCAACAATCGGTTTCAAAATAAATATTGAAGGACTGTTTTTACCGCTCATTGGTCTGGGAGGATTGGGATTAATTTTTTTAAGCAAGTCACCGCGTTACAATGGAATTAGCAGATTGCTGGTGGGACTCGGTTTTTTATTTATGGGTTTAGAATACATGAAACTCAGTGTAGAAGGTTTTACAAGTTCTTTTGATTTGGCATCAATACCCCATTACGGCATGCTTTTCTATGTTTTAATTGCGATTGTGATGACTTCAGTAATGCAATCCAGTTCAGCGACAATCGCAATTATACTGACAGCTTTACATACCGGATTAATTACATTTTCTGAAGGAGCAGCCATGGTCATTGGAGCAAATATTGGAACAACCACCACGGTCATGTTGGGAGCTTTAGGCGGAATCGCTATTAAAAAACAAGTCGCATTAAGTCATTTGATTTTCAATATTTTTACGGGAGTTGTGGCTTTTTTATCGTTACCATTACTAACCAAATTAATACTTTACTTGCTAAGCGAAGACAACAATGCCGTTTTAGGTGTTACCTTGTTTCACACGATTTTTAATTTATTGGGCGTGCTTTTGTTTCTGCCATTTATTGGAATTTTAGTAAAATTATTGCAAAGCGTTTATCCTGAAAAGAGAAACGAAACAACACAGTTTATTTCAAATGCAACGCCTGATTTACCGGAAGCCGCTCTTGTTGCGGTGCGAAATGAAACCATGCATGTTTTTAAAGTAACGTTAGATTTAATCGGTCTTGTTTACCATTTAAATCAATCAAAAACAAAGGATGAACGATGGTTTTTTTCAGATTTACTCTTCAATACAAAAAAAGATAAAACACCTATCGATTTATTTAATAACATTCTTTCTGTTAATAAATCAATCATTGTTTTTGCTTCTAAAATTCCTGTAAATGATTTGGAGGAATTAGAGCGGAGAGAGCTTACACACTATAATCATATGGTGATAACACTTTCTCAAGTTGCCAAAACAGTTATTTCGATTGGCCCTGAAATTGACGAAATTGAGTCGTCAGAAAACCCAACGGTGAGCCAGTTAATGAAATTAATTTGCGATACTACCAATTCAAATTTAGTTGTATTGCATAAAATCGCTGAATCATCAGTAGAAAAACAAACCTTGGAGGTGTACAATAATCAAATCAAACAAGATTATAAAATGGTAGTCGAAAAAATAGCCGAGACTATTGAGAAAAAATTAATTCAAGAAAAAGATATTTCCTTATTGTTAATGGTGAATGGAATTGCAACACAAACCATTCGACAATTGTTCCGAACGCTAGAAAAACTGGTATAACTTTTATGTAAGAGTAGGGAGTAATTTACCTTTAACCGCTGACAAAATTTCAGGACAAAGAATTCATATAAATTTGGCTCACATTTTGATATATAATTTGTAATTTTATACTTTAAAAAAATAAAAAATGATAGGATATTATATTTTAATCGGAGCAATCGCTTTAGTAAGTTGGTTAGTAAGTAATAAGCTAAAGAAGAAATTTGAATTTTATTCAAAAGTACAATTGCGAAACGGAATGAGCGGAGCCGAAATTGCACAACGCATGCTCGAAGACCATGGCATTTATGACGTAAAAGTAATTTCAACCCCGGGAAGATTAACAGACCACTACAATCCAACAGACAAAACTGTAAACTTAAGTGAAGCCGTTTACAATCAGCGAAATGCTGCAGCAGCAGCCGTTGCCGCACATGAAGTGGGACACGCTGTGCAACATGCCACGGCCTATGAATGGTTAACAATGCGTTCCAAATTAGTACCGGTAGTTAATGTTTCTTCCGGAATGTCACAGTGGTTAGTGATTGGCGGTTTGATATTAGGAGCCGCTTCCGGTAGTGCAATCGGATTTTATGTTGCAGTAGCCGGGTTAGTGATGATGGCCTTAGCCACCACCTTTAGTTTCATTACTTTGCCGGTAGAATACGATGCCAGTAATAGAGCTTTAGCTTGGTTAAAAAAAGCAAACATGGTAGGTCAACAAGAATACGAAGGAGCACAAGACGCCTTAAAATGGGCCGCCAGAACCTATTTGGTTGCCGCAATTGGGGCATTAGCTTCCTTATTATATTGGGCTCTCCAAGTATTTGGTTCAAGAGACTAATACAAAAAATAAAAACAATAAAATCCGTTACCCTCGTAGCGGATTTTTTTTTGGAAGCGAATGGCTTGGGCTTTTTCAGGAAACCATATTCCCGCTTTCCGTTCCAATTTTTTGTTCACGAGCAAAGCTCGAAACAAAAAGATTTCCACTGCAATCGGGGCTGGAGAGGAATGGTATTCAGTTGGCATTTTTCAGTCGCAGTTTTCACCCATCCTTGTCATTCCGCAGGAATCTCGATCCAACTTTTCAGTTGCGTTAAACAGTCGCAGTTTTCAACACAATCTTATCATTCCACAGGATACGGGCAATAGCGAACTGGCGAAGCAATCTCAATATTATTTTTTAAATGTTTATTATTTCCAATCATTTTAAGCAAACAAAAACTTCTTGCCTTCCTTACTTCGCGGCAAAAACCCGCAACTCGTAACCTTCCAACCCGCAACCTCTACAACTGTATCTGCCGCTCAATCTGCTGTTCCAACGAGATAAACGTTTCCGTTCGTGAAACACCATCAATGGGCTGAATTTTTTTATTGAGCAATTGCATCAAATGTTCATTATCTCTGCAAATTATCTTAACCAAAATACTCCAATTTCCGGTGGTGTAGTGACATTCCAAGACTTCCGGAATTTTTTTTAATTCCCGCACAGCATCCGAATTACTCGATGCTTTATCCAAATAAATTCCAACAAAAGCCATTGTTTTATACCCCAATACTTTATTGTTTATGACAAATTTAGAACCGGAAATCACACCGGCTTCTTCTAGTTTTCGCAACCGCTGGTGAATGGCCGCTCCGGAAATTCCGATTTTGTTGGCAATCTGTAAAATGGGTTTTCGGGCATCTTCCATCAAATCACGGAGGATTTCTTTGTCGATACCGTCAATTTCTATTGCAAGCGAATTGATTTTCATGGTTATAAATTTTAATTAAAAATATAAAATTACTTTCAAAAATACTAAAAAACTAATTTTTAAGTTTCAATATCATATAAAATTCTTTTTTACAAAATGTAAGTTTATAAATTCTATTAGGATTGTTAAACTAAAAAATTTAAATTTGTTAATCAACTAAGCCAAACTTAATCTCATGAAAAAACATATTTATTCACTGCTGTTTTTGCTTGTTATCACATTTTCATTTGCGCAAGATTCTATTCAAAATGGCGGGCAAGCGTCTATGAATGGAACATTGGATAAACAATTTGATTATGTGGTTCAAAAGTCAAATAATTTCCAAGAATACAAAGTCGTAAAAAGAGATTTTCTAACGATTTTAAAGCGAAATAGTTTAGATTCTGTTAATCGATTTAAAAATGAATTAGCCGATTTAAAAGCAGAATTCGCATCACATTCTGCCACTGTAAAACAATTGAAGGATACTTTACAAACAACCCAGGCAGAACTGGATAAACTTAAAATTGCGCAGGATAATGTTTCGTTCTTTGGAGCTCCAATTAGTAAAAACAACTATAATTTAATTATGTGGGGAATTGTGTCGGCATTACTTTTAATATTAGTAATTTTCTTATTTCAATTAAAAGGTGCAAAATCAACGGCCAGCGATGCTAAAAATGCATTAGAAAAGTTAGAAGCAAATCACGAAGATTACAAGCGAAAAGCACTCGAAAAAGAACAAAAGTTGGGGCGTCAACTACAAGATGAAATTAACAAGCACAATAAATCATCTAAATAATTAGCTTCCTACATTGTTAGGGTTATAACCCATATAAGGAACTTCTTTGTCTTTAAAAATTACACCAAACGATTCTAATTCTTCCAAAATAGGAAGATAGACTTCTTTTTTTATTGGTAATTGTACTCCAGGAGTGGTAATGTTTCCATTTAGAATTTGCAACGTGGCCATTGCAACGGGCAGTCCAACTGTTTTTGCCATGGCAGTATACGTCTGATCATCGCCTAGACAAACCATCGTGCTGTCTACTTGTTTTTTCTTTCCATCAATTTCATAGCCAAATTTGTGATACATCACAATCATGTCTTTGTCATCTGGCTGAAGAGCCCATTTTTCGGCTAAAATAAATTCCAAATACTGAGCTGGTGTAGCATTTTTAAGGCCGGCTTTTTTATTTCCGTTAAACAAATCTAATTCTTCAAATTTATCCCAAATCACATCATCTTGGTCAATTTTTAGATAATGGCGTAACTTTAATTCAACCGAATCCGTTGGATGATAGGCCAAAAACGAATTGGTAAAATCACGGTAACTCATGTTTTCAGAATTTTCCATCGGATAACTGTCATCGGTCATTCCTAATTGAACCAACATGTCCCACGCTTTTGAATACCCCACTCTTCGTAAAGTTCCGCGATACATAGTCAGAATATCATCCAAACCATAAACACTTCTGTATTTTAACGAATCCCGGTTAGCATAACCTTCAAAACGGCCATATCCTTCTACTTCTAAAAATTCGGTTCTGCGAAATAATTTGTTGTAGGGGATGTACTTGTATTTTCCTTCCTGAATAAATTTTGAAACGCCACCTTGTCCGGCCAAAACCACATTTCTAGGATTCCACGAAAATTTATAATTCCACAAATTCGTGTCGCTCTCTGGAGCTACTAATCCGCCACAAAACGACTCAAACTGAATCATTTTTCCGCCCTTTGCTCTAATTTCATCAATGATTTTCATGGCACTCATGTGGTCAATTCCCGGATCTAGACCAATTTCATTCATAAACACCAAGCCCTTTTCTTTGGCTTGAGAATCTAATTCCTGCATTTTCGGACTGATATACGAAGCCGTCACCATGTGTTTGTTAAAAGCGAGGCAATCTTCGGCAATTTCAATATGCAAATGAGCGGGAAGCATTGAAATGACAATGGCTGCTTTTTGAATTTCTCGCTGGCGATGATCAACATTGGCAATGTCTAACTGAATTGGAGTTGCATTGGGGTGATTATTGGTTTTTTTTTCCGCCATTTCCATAGACAAATCAGCGATAGTGAGTTTTAAATTCTCAGTTTCCGATTTGCTTAAAAGGTATTTTATCAAGGAAGAGGCAGAACGTCCGGCACCAATAATTAATATATTTCGCATGATGTATTTTGTGTAAAAATCACACAAATGTAATTATATGTTATATTTCTAACAAATTTTACTGTGTTAATTCCGTTTGAGGTTGAAAAATAATTCCGTAATTTTGATTGCAATTTTATCGAAATGAACAGAAAAATAATTCTTTTTGCCATAGCTCTGGGTGTAATGGCTATTGTTTTTGGAGCGTTTGGAGCTCATGCCTTAAAAGCTCTCTTAAATGAAAATCAATTAATTTCTTTTGAAACCGGGGTTCGCTATCAAATGTATCATGCGTTATTTTTATTGTTTTTGGGAACAACAACTAGTTTGGCTGAAAAGAGTAAAAAAATGATTTTTTATTTAGTACTTACTGGGGTTTTAATTTTTTCAGGGTCTATTTATTTATTGGCAACAAATGACTTAACTTCCATCGATTTTAGGTTTCTTGGGCCCGTTACACCTGTTGGAGGATTGTTATTAATAGGGGCTTGGGCTACTCTTTTTTTGAATATTCTTAAACAAAAAGGATAAATTTTCAACAAATTTTCAATTGTAATGATTTAATTTTTACTTTTGCCAAATATTTAAACACAACTAAAAGGTAAATTTATGGAAACATACGCTCAATTTACGAAATCGATTTCGTTAGAAAAGTATGGAATCAAAAACACACAAGAAATTGTTTATAATCCTTCGTTTGAATTTTTATACAATGAAGAATTAAGTTCTAAGCTTGAAGGATTTGAAAAAGGACAATTATCAGAATTAGGAGCGGTAAATGTAATGACGGGAGAATTTACAGGAAGATCGCCAAAAGATAAATATATTGTAGAGGATGAGGTGACCAGAGATACCATTTGGTGGAATTCGACCAAAGCTCCGAATGACAATAAACCCATTTCTAAAGTGACTTGGGATGCTTTAAAAGAAACCACCGTAAATCAACTTTCAGGAAAAAGATTGTTTGTGGTCGATGCATTTTGTGGTGCAAACGAAAACACTCGTTTAAAAGTTAGATTCATTATGGAAGTGGCTTGGCAAGCACATTTTGTAAAAAATATGTTCATCCGTCCAACGGAACAAGAATTGGAAAATTTTGGTGAGCCGGATTTCATTGTGATGAATGGTTCTAAAACTTCTTTCAAAAATTATGAAGAACACAGCTTAAACTCAGAAGTTTATGTTGCTTTCAATTTAACCGAAAAAGTTCAAATCATTGGCGGAACTTGGTATGGTGGGGAAATGAAAAAAGGGTTGTTTTCCATGATGAATTATTATTTACCCTTACAAGGAATTGCTTCGATGCATTGTTCTGCTAACAAAGGAAAAGATGGTGATGTCGCTGTTTTTTTCGGATTATCAGGAACAGGAAAAACTACGCTATCAACTGATCCAAAACGCGAATTAATTGGTGACGATGAACACGGTTGGGACGACGAAGGTGTTTTTAACTTTGAAGGAGGATGTTATGCTAAAACCATCGATTTAAGTAAAGAAAACGAACCGGATATCTTTGGAGCCATCAAAAAAGATGCCTTGTTAGAAAACGTAACGTTGGATGAAAACGGAAAAATCGATTTTAAGGATGGCTCTGTCACGCAAAACACGCGAGTTTCTTATCCGATCAATCACATTCAAAATATTGTTAAACCGGTTTCAAAAGCGGGTCATGCAACCAAAGTTATCTTCTTAACAGCAGATGCTTTTGGGGTGATGCCTCCGGTTTCTAAATTAACACCGGAACAGACCAAATATTATTTCCTTTCCGGATTTACAGCTAAGTTAGCTGGTACAGAAAGAGGTGTAACCGAACCACAACCTACTTTTTCAGCTTGTTTTGGTAAAGCATTTTTATCGCTGCATCCAACCAAATACGGTGAAGAATTAGTAAAGAAAATGGAACAACACAAGGCGACAGCCTACATGGTCAACACCGGTTGGAACGGAACCGGAAAACGAATTTCAATAAAAGATACAAGAGCAATAATCGATGCCATTTTAGATGGTTCAATCGAAAAAGCGGAAACAAAAGTAATTCCGATTTTTAATTTTGAAGTACCAACGGCTTTGCATGATGTAAATCCAGCGATTTTAGATCCGAGAGATACCTATACTGATCCGAACGATTGGACATCAAAAGCAGCCAATTTAGCTGGATTATTCATTAAAAATTTCGTACAATATACCGACAATGAAGAAGGTCTGAACTTAGTGAAGTCAGGACCTCAGTTGTAAATAGACACTAACTAACCAAACGAGAAGAGTCCCGCAATTTTTGTAGGACTCTTTTTAATATGGTAATGATTTAAGGATTATTTATCCTTATTCGTCTTTGCAATATATTTTTCTAATGCCATGGTCATCGATGGAGCTTCCGGTGATGGAGCCATAATATCAACTCTCAAACCATGATCTACTGCTTCTTTTTGAGTGGTACTTCCAAAAACGGCAATTCTTGTTTCGTTTTGTTGAAAATCAGGAAAATTTTTAAATAATGATTTTATTCCGGTGGGACTAAAAAAGGCCAAAACATCATAATAAACATCGGCTAAATCAGTCAAGTCACTCATCACTGTTTTGTAAAAAATTCCTTGTGTCCAATTTACTTTTAATCCGTCTAATGTTTGAGGAATATCAAAATTTAACTGGTCGGAAGAAGGCAATAAAAATTTTTCTTCTTTATATTTTTTAATCAAGGGAGACAACTCAACAAAGTCTTTTTGGCCTACGTATATTTTACGTTTTCTATAAACGACATATTTCTGTAAATAAAAAGCAACCGCTTCCGACTGGCAAAAGTATTTCAAGTCTTCCGGCACTTTATAACGCATTTCTTCGGCAACCCTAAAAAAATGATCCACAGAGTTTCTACTGGTTAAGATGATGGCAGTAAAATTATTTAAGTCAATTTTTTGACTTCTAATATCTTTTACCGGAACACCTTCGACATGAATAAAGGGTCTGAAATCGATTTTTACTTTATGCTTTTGAATAAGCTCAAAGTAGGGAGAATTTTCTACTTTTGGTTCTGGTTGTGACACCAAAATTGTTTTCACTTTCATATCGAAATTTGTTGTAAAACTAACGTCTTGTAAACCAATAATACATAAAATAGTAGGGGGCTATTTCAAGGGCACAAAGATACAAAATAAAATAAAATATATTACTTATTAATAAACTTTGATAAGATTTTAATGAAATAAGGTAAGTTAATGCATTTGTTATCAGTATAATCAATAATATTCCATAAATAATTAAACTGGAAGAAACATCATTGTAGAACAAAACGATGTTTATTGGAAGAATTAATAAACCTATAAACGTTCGGTAACTTACTTTTTGAAGATTAAATTGTTCCATGAATTCTTCAATTTTAAAGGAAGTTGCAATAATTTTTTCAACAAGGTATTTAGAAAGGACAAAAACACCAAGTAGCGTTATAATTTGAATATATTTTACCCAATCTGTTTTTGAAGCCAATCCGAAATAATTCAATAAAATCAGTATAAAAAAGGCAAATGAAATCAGTTGCACAAAAAACAAACTGATCGTAAACCAGCTCAACATTTGAGAAGGATCTTTATAGATTTTGATGTATTTATCGGTTACAAATAATTTCAAAAATTCATTAAAACGAACCTCAAAAATAGTTTTGGTCACTGCAATCAATAGAAAACTCAAGACAAACAAAAAAGTTGCCCAATCTTTACTTTCCGGTATTCGATGCTCTAAAATTAAGTCCATAATTAATTTGTAAAATTACTATTTTTTTGAATCAATCGCTTTATTATAATTTTATTATGAATCAACGTTCATAAAAAGTTTACTTTTGCTTTGAAATTTTGTCTTTTTATGAGTAACGGATTAGTAATCATTCCAACCTACAACGAAATTGAAAATGTTGAAAGTATTATTCGGGCAGTTTTGGCTCTGGAAAAACCATTTCACATATTAATTGTAGATGATAATTCACCGGATAAAACCTTTGAAAAGGTTGAGTTCCTTCAAAAAGAATTTAAAACACAACTTTTTTTACAAGTTAGAAAAAGTAAATCGGGGTTGGGGACAGCCTATGTGCATGGATTCAAATGGGCGTTGCAACATCACTATGATTTTATTTTTGAAATGGATGCTGATTTTTCGCATAATCCTCAAGACTTAATAAAATTATACGATGCTTGTCAAACCCGTGAAGCCGATATGGCCATTGGCTCTCGCTATGTTCGTGGAGTTAATGTTGTAAATTGGCCTTTAAGCAGGGTTTTGTTATCCTATTTTGCTTCAGTTTATGTAAAGATAATAACCGGAATGAAAATTCATGATGCCACGGCAGGTTTTATTTGTTACCGAAGAGAAGTACTTGAAAAGATTAATCTTGACAAAATTAAGTTTGTAGGTTATGCGTTTCAAATTGAAATGAAATACAGAACGTATTGCAAGGGTTTTAAAATTAATGAAGTTCCTATTATCTTTACAGACCGCACAAAAGGACAATCTAAAATGAGTAATTCTATTATCAAAGAAGCTGTTTTTGGAGTGATTTCGTTGCGTATAAAAAAACTATTTAATCGATTATAATCGAAATGAAAATGAAAAGGATTTTAATAAAAAATGCAAAAATTGTCAACGAAGGTAAAATTTTTGAAGGGGATTTACTGATAGAGAATCAGTTTATTGCAGAAATTGCTGATAGCATTAGTGCGAAACCTGATTATAAAGTTATTGATGCCGAAGGAAATTTTTTGATTCCCGGAGCTATTGATGACCAAGTGCATTTTCGTGAACCCGGATTAACACACAAAGCCGATATTGCCTCAGAATCCAGAGCGGCAGTAGCGGGTGGAATTACATCTTATATAGAACAACCCAACACGGTGCCCAATGCGATTACACAGGAATTGTTGGAGCAAAAATACCAAATTGCAGCCCAAACATCGCATGCGAATTATTCGTTTATGATGGGCGGAACCAACGATAATTTGGAAGAAATTTTAAAAACTAATCCCAGAAATGTAGCTGGCCTGAAATTGTTTTTAGGTTCGTCAACCGGAGATATGTTGGTGGATAGTTCTGATGCACTTGAAAAAATATTTTCTAGTACAAAATTATTAATTGCTGTGCATAGCGAAGATGAAGTTACGGTGAAAAGCAATCTTGAAAAATTTAAAGCTGACTATGGAGACGACATACCCGTAAAATTTCATCCTGAAATTAGAAGTGTGGAAGCCTGTTACAAATCTACGGTTAAAGTGATTGATCTAGCCAAACGAACGGGTGCTCGCCTGCATGTATTTCATATTTCTACGGCGAAAGAAGTAGAATTATTTACAAATAAAATACCATTAGAAGAAAAACAAATTACAGCCGAAGTGTGTATTCATCATTTGTGGTTTACCGATGCAGATTATGAAACAAAGGGAAACCTAATCAAATGGAATCCGGCAGTCAAATCAGAAAACGACCGGGCCGCTTTGTGGGCTGCGTTGTTAGATAATCGTATTGATGTGGTAGCAACCGATCATGCACCACACACGTTAGCGGAAAAAAATCAGGTTTACACCAAAGCCCCGTCGGGCGGGCCATTAGTGCAACATGCCGTTGTAGCCATGTTTGAAGCGTATCACCAGGGTAAAATAACCGTAGAAAAAATTGTAGAAAAAATGGCTCATAGCCCAGCTAAGATTTTTAAAATTGAAAATAGGGGTTTTATTAAAGAAGGGTTCTATGCCGATTTGGTTTTGATAAATCCAGCCATGCCTTGGAATGTGAAAAAGGAGAATATCCTTTACAAGTGCGGTTGGTCTCCATTTGAAGGAACAAATTTTAAATCAAGAATTACGCATACGTTTGTCAATGGTGAATTGGTGTATCAGAATTCAAAAGTAAGTGATACCAAAGCGGGAATGCGATTGCTTTTTAACCGATAAGAAAATGAAAAAAATAGTTCTTTTAACGGTTTTTTCAATCTTATTCCTTTCGTGTAAAGACAATGGAGTAAAAAAACCTTCCAAACTTATTAAGGAGGATAAAATGATTGATATTATTTATGACATCAGTATGCTTGATGCGATAAATTCAGTTAATCCGGGGGCTTTAGGTGATAATAACATCAATTCACGGACTTATATTTATAAAAAGTATGCGATAGATAGCCTGCAATTTGCAGAAAATTCGGCGTATTATGCTTCGGATTTAAAAAAATACAAAAAAATGTATGAAGCAGTTGAAAATCGACTTGATGAAAATAAAAAAATAGCAGACAGTCTTTTGAAAATGAAACAAGAAGAGGAAAACAAGAAAGCCAGTGAGTTAAGAACGCGTTCGAAAGATACACTTGAAGCAAAAAATGCTAAAAAAGCGACTACTTTTTTGAAAAAACAAAAGTAACATTTTTCACCACTTCTTTAATGGGTTGAAATTCATGATTTAATTTGCTTTTGATTTTATCATTCGAATAAATAGCAGTGGTGTGTAACGATTTAGCTGTTGCTCTTGAAAATCTTCTTCTTTGAAAAAAAACCATCGAAAAAAACCAATCTAGTCGCCAAATAATGGCGGTCATCCAAGGTCTAGCATAAAAGGAGGGTTTCTTCTTGCTTATCCCTTCACTGATCCAAAATAGAAATTCTTTAAAAACAATATTTTCACTGATTAGTGTAAATCGTTCTCCCGAAATACTACTTTTCATAAGTTGATACATCACAGATACAACATCTTCTACGGCGACAAAACCGCTTGAACCGTTGGTGTAAAAGGGAATTCCGTTTTTTACTTTCATAAAAATTTCACCGCTTCCAGAATCCCAAAAACCGGTTCCTAAAATCACTCCCGGATTCACAATTACACAAGGTAAACCTTCTTGTTCGGCTCGCCAAATTTCCATTTCGGCACCAAACTTTGACAGAGCATAATCGCTATGTGGTTTTTCAGGATTCCATTCAGTTTCTTCGGTAATAACGAGGTCGTTTTCTTTCAAATCGCCTAAAGCGGCAATAGAACTTACGTAGCAGAATTTTTTTACGCCAAAAGCCAAACCACAATTCACCATGTTGGCCGTTCCTTCAATGTTAATTTTACGAAGATTTTCCTCCTCTACGCCATCAAAGGAAATTAATGCCGCACAATGATAAACATTTACGATATCTTTAAAAGCTTTTTCTAAAGCAGGAATATCGTTTATATTGCCCGGAAACCATTCTATCTGATTAAATAAATCACCTTTTTTAAGCTCGTTAAATAGGTTCTTGGTTTTTTGTATGCTGTTTTCAGCTCGAAACAAAGCCCGAACCTTTTCGCCATTTTGAAGTAAATGAAGTAATAAATGTGCCCCAACTAAGCCGGTTCCGCCTGTAACTAAATTCATAAAAACAAAGATAAATGTTTCTGTGCTACATTTTCAAATTATCGAATTAAAACTATCTTTGCCAAAATTATTTTTAAACGGAAAGTACCAACGAAAAAAGCAATTCCGTTTAAATTTTAAAAGTAAATAATATCCACACATGAAAAATTTAGTAGAAGAGTTACGTTGGAGAGGATTGTTTCACGACATGATGCCGGGCACCGAAGAACAATTGATAAAAGAAGCTACGACCGCTTATATTGGTTTTGACCCAACTGCTGACTCGTTACACATTGGAAGTATGGTGCAAATCATGTTGTTGGTTCACCTTAAAAATTTTGGTCATCAACCCATTGCTTTAGTGGGAGGAGCAACCGGGATGATTGGCGATCCATCCGGAAAATCGGATGAAAGGAATTTGTTGGATGAAGCGACTTTGAATAAAAATGTGGAAGGAATCAAAGGCGTTTTGTCTTGCTTTTTAGATTTTAATTCAACGGATGCTAATGCACCAATTCTAGTGAATAATTATGATTGGATGAAGGATTTTTCGTTTATCGAATTTGTCCGTGATGTGGGTAAGCGTATTACAGTCAATTACATGATGTCGAAAGATTCGGTAAAAAAAAGAATCGCTGGAGAAGGCGAAGGAATGTCGTTTACCGAATTCACCTATCAATTAATTCAAGGGTACGATTTTTATCATTTGCATAAACATTACAACTGTTTGCTTCAAATGGGCGGTTCTGATCAATGGGGAAATATTACTACCGGAACAGAATTAGTGCGACGATTAAACGTCAATACTGAAGACGAAGGAGCCAAAGCATTTGCGTTAACTACGCCTTTAATTACCAAAGCGGATGGTTCAAAATTTGGAAAATCGGAGGGAGGAAATGTTTGGTTAACAGCGGATAAAACTTCGCCGTATAAATTCTACCAATTTTGGTTTAATTCGACTGATGCTGATGCGGAAAAATACATTAAAATTTTTACGTTTTTAGACAAAGTTACAATAGAAGATTTGATTGAAAAACATCAGCAAGAACCGCATTTACGTTTGTTACAAAAGAAATTAGCCGAAGAAATTACGGTTTTTGTACATTCACAAGAGGAATATGAAAAAGCAGTAAAAGCGTCGACTATTTTGTTTGGAAATTCAACATCAGAAGATTTAAAACAATTGGATGAAGAGACATTTTTAGATGTTTTTGAAGGTGTTCCACAAATTGAAATAGATGAAAAAGATTTAGGTAGTGGTATGGATTTGGTTGAAGTTTTAAGCGGAAAAACAAAATTTTTATCATCTAATTCAGAGGCTAGAAGAGCATTGAAAGAAAATTCAATTTCTGTTAATAGAACTAAAGTTATAGAAGGTTTTAAAATCAGTAAAAATCATCTAATTAATAACAAGTTTATTCTTTTGCAAAGGGGTAAGAAAAGTTACTTCATAGTTAAGGTGTTGTCAGAACCTAAAGTATTTTCTGTTAGAAGATTAATAAGAGATAATGGAGTAAAATATGACAAAAGGTTTAGGGGAGAGTTGAATTTAAGAGGATTCACGGATGAGTCCAAATACAGAAGAATATATAAAAATGAGAAATTTGTAGTCTTGCCTAAAAGCATAATTCAAAATTCTCAAATTCCATCTTCAATATTAACAGGGTTTAAAATCAAAACTGTAATTGGAGGTGTAGAATATGCTAAAGATTCATGTGTAGTTGATTTTAGAGGTAGAGGAAGTAGTTTCATTTCGCTTCCTAAGGGACTTAAATTTGAGTTAAGACTTAGAAATAACGACAAGCTTAAATATGATATTGATTTAGAAAAAAAAGAAATTATATTAAAAATGTAACTTTAAATTACCATTAAATTACACCCTCGAATATCACTAGCATCAAAACGTCCCAACACTTCAAACGAATGGTTGGGATATTTTTTGCCTAAATCTTGCGTAGCAATAAAAGAGCAAGAATTAATATTTGCTAAATCGATGACGTTGATTCCGCCGGTTTTACTGTAATCAATATAACTTAACGCATCTTCCGTATCACGAATGAGAATAGACATCCAAGGCGGACATTCAAAAATGCCGTTTCCTAAGGAATAAGCTTGCGACAACAATTCAGTCATGCCATATTCCGAATGAATGGTGGAAACGCCAAAACCATCGCATAAAATAGCATGTAATTCTTCGCGGATGATTTCTTTTCGTTTGCCTTTCATGCCACCGGTTTCCATCACAATGGTGTTTTTTAATTGAAAGGATTGCTTTTCAACCAAATCCAACAAAGCATACGTTACACCAATTAAAAGTATATTGTGGCCCCAAGAGTCCAATTCAATAAGTTTATGAATTAATTCATCATAATTATTCAAATAAAATCCGCTTTCAGGATGATTTGAGCTTTCAATTAAATCATTAACCATATAGATTAATGATGAACCATCTCTTTCTAAATAGGAGGGAAGTACAGCTAAAACAACATAATCTTCGGTATTTCCATAAAATTGGGAGAAGGTTTTTCTAAAACTTTGTTCGTAAATGGCCAAGTCAGTGACAAGGTGTTTACTTGTCAAAATTCCGGTGGTTCCACTACTGGTGAAGGTTTCTTGTACTGAATCATTTGAACTTAAAATCTCATGACTTTTAAAAAACTGAATAGGCAAAAACGGAATTTCTTCTATCGATTTTACGTTAGATTTATCTTTTTTCAACAACGAACAAAAATCCTGATACACTTGATTATGATCATACTGATGCCGAAAAACTTTGAGTGTGATTTTCTCAAATTCTTTTTGACTACTGATAGAAAATAGGTCTGGATAAGGATTCATTGGTACAAAAATAGGAATAAAAAAAGCACCAACTTTCGTTGATGCTTTTAAAATTTATGTAAAGAAAAATTAGTTAATCACTAACTTTCTTGAAGCCGTTTTTCCTTCTTCGGTAATTTTAACAATATAAACACCTGCGTTTAAGTTAGAAACATTAATCGCTTCGTTAGAAGTTACTTTGTTGACAACTTGTTTTCCTAAGATGTCATAAATTTGGACAGTTCTCTCAGCATTAGCTTGTGTAGAAATGTTTAGCATTCCATTAGTTACAGGGTTTGGATATAAAGATAAACCTGCAATTGAATTAAAAGAAGATGTAGATAATGCAGCACCTGGACTAACAAAAGATATATTATCAAAACTGATAGTCGCACCATTATAAGCTCTCAATTGTAATAGAAATCTGCTTGCTCCAACTGGTACTTCAGATGTAACAGTTACAAATGTCCAAGTTGTTGCTTGTGGAAGGTAGCCATTATTGTTTCTTAAAGGGTCGTTTGCTGCTCCTGTTGTTCCCGGAGGATTGATAGGTGTTGTCGTGTCTTCTGCTTGAAATACGCTCCAAATTCTAGCGGTATTTCCTGTTGCAGCTCCATCTGTTCTTACTGCTTTATACCAAAAGCTTACTTCAACTGTTGCTCCGGGAACTACAGTAAATCGTTGGTCAAATCCAGTAGTGGCAGTGGCAACATATTGTACTGAAAAACTGTCGTCCTGTCCATCATTTGTAATTAAAGTTGGTAATGCATAGTTTGAGCCAGTAGCAGACCATCCATTTAATCCGTCGGCAAAAGTAGGGTTCACCACTATGTTTTGTGCAAAACCTGCGGCAGTAAAACTAATTAATAATAAAAAGTAAAGTTTTTTCATTTTATAAATGTTTAAATAAAAATTATACGACAAAGATAAGCACATTTTTTCTGAGTAGGAAAAAAAGTATGTAAAAGAATCATTAAATTATAAAAAAAGTGAAAATCTAACTACTTGATAATCAATTTTCGTGTAGCCGTAGCTTCACCTTCTTTGATTTTAATCATATAAATGCCCGGGGAAAGTGAAGAAACATTCAATTCTTTAGTATTAATCGTGCTTTGAAGTACAACTTTTCCAAGAATATCAAAAATGGTTACTTCTTTGGCTAATGATGATTTTGAGGTGATGTACACTTTTCCGTTACTCACCGGATTAGGATAAAAGCTAAGCCCCTCAATGGTAGTTTCCTGAGTTTTGTTGGGTTGCTGTGGCTTGTTTTCCTGAGCAGAGACTGTCAGTGAAACAAGAAAAACCGCTAAAAGAATAGTATAAAAGTAATTTTTTTTCATCTTTCCGACTTGGTTTGGTAAATGTATAAAAAATATTTCAAATAGTGTACCAAAAATTATAACTTCGTGAAAAAGAAACTTTTTTGTACAAAATGGACTAATTTTTAGTTACCCATTGTCTTTTTTCGACATTATATTCGTTATTGTCATCCGGAAATTCAATGTAAAAATCTTCCCCTGAATTTTTTGTAAAATAAGGACTTAAATCTTCATTGTTTACATATTTTTCAAACAATAAATTTGTTTTTTCTTTCAATTCTTTTTCTTCCATTTTCCAAGTTCTTATGGCTTCTTCATAATACGTTATTTCACCGGAATTGTTTTTTTTCAATTTTCCAATTGTGGCTACTTTTTTTATTTTAAGACTCGGTGCAATTTTAGCAACAGCGAAATAATAAGTTGAATCACCATCAATAAATAAATGTAACAAATCACTATTTTGAGCTTTCTTCAAGTAATAGGAATTATGTGTAGTATCAAATTTTGTTTCGTGAGTGGCTTTTTTAGTTGGTAATTTTTCAAAATAGCGGACAATCGATAGTTTAAAATCTTCTTGTTGTTCTTTTGATAAATAGTTATCGGGAGTTGAATTAATTTTTTCTTTCTCACAAGAAACGAATAGAAATAACAAACTTAAAAATAGGTAATTTTTCATAAAAATTTATTGAGTATGAATTGTTCAAAAATACAAAGAGCTTAACATTTTTGGTGTTAAGCTCTTTATAAAATTTATATTATATTAATAAGGATTGCTGTTCGGTAAAAAACTAGCCCATCCATCCGTCCAATCGTTAGCTCCAAAAGCTCCAACATAGGTTGTAGTATCTAGGCCTTCTAATTTAGAATTTGTAAAACTAGCACCACTTGTTAATAGTCCGGATGTAACTGCAAAACTAGGGTTAGATGAATAACCGGATGTTACATTTGCTCCGAAAAACACATTGCCATTTATGCCTAACGCAGTTAAAGCAGCAGCAAAATCTTCGTTAGAATTGGTTGTGTTGCCATTTGCTGTCCAATACGCTTCTAAGTCTGCAGCAGTAGCAGTCATACCAGAACCAACTGTAAATTTTGAACTACCTACATGGTGTAAAACGTTGTTTAATAAATTACCTCTACCATCATTATTGAAGTTATTATAAACCGATTGTTGATTCATTCTGATTCCTCTTGGATATCCAACAAAAACTGAATTGGCAATTGTTACAGCAGTAGCTCTTCTTAAATCAATTGAATGTTGGTAACTAGCACTAATGCTTTGAGTATTTGTAGCTTTTGGACCAATACAAGTAAAGTTTGAAAATACACCTGTTGTATATGAAGTATAAGCATTATCTGCAGGACCATTGTCACATTCAAATGAGTTTGAACCTGATTGATCTGCAAATGATGGATATCTCACTTCTACACCAAATTGATTTTTTCCAGAATAACCAAAGTCAACGTCAAAACTATCATCCCATGAGGCAAAAGAGATTAAGTATTTTCCGTTTACTGTTCCACCAAACCACTCAAAACCATCGTCACCTCCAAATGATACTTGACAGTACTCTAATTGCGTTTGACTTCCAACACTTCCTAACGTTATTGAGTTAGTTTCGTTGTTTGGTGATAACTCAATACCTGCGTATTCTACACGTACATATACTAAAGCACCAGAATCATCATTATCAATATTTCCACCATGTTCAACAGCAGGAGAAATACCTTCAATTTGTGGCCATTCAGTACTTGAACCTGGAGCATTACGTTGATTGTTAGTAGCTCTACCTAATATAACTAAACCGCCCCAATCTCCTCTATCTCTTTCACCAACTGCTAAATTGGATGTCATTACAATTGGTTCAGTAGCTGTACCAACTGCTTCGATTTTTCCACCTCTGTCAATAATTAAAGTTCCTTTTGTAGCTTTATCTCCTTTAATAATTGTTCCAGGTTGAATTGTTAAAACTTTACCATCTCTCACAAAAACTTGACCTCTCAGTAAGTATTTATTGTCTTTGGTTAAAGTTGTGGTTTCAAGATTTCCTTCTAAAATTACAACTTCATCAACAGGAGTAGTTGGTGTGTTGTTGTCGTCATCACTACAGCTTACAAAAGTAAATGCGGAAAGTAGTAGACTTGCCATTAAGAATTTAGTAATTTTCATAATAAAAAATAGTTAAGTGTTATTTATGTTTAAAATTTATAAGTTACGCTGAAATTGAATAACGCACCTGTTTTATGTACAAATACAGGATCGTCATTGTCGCTAATTTTGTTGTCAGTATTTGAGTCCTGAAAAAATTGAAATTTATCATCTAGTATGTTTGCAATTCCTAGTTTGTAAGTCACTTTTTCAAATGATTTAGCGATAGTAAAGTCTAATTGATTTCGTGCAATTTCATATATTGTTGCAAAGTTTTCACTACCGGCTGCATAAATTCTGTCTCCAAAACGATTAAAGATAATATTACCATTCCAACCATTTTCCTTATTATCATATCCTAAAGCAGCATTAACTACATAAGGCGATTGACCTTGAAGTGCTCTTTTTTGTTGAAGGATATTAGCAGCTCCGCCAAGTTCAACTTCTGAGAAAATGTAAGAAGCGTTTAGGTTGACAGATAAATCGGACAAGAAACCGGTTTTGAATATATTTTTCATTGATTTTCTCAGTTCAACTTCTGCACCATATAGGATGGCAGAATCAGAATTAGTGTATGAAATTCTTCTTTGTTGACTCACAGTTGGTAAATTAAATTCTATCGGTTTATCAAAGTTTTTATAAAAAACACCTATGCTTGCTGTTTCTCCTTTACTTGGATAGAGTTCATATCTCAAATCAAAATTATCAATGGTAGCTGTGGTAAGATCTGTACTACCTACTACTTCGGTATCTTCTTGAAAGTCGTAAAAAAGAAAGGGTGCAATCTCTCTAAATTCAGGTCTATTGACCGTTCTGCTGTAAGCTAATCGTAAAAGATTTTTTTCATTAAAAGTATAACTAAAATTGACTGATGGTAATACAGAAGTAATAGGTTGTTCAACTAATAACCTTTGAATTCCTTGAAAACCGTCTACTTCAAGCCTGTTGTGTTCAATTCTAACACCTCCGGTTAAAAGTAATTTAGCAATTGGTAACTCACCATAAACATATCCAGCTGTAAGCAAATTATTAGCTTTGTACGAATCGCTTTGATTTGAACCTTCTCTTAGTACCCAGCCATTGGTAGCCGTTACATTTGCCGGACTGAAAACTTCAGTTAAAGGTAAGATAAGAAGTTCTTCTTTTCTGTCAGGACTTACATTACCCGGAATTAAATAAGAAAAATATCGAGCACTAAAATCTCTGGTTTTATAATCGGTGAAGACACCAGCTTTAAGAACTATATTGGCAAATTCTTCATCATTCTTCACACGCTCAATTTTATGCTCATAGTCCACTCCTCCATTAACTGATTGTTCATTTAATTCTGAGTAGAATCTTCCTGTATCAAATGGATTGGAACTCGGAGGATCAATCATTTTAAATGGTGCATTTGGGGTGTCAATATCTCTGAAAGTTCGAAATCTTCTTAAATCAGGCAGAATGTCATTAATTATATTTCCTCCAAGAACCCAGTTTATATTGTTTTTTTCGGAAAGTTTATGCTCTCCATTAAATTGCGATGTCAATATTTTTCTTCCTGAGTAGCCAAATTCGTAATTATTCAGCAACTGGCCGGGCCTTTGATCGATGTCAAAACCTGTTCGTAAAGTCGTAAAATTTTCACCAATTTGATTATACAAGTTTTTAAATGTAATTTTATTATTAGGATTATATCGGTATGACCAGTTTGATAACAGAGATAGCCTAACCTCATTACTATAGTACGCATCATCAAAATCTCTTTGTAACTGCTGTTGGGTCACATTTCCGCTAGTTAAATCATTAATGTATGTATTTACATTTTTGGTAAAATTTTGAAATTTATTTGAATATGATAGCATATTAATTGTACTCAATAATCTATCATTCTTTAATTTTATTTGTCTTCCTAAACTAAATCCTATTCCTGTATCTAAAAATGCTGATCCTTCAGTAGGATTAAAATTATTTGATAGCTGGTTGGCAGCTAATACACTTTGTTCATTATTGTTTAATGCATCTCTATCCGATGGAAATCCACTTGGTAATTGACGGAAACCATTGTCAGTACCTAAAAAATCTGTTGGTGAACCTTCAGTCTGAAAATAATCATCAAATGTTGTATTGTTTCTAAAACCAACATTAAAAGACAACTGTGTGAAATCATTGAAATTTTCCGATGTAGTTACACTTACAAGACCCCCAGCAAAATCTCCTGGCAAATAAGCTGCTCCAGTCTTACTAACAGTCATTTTTTCTAAGGCACTTGTGGGAAGCAAATCGAAAGAAAAAGTTCTTCTATCTACTTCTGTACTAGGAGCCAAAGCACCATTAATCATAACATTATTATATCTTTCATTCAAACCCCTTACCATTACAAATTTACCATCATTAATAGTAACTCCAGGAACACGTTGCATGGCTTGTGCAGCATTACTATCTGTGCCTTTACTCATTTGTTCGGCAGAAATCGCACTTATTACTTGTTTTGCCTCTTTCATTTCCATTACTAGGGCAGACTCTGTATTCTTTCTCCTTGTAGTAGCCACAACAACATCTTGTAGAGCAACTCCACCACCGGCAGTTAATGAACTATTTATAGTTGTTGTTTGGTTTGCTTTTACTGTAACACTAACTTCAACGCTTTCATACCCCAAAAAACTAAAAACTATTTTATAATTTCCAGGTTCAGCATCAATACTATATTTACCATTTTCATCTGTAGTAGTTCCAATTGTTGTTCCTTTTAATTGAACATTTGCAAAAGGAAGTGGTTCATTGTTCATATCTTTGTCAGTCAATGTACCTTTTACGCTGCCTTTCTGGGCATACGAGAAGAACGTAATTAAAAGTGTAATTAAAGTTAAATTGAATTTCATTTCAGGTGTTTTAATTTATGGGGCAAAGAAACGGCTAACTTGTAAAGTTGATGTTATCCACTTGTTACGATTTCGTTTCAATTAGGTTACCATAATGTTAACAGATTAAATTACAGTTAACAACGTATTTCATTTTGTATTATCTTTACCTTTACATCGCAAAACGCACACACTTTTGAATATGAAAAAAAAGGAAATTAAAATCTTATTGGTTGATGATGAACAAGATATACTCGAAATTGTAGGGTATAATTTGGCTCAAGAAGGCTATCAGATTGTTACTGCTGTGAACGGAAAAGAAGCCGTTCAAAAAGCAAAAAAGGAATTGCCGCACCTAATTATAATGGATGTGATGATGCCCGAAATGGATGGTATGGAAGCCTGTGAACACATCAGAAAGATTCCCGAATTAAGTAATGTTATTGTAGCATTTTTAACGGCAAGAAGCGAAGATTACTCACAAGTTGCCGGTTTTGAAGCCGGTGCCGATGATTATATCGCCAAACCAATCAAACCAAAAGTATTGGTAAGTAAAGTCAAAGCACTTTTACGTCGTTTAAAAGAGGATGAAGCCAAAAGCGATGTCTTAACTGTTGGAAATATCGAAGTAAACCGAGAAGAATACAAAATTATTCAAGGCGGTAAAGAAATAATATTACCAAGAAAAGAATTTGAATTGTTCTATTTACTGGCTTCAAAACCCGGAAAAGTATTCAAAAGAGAAGAAATTTTAGATAAAGTTTGGGGCAACGAAGTGGTTGTGGGCGGAAGAACCATCGACGTACACATTAGAAAATTAAGAGAAAAAATTGGCGACGATCTTTTTAAAACCATCAAAGGTGTGGGTTATAAACTGGAAGTATAATTCAATTTCCTCTTTCGTTGAAAATAGTTTACTTTTGAGAGCATATTAACCAAATGAAAACTGTTTTTAATGGCCATTAATTTTAAAAAAACATACAAATTTGCGATAAAATCAGCACTTTATGTTTCCCTATTTTCTATTGGGTTTTTGCTGTTGACGACTTATTTCTTTTATGAAATAAATTGGCTGTTTATTACTGTTTTCGGACTTTCCATTTATCTTTTTTCGTTTTTTGTGATTCAATATCGGGTGGAACGATTTATTTATCGTAGGGTGAAAAAAATCTACGATGATGTTTCTTTACTAGATTCTACAACATTTAGAAGTCAGCCAATCACAACAGATATGGCCACTTTAACAAAAGAAGTTAAAAAATTTGCCACCGACAAAAAGCTCGAAATTGAAACTCTAAAAGTTCGAGAAGAATACCGAAGAGAATTTTTAGGAAACGTTTCACACGAATTAAAAACACCGCTATTTACTGTTCAAGGTTACGTTGCTACACTTTTGGATGGAGCTATGAATGATAAAACCCTTCGAAAAAAATACCTTGAAAGAGCCGAAAAAGGAGTGGAGCGATTAATCTATATCGTAAAAGATTTAGACATGATTACCAAATTGGAAACGGGTGATTTAAACCTTGAATACTCTATTTTTGATGTGGTAGAATTGGTGAAGAATGTATTCGAATTACTCGAAATGCGAGCTTCCAAAAAACACATCACCTTAACTTTTGATACAAAGTATTCCAACCCAATTTATGTGCGTGCCGATCAGGAAAAAATTCAACAAGTGGTTACCAATTTGGTTATGAATTCCATCAAATACGGAAGAGAAGGCGGAACAACTGAAGTGAGCATTGAAAACTTAGTGAAAAACAAAATTATCGTGCGAATAACGGATAATGGCGAAGGTATTCAAAAACAACATATTCCAAGACTATTTGAACGTTTTTATAGAGTAGATAAAAGCGGAGCCCGTTCCGAAGGTGGTTCCGGTTTAGGATTGGCAATCGTGAAACATATCATCGAAGGTCATAACGAAAAAATCTACGTAGAAAGTCAGTTTGGTGTAGGTTCAGAATTTTCATTTACGCTCGAAAAGCAGAAATAAATTATTTTTTACTGGACTCACGAATAATAAGTTGTGTGTCTAGAATTAGGTTTTCAATAACTTTTGGTTTATCTTCTTTCACTGCTCTGATTTCTTTCAACAACAAATTGAATGCACTTACACCCATTTCATAACTGGGCTGGTCAACTGTGCTTAATTTTGGTTTGATGACTTGCGACATGAACCAATTGCTAAAACCAATGACCGCTATTTGTTCCGGAACTTTAATATTATTCTCATTCAAATAGGCTAATACACCAACAGCCACTAAATCGGTAATCACAAAAATACCATCTACATCAGGATGATTTTTACATATTTGTTTGGCAAATTCATATCCTTCTTCAAAAGAAACTCGAACACAGGTGAAAACTAAATTTTTGTCGAAAGAAATATTGTTTTTTTCTAATGCTTTTTTATAACCTAAAAAACGATCAATGGCATTTTGCGGATTAACAGGACCTCTGATATGAGCAATTTTTTTACAACCTACTGTAATTAAATGTTCAACTGCAGCCGATGCTGCTTTTTGGTCATCTATAATTACTTTGGAGCACGGTATCATCTTCGAAATTTTGTCAAACATGACAAACGGAATGTTGCGATGAATAATTTCTCGAATATGATCATCATCATTGGATTCATTGGATAATGACATAATGATTCCGTCTACTCTTTTATTGATAAGGAGTTGAACTTGCTTTTTCTCTAATTCCAAGGATTCATTCGATTGAAGAATAATCACTAAATATTCATTTTTTTCTGCTTCTGCGATGATGCCGTTAATGACACTTGAAAAAAAATGATGAACCACTTCAGGGATAATTAATCCGATTGTTTTAGATTCTTTAGTACGAAGATTTACTGCAAAAGAATTGGGTGTGTAATGCAATTCTCGGGCTAATTCTAAAACTTTTTCACGCGTTGTAGGACTCACATCGGAGTAGTTTTTTAATGCTTTTGAAACGGTAGTGATCGAAATGTTCAGTTTTTCAGCAATTACCTTTAATGTTGTCTCTTTTTCTTTCATGTTACAAATATGGAAAAAAAAATGGTATAAAAAACCGAAAACGTTTTCGGCACTTTCGAAAACGTTTTCGTTTTCAAATAGCTAATTATTTAGCATGATATAAATTAGATTCGTAAAAAATATATCTTAATTTTATTAACTAAACAAAACAAAATGAGAACAGAATTACATTTTAAAAAGGTTGCTTTTCTTTTCCTATGTTTTTTTTCATTGACAGTTTTTGCACAATCCGGCTCAATCAACGGCGTTGTCAAAGATAATTCAGGTAACCTTTTGCCTGGCGTAAACATTGTTGTAGAAGGAACTTCAAAAGGAACTTCATCAGACTTGGATGGAGTTTTTCAACTTTCAGAACTAGAAAACGGAAACCTAACGTTAGTTGCCTCTTTTATCGGTTACAAAACAAAAAAACAAACAGTAACTATAAATGGGAATACTACAATTGAAGTAGTATTAATTGAAGATGCTACTCAATTGGATGATGTCGTTGTAACTGGAGTGATTAATCCAAGGTCGAAACTGCAATCCAGTGTATCGATAAGCTCTGTCTCAACGAAGCAAATCGAACAAGCTGCTCCCAGAGCAACGGCTGAGATTTTCCGTTCAATCCCAGGTATTAAATCGGAATCAACAGGTGGTGAAGGAAATGCCAATATCACTATCAGAGGTATTCCTGTCGCATCGGGAGGGGCTAAGTTTCTTCAAATTCATGAAGATGGAATGCCTGTCATGCAATTTGGCGATGTAGCATTTGGTAATTCCGATATTTTTATACGGGCAGACCAAACAATTTCAAGAATAGAAGCCATTCGTGGAGGTTCTGCTTCTACTTTAGCCAGTAATTCGCCTGGCGGTATCATCAACTTTATTAGTAAAAATGGAAAGACAGAAGGCGGTTCTTTAATGCAATCATTTGGTGTTGATTTTGACAATTACCGTACTGATTTTGAATACGGTTCACCCATTGGAGATGGATTATTTTTCCATGTAGGTGGTTTTTATCGTCAAGGGGAAGGTCCTCGAAATGCAGGTTATACCGGAAATGTTGGCGGTCAATTAAAAGCCAATATGACAAAGGAATTTAAAAATGGGCACGTGCGTTTGTATTTCAAACATTTGAATGATCGAGCGATTGGTTATTTACCAATGCCGGTGAAAGTAAGTGGAACAAATGCAAACCCAAATTGGAATTCACTTAATAATTTTGATATTTTACGAGACACACAACACAGTGCTTTGTTTCTAGATAATTTAACGGTAGGGCAAGACGGGCAAAGAAGAAGAAGCAATATGAGCGATGGTATGCGTCCGGTGGCGACTTCTTTCGGTGGAGAACTTTCTTTTGATATTGGGAACGGTTGGAAAATTGAAGACCGTTTCAGACAAAATTTTCACAAAGGTAGATTTGTTTCCCCGTTTCCCGCTCAAGTTCAAACTGCCGCAGATTTTGCAACCGAATTTGGTGTGCCAAACTTAACGTACGCCAATGGCGGTCAAGCTGGAAATGCAGTCAATGGTTCAGATTTAGTGATGAGAATTCATACTTTTGATACAGAAATTAATAATTTCAATAACTTCACAAATGACCTAAAATTAGCCAAAAAATTTGGCGATTTTGATTTGACTTTAGGTTATTACAAAGCTTTTCAGACGATTTCAATGTCGTGGCTGTGGAATTCTTATTTAATGGAAGTGAAAGGAGATAATGCCGCTTTATTAAATGCCGGTTCAAATTCTGTAAACGGTCTTTATGCCTACGGAGTTCCTTTTTGGGGTAACTGTTGTACAAGAAATTACGACACCAATTACGATATAACCGCACCGTATGTTGCGGGTCAATATAAATTTAGTGATAAGTTTAATGTAGATGTGAGTTTACGTTTTGATAGCGGAAGAGTAAGAGGAACGTATGCAGGGGCTACTCAATCTACAAATTTAGATGTAGATAACAACGGTACAGTTGAAGGCCCGGAACAAAGCGTATCAGTAATTGATAATGCGAATAGAATGCCTGTGAATTACGACTTTGATTATGTATCTTATTCATTTGGAGGAAACTATATGCTGGCTGAAAATCAATCCCTTTTTGCCAGATACAGCCGTGGCGGTAGAGCAAACGCAGACAGATTGTTGTTTGGGGCAAATATTTTACCATCGGGTGCAGCCGTTTCTGGTTTGAGTGCCGATATGGTAAATCAAGCAGAAATTGGGTATAAAAGAAAAGGGTCAAACCACACTTTTTATGCAACAGGTTTTTATGCTTTAACTTCAGAACAAAACTGGGATTTTGCTCCAGCTGGAATTAGAGAAATTCAAAGAGATTACACCGCTTATGGTTTAGAATTAGAGGGTAGTTATACCATGGATAAGTTCAACTTTAACGGAAGTGTAACTTGGACGAAAGCCGAAATTTCTAACGATGTGATCAATCCCGCAGTAGAAGGAAATGCTCCAAGAAGACAAGCGGATTTTATTTATAATGCAATAGCAGCCTACAAATTTGGTACAGACGGAAAGCATAATGTTGGGGTGTCATTTATCGGTACAACAAAATCGTTCGCCCAAGATAGTAATGAATTAATCATGCCGGGTTATGTCTACTTTAACCCATTTATCAATTTTGAATTAACCAAAGGATTGTTTGCTTCTGTGAATGTTAACAATGTATTTAACACCATCGGAATTACGGAGGTAGAGGAAGGAAGTATTGTTGAAAACACCGATAATATTGTTAGAGCACGTTCAATTAATGGAAGAACGAGCGCTTTAACTTTATCCTACAGATTTTAAAAGTTAGTTTACGTTGCTATTTACTTGTTTTAGAGAAAAGTTCCTTAGTCCTTTTTGGATTCGGGAACTTTTACGAATACAAAGTAGGTTTAGAATCATAATTTTTCATTTTTTTTAATTCATTTTTGAAACAATTTTTATGAACCGTTTCTTTTTTATTTCTTTTGTTTTGTTTTTTGTTGATATAGCTTTTTCTCAAGATAATACAACGCAAAATCAACAAGTAGCAATCATAATCTATGGTAGTGATTCGTGTCATTATTGCCTCGACGCAAAAAAACATGCCGAAGAACAAAAGTTGGATTTTGTCTATTTTGATATCGACAAAGATGAAAATGCACTTCGAGAAATGCTGAATAAACTTCGTGCAAATAACATCCCCACTTCCAATTTAAATCTGCCTGTGGTCGACAAAAATGGAATAGTGTTTACAAATGAACCCGATTTTACTATTTTTTTAAATAAAATAACCCAATAATAAAGGAAATGGCATGATTCAAAAAACCAAAATGAACTTTTGGCAAATCTGGAATATGAATTTCGGTTTCTTCGGAATTCAATTCAGTTTCGGGTTGCAACAAAGTAACATGAGTGCAATTTACAAATACCTGGGAGCAGATGAAGCCAGTCTGCCTATGCTATGGCTAGCCGGGCCGGTAACCGGACTCTTGGTTCAACCTATTATTGGTGCGGTGAGCGACGGAACGTGGTCGCCAAGATTCGGCAGAAGAAAGCCGTTTTTTTTGATTGGAGCTTTAATTGCCAGTGTCGCACTTGTTTTAATGCCTTTTTCAACTACTATTTTTATGGCTGCCAGCTTGTTGTGGATTTTAGACGCCGCCAACAATATTGCCATGGAACCTTACCGAGCGTTTGTGGCCGACAGGTTACCCAAAGAGCAACATTCAATCGGCTTTTTAATGCAAAGCTTTTTTACAGGTTTGGGAATCACTTTGGCCAATTTTACACCGGCTATTTTAGTTTCTTTGGGAATGTTAGCCATTAGCGATAAATTTGAAAACGGAATTCCAACGTATACCTATTGGGCCTTTTTTATTGGAGCTTTTGCCTCAGTAGCCACCATTTTATTAACTGTTCTTACAACCAAAGAGATTCCGCCCACGGCCGAAGAATTTGAATTACTCAAGGAAAAGAAAAAGACTCCGGTAGTAAAAAGAACCTTTGTAGAGATAAAAGAAGCTTTTACCAACATGCCGTTAACCATGAAACAGTTAATTCCGGTAAAATTTTTTACGTGGTATGCCATGTTTTGTTATTAGCAATACATCACTTCAACATTGTCAATTTCATTATACAACACCACCGAACAGTCCAGTGAAGGTTTTTCCAAAGCACAATTATTGACAGGAAGTCTGAATGGAACTTATAATATCATCTGTTTTGTAGTAGCTTTTGCTTTAGTTCCTTTAGCCCTAAAAATTGGTGCAAAAGGAGTTCATTTTTTCGCCCTAATTGTCGGAGGGATTGGCGTTTTTTCTATTCCCTATTTAAATGATTCAACGGTACTGTTCAATATGTATAATCCATTTGGAGAAACGATTGCGATCACAACCCTGTTTTTATATCCTGTTGGTTTAGGAATCGCTTGGGCTTCCATGTTGGCCATGCCTTATCAACTATTGGCCGGTTCAATTCCTAAAGATAAAGTTGGTGTTTATATGGGAATTTTTAATATGTTTATTGTTATTCCGATGGCCATTCAAATACTTACGATGCAGTTTTTTGTATACGATTGGTTAGGGCAAAATCCTATCAATGTAATCCGATTAGCAGGTGTGTTTCTTGTAATTGGAGGCATATTAACACTTTTTATTAAAGTTAAAAACAAAAACGAATTAACTTCATGAATTCATTAGTCTATCATAAAGCAGTCGAATTGTTAAATAATGTTTCATCACCGCATGGTTTTGAAGCTTCGGCAAATGACATTTCAAACTACAAGCGAGTTTGGGCACGTGATGGCGTGATTTGCGGCTTGGCAGCTTTGGCCTCTAAAGATGAAATGTTAATTAAAACATTTGAAAAAACCCTTGAAACCTTAGCTACTCATCAACATGAAAAGGGCACCATTCCTTCCAATGTTTATCTTGCAGAAAATGGTGTTGAGGTAAGTTACGGCGGGTTAACCGGAAGAGTTGATGCGGTAACATGGTTTATAATAGGAGTTTGTCAATTGGCTTTTTTTAAAAAAGAAAAAGAAATTATTAAAAAATATAAATCCAATATAGAAAAAGCGATTCGTTTATTGGATTGTTGGGAATTCAATAATAATCACTTGATTTATGTGCCAATATCCGGGAATTGGGCCGATGAATATATTACAGAGGGCTATGTTTTATACGATCAGCTTTTACGTATCTGGGCGTTAAAAAGTTATAATTATTTTCTTGAAAGTGACGAATTGACACACAAAATAAAAGCAATTACTGACAAAGTCGAACATAATTTTTTGCCAAATGCGGCATCCGAAAAAGTGCACCCGAAAGCCTACCAAGAAGCAGAAATAAAAGATTTTATGCCTTGCTCCTTTTCACCTGCTGGGTACAAAATGTATTTTGATGCTTTTGCTCACGCATTGGCAGTGATTTTAAATATCGGAGAACTCTCCTTTCAACGAAAAATGATGGAGCAGGCTATAAAATTGAAAAACAATTTACCGTTACAATTAATACCGGCTTTTTGGCCGCCCATACAACCAGCCGACTGGGAGTGGAATATATTAAAAAACAACTGCAAATACGAATTCAGAAACCAACCCTACGAGTTTCATAATGGCGGAAGTTGGCCTATGGTGAATGGTTTTTTTGGAATGGCACTACACCAATTGGGGATGGACCAAGAATGTGAAAATGTATTAAATTCTTTAAATAGTGCAAATGAAAAAGCTGATTTTGGATTTTATGAAAATTTCAATTCAGAAACAGGAGAACCTAATGGTGTTCGGTTTTGTGCGTGGAGTGCAGCGGCAACTATACTAGTAGAAAAAACAATTGAAGAGGATTTTAAATTATTTTTTTAAAGTGGAAAAAACAACTGACATACTTGCAGTAGGCGAAGTTTTAATCGATTTTATTGGTCATGAAATTAATACTTCCATAAACAGAACAAAAGATTACCACCGTTTTTTAGGAGGTTCACCTACAAATGTAGCGGTAAATGCCTCTCGATTAGGACTTAATGCTGTTCTTGTCGCTACTTGTGGACAAGATGGTTTAGGGGATTACATTATTAGAAAACTGAAAGCAAATGGTGTTCAAACTGACTATATTTTTAAATCGGAAGAAAAGCCTACTTCCGTTATTTTTGTTTCAAAGTCAACAGAAACCCCTGATTTTATTCCTTATAGAGAAGCAGATTGCGAAATTTACCCGAGTCAAATCCCAGATGAACTTCTTATGAAATCTAAAATCTTTCATACCACGTGTTTCGCATTAAGTAGAAACCCTGCCCGCGAAACTATTTTGAGACGTGCCGAAAGAGCGAAGGAATTAGGATTAAAATTGAGTATCGATCTGAATTTTTCAGAGCGAATTTGGCCTAACCGACACGAAGCAATTGAGATTATCAAACGATATTTGGCTACTGATCCGTTAGTAAAAATAAGTGAAGATGACTGTTACCGATTGTTTGCATCCATGAAATCCGAAGATTATATTTTTGAATTTTTTCATGCAATGGGGGCGCAAACCATTTGTTTAACAAAAGGTAAAAAAGGAGTAGTTTTATCGGACAAACTAAATGGACTTATATTTCAAGAAGCTTTACCGGTCAAAGAAATAAAAGACGCTACCGGGGCCGGAGATGCATTTTGGACCGGTTTCCTCTATGCCCAACTCAACCATAAATCATTGGTGGAAAGCATAACGATTGCTCAAAAATTAGCCGGAATTAAACTGCAAAACGTAGGTAGATTACCGGATCATATCGACATCAATGCTTTAATTAGTTAGTTTTTTTATCAAAAAGCAGAAATAAATTCTTCCAATTTAAGTTGTTTTTAAAACTTTGTAATCCTTTATACAAATCCACTTCATATAAATTTTCGATGACAAACTTTTCTTGTTTGGCAAACGGAACAACACCATCTTTTTTATATTTTTTGGCTAAATATTCCTGTTCAAATTGGCCGGGAGTCGGAATAAAAAAGGCTTTTTTTCCCAATTTTGCCAAATCCATAACGGTGGTGTAACCGGAACGACAAAGCACTAATTCACTTTCGTTAAACGTTTGTTCAAGTTGTGCCGATGTCATAAAATTATAAAAAGTCACATGGTCAATTTGTTCCGATTTTTGTTCAGGTTCTATCACTCCGCGAACAAAAACAACATCGCCAACATATCTTTTTATTTCTTCTTTCAAATGCATTTCCAACATCGATCGCTGTGGTTCCGGACCGGAAAGAATAACCATTAAATCATATTTCTTTGGCAAATCTTTTTTATTTAAACGACTTAGAGGACCAATGTAATTGATTTTAAAATGAGGATTTTTTAAATGACCTAATTTTCCGGTCAGGTTCGGAATTTCTGCTACATCCGGCACCCAACATTCTTCATATTTTTTAATGATATATTGATGTAGCTTACTGGTAATCCAACTCGTGTTTCCGGTTAATACATTCAATTGATGCGTAATAAAAACAGAAGGCACTTTTTTAGAATAAATGCCTAATCGATTATCGGATATAATACCTGAAAGATCATATTCTTTTACCCACTTTTTCACCAATTTTCTTTCCATATAAATGGCTTCCATCATTTTCGGACTGTTTTTAATCAGTTTCCATTTAAAAAAAGCACCATTTTTGGCATATTCAATTTGATAGGAAGGCAATTCCAAAAAAATTAATTCCGGAAATTCTTTCTGCAAAATGTGCAGAGCCACACCATCGGAAGCGATAACGGGTTCAAAATTGTTTTCCAACAAAGCTTCGATAATCGGAATGCATCGTGTGGCGTGACCGAGTCCCCAATTTAAGGGAGCAACGAGAATTTTTGGTTTTGCAGTTTCCAAGTCTTAATAACTCATTTAATAACTGTAAAGGTACTATTAATTTTGATTGGGTATATTTCCCTAATTTTACCAAAAAATTAAATTAAGTGGGAAGTAAGAATAAATTAAAGCGTTTTAAAGAGAATGAAACGTTTCAAAATGTAATAGAACCAACCCGAGAAGAAGTGGTTTCGGGCGATTTTGAATGGAAAGGAAATTGGAATAAAAACTTTTTTAAAAATGACAACCCAATTGTTTTGGAATTAGGATGTGGAAAAGGCGAATATTCCGTTGGATTAGCAGAACGCTACCCTAACAAAAATTTTATTGGAATAGATATTAAAGGTGCTCGATTTTGGCGTGGTGCAAAAACAGCTGTGGAAACCGGGTTGAATAATGTTGGCTTTCTTCGCACACAAATTGAATTGATTGAATACTGTTTTGCCGAAAATGAAGTGGATGAAATTTGGATAACGTTTCCCGATCCGCAAATCAAATACAAACGAACCAAACACAGAATGACAAATACCGAATTTTTACAACGCTATAAAAAAGTGCTTAAAAAAGACGGAATTGTTCATTTGAAAACAGATAGCGAATTCATGCATGGCTACACACTCGGTCTATTGCACGGTGAAGGTCATGAAGTGATTTATGCTAACCATAATGTCTATCGAAACGAAGGTTCGCCGGAAGTGGTGACAGCCATTCAAACATTCTATGAAAAACAATATTTAGAAATTAATAAAGCGATAACCTATATACAATTTAAGATAAAGTAAACAACCAATTACCCATCACCTTTTACCAATAACCACAATAAATGAACCTCACCCTTCCCATCATTCTCGGACTTTCAGCCGCAGCCATCGGAACAACTCCACCCGGATTGCTCAACATGACTGCCGCAAAAGTGAGTATGCGTGATGGAAGAAATCGTGCCTTATGGTTTGCATTTGGAGCTTCGATTATTGTTTTTTTTCAAACGTTACTAGCGGTCTTGTTTTCTCGGTTTATTGATAGAAGAGCCAATATCAGTACCGTTTTACAGGAAATAGGTTTAGTAATTTTTACGATCTTGACGGTTTATTTCTTGTGGATAGCAAAAAAGCCTAAAACCAAAAAAAAGAAAGAAGAAATTAAAATGCGAAGCAAATCAAGTCGTTTCTTTTTAGGGATGTTGTTGTCTTCACTCAATTTATTTCCAATTCCGTACTATGTTTTTGTGAGTATCACATTGGGTTCGTATGGTTATTTTAATTTTGATGCGTTTTTTATTTATGCTTTTTCGGCAGCTTCAGCCATTGCTGCTTTTTTAGTGTTTTTTGGATATATTTCTTTTTTTAAGGGAAAGGAAAAAAAGGATTCCTTCTTATCCAGAAACATCAATTATGTCATTGGTTCAATAACCGGACTTGTGGCTTTGTTCGCCCTTTTCAAAATTGTTTATCAGTAATACTTTGAAAGATGGAAGAAAATTTTTTTGAAAGAGTTTACGCCATCGCCAAAGAAATTCCATACGGAAGAGTCACTTCCTATGGAGCAATTGCCAAAGCTTTAGGCACGGCTCGTTCTGCCCGAATGGTAGGTTGGGCGATGAATGCTTCTCATAATAGGGAAGATGTTCCTGCACATCGAGTGGTCAATCGAAAAGGAATTCTCTCCGGAAAACATCATTTTCAAGGCACTAACTTAATGCAGCAATTGTTAGAAAGTGAAGGAATAAAAGTCGTTGATAATCAAATTGTTGATTTCGAGAAGGTTTTTTGGGAACCGAAGGTTACCTTGTAATTATTTCCTAATTTTTCAAATAATTACAAAAGCACTACATTTTTACAATAACCCATTACCTTTTACCTATAACCTTCCGCTTATCCCTCCATAAACATTTTCAATTCTTTAACTACTGTTTCTCTACTTTTCGTATTATCTTTGCACTATAAATTCAGTTTAAATAAAGCTGATTTTTTATTAACTTAAAATTGCCCAAAATTTGGGGTGAGGTAAATTATGAAACTCGACAGAAAAGAAATACTCAAAGCCTTGGAAACCATTTCTGTGGCTGGCGAAGGAAAGAATATGGTTGAAAGTGGAGCTGTGCAAAATGTACTCACTTTTGGCGACGAAGTAGTAGTAGAATTACTCTTGTCAACCCCAGCTTTGCACATCAAAAAAAGAGCAGAAGTTGACATCATCAAAACCATCCACGATTTGGTGTACGAAAAAGCCAAAGTAAAAGTCAATATCAAAGTAGAAGCTCCCGCAAAACCCGAAAATCCAAATCTAATCAAAGGAAAACCAATTCCGGGAATCAGCAACATTGTTGCCATTGCTTCCGGGAAAGGCGGTGTGGGGAAATCCACAGTTACAGCCAATTTAGCCGTAACATTAGCCAAAATGGGTTTCAATGTTGGAGTTTTAGATGCAGATATTTACGGGCCATCAATGCCAATAATGTTTGATATTGAAAATGAAAAACCAATCTCTGTTGAGGTCGACGGAAAATCAAAAATGAAACCCGTTGAAAGTTACGAAGTAAAAATACTTTCCATCGGATTTTTTACCAAACCGGATCAAGCCGTTATTTGGCGTGGACCGATGGCTGCCAAAGCCTTAAACCAAATGATTTTTGATGCTGATTGGGGTCAACTCGACTTCCTGCTCATCGATTTACCACCCGGAACGGGCGATATTCACCTTTCTATCATGCAATCGCTGCCTATCACTGGAGCTGTTGTTGTGAGCACGCCGCAAGCCGTTGCTTTGGCTGATGCCAAAAAAGGGGTTTCCATGTTTTTATCCGATGCAATCAGCGTTCCCGTGTTAGGAATCATTGAAAATATGGCTTATTTCACGCCGGAAGAATTACCCAACAACAAATATTATATCTTTGGAAAAGAAGGAGCCAAAAACTTAGCACAAGATTTACAAGTGCCAATGCTTGGCGAGATTCCATTAATACAAAGTATTCGAGAAGCCGGAGATTATGGTCGTCCCGCCGCTCTTCAAACTGCCACGCCGTTAGAAGCCGCTTTCGAAGAAATTGCTCGAAACGTAGTGCAAGAAGTGGTTAATCGTAATGAAAGTTTACCACCAACAGAAGCAATAAAAATCACCACAATGGCCGGCTGTTCGGCTGTAAAAGGAAAGAAATAATGACAAAAGAAGAAATTAGATTAGGAATTGAAAAAGCCTTAGATGAAATCCGTCCATTCCTGGAATCAGACGGCGGAAACATTTCTCTCATCGATGTCCTCGACGATAAACACGTTAAAGTTCGTCTCGAAGGTGCATGCGTAGGCTGCAGCGTCAATCAAATGACCTTGAAAGCTGGAGTAGAAACCACCATTAAAAAATATGTGCCACAAATCGAAACAGTCGAAAACGTATCCTAATTTTTTAGTTGGGCGTGTACGGGCTATCCGCTCCATCCCGATAGCTATCGGGATCGCCCAGAAAAAACAATTTTCTAAGGTCACAAAAGAGCTTCCGTTGGTCGTTTTTTGAGTCCAACAAAATTTGTTTTTTGTGCTCCGGGCTTTCCGCTGCTATCCCTCACGCAGTCCGGGCTAACTGACAAATATCATATCCAAAAGAAAAAAGAAGAACTATTTTCGCAAAGTAAAACCTAAAAACTCAGTTGCTCAGATGCTCAGCATTTAAAAACCTCAGAACCTCAGCAACTCAGAACCTTAGTAACTTAAAAAGAATGATACAAACCGACATACTTATTATTGGAGCCGGCCCGACCGGACTTTTCACTGTTTTCGAAGCAGGATTATTAAAATTAAAATGTCATCTCATTGATGCACTTCCGCAGCCCGGCGGTCAATTAGCCGAATTATATCCCAAAAAACCAATATACGATATTCCCGGCTATCCCGAAGTATTGGCAGGCGATTTGGTCATCAATTTGATGGAACAAATCAAGCAATTTCAACCCGGATTTACCTTGGGAGAAACCGCAGAAACCATCGAAAAACTGGAAGACGGAAGTTTCATCGTGACCACTAACAAAGGAACGCAACACCAGGCAAAAGCAATTGCAATTGCAGGCGGTTTAGGCACATTCGAACCTAGAAAACCAATTCTGAAAGACATCGAATTTTACGAACAAAATGATCGCGGTGTTGACTATTTTGTGAAAGATCCTGAAAAGTACCGTGGGAAAAAAATCGTCATTTCCGGTGGTGGAGATTCGGCCTTAGATTGGAGCATTTTCCTTTCTGATGTGGCTTCAGAAGTAACCTTAGTGCACCGTAGAAATGAATTCCGTGGAGCGTTAGATTCAGTAGAAAAAGTACAAGAATTAAAAAATTCCGGAAAAATAAAATTAGTTACACCGGCCGAAGTCATTGGTTTCAAAGGATCCGAACGCATCGAATCGGTGGATATCGAAATCAACGGAGCACGGATGAATGTTGAAACCGATTATTTTATTCCGCTTTTCGGTTTAACACCAAAACTTGGAGCAATCGCAAACTGGGGATTAGAAATCGAAAAGAATGCGATAAAAGTCAACAATGCATTAGACTATCAAACCAACATCGAAGGAATTTATGCCATTGGCGACGTAAACATTTATCCTGGAAAATTAAAACTCATTTTATGCGGATTCCACGAAGCCACCTTAATGTGTCAAAGTGTTTATAATCGATTAAATCCCGGCAAAAAATACGTGCTGAAATACACCACCGTTTCGGGCGTAGATGGTTTTGACGGAACCCGAAAAGAAGCAGAGAAAGCAGTTGTAAAATCGATAGAATAATTTATTTTTGTTTCAAGTTTCAGGTTTCAAGTTGTTTGTGAGCTTGAAACCTGAAACCTGAAACATAAAACATAAAACATGTCCCAAGACATCACCATCAAAATCACCGACCGAAACGGAACAAAACACGAAGTGCAAGCTCCAACCGACATGAACATGAACATCATGGAATTGGTTCGTGCTTATGAACTAGCAGAAGAAGGAACTATTGGTGTTTGTGGAGGAATGGCGATGTGTGCTTCCTGTCAATGTTATATTTTGAATGAAAATGATGTTCCATTACCTGAAAAATCTCCCGATGAAGATGCAATGCTTTGGGAAGCCTATCACGTTAAAGAAAATAGCAGACTAGGTTGTCAAATTCACATTACACCGGAAATTAACGGTTTGGAAGTTGAATTGGCTCCTGCACAATAATTATATTCCTAAAATGTTTTTTGCAATAGGAAGCAGTCTTTCTACAAATTGAGTATAAGCCAATTCCGAGGGATGCAAATTATCTGAAGCAACTAATTCCGAATTATTCAATCCTTGCCGAGTGATGTCGGTTATATTCACAAATTCAATTCCGAGTGATTCTGCATGATTTTTAGCAAATAAATTATATTGATCCAATTGATTCGAAATATTTTCCGGATTAGAACTTCCTTGACCAAAAGGCGTAAATGCATAATCAGGAATCGAAACGACAATCACTCGATTCAAATCTCCATTCGCTAAGGTTATTGCTGTTTGCAACAGTTCCGGAAACTCTGTCTCGTACAATGAAAAAGGCCTGTTTTGGTATTGATTATTCACACCAATTAACAGCGTTACCAAATCAAATTCTGCAATTAAGTTTTCGTTAGCAATAGCGTTTTTTAAGTTGGTGGTTGTCCAACCCGTTTGGGCCACCACTTTCACAGAAATATTATCTGTAGAGGGAAGGTGATTTTTTAAACTATCTTTCAATTGTTCCGGAAAACGGCATGTTTCACAAACACTTTGACCAATGGTATAACTGTCTCCCAATGCCAAGTAATTTATGTTTCGTATCACAGGAATTTGAATGTTAGGCGGTGTTTCATCATCATCGGAACATCCAAAAAATGATAAAAATAAAATCACTAATAAACAGAGTTGCCTTTTCATATTTCCTTTTTTTGATAAGCAGTTAATTCAACTGGACCTTCTAAACATTCGCGAACAATTTGTAATGTACCATCTGATTTTGTGTCTATAAACCATTTGATCAATGAGATGGTTCCTTCCACAATTTCAATTCCGGTAATACTTCTGGGGTGGACACAGCTTCCATCATTAAAATAATTAATAGAGTTGTCATTGGTATTGGGAAATCGTGGTCGATGGGTGTGTCCGGTAACAGTTATAATGTTGTGATTACTAACAATCCATTTTTTAATTCGTCGTTCAATTTTAATTAACTCAACATAATTTTTGGCAGGACTGGTTGGGTCTTTTATTCCCCAAACTTGAAGTGGTTTCCATAAAATTTGCACTAAAAACCGATTGATTTTCCATCCGATATAATTCATAAAATCGGCTTGATGACCGTGGGTTAAAAAGAGTTGTTGGCCAGTTTCTGAATTTTCTAAAACAATCGCTTCATGGTATTCAATACCTGTGAATAGTGGTTCGTCTTTACCCGTTTTGGGATCGAAAAAAGTACTTAGTTTTTTCTTAACCACATTTTTATCGCGGTAAACCATATCGTGGTTGCCATAGATCATGTGGAGCCGTTTGGAATCATGAAATTTTTTCAACAGTAAATATACATTTTTATGAGCTTCAAATAGTTCTTTAAAGAAAAGGTTTTCCCATAATTCATCTCCATCGCCCAATTCGCAATAGCTAAAACCTTCCGTAAAATAATTGTTCATCGCATGAAAATAAATATTTCGATTACTGGCAAAATCATCAGCAAAACTAGCATCACCGCGATGACAATCACTAAAAAGAATAAATTTTGACTTATTGTCAAACGAAATTCTTCTTGCATTTTCAAAAGCTCTTGAGAGTCGGGTTTGTGATGACATAATTAATTAATCGAAAATTAAAGGTATAAAAAAAACCTCCAAAATTGCTTTGGAGGTTAAAAATTATAAATTGTTTAGATTAGTTTTTTATAAAACGAATTACAGTTGATTGTTCATCCATCATGATTTTGATAAAATATACTCCAGAACTGTACGACCCAGTGTTAACAGATAAATCATTGCTTGAAGCGATTTTTTTGCTATCTACTATTTGTCCTAAACTGTTGTAAATTATAAACTGATTAGGTAATACAATCTCATTTGAAATAGCAATATTTAACTGAGAATTAACCGGATTTGGATATAATTTGATTCCGTTGGAAAAGCTATTTTCAATCGTACTTAAGTTTTGGTTTATACCAAAAGTTTTTGATTCAGATGATCCAAATTCTCCTCCTGAAATAATTGTCGTATTATCAGAGGTTTTAATTTCATAACTCCCTATTCCAAAAGAGCAACAGATTCCATCATCAAATTCATCAAAAATGGTAAAGGTGTAACATTCATTATTTAAAACGGCTACAGTCTCAGCATATTCTGTATTGTCTCCGTAAGGACCTCCGCTTGCCACTTCATTATTATTACTGTCTCTTAGCACCCATGTTGTTTCATCTCCATAATCATCTGTTAGAATAGTAATTGTAATTTCCTCGGTATTTGCCAAAACCACGTCAAAATTTTGACTTCTTGTACTATTTAATTCATTTTCATCGGCACCACCATTTAATGCTGTGATGGCCGCATAAAATACATTATTGCCGGCACTTGCTAATAATGTAGGTAAGTTTATAGTGGTATTTTGACCATTAGTTAAGGTACCATTCCACGTAAATGTTAAGTCGCTATTTCCCTCAGTACTATATGTAATTTCGGCAGATGTGACTGTGTTGGTCCCAATGTTTGTTAATCGCAACGAAGGAGATAAATTTGTACCACAATTGGTCAAATTCAAGTTTAAAATCTCTAAAGATCCATCATTGTCAAAGGTTTGGCCCGGTTGACAAGCTAAAGAAGTTACTAAAGTTGATCTTCGTTGAGCATTGGTTAAAACGGCTATCATTCTGTCTTTTTGATCTTGTGTAAATATGTTCATACAAGCATCATCAGAATAGTCCATATAGTTTTCAACCATGTCAAGTCCCGGCGAATTTGGACATGAATCAATACCAACAGAGCAACCTGTATTTTGGTCAGCTGTCACAGGGGTGTCGTCACAAAAATCATCTACACTACAACCGTTTACACCAAAACCACCATCACCCCAAATATGACGGAGACCTAAATAGTGGCCTACTTCGTGAGTTGTTGTTCTTCCTTTATCATTAGGTGCAGAGTATGTTCCGGCAGGAAAAATATCGCTAGATCCAAAATAACGATGTGCAATTACTACACCATCTGTGTTTGCTGGACCGGTACCTTGTTCAAGACCCTCTAGACCAGAACCGGTGGGGAACTGAGCATAACCTAAAATCTCTCCCAGTTCAATTCCAAAGATGGTAAACACAATTCTGTTTACTACCCAGATATTTAGGTATTCATTAGGGTTCCATTGTGTTTGTGGTTTTATTTCGGTATTTATATCATCTATTTCCCAACTGGCTTCGCTTCCTAAATTGTAACGATTTATACCGGTTGTAAATAGTCCGTTTGGATCACGTTGGGCCAAACAAAATTGGATTTCAGTATCTACCCCAACCGGATTAGTGTTGAACCCTGGAGTTCCTGCAATTCGACCAAAGTCTTGATTTAATACAGTAATTTGTGAAAGAATTTGTGCATCGGTGATGTTTTCATTTGCACCCAAAGCATCGCCATTATGAATAACATGCACCACAACCGGAATTGTGATTACATTTAAAGTAGAATTACCGTTCTGTTTCAAAGCCAGTCTATTTGCTTTGATGGTTTCTATTTTTGGTGCTAACCAATTTTCAAATTGAGCATCACTATTTCGGTTTGGATAGAGTTCCCGAAGTTTTTGTTCGTTTTCAATGGTTGCACACCTGATTTTTTCTAATTTGGATTTTCCAAATTGAGTCACTTTTTCTGTGTTTTGTCCAATAACATTAAAAAATGAAAATAAGACGAAAGACAAAATGAAGAATGTTGAAGTAAAATTTTTATTCATATTGCAGTTTGTTTGTTTTACGTTGCAAGATAAAAATAATTTTAACACTTTACTCACTCATTGTCAGATTTGCTTCAAGAATTTTTTCTTCGATCGCATTCCATAAACCAATTCGTTTTTCTAACGCTTGAATCGAAATTTCTTCCACTTCTTTCCATTTGATTTCGCTGTCGCCGCACAATTCGTTTATCATTATCATGGCCATTGGTCCGTGTTCATCCCCATCTAGTTCGATATGTCTTTCAAAATAGTAAATTAATTTAGTCAAATCATTTTCAGGGAAATTGGCTTGAAAATTTTTTAAAATTGCGGTAAACATTTCCGGAATTAAATCTTCCCTTCCAAAGGTAAAAGCGGCGGCGATTTCATGTGGCTTGCCTTGTTCGATGACACGAAAAGTAAAATCGAGAAAATCTTTTATGTTGGGATGCAAATCACTTTGTTTAATGGAAACAAATATATTCTGAGTTTGAACCACGTTTTCTAAAAATGATTCGATAGACTTGGTATCTGCACCACACGATTTCATAGCATCAATGTACATTTCGTAGTGGCTTTGTCTTTTTCCGTCTAACGAAATATCGGTTTCTTCTGCCAAAACAATTTCATTAATGAGGTAACGCGTTTCCGGATTTCCAACAGGTAACCATGGCGTAGTTGTGCAAGTTAAAGAGGCTTGCAACGCTTTGAGTAACGACATAAAATCCCAAACAGCATAAATGTGACATTCTTGAAATTGCCTTAAATCATCAATCGTTTTAATTTTTCTGTATAAAGAATGATTTAGTAACTGTTCTTTTTGTGGTTCTATTTTTTTATTGATGATCGAAATATTCATAGCATTTTTTATTTATAAAGACGAAGTAGAATGGATGATAGTTCTACTTTACAAAGCTAAAAAAGCTTCCTCGAATGAAGAAGCTTTTTGTATTGATTTTAGTTATTGTTTAATTATTTAAATGCTTGCATGCCGGTAATGTCTGCTCCAGTGATAAGCAAATGAATGTCGTGCGTACCTTCATACGTAATCACAGATTCTAAATTCATACTGTGTCTCATAATAGAATATTCACCCGTAATTCCCATTCCTCCAAGTATTTGACGTGCTTCTCTGGCAATGTTAATGGCCATATCAACGTTATTTCGTTTGGCCATAGAAATTTGAGCCGTCGTGGCTTTTCCTTCGTTTTTCAAAACACCTAAACGCCAAGTTAATAATTGGGCTTTTGTGATTTCGGTAATCATTTCGGCTAATTTTTTTTGTTGTAATTGCGTCGCGGCAATCGGTTTGTCAAACTGAATACGCTCTTTGGCATAGCGTAAAGCTGTATCATAACAATCCATCGCTGCACCAATCGCTCCCCATGCGATGCCGTATCGAGCAGAATCTAAACAGCCTAGCGGTGCTCCTAAGCCTGATTTATTTGGTAATAAATTTTCTTTTGGGATTTTTACATTATCAAAAATTAATTCACCTGTAGATGATGCACGAAGTGACCATTTGTTATGTGTTTCCGGCGTTGTAAAACCTTCCATCCCGCGTTCTACGATTAAGCCATGAATTCTACCTTCTTCATTTTTAGCCCAAACCACAGCAATATCTGCAAAAGGAGCATTTGAAATCCACATTTTGGCACCGTTTAATACATAATGATCGCCTTTGTCTTTAAAATTAGTGGTCATTCCGCCGGGATTGGAACCGTGATCAGGTTCAGTTAATCCAAAACAACCCATCATTTCTCCGGTAGCTAATTTTGGTAAATATTTTATGCGCTGTTCTTCGTTTCCATATTTCCAGATGGGATACATGACCAAAGATGATTGAACGGACGATGTAGAACGAACACCAGAGTCACCTCTTTCAATTTCCTGCATGATTAATCCATAAGAAATTTGGTCTAATCCAGCACCGCCATATTCTTCTGGAATATAAGGACCAAAACCACCAATTTCTCCTAAACCTTTGATGATTTGTTTTGGGAATTCAGCCCGTTGAGCATAGTCTTCAATAATAGGAGAAACTTCACGTTTTACCCAAGCACGTGCAGAATCACGCACTAATTTATGCTCATCCGTTAACAAATCATCTAATAAATAATAATCAGGAGCTTGAAATAAATCTGGTTTCATAATTTAAATAGTGTGAATTAGAGATAATTATTCTCATTTAGTTTTTGATACAAACGAAATCGTTTGCAAAAATAACTAAAGAAATGTCACAAATCAATGAACGATTGTTATATTTTTAAAATAATGATTTGTATTTTTTGCTGTTAACATCTTATTAACCTTTAGGGTTAAAGAATATATGTACTTTTCAATTTATTTTAAAGCCACAAAAATGAAACTGTTTTTTTTATGTATTGTGTTGTTGATTTCATTTAAATCAATTGCTCAAAATACTCACGCAAATGGAGCTCAAAAAAAAGCTCAACAGAAAATTGTTGATGACTACGTGCACAATTGCGCAAAAAACTACTCTTTTTATCAAATGAATGAACTACAAGAATGTTTAGACGAGGGTTTGAGAAAAGACCCAACCATTGCATATTTATGGCAACAAAAAGCAATGCCACTATTTAAGATGAAAAAATACGAAGCCGGAATGGTTTTTTGTGATAAAGCAGTAGAAAATGATCCGTACAAGTGGTTATCCTATCGAGCTTACATCAAATGTGTTTTTGCAAAAACCTATCGAGAAGCCATCATCGATTTTGAAAAATGTAAAGAAATGATAGGTAATAGTTATGAAATGGATCATACGTACAATTTTTACATCGCCTTGTCTTATCTGCAACTGAATGAATTTTCAACAGCCGAAGCAATTTTTGAAACAGATATAGCTGAACAAATTGAACAACAAGGAGAAGCTCATCACCTTAATTTGTTTTATTACGGAATAACCCTGTATGAACAAAATAAATGGGAGCAAGCCATCGAAGAATTTGATAAAGCCATCTCGCAATATGAAAATTTTTCGGATGCAAAAGTCTATAAAGCTTTTTGTTTAGGAAGAATCGGTCAGGAAAAAAGAGCCAATGATTTGTTATTGGAAGCCAAAACTGATGCTAAAAATGGTTATACAATTAATGAAGATAATATGATTCACGAAGTATATCCGTATAAGGTGAAATGGTAAGTTACATTTTCAAATAAAAATCTTTAGTAAGATTGATGTAATCATCTGTATATTCGTGTCGATTAATTTCGATAACCAATTCATCAGCCGATAAAGTGCTTAATTCGTAACGTTTAAAAGCCAATAAACTTCTCTTAATTTCTGTGGTTGAAGTGCCTTTTACACGAGTCACTTTTACAGGATAAAGTTCAACTTCCGCACACAAATCGATAAATTTTTCTTCTTCTTTGTAGGGAATAATCACGGCAAAAATTCCGTTTTCAGAAAGTAATAAATCTGCCGCTTCAATTAAATCTTCAAAAGGCATCGCCTCTTGAAATCGGGCTAAATCACGTTGCGAATTTTCGGTTTTATAATCTTCGGAATAAAAAGGCGGATTAGAAATGATTAAATCATATTCATCTTCAGGTTCGTCGACAAACTCATCTAAACCGGCGTGAAAACAAAATAGTCGATCTCCCCAAGGCGAATTTTCAAAATTTTCTACGCATTGTTCGTAGGCATCTTCGTCAATTTCTAAGGCATCAATTTGTTCGGCATGACTTCGTTGGGCAATCATCAACGATAAAATTCCTGTTCCGGCACCAATATCCAATACAGAAAAAGGATTGTTTTCAATCGGACACCAAGCCCCCAACAAAACACTATCAGTACCTACTTTCATAGCACATCGATCTTGTTGAATAGAAAATTGTTTGAATTGAAACACGTTGATTAACGATTTTTGAATGAAGATTATTGATTCCAGAACCTGAAACCTGACTCGAGGCGGAGCCGAACAGAGCGAAGCTAAACTTGAAACCTGAAACTTTCTAAAGATACATCTCCACCAAACCTTCCGGCAAATTCATTACCACCTTCTTGTTACCACGATCAATTTTAACCAAAAACTGATCAATCATCGGAATAAGCATTTCAACATTACCATTCAACACTTCAAAAAGAGGTTGGGCGGTTGAATCGTTGATGGAAACAATTTTCCCCACCACACCAAGTCGTTGGTCTTCTACTTCAAAACCTATCACTTCGTGATAATAAAATTGATTTCCTTCTAATTTTGGTAAAAACGAAAGTGGAAGATAAAGTTCGCAACCCATAATGGCATCAGCATCTTCTTCTGTTTCAACATCTTCAAATTTGACTCTCAGAAAGTCATTTTTATGTAGTGAACTATTTTCAATAAAAAATGGAACCAGATTTTTGTTTAATTCAACAAAAACTGATTCCATATTTTCATATAATTCAGGCTCATCTGTGTCTAAATAGACCAAAATTTCACCTTTGAAACTAAATTTTTTAGCGATTTTGCCAAGATAGAAACATTCTTCTTTACGCATTATCGCAGAATATTAAGCTTCTTTTTCTTCGTTTGTTTCTTCAGCAGCAGGAGCTTCTTCAACAGCAGGAGTCTCCTCAACAGCTACTTCGGTTGCAACTTCGCTAACTTCTTCTGTTACTTCTTCAGCAACCTCTTCAGTTACTTCAGCAGCTTTCAACGCATCAGCAGCAGCATTTGCACGTTTTTCATTTGCAACTTTTTCAGCTTTCAATGCCTCAGCTCTTGCTTTCTCTTGTGCTTTAGTTAAACCTTCTTTTTTAGAAGTAACTTTGTTTGCTTTTTCATCAATCCAAGCTGCTAATTTAGCATCTGCTTGTTCTTGTGTAAGAGCACCTTTTCTAACTCCACCATCCAAGTGATATTTCAATAACGCACCTTTATAAGAAAGGATAGCTCTTGCAGTATCAGTTGGTTGAGCACCATTGTGTAACCATTGAACAGCACTGTCCAAGTTTAAATCAATTGTTGCAGGGTTAGTGTTTGGGTTGTAAGTTCCGATTTTGTCTAAGAATTTACCATCCCTTTTGGCTCTTGCATCAGCAGCCACGATCCAGAAAAAAGGTTTTCCTTTTTTTCCGTGTCTTTGTAATCTAATTTTTACTGGCATAATCGTATGATTAAATTGTGAGGTTCTCGACCTCTGTTAATTAAGGGTGCAAATATATAAAAGTTTTTTGGATTAGAAATGAATGATTCAAAATTTATTTAAATTGTTTGATTCAGTGTGTTTTATGTGTTTTTAACAAAAAAGTATGTCGTTTATTCAGTAGAAAAACTATTTTTGTACTTTAGAAATAATCATAACCAATACAATGAAAAACTATTTTTCTCTTTTAGCTCTTGCCTTTTTATTTATTTCCTGCGAAGAAGATGTCGTTTTAAATTCACCTTCTGTGCAAGGAAGATTAGAAAACACGTTTTGGAGAGCAATTGATTCCGATGCTGTTTTGCAACCAAATGGTGGTTTGGTAATTACTGCAAAAGCTCGTTTGCAAACAATGACTTTAAGAATTCCATCTAGAAATGTTGGAACGTATGTTTTGGGTCAAAACCAATCACGAGTTGCAACTTTTGTTTTTGATTATGATGAAAGTGAATTGTTTTATAGCACTGGCGTTACTACCGAAGAAGACTTTCAAGGAGATGGAGAAATAAAAATTACCGAATTTGATGCAGCAAACGGAACTGTTTCAGGCTCATTCCGATTTAATGCTATAAACGTAGCAAATAATCCACTGGGTGGAGAAATATTAAATTTTAATCAAGGTGTATTCTATAAAGTTCCTGTTACAGGAATCGAAGAAGATTAACCGAAATAAAGATCACTTAAACAAGGCTTTTCATACTGTTTTGAAAAGCCTTTTTTATTTATTTTCAACAATTTATGAAATAAAAATCACAATTTGAGCTTGATTGCCAATTTAATAGTTTACCTTTGTTTCAAATAATATTATTTTTTATGAACATTTTTGTAGGAAGCCTTCCTTGGAGTATTGAGGAAGCAGATTTAAGAGAGTCTTTCGAGGCTTATGGAGCAGTAGACTCTGTAAAAGTAATTACTGATAAATTTACCGGAAAAAGTAAAGGTTTTGGTTTTGTTGAAATGCCTAATGACGAAGAAGGTCAAAAAGCTATCGACGAACTAAACGGTGCAACCGTTCAAGGTCGTGCTATTGTGGTAAACAAATCAGAACCAAAACCGGAAGGCGAAAAAAGAAGCTTTAACAACAACCGTTCAGGCGGTGGTGGTTACGGTGGAGGTGGAAACAGTCGTGGTGGCGGTGGCTACAGCGGTGGTGGAAACAGTCGCGGTGGCGGAGGAGGAAGATACTAGTATTTTTTCTTTATACACATTTACAAAACCATTCTGAGCAATCAGGATGGTTTTTTGTTTTGTTGATAACTAAAGTTGACATTCTCTGCGGTAAAATGTATTTTTGAAATTGTAATGATCAATTGGTTTTTCCGCTAATTACGAATCACTTTTCACTAATCACTCGCGCATGTTTTTAATCTTCGATACCGAAACCACCGGCTTACCCAAACGTTGGGATGCACCAATTACCGATACCGACAACTGGCCTCGATGTATTCAAATTGCATGGCAATTGCACGATGAAATGGGAAATTTAGTCGAACATCAAGATTATCTCGTGCAACCAAATGGATTTAATATTCCGTATGATGCAGAACGTATTCATGGTATTTCAACGGAATTGGCTCAGCAAAATGGAATTCCTTTGAGTGAAGTTCTCGAAAAATTCAACTTCGCATTAAGCAAAGCCAAATTCATTGTTGGTCAGAATGTTGGGTTTGATGTGAATATTATGGGATGTGAATTTCATCGTATGAAAGTGGATTCTCCAATGAGTTCTATGCCGGTTTTGGATACGTGTACCGAAGTCACAGCAAATTTGTTAAAACTTCCCGGAGGTCGTGGAGGAAAATTTAAGCTACCTACCTTAACCGAATTACATCAATACCTTTTTGCTGTTCCTTTTTCAGAAGCTCATAATGCCACTGCCGATGTGGAAGCAACAACACGTTGTTTTTTGGAACTGATTAAACGCGAAATTTTCACCAAAGAAGAACTCGATGTTCCGGCCAATTATTTCAAAAATTTTAATGAACAAAATCCGAAAGAGATTCAACTCATCGGATTAAAACATATTAATCTGAAAGAGGCTTCCGAAGCCATTCGGAAACAATTTCAAAAAGAACAGCCGAAAGAAGTTGCCAAAACCGATTTGGTTGAAAACCAGAAATCATTAGTTGATGTTGATTTTGTGCATCTACATAATCATTCGCAATTTTCTGTGTTGCAATCCACGATTTCTGTCGCCGATTTGGTGAAAGCCGCCGTAAAAAATAAAATGCCGGCTGTTGCCATGACCGATATTGGCAACATGATGGGAGCATTTCATTTTGTACGCGATGTGTTAAACCATAATAAATCAGCTGAAGCTAAAAATAAAGCAGCCATTGAAGCCGGAGAAACTCCAACAGAAACAATTATTAAACCTATTGTAGGTTGCGAATTTTTTGTATGTGATAATCACAAAGACAAAACCCGAAAGGACAATGGTTACCAAGTAGTTTTGTTGGCTAAAAATAAAAAGGGCTACCACAATTTGGCTAAAATGTCTTCCATCGGATTTATTGACGGATTTTATTATGTTCCTAGAATTGACAAAGAAGTCATCAAACAATACAAAGAAGATATTATTGTTTTGTCAGGTAGTTTAGCCGGAGAAGTTTCTAATAAATTATTAAATGTTGGTGAAAATCAAGCCGAAGAAGCCCTGCTTTGGTGGAAGAAGGAGTTTGGTGACGATTTTTATATCGAACTCATGCGGCACAACCAAGAAGATGAAAACCGAGTGAATACCTCGTTAATTTCATTAGCTAGAAAACATGATGTTAAAATAGTGGCGACCAACAATGTTTTTTATGTAGATAAAGAAAATGCGAATGCTCACGATATTTTATTGTGTGTTCGCGATGGAGAAAAGCAAGCCACACCCATAGGGAGAGGTCGCGGCTACCGTTACGGATTGCCTAATCAAGAATATTATTTCAAGTCGGGCGACGAGATGAAAAAACTCTTTTCCGATTTACCCGAAGCCATTTTAAATAGTAACGAAGTAGTCGATAAAATTGAAATTTTCGATTTGGCTCGTGGGGTTTTATTGCCAAAATTTGACATTCCGGAAGAATTTTTAGTTGCCGAAGATGAAGAAGATGCAGGGAAAAGAGGAGAAAATTTATTTTTGAAATACCTCACCTTTGAAGGAGCCAAAAAACGGTACGGAACTATTACACCCGAAATCGAAGAACGGCTTAATTTTGAGTTAAAAACCATTGAAAATACAGGTTATCCCGGTTACTTTTTGATTGTTCAAGATTTTATCAGAGCCGCACGTGAGATGGATGTTTCGGTTGGTCCCGGTCGTGGTTCGGCTGCCGGTTCAGTGGTAGCATATTGTTTGTGGATTACTAATATTGATCCCCTAGAATACGATTTGCTTTTTGAGCGTTTCCTAAATCCTGATAGGGTTTCGATGCCCGATATTGATATCGATTTTGATGATGAAGGTCGTGGTCGTGTGATGCAATATGTGATTGATAAATACGGTTCCAATCAGGTGGCACAGATTATTACGTATGGTAAAATGGCAACCAAATCTTCGTTGAGAGATACTGCTCGTGTGCTGGATTTACCTCTTTTTGAAGCCGATAAATTAGCCAAATTAATCCCGGGAATGATGCCTGGAAAATGGAGTTTAGCTCGATTTTTATCCGATTCAATCGAAGAAGTAAAAAAAGCAGTTCGTTCAGATGAATTTGATAGCATCAAAGAATTAATTGCGATTGCCAACGAAGGTGATTTGGCCGGCGAAACCATTCAACAAGCAAAAGTACTCGAAGGTTCGTTGCGAAATACAGGAATTCATGCGTGCGGAGTGATCATTACGCCGAGCGATATTACCAATTTTGTTCCCGTGGCAACAGCCAAAGATTCGGAGTTATATGTCACTCAATTTGATAACTCGGTGGTAGAAAGTGCCGGCTTGTTGAAGATGGACTTTTTGGGTTTGAAAACGCTTACTTTAATTAAAGACACGGTTAAATTAGTAAAATATAGAAACGGAATTGACCTCGATCCCGATACTTTTCCTATCGATGATGTAAAAACGTATGAACTTTTTCAGCGTGGAGAAACGGTAGGAATTTTCCAATACGAATCGGTTGGTATGCAAAAATACCTTCGTGATTTAAAGCCAACGGTTTTTGGTGATTTAATTGCGATGAATGCACTTTATCGTCCGGGACCATTAGAGTATATTCCCTCTTTTGTTCGACGAAAAAATGGCGAAGAAGAAATAAAATATGATTTAGATGCTTGTGCAGAATATTTAGGTGAAACCTACGGAATTACAGTATACCAAGAGCAAGTAATGCTTTTGTCTCAATCTTTGGCCGATTTTTCAAAAGGTGATGCCGACGTTTTGCGTAAAGCAATGGGTAAAAAAGATCGAGCAACCTTGGATAAAATGAAACCAAAATTCATAGAACAAGCAGCATCTAAAGGTCACGATGCAACTGTTTTAGAAAAAATTTGGAAAGATTGGGAAGCTTTTGCAAGTTATGCCTTCAACAAATCGCATTCCACTTGCTATGCTTGGATTGGTTATCAAACGGCTTATCTTAAAGCTCATTATCCTGCGGAATATATGGCAGCGGTGCTTTCTAACAACATGAACGACATCAAACAGGTTTCGTTTTTTATGGAAGAATGCAAGCGAATGGGAATGCGGGTTTTGAGTCCTGATGTGAATGAATCATTCTATAAATTTACCGTAAATGATGATGGTGCAATCCGTTTCGGGATGGGAGCTATCAAAGGAGTAGGAGCAGGTGCGGTGGAAACCATCGTGCAAAACCGATTGAAAGACGGAAAATATAAGTCTATTTTTGATTTAGCCAAACGAATTGATTTGCGTGCAGCGAACAAAAAAGCCTTTGAGAATTTAGCTTTAGCAGGTGGATTTGATGGTTTTTCGGCAACGCATCGTGCACAATATTTCCATCACGATGGTGACAACATTACGTTTTTGGAAAAAGCCATTCGCTACGGAGCAAAATTTCAGGAAAATGAAAATTCGGCTCAAGTGAGTTTGTTTGGTGAAGCCAGCGATGTGCAAATTGCAGAACCTCAAGTTCCGCCTTGCGACGAATGGAGTACGATGGAAAAATTAGCCAAAGAAAAAGAAGTGGTTGGTATTTATATTTCCGGCCATCCGTTGGATGATTTTCGTTTTGAGATGAAATATTTCTGTAATTCTAAATTAGAATTCCTTAAAAATTTGGATCAACATGTGAATAAAAATCTGACTTTTGGAGGAATTATAACTAACGTACAACATCGAGTTTCTCAAAACGGAAAAGGTTGGGCTTCGTTTATGTTGGAAGGCTACGATGAAAGCTATGAATTTAGAATTTATGGAGAGGAATATTTGAAATTCAGGCATTTTATCATTCAAAATAATTTTACGTTTATAAAAGTGATGGTGCGTGAAGGTTGGGCAAATAAAGAAACCGGTAAAAAAGGTGATCCGCGAATTACGTTTCAATTGATTCAATATTTGCAGGACGTGTTGCCTCAATTTGCAAAAAAACTCACGATTCAGATGGATATTATGGCATTGCAACAAAATTTGATTGCCGAATTAAGTACGATTTTCAAAACTTTTCAAGGAGATAACACAGTTACGTTTGAAGTAATGGAATTAGAAAAAGTAAAAAAAGAAGTTGAGATTAAACCAATTGCAATTGCTTCGGATGATGATTTAGACATTGAGAATTTAGAGGATATTGAGGTGGAAATTGAAGCTCCAACTGAAGAAATCAGAATGGTAACGAAGTTAAGCATGCCCAGCCGAAAACTAAAAGTTCAAATTTCGAATGAATTGTTGAGCGAGTTGGAGAAAAAGCAGGTTGATTTTAGGTTGAATTAGTTATCAATTCCACCAATACATTCATAATCAAAACTAATTTCCAATTAACATGACTTTAAGTTTTAAATTTTTAAATTTGCAGTGTTAAATAATAGAACATTAACCAATAAAAATATAAAAATGGCATTAGCAATAACAGATGCTACTTTTGATGAAGTAGTTTTAAAATCAGATAAACCGGTAGTAGTAGATTTTTGGGCAGCTTGGTGCGGACCTTGTAGAATGGTTGGACCGGTTATCGATGAAATAGCAACAGAATATGAAGGAAAAGCGGTTGTTGGAAAAGTAGACGTAGATGCAAACCAAGAATTTGCTGCAAAATACGGCGTTAGAAACATTCCAACGGTTTTGGTTTTCCAAAACGGAGAAGTGGTTGGAAGACAAGTTGGTGTTGCTCCAAAGAAAAATTATACCGATGCGATTGATGCATTGTTGTAATTTTCAATTTAAAAGAATTGTGAAGGTCTGATGAAAATCAGGCCTTTTTTTGTAATATGAAATGCATAATGTTTTAATGTCATGCAATTACCAGTTTATTTTTAGAAATATAATTTCAAAAGAATTAACTATCTTTATTTCAAATTACTGAAAGTTAATTGTTTAAACAAACTTACTTCCCATGACTTTTCAAAATCACATCGTTTGGATTACCGGTGCTTCCTCCGGAATAGGTAGAGCTGTGGCAATAGAATTTGCAAAACAAGGAGCCACAGTGGCAGTAACAGCCCGAAGAATAGATGAATTAGATAAATTAGTTTCTGAAATTAAAAATTTTGGTGGAAAAGCAAAAGCGTTTTATTGTGATATTTTAGAAGAAAAGAGCATTCAGAGTTGTACACAAAAAATCATACAAGAATTCAATAAACTTGATGTTGCAGTGGCCAATGCCGGTTTCGGAGTATTTGGCAAAATGGAGGATTTGACTCAAGAGGAGTGGCGAAGACAATTAGAAGGAAATGTCATCGGGCTTGCTTTAACAGCTAAATATGCATTACCTCATTTAAAACAAACCAAAGGAAGACTTGCTCTAGTGGGAAGTGTTGGAGCGTATCTTCCAAATCCTTATGTTGGAGCCTATGGAGCTTCCAAAGCAGCCGTAAATTCAATTGGCTTAACTTTTCAAGTTGAATTACAAGGCACCGGTGTAAGTTGCACTACATTACATCCCGGTTTTGTTAAATCGGAGATAGCCCGCATCGATAACCATGGAGTTTGGCATCCGGATCGGAAAGATCCCAGACCGGCAAAAATGATGTGGCCAACAGAAAAAGCGGCACAAGTTATGGTTAAAGCCATTTGGCAACGAAAGCGAAACTACATTTTTACGGCTCATGGTAAAATATTTATCTGGATTCAACGCTTATTCCCGAGTGTTATGCGAAAATTGATGGCGAAAGCACCTAAACCATCTTAACATAAAATTAGCGGAGTCTTGTGTTATTTTCTTTTGTAGCTCAACTGGGATTTGATATCTTTGAAAGATGAACATCGAATCTCAAAAACAGATCATATCCGGTTTCAAACACCTCGAACTACTTGCCAACCAAGTAGTAGAAGGTTTTATTTCCGGAATGCATAAATCGCCTTTTCACGGATTTTCAGCTGAATTTGCGGAACATAAAGTGTATAACAAAGGCGAAAGTACTAAGCATATCGATTGGAAGTTATTTGCAAAAACTGACCGTTTATACACCAAAAAATACGAAGAAGAAACCAATCTCCGTTGTCATTTGATTATTGATAATTCTTCGTCCATGCATTTTCCGAAGTTAAAAAAGGACGAACCTTTTTATGAAAGTAAAATAGGATTTTCGGTTTTGGCGTCGGCTGTTTTGATGAATTTGCTCAAAAAACAACGTGATGCAGTGGGTTTAAGTGTTTATTCAGATACGTATGAATACTATGCTCCCGAAAAAGGAAGTGATCGTCATCATCGAATGGTACTCAATAAACTAGAAGATTTGTTAGAAAATCCAAAAACATCAAAACCAACCGAAACCGTTACATTTTTACATCAAATTGCCGAAAAAATGCACCGTCGTTCCATGATTGTTCTGTTTACCGATATGTTTCAAACAGGCGAAGAAGAAGCTCTTTTTAATGCTCTTCAACACTTAAAACACAACAAACATAAAGTTGTTTTGTTTCATGTTATAGATGAAAAGCGAGAACTAAATTTTGATTTTGATAACGCTCCTCGCAAATTTATTGACGTAGAAACGGGTGAAACAGTCAATTTATTTGCCGAAAATATTAAAGAAGCCTATGAAAAAAGCGTGGATTCCTATTTCAAAAAAGTAGCGATGACCTGTGCTCAAAACAAAATAAAATATGTTCCGGTTAATGTAGGAGCCAATTTTGAAAAAATATTAACCACATATTTAGTTGAAAAACAAATGTTTGGATAGTAGCTTTCAGGATTGTCTAAAAAAAGTAAAAAAAATCCTTGCAGATATAGAAATACGTTGTATATTTGCAACCGCAATAAAGCGATGGTTTGGTAGTTCAGTTGGTTAGAATACATGCCTGTCACGCATGGGGTCGCGGGTTCGAGTCCCGTCCAGACCGCTAAAATTGGGAAAATTTTTAAAAGCACTTTGTTACCAAAGTGCTTTTTTGCCCAAAAAAGCAAATGCTATGCATTCGCTGAACACATATAAAAATAAAAGTTCAGTGAGGCATTTAAAATAGTTGTGTTGTTTTGGACGACCGAAAGGAAGTCCTGGTTTAGTAGTTAGACCAATGAAAAGCTTTTCACCTTTTGGTGAATGGCTTTTTTGCTTTATACGATTTTCGGTTTTCTCGCTAATTTAAATTTTGCGACTTAGCGTCTCCGGGTGAGGTACTATATTTCTCGCAAAGACGCAGAGACTTTTGAACAGAAATTTTTATTTTGTGAAATTGAAGCCAAAGTCGAGAAAATCAATGTTTTATCTCTAAATCTGCCAACTGTGACTGAACACTGCGACTGCCAACTGAACACGCATAAAAACATGACAAATCACCGCCACTTCTTAATTCACAAACCCTATGGCTACCTCAGTCAGTTTATCTATGAACTGAAGCGAACCAAAAAATTATTGGGAGAATTACACGATTTTCCTCCGGGAACAATGGCAATTGGTCGTTTAGATGAAGATTCTGAAGGGTTGCTCATTCTCACCACCGACGGAATGATGAGCGAAGTCGTAAGAAGCAAAAAAGTAGAAAAAGAATATTATGCTCAAGTGGACGGAATCATCACACAAGAAGCCGTTGAGCAACTTCAAAACGGTGTGTTAATTGGTTTTAAAGGAACCAAATACAAAACCAAAAAATGCCAAGCGAAATTGATTGACGACCCAAATTTTCCTCTTCGTTCGCAAAAAATTCGTGATGAACGGCACGGACCGACCTCTTGGGTTTCCATCACATTAACAGAAGGTAAGTTTCGTCAAGTGCGAAAAATGACTTCTGCTGTAGGTTTCCCAACTTTACGTTTAATTCGTGTGCGAATTGGAAACTATCACTTAGATAACTTACCCGTTGGTAAAGTTAAAGAAATTGAGAGTGTTTTAGGGGTTTGAAATTAAACACATCAGCGAATCAGCGGCTAACTAACAAAGTTTTCACCTATTCAACCACCAAATAGCTCCATTTAGAACCATCGCAAAACTCACCCATAGTAAATAGGGAATCAGTAATTTACTCGCCAACGCATCAATCGGTTTAAACAATTTAATCGTTTCAAAAATCATCAGCCAAAGTAAAAGAATTTCGGCTAGAGCTAAAAACGGATTCTGTAGTCCAAAAAACAAAAAACTCCACAATGCGTTTAAAATTAATTGAATCACAAAAACCCAAAGTGCCTTTTTGACCAGAAGAGGAACCGATTCCATCTTACTCCAGACTAAGCCGGCACTCACACCCATCATCACAAAAAGAATGGTCCAAACCGGAGCAAATACTTCGTTAGGAGGATTAAAAAATGGTTTATTTATGGTCGGGTACCAAGTGGTTATCGATGATTGAGTCACTAAACTCGAACCATAACCAACGCCTAAACAAATGGCAACAGCAATCGCAATTTTCACAATTTTTGACATGATGGTTTTTATTCAAATGTAACAAATCTGTTGCCAAAAAAGAGCAAATCACTCAAAAAATGTATCTTTGCCAAAAAAAATTGCATGCTGTCACCTTCAGATTTTATTCCGAAAAATTATTCTAAAACGGTCGAAAATGGAAGTTTTCAATGGTCGGCTCCCAGTAATATTGCCTTGGTGAAATATTGGGGAAAAAAGGAACATCAAATTCCTGCCAATCCATCGATAAGTTTTACGTTGAAAAATTGTAAGACCATCACAAATTTGTCTTTTTCTAAAATTGAAAAAACGGACAATTTTTCATTTGATTTATTGTTTGAAGGAAAACCGAAAGAAGCATTCAGACCAAAAATTCAAAAATTTCTGGAAAGAGTCGAGGTTTATTTGCCATTTTTAAAAGATTATCATTTTACGATTGATACTCAAAATACATTTCCGCATAGTTCAGGAATTGCATCTTCAGCTTCGGGAATGGCTGCGTTGGCGGTGAATTTTATGAGTTTGGAAAAGGAATTAAATCCCGAAATGACAAAGGATTATTTCAACCAAAAAGCTTCTTTTTTAGCCCGATTGGGTTCAGGAAGTGCCTGCAGAAGTATAAAAGGCGAAGTGGTTATTTGGGGAAATCATCAGCAAACTGAAAACAGTTCCGATTTATTTGGGATTGAATTTTCTGAACTTCATCCCAATTTTAAAAATTATCAAGACACGATTTTATTGGTAGATAAAGGCGAAAAACAAGTTTCTAGTACGTTAGGTCACGATTTAATGAATGGTCACCCGTATGCCGAAAAACGATTTGAACAAGCCCATCATAATTTATCAGAAATTAAATCCATTTTAACCAAAGGTGATGTTGTTGAATTTGTAAAACTCGTGGAAAGTGAGGCGTTAACACTGCACTCGATGATGATGACCTCAATGCCCTATTTTATTCTGATGAAACCTAATACATTGGAAATTATCAACAAAATTTGGAGATTTAGACAAGAAACAGCAATTCAAGTTTGCTTCACTTTAGATGCCGGTGCAAATGTTCACGTGCTTTATCCAGCAAACGTTTGCGAAGAAGTTTTGCAATTTATTAAGAATGAATTAGTTGTGCATTGTCAAAACGAACAGTATATTTGCGATGAAATTGGAAAAGGAGCTCAATTGATAATGGATAATTAACAATTGACAATTCTTGATATGGAGAAAAAAAATGTTATTAAAGAAAAATCTTTTGAATTCGCGGTAGAAATAGTTTACCTTTATAAGGTTTTAGTAGAGAAAAAAGAATTTGTTTTGTCTAGACAGCTACTTCGTTCAGGGACTTCAATAGGTGCTAATGTTAGAGAAGCAGAACAAGCGGAAAGTAAAGCAGATTTTATTCATAAATTAGCAATTTCTTTAAAAGAAGCTAACGAAACAGAATATTGGTTAGATTTGTTATATGAAACAAAGTTTATAAACGAAATGGAATTTCATACTATAAAAGCTAAAAATATTGAAATTTTAAAATTGCTAATCAGTATTATTAATACATCAAAGTCAAAATAATTATCAATTATTAATTGTCAATTATAAATTAAATATGAAAGGACCACTTTTTTACTCAAAAATTCTTCTATTCGGAGAATACGGAATCATTAAAGATTCAAAAGGACTTTCGATTCCGTATAATTTTTATAACGGAGCATTGAAAGTGAGTGAAAATCCGTCGCCGGAAGCTGTTAAATCAAACGAAAGTTTACGACGATTTACGGCCCATCTAGAGCAATTGCAAGCCGAGCAACCGGAGTTGGTAACTTTCAATTTAGCATTACTTCAACAAGATATTGATAGAGGAATGTACTTTGATTCATCTATTCCGCAAGGTTATGGTGTTGGAAGTAGCGGTGCTTTAGTGGCTGCTATTTATGATAAATATGCCAACAATAAAATCACGGTTTTAGAGAATTTAACACGAGAAAAATTATTACAATTAAAAGCAGTTTTTTCGCAAATGGAATCTTTTTTCCACGGAAAAAGTTCTGGTTTAGATCCTTTGAACAGCTATTTAAGTTTACCAATTTTAATCAATTCGAAAGACAACATCGAGCCTACGGGAATACCGTCTCAAGTAACCAATGGCAAAGGAGCTGTATTTTTGTTAGACTCAGGAATTATTGGCGAAACGGCTCCGATGGTCAATATTTTTATGGAGAATTTAAAAGACCAAGGTTTCAGAAGAATGCTCAAAAATCAGTTTGTTAAACATACTGATGCGTGTGTAGAAAACTTTTTGCAAGGTGACATCAAATCTCTTTTCAGCAATACTAAGAAATTATCTAAAGTAGTGCTAAATAACTTCAAACCAATGATTCCTGAACAGTTTCACAACGTTTGGCAAAACGGAATCGATACCAATGATTACTACTTAAAACTTTGTGGTTCAGGAGGTGGAGGATATATTCTTGGCTTTACACAAGATTTAGAAAAAGCAAAAGAATCATTAAAAGACTATAAACTAGAAGTGGTTTATCAATTTTAAAAAACCTAATAAAAATCAAGAATTTCTCTTGATTTTTTCTTTATACTTATGGCATTATCCAGAAAAAATAAATTGATTTTGATGAAAATAATCAGTTTGTTTTCGGTGGTTCGGGGGTATAATATTCCGATTATAATTTTAGCTCAATATCTTTCAGCAATATTTATTTTATCGCCAAAAACCAGAGCGATGGATGTAATTTTAGATTTTAATTTGTTTATTATCGTTTTAGCTTCTACTTTAACCATTGCATCGGGTTATATTATTAATAGTTTTTATGATAGTCAAAAAGACTTGATCAACAAACCCAACAAAACAATGCTAGACAGGTTGGTTTCACAAAAAACAAAATTGCACGTTTATTTCGGGTTTAATTTTTTTGTGTTTCTCATTGCAACATTGGTTTCTTGGCGAGCGGTTTTCTTTTTTTCCGCTTATATTTTTTTAATATGGTTTTATTCACATAAGATAAAAAAATACCCCATCATCGGGAATATCACAGCCGCTTTGTTGGCAATTTTGCCTTTTTTCGCCATTCTTTTATATTATCAAAAAATTGATGCAATAATTTTCAACCTAAATAATGACAAATATTATGTGATCTTTGCACATGCTTCTTTCCTTTTTTTATTGATTTTAATCAGAGAAATGATAAAAGACTTAGAAAATATTATTGGTGATTTAGCACAAAATTATCGAACTATTCCGGTGATTTTGGGCGAAGGTTTCTCAAAAAAAATCATCACTTTTTTGGTTTTATGCACAGTGATTCCGGTGTATGTTTTAATTGAAATTTATGATGTTGGTTACATGGATATCTATTTTTATTCAAGTTTTGTTATTTTGATTTTCTTCTTAGCCAAATTATGGAAATCAGATTCCAAAGAAAATTACCTTCTTTTACATAACATTATTAAGTTTATTATTGTTGCTGGCGTTTTTAGTATTGTTTTAATTAAACCGTCCGTTTTGATTCACGGAAGGGACGTTTTGGACATATAAAACCGAAAAGTAAAACAACTTCCGATTCCAATTTCCAATTCCGTATCTTTGCAAAAATTTTCAAGGATGAACAAGAAAGACGGAAGCAACAGAAAATCAACTTCCAACAGAACAACAAAGGGAAAAACAACGGGTTTTAGTAAGCCAAAACCAGCGATGGACAAGCGTTCGCAAAAACCTAAGAAAGCAACACCAACTGCGGCAAAAACTACTACAGCAACTCCTGCAGCTAAACCAAAAGTAAAATCGGATGATATTCGTTTGAATAAATATATTGCTAATTCGGGTGCTTGTTCGCGTCGTGATGCGGATATTTATATTCAATCTGGAAATGTAAAAGTGAATGGACTTGTAATCACTGAAATGGGATATCAAGTTAAGCCCGGCGATGTGGTTAATTTTGATGGAGCCACGATTATTCCTGAGAAGAAAGAATATATTTTATTGAATAAACCGAAAAATTTTACCACTTCCGTGGAAGATGATCGCGATATGCGAAATGTTTTTGAGTTAATCAAAAATTCAACGCAAGCCAAAGTGCAAGCCATTGGGAGAATGGATAAAAACACAACCGGATTATTGTTGTTTACGAATGATACCGATATGATTCGTAAATTCAGTTTGCCAAATCAAAAATCGACCAAAATTTACCAAGTTACCTTAGATAAAAACCTAAAGTTTGAAGATTTAGAAAAAATCTCCGGTGGTGTTTCATTTGATGAACATAAATTGTATGTGGATGAAATCAGTTATATCGAAGATCAACCAAAGACTGAAATTGGAATTAAACTGCGTACGCCAAACGTAAAAGTGGTTCGTGCTATTTTTGAGAAATTTAAGTATGATGTATTAAAGGTAGATCGAGTTTCCTTTGCGGGATTGACCAAAAAGAATTTACCCAGAGGGAATTGGCGATTTTTAACCGAGCAGGAAATCATTAACTTGAAGAATTATTAATGAGTTCACAAGAAATTACGTCAATAGCCTACAAGTGGTTTGATGCATTTAATCAACATAATGTAGAACAATTATTATCGTTATATGATGAAAATGCTCAACATTATAGTCCGAAGTTAAAAAGTAGAAAGCCAGAAACAAACGGATTGGTTATTGGTCAAGCTGCTATGCGAGAATGGTGGAAAGACTCGTTTGAACGTTTGCCAACCTTAAAATATAAGGTAACTTCGTTAACGGCAAATACCGATCGGGTTTTTATGGAATATGTTCGTTCTGTAGAAAATGAAGACGATTTACTCGTGGCAGAAGTGCTGGAAATTAGAGATGGTAAAATAGTTCTCTCCCGAGTTTACCACGGATAAAAAGAATTAAAAAATCCCGAAATGATGATCATTCCGGGATTTTTTTTGAATTAACCTAACCTATATAATTATTTTGATTTTCTGTCTAAGCCGCGTTTTTTTAACAAAGGTTCGATACTTGGTTCAGCTCCTCTGAATTTTTTATACAATTCCATTGGCTCTTCTGTCCCACCTCTTTCTAAGATGTTTTTTCGGAATGAATTTGCTTTAGCGGCGTTAAATAAGGATGTTTTTTTGAATTGATCAAACGCATCGGTATCTAAAACGCCAGACCAAATGTAGCTGTAATATCCGGCAGAATAGCCTCCTGAAAAAACATGGCTGAAATAGGTTGCTCTGTGTCTGGGAATAATAGAATTGATTAATCCTTTATTTTTCATTGAATTCAATTCAAACTCATTAGCTGTACCAGAGATTGTTCCTTCCGAAGTATGAAAATCCATATCTAAAAAGGCAGAAGCCAAATATTCAACAGTAGCAAAGCCTTGACCATAGGTTCCTGCATTTTCTAACTTTTGAATTAATTCATCCGGGATCACTTGTCCTGTCTTGTAATGCTTTGCATACATTTTTAAAACTTCCGGATCAGAAGCCCAGTTTTCCATTACTTGTGACGGTAATTCAACAAAATCTCTTGAAACACTTGTTCCAGCTAAACTTTGGTATGTTACATCCGATAATAATCCGTGAAGGGCATGACCAAATTCATGAAAATAAGTCGTCACTTCATCAAATGTGAACAATGCAGGAGCATTTTCAGTTGGTTTTGTAAAATTACATACGATTGAAATGACCGGAGCAATTCGCTTTCCGTTTACTGTTTTTTGCGGGCGATAGGATGTCATCCAAGCACCACCACGTTTTGAATCTCTGGGGTGAAAATCCATATATAAAACGCCAACATGTTTCCCGTCTTTTTCTGTTACTTCCCAAACGGTAGCATCGTTATGATAGGTTGGAACGTCTTTTAATTCCTTGAATTTTAGTCCGTATAATTTTTCACAAACCATAAAAACACCTTGGGTCGCAGCGTCTAAACTAAAATAGGGTTTTAATTCATTTTCATCTAAATCAAATTTTTGTTTTCTGATTTTTTCGCTGTAATAACGCCAATCATAAGGTTGAACGTCCTCTTTTATTCCTTCGGAAGCCATCATTTGCTTGATTTCAGCCTCTTCCACTTTTGCTTTTTCTAAGGCTGGTTCCCAAAGTTGATTTAAAAACTCCATTACTTTTTCCGGAGTTTTTGCCATACTTTCTTCCAAACCGTAGTGAGCATGCGTTTTGTATCCTAATAATTTTGCTTTCTCGGCACGCATGGAAGCTAGGCGAATTGCAATCGTGTTGTTGTCAAATTCATTACCGTTGTTGCAACGATTTTTGTAAGCAGTCCAAACTTCTTGTCTTAATTTTCGATTAGAAGAATATTGTAGAAAGGGCATTACACTCGAATTAGACAACGTGATGACCCATTTTCCAGGTTTGCCTTTTGCTTTTGCAGTTGCAGTAGCAGCATCAATTAAGTCATCAGAAAGTCCGGCCAATTCTGCTTTTGAATTGATAACCAGTTCATAACTGTTCGTTTCTGCTAAAATATTTTGACCAAATTTCAACGTTAAAACAGCCAATTCACTGTTCAATTCACGAAGACGTTGTTTGTCTTTTTCATTCAGATTGGCTCCACTTCGAACAAATCGTTTATATGTTTTTTCTAATAATTTGCTTTGTTCCGGGTTTAATTTCAATTTGTCTTTTTGTTCCCAAACTGTTTTAACCCGTGCAAATAGTTTTTCATTTAGGTTGATGTTGTCTCCGTGAGCAGAGAGTAACGGAGCAACTTCAGTCGCAATTTTTTGAATTTCTTCGTTCGTATTTGCTGAATTCAAATTATAAAAAACAGTAGAAACATTCGACAATAACTCACCTGAATTTTCCAATGCTAAAATGGTGTTATCAAACGTAGCAACACTTTTGTTATTTGTAATGGCTTTTATTTCACCCTCTTGTTTTTTAATTCCCTCTTCAATAGCCGGTTTAAAATGTTCATTTTTAATTAAATGAAAAGGCGGAACATTATAAGGAGTGTTATACGAATTAAAAAAAGGATTAGAAGAAAATGATTTTTTGATTTCTTGTGCTTCAACTTGACTAACCGATAATCCCATAAGCATCAGTAAAATAAATTTGTTTTTCATTGGTAACAATAATTAGAACCGCCAAAGTAATGATTTTTTGACGGGAGCATTTTTAGATTAACTTATTTTTAAGACAAAAAGCCAATCAAAATTGAATTGATTGGCTTTTTAATTGAAAGAATTTTTTTTAGCGACCTTCTTCTCGCATAACATAAATCCAGCCGGTTTTTGATTCGCCACTTCTAAATTCAATTGCGAAGTAATAGGTAGCGGACGGAAGTTCTTTACCATCATCCGTTTGACCATACCATTGATTAGTATAATTATTTAGTGAGTATACTTTTCTTCCATATCGATTAAAAATGGAAAGCTTTTCGACGTCTAATAATGCTAAATCGAAAAAGTCGTTTAAATTATCACCGTTGGGTGAAATTCCTTTTTGAATCCCACAAAAAATAGTTGGAATGCTAATGGTTTCTTCAACAAAACAGTCATCAATAGAAGTGGCTCTAATTGTGAATTCGAGCGGGAAAGTTTCTGTTTCCGGAGTACTTCGAATGTATTCTGTTACATTAAATGTAGATGAATTTGAACCTACTGTTGCACCGCCCGCATTCGTCCAAGTATAATCTGTTAAAATCACGTTGGAACCATCATTAAGCTGAACGCCCAAGGTGAATTGATTGTTTTCGCAAACATCAGTAATTTCAATTGAAAATTCTGGTATTATAGCAATTGTAGTTAAAAAATTTGACGTACAAGTTGTGTTCAAAGGTGTAAATGTATAAAGTGTTTCTTGTGTTGAATTGACGATGGATGGATTCCAATTTCCTTCAATTCCGTTTTCTGAAATTGTTGGAAGAGTAAAGGATTCAGTATTGAAACAAACCGACTCCGGCAATGAGAATGTTGGAATTGTGGGTTGATTCACTGTAACTACTAAAGTAAAATTAGAGGCACATTCAGCATTATTTACTACAAAGGTATAAGTGTTTCCAGTTGTATTATCAATAGTTGAAGGGTTCCAAAAACCGTTGATTCCGTTGTTGTCAACCGCTGGTAAAACCGGAACATCATCTCCGGAACAAATTGTAATGGTATTTCCAAAATCAAAAACCGGCGTAGGAAATGAGTTTACCGTTACAGTTAAAATGAAAATATTGATACATTGTCCATCATTTGGCGTGAAAGTATAGGTGTTCCCGTCTGTATTATTAATATTTGAGGGTTCCCACACGCCTCCAACTCCATTGTTGTCAGTTAAAGGCAAAACAGGAACTGCGGCATTAGTACAAATGGCGATTGCATTTCCAAAATCAAAAGTTGGGGTAGCCGGTGATGTAACCACAACGTTTAAAGTGATACTAGTTGCACATTCATCCGTTGGTTCAAACGTATAAATTCCATCTTGTGTGTTGTTAATGAAGTTCGGAGTCCAACTTCCGCTTATCCCGTTGTTATCTGTTGTTGGTAAGTTGGGAACGACTTCTCCCGAACAAATGGCTATATTATTTTCAAAATTGAAAACCGGCGTAATTAATGGATTTACGGTTATTACTAATGTAAAATTATCGGCACATTCAGCAGTTGGCTCAAACGTATATGTTCCGTTTTGCGTGTTGTCAATCGAGTTCGGAGTCCAATTTCCACTTATCCCGTTGTTATCTGTTGTTGGTAAGTTGGGAACGACTTCTCCCGAACAAATGGTTATATCATTTTCAAAATTGAAAACCGGCGTAATTAACGGATTTACGGTTATTACTAATGTAAAATTATCGGCACATTCAGCAGTTGGCTCAAACGTATATGTTCCGTTTTGCGTGTTGTCAATCGAGTTCGGAGTCCAATTTCCACTTATCCCGTTGTTATCTGTTGTTGGTAAGTTGGGAACGGCTTCTCCCGAACAAATGGTTATATCATTTTCAAAATTGAAAATAGGCGTAATTGATGAATTTACGGTTACTACTAATGTAAAATTATCGGCACATTCAGCATTATTTGAGGTAAAAGTATAGGTATTTCCAATGGTATTATCGATTATTGAAGGATTCCAAAATCCGTTGATTCCGTTGTTATCCTGTGTAGGTAAAACCGGTACTTCATCACCCGAACAAATCGTGATGGCATTTTCAAAATCAAATGTTGGGATAACAAATTGGTTTAAAATAACCAAAACAGCCAGATATTCATTGCTTTCGCAACCATTTACAGTTTGTGTGGCATAATAGGTTGTGTTGTTTACCAAAGGTGTATCATTGTCTAATGGTAAAGTCAAATTTTCATCTGCATACCATTGAATACTAGTTCCGTTAACAACTAAATTATTTAATGTAAACACAACAGCAGCAGTGCTACAGATAGTTTGTGTGGTTTCGCCTGTCGGAGCAATAGGAGCGGGGTTGATGGTCAACGTAACCGCAGTTCGAGTGGAGCTAATACAATTTAAAGTTTCATTTTGTGCTTCAGCATAATAGGTTACACTGCCAACTGCATCCAAAATAGGGTTGACAACACTATTTCCATCTGTTTCGGCATCAAACCATACCACAATAGAGCCATTAGTACTAGTTGCTTCAGCAGTTAAGGTTTGAATTGGGCTATCTTCACAAACAGTTTGGTTTCCACCGGATGTTGGTGGGTTAACTGTGGGATCATTCAACGTTATGCTATTATTTAACGTTGTTAAACAGTTGTTGATTTCAAAGTTGTAATTGCTATAATTTCCCGCATTTAAACCCGTAATCACAAATAGACCGTTAGTGTCTGCAGAAATTAAACTTGGCCCAACTGTTGAGCCATCATCAGTATAGCTGAAAGAATAAGTGGAATTGGGATTTAAATTACCAATAGTAATACTTCCCTCTGCTCCGGAACAAGTAGTTGGGTTGGAAGGAGTAAAAATGGGATTAGCTCTAATGGAGAAAAAAGCTTTGAAATTATTTCCACTATCATTGACAAATACCGTATCATCACACTCAGAATTTGAATTGAAGTCACCCGTTGCATCGTAAAACACCTCTAATACATAATTGCCTGGTGAAAAAGAAGTTAAGTTAATCGGACTGAATGGTGTAGTAGTACCATCTGCAATGACGCGTTGCCATTTTTGATCACCCTCACCGCAAGGGCCACCCGATGGAAATTCGTTAGTAGCCGAATTACAATCGTTAAAAAAAGGGAAATCAATGGTATTGAAACTGCCTGGTGTGCCTGATTCCAAGTAAATTCGGTAATTCATACGAACACTACAAGCATTACCATTGCTGTTTTTAAATGTTTTTACTTCTCCGCCACGCAAAATAAATGTGCCGGAGTTTTGAATAAATACACCAAAGTTCGTATTGGTAAACACATTCTGAGGCGGACCAATTAGATTAGCTCCTTCTCCTGTAGTATTAAAAAAATTAGACGTGTTGCAGTCCGTTAACCAAACTGCCGAAGCAAAAGTGCCAAAATTTTGTGCGTTAAGTAAACTTGATTTGGCAGAAAATAAAAATAAGCAAAGGAGTAGAATTCGTTTCATAAAATAAGTTGGTAATAAATAAACTAAATAACTTTCTAAATTAGTTAATTTTATTAAAATCCGAATATTTTAAGAATAAAATTTTATAAAAATCAAAACGCAAACGTAATAGTTTGATAAATAAATTTTGTAAGCAATAAAAATCCATAAAAAAAGGGTAATGCATCAGATTAGGTGTTTTGATAAAATTACAATGTAACCATTTGAAAAACAGGATTAAATTAAGATTTTTGATTAAAAAGAGACGGCCAATAGGTCGTCTCTTCTATTTTTATGGTTTTAAAAAGCCTTAAAATGCTTTTATAATAACTTAATGTATCCCCCCGCTACCGCACGAATCCCTTCGTGTGGTTCTAGCAAATAAAAAAAGTTTTTACTACATTTGAAGTAAATCAAAAGTATAAGCAGGAACTATAAATTTCATAATCCAGAAGGACTTTATTTTGTAAGTTTTGCCGTAGTGGGTTGGCTTGATGTTTTTACTAGAAATGAATACAAAGATTTGGTTTTAGAAAGTTTGAAATTTTGTCAAAAAAACAAAGGAATGGAAATTCATGCTTGGTGTATCATGACCAATCATATTCATTTAATTTTTAGAAGTAGTACTAATTAAAAACCGGAATTTTTATTGGGAGATTTTAAAAGATTTACGAGTCGAAGCGTTATTAATGCTATTCAAGAAAATTCAAAAGAAAGTAGAAAAGAGTTTTTATTAGATTATTTTAAAAAAGAAGCAGAAAAAACCTCAAATATAACAAATTATCAGTTTTGGAGACATGATAATAAGTCAATTGAATTGTGGAGTAATGAAGTAATTCAACAAAAGATTGATTATATACATAACAATCCTGTTGAAGAAGGAATTGTTTTTTAGACCTGAAGATTACAAATATAGCAGTGCATCAGATTATGCCGGTGAAAAGGGTTTACTAGATGGTATTTGTGTTTTTCAGTATTTTAAATTGTAAAGCCACACGAAGGGATTCGTGCGGCAGCGGGGGGATTTGTCGCTGGTACCGTCATGACAAGAGCGAAATTTGATCGTCAAATGCAGCGTGCGGTGGAAAAAAGAGTGAAACAAGAGAAAGGAGAACAAAAAAGCGGGAATTAATATTAATATGAGATGAAAAAACAGTATATTTTTTTGACATTAACTTTGATTTTTTACTTGAAAAGTTTTGGGCAAAATGAAAGTATCTATTATAAAAAGGGAATAGAAGTAGTCTTAGATAGTTTAATAAAAGAAAGTCCAAAGGCAAAATTCATTTTGGGTAATGATTATACTAGGCTGAATAATTCAAAAGATCCATTTTATTTTTTTGATTGTAGTAGCAATTTTGATGATTTAAAGCAAGAAAGCTCAGGTATCTCAAAAATTATTATTCCAAGTAATTACAGTAACCTTCATAAAAGGAATAATTTTTTTAATAAATTAATTTACGGTGATAAATTAGTTAAGTTATATATAGATATTCTTTTTGAAGATTCTAAAAATATTATATTTATTGCAAGTTTTATTGGAAAAGAGGGAGGTATTTTAATGCTTGTAAAATTCAAAGAAAATTCTTTCGACGTAGATGAATTTTGTAAAGCATATTTTATCTATTAATATCCCCCCGCAACCGTTTGGGTAATGTTCCAAAGTTAGTGATACAACGAAATCAACAATTTAAACATTTGTAAATCAATATTTAAATAAAAATTAAAACAAAAAGACGAACTATACTGTTCGTATTTTTTTACATTTGAAGGTAGCTTAAAACGAATGTAATGAAGAAAAGTGACACCACGTGTTTCAAAGTTAGTGATACTGGAATTTGTCCTATTTGTAAATTGAACGAAACAACCTCACTCTACGCAATAACTTAAAACGGCTAAAACGGAAAACCATTTGCTATTGTAAGAGTTATTCCGTTTTACTTTCTGTTTTAAAGTTTACCTTGGTTTATTAAAATCTTAAGATAAGTCGGGGAGCATTAGGGGAATGATAAAAAACAAAAACGCTTAAAGTATTGATTTTCAATAACTTTAAGCGAATTTAAGTGCGGGTAAAAGGACTCGAACCTTCACACCTTGCGGCACCAGATCCTAAGTCTGGCGTGTCTACCAATTTCACCATACCCGCGGGAGAATAAAACAGTAGCTGTTTCAATAAGTGGGTGCAAATATAGAAATTATTTTGAACTTTAAATTACGATTGATGAATTTTTTTAGCCCTTTATTTTTTGTAATTTTGAACTTTATCATTTTTTACTTTTTACTATGAATAACATAAAAAATTACGTTCAACAAAACAAAGGACGATTCATCGACGAACTCATCGAATTACTAAAAATACCTTCTGTAAGTGCTGATTCCGCTTATTCACAAGATGTTATCAATACAGCTGAAGCCGTTAAAGCCAGCCTCGAAAAAGCCGGTTGCGATTTCGTAGAACTTTGTGAAACACCCGGATATCCAATCGTTTACGGAGAAAAAATCATAGACAAGAATTTACCAACCGTTTTGGTGTACGGCCATTACGATGTGCAACCACCGGATCCATTGGATTTATGGACATCTCCACCGTTTGAACCGGTAGTTAAAACTACCGAAATTCACCCGGAAGGTGCTATTTTCGCCCGCGGTTCATGCGACGACAAGGGTCAAATGTACATGCACGTGAAAGCGTTTGAATACATGATTGCCAACAATTGCTTGCCTTGCAACGTCAAATTTATGATTGAAGGTGAGGAGGAAGTCGGCTCAAAAAGTCTAAGCTGGTTCGTTGAACGCAACCAAGAAAAATTAGCCAACGACGTAATTTTAATTTCCGATACCGGAATGATTTCCAACCAGCAACCTTCAATTACCACAGGTTTACGCGGTTTAAGTTATGTTGAGGTAGAAGTAACTGGACCCAATCGCGATTTACATTCTGGACTTTACGGCGGTGCGGTTGCCAATCCAATCAATGTTTTGACCAAGATGATTGCTTCGTTGCACGATGAAAACAACCACATTACCATTCCCGGTTTTTACGACAGAGTAGAAGAATTATCGTTGGAGGAAAGAGCCGAAATGGCCAAAGCACCGTTTTCTTTAGAAAACTATAAAAAATCAATCGATATCAACGACGTTCACGGCGAAGCAGGATACACCACAAACGAACGCAACTCCATCCGACCCACGTTAGACGTCAACGGAATCTGGGGCGGCTACACTGGCGAAGGTGCCAAAACCGTCATTGCCAGCAAAGCGTTTGCCAAAATTTCAATGCGATTGGTGCCTAACCAAGATTGGCAAGAAATCACCGAATTGTTCAAAAACCACTTCGAAAGCATCGCACCTAAATCGGTAAAAGTAAAAGTGACGCCACACCACGGTGGTCAAGGTTACGTAACGCCAATCGACAGCATCGGCTATCAAGCGGCCAACAAAGCCTACACCGAAACCTTTGGAGTGCCTGCCATTCCAGTTCGTTCCGGCGGAAGCATTCCAATTGTCGCTCTTTTCGAAAAAGAACTAAAATCCAAAACAATATTAATGGGATTTGGTCTCGACAGCGATGCCATTCATTCACCCAACGAACATTTCGGAATTTTTAATTACCTTAAAGGAATCGAAACCATTCCGTTGTTTTACAAATATTTCGTGGAGTTGAGTAAGTAACATCACTTTTTTTTTAACAAAATAGATATTTGCGTCTTTGCGACTTCGCGAGATTATTTCACGCTAAGTCGCAAAGACGCAAAACATTAAAACCGCTTATTCATCATCTTGAGTAAGCGGATTTTTTATGGCCCCAATTCGGGCTGTTCGCTGCAAGTCCTCACAAAAAATGCCATTTTTTACAACCCAAAAAGAGCTTCCGTTGGTCGCTTTTTTGGCTTGAGAAAATTGGCATTTTTTTGTTCCGGGCTTTTCGCTACCATCCCGGGTGCAATTTGTGCTATCAAACTGTTTCAATTTTAATTATTTCCCAAAAAATTTGCACAGTAAAATTTATATTCTACATTTGTAGAGTTAATTCTAAAAACGTAGAGATGAATTTATCCAATACAGAAGAACAATTAATGGAACATTTGTGGAAACTCGAGAAAGCTTTTATGAAAGAATTGCTAGAAGTTTATCCTGAACCAAAACCAGCCACGACTACAATTGCTACTTTATTAAAAAGAATGATAGACAAAAAGTTTGTTGCCTATCAAGAATTTGGTAATTCACGACAGTATTATCCGTTAGTTAAAAAATCAGATTATTTTTCAAAACACGTCAACGGATTAATCAAAAATTTCTTTAATGATTCCGCTTCGCAGTTTGCCTCTTTCTTTACAAAAGAAACGAATCTAACTGAAAAAGAACTGGAAGAACTCAAAAAAATAATTGATGTAGAACTTCAAAAAAAGAAAAAATGATAGACTTTATTATTAAATCATCTTTCAGTTTAAGCGTGTTTTTCATTTTCTATAAATTATTTTTAGAAAACGAAAAGATGCATTTATTCAATCGGTTTTATCTTCTGACAACATTGGTGTTTTCGCTTGTAATTCCATTTATTACTATTCAAACAGCAAACGAAATTCCACTACAAAATTTTCAAACATTCATTTCTGAACCAATCGTAATTAAACAAAAGGAAAGTTCCTTTTTTCAATTCAATTGGACAGTTTTGTTTTTTGCTTGTTATGGTTTAGTTACACTAACATTTTTTATTCGGTTTACAAAAAACGTACTGAATCTATTAAAAAAAGCAAAAGCAAATCCGTTTATTTATTTCAAAAACACAAAAGTTATTTTGGTGGAAGAAGTAACTATTCCGTACACTTTTCTCAATTTTATTTTTGTAAACAAACACGATTTTCAAAACAATCAAATTCAAGAAGAACTGTTTTCGCACGAACTCGTTCACATTCATCAAAAACACACTTTAGACATACTTTTCATCGAAATGTTAAAAACAATTTTTTGGTTTAATCCGCTTTTTTATGCTTATAAAAAAGCAATTCAATTAAACCACGAATTTTTAGCCGATGAAAATATTGTAAAAAAATATAACAATGTTCCGTTTTACCAAGCTCTCTTACTCAATACAAACGGAAATAAACCGATTTACTTGGCCAGTAATTTAAACTATTTAGTAACCAAAAAACGATTAATTATGATGACAAAAAGCACATCAAAAAGAATGAATTTTATCAAAAAAACCTTTTCTTTAGCCATAATGGCTAGCTTGTTTTTATTCTTAAGTTTAAAAGTAAACGCGCAAGAAAAAGCAACAACAACTTCCAAAAAATCAATTAAAAATACTGCTCAATCAAGTAGTTATTACGACAACACCATTGTAGTTTTTAAAGATAAAAAAGGAAACCAACGAGAAGTGAAGTATGCTGATTTGGATGAAGAAAATAAAAAACGAATTCCACCACCACCTCCTGAAGCACGAAGAATGAAAGTTTCTGAAATTCAGTTCGATAAATTTAAAAACAAGACAAATTGCGCAGTTTGGATTGATGGAGTTGTCATCGAAAACGAAAAATTAAATTCACTTAGTTCAAATGATTTTGTTTTTGTAACCGAAAGTTTTGTTCATAAAAATGCACGAAGCAAACGATTTCCGCAAGAATATCAAGTTAGTTTGTATACTGAAAAAGGATTTGTCAAAGCATTTTTGAATAAAAAGGATTTTGCTCCTAATCAAACAATTTATTTAGACGGTACAAAAAAGTAACATGTTGTTTAAATCTAAAGTAAGTCCTGTAAGATTGTTCAAATCTTGCAGGATTTCTTCTAACCACCAATTTCTCAATAAATTATAACAATTTGAAACATTTGGCGTTAAATTTGTACTAATCAAGCATCAATCAATCTTGCTGAACTGGTTTCAGTAATTAAATCATCAATCATCATGCTCAAAAAATTCTTCCTGCTTTGTTCGGGTTCCGACAAAGATATTATCGAAAGTTGTTCCAACGGCGAACAAAACAAATATGCCGGAATTGGTGCCACCGTTTTCTTTACGGCAGTCATGGCTTTTATTGCCGGAAGTTATGCTCTTTACACTGTTTTTGACAACGCTTATATGGCTGTCTTTTTCGGTCTGGTTTGGGGTTTACTCATTTTTAACCTCGACCGTTTTATTGTTTCCACTATCAAAAAAAGAGACAGTTTTTTGGATGAATTCATTCAAGCTTCACCCCGAATTGTGCTGGCGGTGATCATTGCCATTGTCATTTCAAAACCATTGGAAATCAAAATTTTTGAAAAAGAAATCAATACTGTTCTATTGAAAGAAAAAAACGAAATGGCGTTGAACAATAAAAAACAGGTTGCCAATTATTTCCAAACCGATGTAGATCAAAATAAAGCTCAAATCGACAGTTTAAAATCAGACATCTTGAAAAAAGAAAAAGAAGTCAACGATTTATATTCCGTTTTTATCACCGAAGCCGAAGGAACGGCCGGCACAAAAAAACTCGGAAAAGGTCCGGTTTACAAAGAAAAGCGTGAAAAACACGATGCTGCTTTACAGGAATTAGCTGCTTTAAAAGCAACCAATCAAACCAAAATAACTGAATTGGAAGCAAAAGGTAAAACCCTTCAAACCGATTTAGATAAAAAAGTGGCCGAAACACAACCCATCATCGATGGTTTTGACGGTTTAATGGCTCGTATCAATGCATTAGGAGACTTGCCTTGGTTGCCGTCTTTTTTCATCATGCTACTTTTCTTAGCCATAGAGACTTCACCCATTATTGCCAAATTATTGTCACCACGAGGCGAATACGATTTTAAACAAGAAGAAGGCGAACTGGCAGTGCAAAACGTTTTAGCTCAAAACAAATACCAAAGCGATTTGCAAAAACAAACTGATGCTTCCATTTATGATAAAGTCTATGCCGATATTCGAGAAGACAAAGGTTTATACGATTACAAGAAAAAACGTGCCATCGAATTGTTAGAATTGCAAGCGGATGGTTTTGTAGAGAAGCAGAAGAAATCGCTTTAAACCCTTCCAGAGTTTTAAACTCTGGAAGGGTTTATTGCATCATTTTTAAGGTAAATAAGACAGCCCATTTCGGGTTTTCCAAAGAAAATATTTTTCAAATAAAACTTTATTGAAATCATATAAAACATTTGGAATCATGATGGCAAACGTTCTGGGTTTGAATAAACTGGTAGAAAGCAATAAAACTTCTTTTTTCCCGGCATCCATAATGCATAATCCCGGAATTCTTCCCCAAGCTTTTTCTTTTAAATCAGTTCTGCCATTGGTTACTCGAATGATATTTTCGGCTACAATTTTTCCGGTTTCATCAGAAGGGTAACCTGTTTTTGGTGAGGCAAAAGGCACTTTTCCGGGTGTAAAAGGAAGCGGTACATTCACGGCAATTCCCGCTGCCCAAATATTCGGATAATCAGGATGTCTATAATCATTACCCACTGTTAGATAACCAGTGGGTGTGGAATGCAGTTCAGGTGAATTAGTCACAAAATCTACCCCAATAAACGGGGGCATCAACATGGTAAAACGACTCGGTAAAATTTCATCATTAGTCAAAATGATTTTGTCTTTTTGAACTTCTTTTACGCCAACTTGTGTACGATAACGAATATTAAACATACTCATAAAGGATTTTAGCATCGTTTCGCCCATAGGCATTCCGTCGATACCAAAGTGACCCAAATAATCTTCTGGCGTAATCCAATATAAATCTACTTTTTTGCGGATGTTTTGTTCGCGAAGCCATTTTTCAATGTTGAATAAAAATTCGTAAGCAGCACCCATACATCCGGCATTTTGGGTTGCTCCAATCACAATCGAACCCGGATTTTTCTTGAACTCTTCCAATGCTTTTCGAGTTTTCATGGCTCCATGGGGTGTACCGATATAATGTGCAAATTCCTCTACTCCGGGAGCAACGTCGTATTTCACTTTTGGACCGGTTGCAATGACCAAATGGTCGTAATGGAATTCACCATGGTCGGTAAAAACAGTGCTAGTTTTAGGATCAACTTTCACAGCTTCGGCTACGATAAAATCGACGCCTTTTTTCTTTAGAATGGCTTCTTTTTTAAAGGAAATATCTTTGATTTCTCTTCTGCCTAGTGGCACCCAAATGAGTGAGGGAATAAACAGAAAAAGCGGTGATTTATCAATTAAAATGACTTTGTGTTGGTCTTTTCCCTTTCGTTTGATTTCTAGGGCGGCCGTCATTCCGGCAAAACTCCCTCCAATTACAACTGTTGTGGTCATGATGATTAATTTTGTAGTATAAAGGTACTTATCATCAACCAGTTAAAAAGTAACACTTGTTACATAACCAAAAAATTAAATTAAATCTCGAACTTTTTTGGGAAGACTATTAAACACCAATTCATACGAATGGCTTATCAATTCCCGCATCATTTTGTCATCCACATCACTGTGAAAGGCGACTGTATTCCAATGCACTTTGCTCATGTGATAGCCTGCTGTTATCGCATCATATTCCGCTCGAAGTTCCAATGCTTTTTCAGGTTCACATTTTAGGTTTAACGAAGGAGTTCCGTTTTCCCAATCTTTTAAAGAAGTGAGACAGAACATTTTTCCACCGACTTTAAAAACTAAAGTATCTTCATCGAAAGGGAAGTGTTCGGTGACGGCTGTTTTGGATAAGCAATAATCGTATAGTTGTTCAATATTCATAATCTATATTACAAAATCTGAAAAAGGATTGGTTTAGATGGTGAAGCATCATTTTCAAACGAAGCAATCTGTAAGTTCAACAAATAAGAACCATCTTTCACTTCATCATCCACAAAAATCAATTCCGTAATCGTTGCATTTTTTCGTGCATCTGTATTCAAATTATTCACATCTTTCACATTCCAAAATGCTTTGTGAGCTAATAATTTACCCTCGTCTTTTTCCTTATCCACACTTGGTAAGTCTATTAATAGATGTTGAATACCTTTTTCACGAATAAAAGTTGCCGCTTCTTCGTGCAAATAAGGAGGATTAGTATGTGAATAATTTTTAGACTTTTTTTCTTCTAAATTCGGTAGCGTTCGAATTACAATCGCTTCAGGATTTGAATTACCTACAGCTTTTTCAATTTGATTTTTCGTAATCACAAAATCATCTCCATGTTGTTCCGGTTGAACGGAAATCAGTTGAGCCGTAAAGAAAAAGGTTTTTAAAGCTTGATTAATACTAAAAAATTCCTTTGTAATATGTCCCAAACATTCCGTGTGCGTGCCGTGTCCGTGAGGATTGAAAAAAATGTTATTGAAATTAGTCGTTGCACCGCCTTTCACACTTCCCACCCAAGAACCAAAACGAACAGGTTCTATTTGTGGTTTTTCAATATACCAAGCAATCGGATTTTTTTCAGTATTGGATAAGGGCAGCGAAATATCAATGGGTTTTGATAAATTTACTTGGAAGGTTTTGTTTTGATGGGTGATGGTTGCTATCATTTATGCTAAACTTGTTTCAGCATCTTTCAAATCTGAAATTAGTTTCAAATTTCAAAAAGACACTTTTTTACAATTCCAAATATAAATCTTTTAATTCAGGATTTAAAATTTTTGCTAAATTCCACTTCCATTCTTTATGCCAATTTTTAAGTTGTTTTTCTCTTTCAAAAGCATCATGATAATTGTCAAATTCTTCAAAATATAGTAGTTTTGTCACATTATATTTTTTTGTAAAAACCGTACCTGGTCCATCTTTATGACAATCTATACGATTTTTTAAGTCTTTTGTTCCTCCAACATACAAAACAGTGAGATTCTTATTTGTTAAAATATACGTATATCCTTTTTGCATAGTATGTGATTTAATTTTCAAAAGATGCTGAAACTAGTTCAGCATGAATAAGTCTGAAGCAATCCCATCACTCAAAAACTTTCCTTTCCTAGTGGTTCGCAAAATGTTTTCATCCACAAAAAGTAAGTGATCTTCAACGTATTTAGCTGCTTGTTGGTTGAGGTAATCCAAATAAGTTTGACCAAATTCGGATTGAATTCGGTCAAGAGAAATTCCCCAAATCGTTCGCAAACCTGTCATCACATATTCATTATACCGATCGGTTTTGGATAACGTTTCGGTTTCAATTGGCAATTTTTCTTCCTGAATCGATTTGATATACAACGCATTATTTGACACATTCCAGCCTCTCTTTTCGCCATCATAACTATGAGCAGACGGACCGATGCCAATGTATTTTTTTCCCAACCAATAACTCGAATTGTTTTTGGAGAAATAGTTTTCCTTACCAAAATTGGACAGTTCGTAGTGAATAAATCCGGCCTCTTCCAGTTTTTCGACCAAAATTTCAAAATGTTCTTGAGCGACTTCGTCTTCTGGTGCAGAAATTATTCCTTTTTGAATAAATAAATACAAAGCGGTTTTCGGCTCAACCGTCAACGCATAACTCGAAATATGCGGGATGCCAAATGACAAAGCAGTTTCAATATTCTGAATCCATTTTTCGTTGCTCATGCCCGGAATGCCGTAAATCAAATCGAGGGAAATATTATCAAAATATTTTGTAGCTTCTTCCAAACATTTTTTGGCTTCTTCGGCATTATGAGCCCGATTCATGAGTTTCAAATCGTCTTCAAAAAAGGATTGAATGCCGATGGAGAGACGATTTATTCGATTGTTGGATAGTTCGATTATTCGATTATTCGATAAGTCGTCGGGATTTGCTTCTACAGTAATCTCTGGATTTTCAATGACGTTATAATTTTTAAAAACTTCCTCAATCAACAATCGTAAATCTTCAACAGCTAATACTGAAGGAGTTCCACCGCCGAAATAAATGGTTTCAACCACTTCATTTTTGAATTCTTCTTTCCGCAACTGAATTTCTTTAGCCAAAGCCAAAACCATCTCATCTTTATTTTTCATGGAAGTAGAAAAATGAAAGTCGCAGTAGTGACAAGCTTGTTTGCAAAAAGGTATGTGGATGTAGATGCCGCTCATTGATGTGTCAATTTTTCAATTAGCCAATTTGTAAATTGTGTAGTTCAATTGACAAATTGCCTCATTTTCTAATTTTATTTTCATTCTGTTTCACAAACGCATCCCATCCAGAATAGCTAGTAGTACCAACCACTTTCCCCGAATTAAAAAAATGACAAACCGCCGCCGCCAAACCATCGGTAGAATCTAAATTTTTAGGCAATTCTTTCAAACCTAATAACTGTTGCAGCATTTTAGCCACTTGTTCTTTACTTGCATTTCCGTTTCCGGTGATGGCCATTTTAATCTTTTTGGGTTCGTATTCGGTAATAGGAATTTGTCGCGATAATCCCGCTGCCATCGCTACTCCTTGAGCTCTTCCGAGTTTCAGCATCGATTGAACATTTTTACCGAAAAAAGGAGCCTCAATCGCAATTTCGTCCGGATGATGGGTTTCAATCAACTCGATGGTGCGTTCAAAAATCACTTTTAACTTGGTGTAATGATCGTCGTATTTACTCAAAATCAATTCGTTCAACTGAATGAATTCCATTTTTTTATTCACGATTTTAATTATACCAAATCCCATGATGGTGGTTCCGGGGTCGATGCCTAAGATGATGCGTTCGTTTGCCAATCTTTTTTGTTTAAAGTTTAATGTTTCAGGTTAAAGTTTGTTTCTTTGTGTTGATGAATTCAATTCCTTACAAAGCTAAACAATTCCTGCTGGTTCTCGTCAAACTTTTGATTGTGGGATCCGCTATTTATTATTTGTATGCCGAATTGAGCAAAAAAAACTTAAACGATTGGCAGCTTGTATCTACTAAATTTACATTTTTCAGTTTAGTTGGAATTGTCTTTTTAAGCGTTTTAAACTGGTTTTTTGAGATTTTGAAATGGCAAAATTTAGTCAATACTTTTTATAAAATTTCGTTGAAAGAAGCCACAGTTCAATCGTTAGGGTCGTTGACTGCTTCGATATTCACTCCTAATCGAGTGGGAGAATACGGTGCAAAAATGCTTTATTTTCCGAAATCAGAAACCAAAAAAATTATTCTTTTAAATTTTATCAGTAATAGTAGTCAAATGGCAACTACTTTATTTTTTGGCGTAGTTGGATTGATGATTACTGGATTGTTTTATGATTATTTCAGTTATAAAATTGCACTATTTCTTTTTATAATTTTGCTCCTATTTTCTCTTTTTATAATTTTTGGAAAGAAGATTATTATTTATGGTTTTTCAGTCGAAAAATTAATTCAGAAAATAAAATCGTTTCCAAGAAATTCATTAAAAACTACGCAACAATTATCAGTTATCCGCTTTCTGATTTTTTCCCATCAATTCTATTTTTTATTAGTGATTTTTGGAGTAGAAATTACCTATTCTTTAGCCTTAGCAACTATTTTTTCAATGTATTTTTTAGCCTCCATTGTTCCGAGTATTCATTTGATGGATGTAGCGATAAAAGGAAGTGTTGCCTTTATTTTATTCGGAAAATTAGGTGTTAATCAATGGACAATCGTTTCAATAACGACATTAATGTGGTTTTTGAATTTGGTAATTCCGGTTTTAATTGGAAGCCTTTTTGTACTGAAATTTAAACCAAAATTAGAACTATGATTTATCTACTAATTTTAGTCATTTCGGTTTATATTTTTTTGATGATTTTCTTTTGGATGGGATTTAAAAAAGTACAGAAAGCAAACGAAAATTCATCCATCAGAAAAATATCTTTCTCCATTGTTGTTCCATTTCGAAATGAAGCAGAAAACCTTCCAAACCTTTTAAAATCAATCGAAAAACTAAATTATCCATCAGAAAATTTTGAAGTGATTTTGATTGATGATGAATCTACTGATGGTTTTCGGGTTGCGAGTTTAGGGTTTCGGGTTTTGACCGTTGAAAATGAACGTCAATCAGATTCGCCCAAAAAAGATGCGATTCAAACTGCGATTCATCATTCACAATTCGAATGGATTATTACTACAGATGCCGATTGTGTTGTTCCTGAAAACTGGCTTTTAGATTTGAATAATTACATTCAACAAACAAATAAAGAGATGGTTTGCGGACCGGTTTTTTTCAAAAATAAAACTACTTTTCTCCATGATTTTCAACAAATTGAAATGATTACTTTGCAAGCGGTTACCATTGGAAGTTTTGATTTTGATTTGGCTTTTATGTGCAACGGAGCGAATTTTGCCTATTCCAAAAATTTCTTTCAACAATTAAATGGTTTTGATGGGAATAGCGAGATTGCCAGTGGTGATGATGTTTTTTTACTTCAAAAAGCAGTCAAACAGTTTCCTTATAAGGTCGGATTTTTGCTCAAACCAGACTTTCAAATTCAAACGAACTCAGCAGAAAGTTGGTCGGAACTTTTTCAGCAACGCGTTCGCTGGGCAGGAAAATCAAAAACCTATTCTTCCGGTTTTGGAAAATTAGTTGCATTGACTGTTTTCTTTGCTAATTTGGCTGTTGTTAGTTCTTTGTTTTTAGTTTTGTTTGGTTTTTTTGAAATGTTAATGCTACTGATTTTAAAAGTTGTTTCCGATTTATTATTAGCCAATCAAACCGCACGATTGTATAAAATAAAAATGAAAAACAGTTTGTTAACAGCTTTAGTTTATCCCTTTTTCAGTTCGGCAGTAGCCGTTTATTCGATGTTTGGAAAGTATGAGTGGAAAGGAAGAAAATTCAATGCTTAATCGGCTTTCAAAATCACCGGTAAAATAAACTGTGTTGTCACGGGAATTCCTTCTTTTTGAGCGGGTTCAATTTTAGGAAAATCGGTTAATCTTGCTCTAATTATGCTGTCAGTTTTTTGCTTATCATAAGCTAAACTATCAGAAGGGAAAAGCGGTTCAAACGTGATTTTAGAATCATGATAAACCGTTACTTTTACTTCAATCGTATCTAATATTTTGGCATTTTTCTTGAGTGAATCAGAAGCAATTTTTTGATGAATAATTTGCGAAAGGTAGTTGAAAAAGCATTCTTTTTGTAACTCTTTATCCAAAATACTATCGCATTCTGCTACCGAGGGATAAACCGTTACTTCGTTCCAATTGATTTCTTTTAATCTTTTTTGTAATAATTCTTCTTCCGAAGGCACTCGCTTTTCGAAGTATTGGCAGGAAGCCAGTAGGAGAAAGAGGAATAAATAACTAAAGTTTTTCAATTCAAACGATTATGGTCGGTTTGGTCAAAATTACAATTATTTTTAAAAATTAACCTTTCAAATGAATTTCTTTTTTAATTGCTTTGATTCTATAATCTACATAGGAAAGTTTTTCAGTGCTCATATCGGGAAATTTAGCTTTTAAATTTTCAAATGTTTTGAGTTTTATGGCCAAATCTTTTGAAGTTTCGTCCGTAATAATAGCAATTTGATAATGAGCTTCTAAATATTCCGGTTGTTCCTGAATTGTTTTTTTGTAAAACGTCAATGCTTTGTTCAAATTTCCATTTTCTTGATTAAAGAGTGCAATGGAAAAATATTCTTTTTCAAATGTAGCGGTTTTTAATTCTACAGAAAGCATAAAATGTTTCTCGGCTAATTGCAGATTTTTTAAATAGCCATAATTTAATCCGATATTGTAATGAAAATCAGGATTAGCTATCTGTTCAAACTGAATCATCATTGATTCATAAGCTTCAATAGATTTTTGATATTCGTTTAATTTCATTAAACAAAGAGCAATTTTTTCATATACAAATTGTTCTTTAAAGTTCAATTCAATCAAATATTCAAAAGTCTTTTTTGCATTTTTAAAATCAGATTTGCCATATAAACATTGAGCTTTTAAGGAGAGAAAATCAGTGTTTTGTGATTGTTGAGCAATAATTTTGTCAACAATTTTCATCGCTTTTTCCCACCGATCGGCACGCATTTCAAACAACGCCACTTTGTAATTGCTTTTTAAATGAAAATCATCCAATTCAATTACTTTTTGAAACATTTTCAACGCGTCTATAATTTTTATATCTTGTTCATAGGCTAATCCTAAATAATAAAAGTAGGTTGGATTTTCGTTTTCTTTCGTCAATTTTTCAAAAGTTGCAATGGCTTCTTTCGATTTTTTGAGTTGTAATAGCGTTTTGCCGTACATAAAATTAACCAACGTATTCAAACTATCAATGGTAATATAATTCTCTAAATTTTTCAAGGCATTCACATAATCACCATTGGCTTCGTGCACTTTGGCAATTTTAAATTCCTTTATATTCTCTTTGGAAAGCGAATAATTTGCGATGGCTTTGTTGTAAAAACCCATCGCAAATAGGCTGTCGCCAACTTTTAAATGTTGCGCTTGTAGAGTAGTAACAACAAGTAAAATAAAGACTAAAATGTAATTATTTTTTTTCGTCATTTTCTTTTGAATCAAGCATAAAAGAGACAGGCATTGATATTGACATATTAACTGTTTTCCCTTGATGAATAGCCGGTTTTAGTTTTGGTAATTTCATCATTAATTCATAAACACTTTTTTCTAAAATTTCATCCGGAGCACGAATACCTTTGATAGCAATCGCGCCGTCTTTTTTGATAATAAAATTTACAAAAACTTTACCGGAAATGTTTTTTTCAATCGCTTCTTCAGGATAATAAAAATTTTGTTTGATATGATTTTGCAATTCATTTTGAAAGCATTCTTTGGTTTTATCTTTTTCGCAATGATCAAAAAGTGGAACCTGATCAACTTCTGCAAACGGAATGGTTTCCTGATTTAAAACATCTGCCGGAACTAAGTATTGATTTGTTTTGATTGATTGAGATGTTTTACTGTTTTCTATTTCTTGTTTTTTCCATTTAACATATTCGTCGTAAGTTCTGCCGGTTTTAGTGAGGTTTGGGAATTCACTTTCTTTAATAATGCCTTTTTCGATAGATTCCTCAGCCATTAATTTCATTAACATCATAAACCGATAATATGTTTCTTTTGATTGTATTTCATTTTCGGAAATTTTTTCTTTTTCCATGTAATGTTCCAACTGTTCATAAGCAGAAACGCCTTTTGCCGATTTTAATCGTAATTCATCATAAATAAATTGTTTCATTTCCTCGTCGTTCATTTTTTCTAAATCTTGAGCTTGAGTTAGGATTGATGAAGTTAAAAACAACACAAGAAGTAAACTTGGTAAGATTGATAAATACTTTAATCCAGCCATTTTTTTTGATTTTTTGTTCAACATAATTATTCTTTTTTGTAGTAATGATTTCGAGGAAAAGGAATTGGTAAAAGAAAAATTTTCGGTTCCAAAAATTTCCTGCAATAAGGTTTCATAATTTTTAGTTTTTTCTATGTTTTGATCTGCAATGAATTCATGAATTTCAGCACTATATTTTTGATACAAATAAAGCAATGGATTAAACCAAAGAAAAATTCTAAGTAATTCAAAAAACAATAAATCATACGAATGTTTTTGTTTGATGTGCACTACTTCATGTTTTAAAATCAACGAATAGGATTCGTTTTTTACATTTTCACCAATAAAAAAGCAATTCATAAATGAAAAAGCAGAAGTTGAATTCGGAATTCTATATTCCACAAATTCGGGAGAAACAGTTCTTCCACTCTTTTGTTTTAATTGATGCAATAGATATAATTTTCGAAAAAACAAGGCGGCAAAAATCGCACACCCAATAACATAAAAATGTTCCATTGAAAATGAGAATTCTAAAGATTCTTCGGCTATAATTTGAATATCATTTCTCTTTTTGCCAGCCGAAGCATACAAAACGATTTCATTAATTGTTGACGATACATTTTCCGAAATCGGCTTTCTAAACCAATTAATTCTTAAAAAAGGAATTAGTATCGACAAAACAGTGGTTGCCAACAAATAAATTCTATTCCATTGAAAAAAAGTTTCTCTTTTTAACAACGTTTCATAAATCAACAAAAAGATAAATTGGCAAATGATAATTTTTATAAAAATTTCTATCATAATGTATCTTTTTTAGTGTTTATTTCCTTTAAAATATCTTCTAATTCTGCCAAGCTTATATCATTCTTCTTCATAAAAAAAGAAACCATACTTTTAAACGAACCCTGAAAATAGCCATCCACCAATTTGTTAATTGATGCGTTACTATAATCATTTATCTTCACAATCGGAAAATACAAATACCCTTTTCCATCTTGTTCATGGTCAACAAAACCCTTGTTTTCTAATATTCTAACAATGGTAGAAACTGTATTATAAGCTGGTTTTGGTTCCGGTAAATGTTCAATTACCTCTTTCACAGAAGTTTTTTTTAACTTCCACAAAACGTGCATAATTTCCTCTTCGGCTTTGGTCAGTGGTTTCATTTTAAACTAATTTTTTAGTTGAATAAAACAAATATACAAACTAAATATTTAGTTTCAACTAACTTTTTAGTTTTATTTTTTAAAAGCAATAAATTTATACCTTTGATGTATGGATATCACACTTTTACTCATCGCATTCATTTTAATGATAATTGGCATTCTCGGTAGTTTTTTACCGGTTTTGCCCGGACCACCGATTAGTTGGGTCGGACTTTTGTTATTGTATCTCACCAAAGCCGTGCCGATGAGCTACACCGTTTTGGGCGTAACTTTATTTGTTGCACTCCTAGTCGGCATCCTCGATTACATCATTCCCGCCAAAGGAACTAAACGATTTGGAGGCAGCAAATACGGCATCTGGGGAACAAATATTGGTTTAGTCGTGGGCATTTTGGCACCCATTCCGTTCGGGTTTATTATTGGTCCATTTGTGGGAGCATTTGTCGGAGAAATGATCAATGATTCCAAAGATTCAAAAAAAGCATTCAAAGCCGCAACGGGTTCTTTTATTGGTTTTTTGGCTTCTACGTTTATGAAATTTGTAGTTTCTGTCGTGTTTTTTGGCCTGTTTCTTTTAAAAGTTTGGGAATACCGAAACGAATTATTTTAGTTTTTCGGGCCTTATCGGGCTTTTCTCTCCAAGTCCTCGCCCCAAAACTAAAAATGCTACAAACCGGCAAGAGCTTCCGTTGGTCGCTTTGCCGCTTTAAGCATTTTAAAGTTTCGGTGCTGCGGGCTTTCCGTTTCAATCCCGGGCAGGGGCGAAGTGCTTTAAAGGAAATTTTACTACCAAAAAAACACCCATAAAAAAAGAGCAAAATTTCTTTTACTCTTTTTATTTCTGTCATTGAAAAATTTATTGTTTAATTATCTTATTGACCAATTTCTGATTAGAACTCGTCAATACTTCAACCAAATAAATTCCCTGATTAAAACTTGAAAGCTCAACAGAAGCTGAATTTAAATTCAAATTTCCAGAATAATAAATTCGTTTTCCAACCACATCATAAACTGAAATTTGTTGGATAGCATCATTTCCGTTCAATTTTATTTGAAAAGAATCGTTTGTAGGATTCGGATACAAAACTACTGTTGAAACAGAAAAATCAGCAACTGATAAATTTTCTACAAACTCAGTTTCTATTGTGTTCGTGATAATGGGCGGATTGTAATCAAAATAAATTTCTGCCGTATTTTCAATCACATCACCAATTGCAAATCCTGGTTTTGGTTTGATTTTGAAATGGATAAAACCTTGACTTAATGAGGGATCTAGAATAGTTGGTGGTAGATCAATATCAAAGAAGTGCCAAACCAGTTGATTATCAGTTCTTCTCACATTATACGGATGGCTGGCATTTAGCATTTCAAAAGTTGTTTCATCTAAACCGTTTTCTAGTGTGTCTTCAATTCTGATAAATTCTGCTGCAGCCGTTCCTGTATTTTCAAAACGAATGGTGTAATATAAATAATCGTCGGCTGTAAAATCGGCAAACACAATTTTTCCACCATGCGATTCATTTTTGTCGTTTGGATCATACGAACCAATTACAACTTGAGACAGCGTAGAAGTGTTATTGGCTAAATTAACTTCATTTTCAATCGCTTCAATAGAAACAGAATTTGTCAAAATATCACCTAAATTGACTGTTGGAATGGTTGGCACTTGCATCGTAACAGTAACATAACGAGTTTCAAACGGAGCCAAATCCGAATAACTATAGTCAAATCCCGTAGCAGTTGATACAATGCTAATTTCTGAAACTGATATAATAGTGACATCATTATCTTTTGTAAAACTTATATTTCCAAATGGAACAGTTGTATAACTATTGTTTTTAATAGCAATGGTGTTGGTGTAAGTAAATCCCGGTCTTGGTTGCGAATTGGCAAATAACGTAACACTTACATCGGCATACGGTTGAGTTATAGTAATAGGAAAATAATAGGTCGAAGTACCACTTCCTGTCGGAGCTGTTATATCCGAATAAGTTGTGGTGGATGAAAAATAAGTAGAAAAAGCCTCGTTTACTTCAAAACTAAAGTCGTAACTATTATCAGGATTTGGTTCAAAAATCGAAAAATTACCATTTCCGGAATTTCCATAAATAGTTTCGCCAGAATCATTTATTTCATAAACAAATGAACCGCTGTTAAATAGTATTTCATCATCATCTTTAATGCCATTATTATTTTCATCAACAAAAGCAATTAAATTTAATTGTTCGGGACATTGACCGTTGTTGGTGCAATCTATTAAACAGAAATCCAATGGTTCAGACCAACTGCTTGTTTCAAATCCAATTTGTCCTGGAATGCATATTGATCGTATGAAAAATGAATAACATGTATTTTCAACTAATCCGGTTATGGTAAATGGAGAAGTTTGTACTGTGATAAAATCAGTATTGCTTGGTTCATTTCCAAAAGGTAAAACTGCGATTTGCCATGAAATTGTATTTAATGTTGTAGACCAATTTAATGTTAATGAGTTTGATGTCAAGTTTGTTAAGGATAAATCTGTTGGGGGTAGACAGGTTGGTTGACAATTGTTTGTATTTAAAGTAAGTGTTGTTATTGCGAAACAACCCGTAAAATTATCTTCTACCCGTGCAAATAAAATTTGAACTGGAAATAGTATTGGAACATAATCGTTATTTACAATAGCATTAATATTAAATTGTGCATCAGCCATTGTTACAAAAAAATTTACATTTAAAGAAGATGCTCCGTTAGTAATTTGAGGAGTAGCTTGGTCTAAATTATAAATAGCTAACTCCTCAGGGTCGCACCAAAATAGTGACGCAGCCATAGGACTAGGATTTTGATTTGCAATCAAATCAAAAGAAGTAAACTCAGTCTCACTTGTTTCAATGTTTTCTACTCGAACAAATATTGTTTGCGGATTAATAATGTTCAAGAAGGAAGATGGATTCCCAATAGCAGTAGTATTATTTTCAGCATCTGATTGCGTTTCATGATAAGTAACAGTATAGTCATTTGGATTTGAAACCGTACTTAAGATGATAGGTTGATTGATCGTTAAATCAAATAATGCTCCCCCGCCTAGACCACATGCAGTTAAATCGGGAGGAGTTGTAATTTGTGCAAAAAAAGAGTTCGATACTAAAAGAAGAAAAACGAAAAGTAAAGTTTTTTTCATTGTATTGGTTTTGGTTAATCAAATATAATTGATTTTTAGACAATTATAAATATGGGAATGAGAATTCTTTGGGCTTGAATTAGAATTTATTGATACTCTCACTCACAATAAACCCGCTCGTCCATGCATTTTGAAAATTAAACCCGCCGGTTATCGCATCGATATTTACAATTTCACCTGCAAAATAGACTTTTGGAAGTAATTTACTTTCCATTGTTTTAAAATTAATTTCCTTTAAATCAATTCCTCCGGCGGTGACAAATTCTTCTTTAAACGTACTTTTTCCGTTTACTTGAAATTTCCCGTTGGTGAGTTGTAAAGCCAAATTTTGAAGTTGTTTTTTAGATAAATCTGCCCATTTGGTTTCCATTGAAATTTCAGAAGCCAAAACTAAACTTTCCCACAAACGATTTGGGAAATCAAAAGGCGATTTTTTGGTGACTACTTTTTTTGCGTGTTCCAATTTTAATTCTTTTAATTGGTTTTCGGTTTCTTCTAAAGTGGCATCATTGAGCCAATTGACTTCTAAAATAAACTGGTAGTTTTTATTAAACAATTCGCGTGCTCCCCAAGCGGAAAGTCGCAGAATCCCCGGACCGCTCATTCCCCAATGCGTAATCAAAAGCGGTCCTGAAGCCGAAAGTTTGGAATGTTGCACTTTCACAGAAGCAAAAGCGGATACACCCATTAAATCCTTAATCCGATTGTCTTTGATGTTAAAAGTAAATAGCGAAGGAACGGGAGGAACAATGGTATGACCTAATTTTTCAAGCATTTCCCAAATTTTCGGATTACTTCCGGTAGTCATCACCAAATATTCACAACGAAAAGTCTGGTGATTGGTTTCTACTTTCCAACTATCTTCTGAACGAAAAATCGATTGTACACTTTGCCCGGTTAAAATGTCAATTTTATATTTTTTGGTGGCATTCAAAAAACAATCAATGATGGTTTGCGAAGAATCGGAAACGGGAAACATTCTGCCGTCTTCTTCAATTTTTAGTTCTACACCATGCTTTTCAAACCATTCAATCGTATCGCCGGAACAAAATTGATGAAAAGGGCCACGCAATTCCTTTTCACCACGCGGATAAAATTTCACTAAATCATTAGGAACAAAACACGCATGCGTCACATTGCATCTTCCGCCACCGGAAACACGCACTTTCGTGAGCACTTCCTTCCCACGTTCAAGAATTGCAATTTTATAATTAGGATTTTTTTCTGAGAGGTTAATAGCCGTAAAAAAACCGGCTGCTCCGCCTCCCACAATAAGGGCATCATACATTAGTGTAATCTTTCGGGGAAATTACAAAAAATTCCATCCACACCCAATTCTGTAACAAATTTAATATCTGCCGGTTCGTTAACCGTGTAGGTATAAATCAGAAAACCTTCGTCGTGAATTTGTTGACTATTTTCTGGTGTTAACGTTTTCCACCATGGATTGATGGCTACTGCTTTTAATTTTTTTCCTATTGCAATTGCATCTAACGGATTTTCTTCAGTTAAAATGGCAACGGGAATTTGTTTGTCTAATTTTCTAAAAGCTTCTAATTCATCCCATAAGAAACTAGAAATGACAAAATCGTCTTTTTTCCAACCTTTTTGAAAGTATTTTTGAAGCAATTGGAAAGTAGGTTCAGCTGTGTTTTTTCCTTTTAACTCGATGTTTAAAATAACTAATCTGTCTGTAGTTTCGATTACTTCATCTAACGTAGGAATTTGATGATTTCCTTTGACCACAACTTTTTGTAATTCTTCCCACGTAAATTCTTCAATTTTTCCTGAAGTATCGGTTAAGCTATCCAATATTTCATCATGAAAAACGACCAATTCGCCACTTTTGATTAAAAATACATCAATTTCAATCATATCAACATTTAACTCCAATGCTTTTTTAATAGAAGCTATGGTGTTTTCTGTTTCGTGCCCCATTGCACCTCGATGACCTATATTCAGTGGTTTTTTCTCCATTTCCGCACAATTTTGAAAAACTAATATTAAAAAAAAGAAGCACACAAACTTTGTTTTCATTTAATTATATTTTTAACAAAATTTAAAATTATTTTTTGATTGCTGAGTAAAACTAAAAAATCTTAAGCAAAAATTAATTTTTCTTATTTCTCCAATTTTTAGAATCTGTGTTCGTTATGAAAATTTCAAATATGATTAAGGATTAAAAATTAAACTTCATCCCAAACGAAATCCGACCACCATCACTCGAATGAAAATACGAAAGTGTAGAAGAAATCATATTACTGCTGTTCAACCATAATCCAAACCCGGTAGATTGATGCCATTCGGAATTACTTTCTGAAGGAAACCAAACCCTTCCGTAATCAAATCCAACAAAAGCACCGTAATTCAGCGGAGCAAAAGGATTTTTAATTTGTCCGATTGCGTATCGTAAATCGGTTCCTTGAAAAGCCGCCGTTTTTCCAGAAAAACGATTTTCTCTAAAACCTCGCAAATCATTATCGCCTCCCAAATTGGCCGCTTGATAAAATTCGTACGTTGAACTGAAAAGTGATTTTCCTTTAATAGTTGTTTCCAAAATCCATTGAGCATCGGGAGTCAATCGGAACACGAAGTTTACAGCAGCTTCTGCCGAAGGAACTTGTCTTGAAAAATCACCTAAATTAGCATTCCATTTTCCTAAAATCTGAAAGCCCATTCCTAATGAAGGAATAAATGGATTGTCATAATTTTTAAACTGATAAGCAAATCCCACACCAGCAAAATTTTGGTAATCAAAAACGCGATTATTGACAACTCCTGTTGAAATAAATCGATCCGGAGTGTCTTCTACTTTATAGGCTTCAAAATTTACACGTCCAATAAAACTAGAGCTTTTTGTTTTTTGCCATACCAATCCGGGACTTACTTTGTAGGAAGCAATCCGAACCCGATTAAAATCAAATTCATCAACATCATTAATGGTTGCATTACCAAAACCAAAAAAATTCTGTACAAAACTTGAACTGGTTGCTTGAGCATCAATTACCAAATCAAAATGGGAAAATGCTTTTTTTACAATGCCGGAATAGTTTAGTGCATATCCTCCTGTTGCAAAATAATAGTTGGCATCGGCGGTATGTTTTTGCGAAAACGGATTTCCTAAATAGCCTTTTTTAGTAAAATCTAAACGAATACCTAAACGAATACCATCATCTGGATTAAAACCAACTAACGGAACTCCTGTAAACTCGTCAAAATTTGGTTTTTTATAGTTATACGTGTTTGTTTCATAGTCGTTAGAAAGCAATACGGTTGTTTTTTTATCTACAGTTAGAACATTTGTCGATTTAAAATCATGGATTTTCACTTTTTTACCGTTTTCAATTACATACGAATCTTGGTTTAAGCCGCCAATTAATCTGATTTTGATGGGGTTGAATTCTTTTCCTTCCATGCTAAATTCATCTTTCCCTTCCAACCCAAAAAGCCAAATTTCTTTGGTTTGCTTTTTAGTAAAAGTTTTTTCATACACAATGTTGGCGGGCAGTTTTTTCCCATTATAAACCACAACGGAAGTTCTGCCGTTTGATAAGCGATTGATGACAAAAACATCATCTTGCATTGTTCCAACAATTAATGTTTTTTTGTCCAACAACTTTTGATAATGTTGAGCGGTTTGATTTAATTTTTTGAGACGGTTTCTTAAATACAATTTGAGTTTGGAAGTTGTTTCGTCCTGCAATTCATAAGGCAATTGTAAAAATGCTTTATTGATAACGTCGTTAGTTAAATTGTCCTGAATAAATTTTGCCTGTTTTTCCCATGCTTTTTCATCAATATCCGATAAAAGAGCTAAGTCCAAAGCATATGCTTGTTTATTGAATTCTTTGGTTTTTTTATGATTGTATGAATAAGAATGCATTTGTCCCATGGCTGGAATACTTTTTAAAAGCCATAAAAAAGCTCCGTCATATTTGGCAAAAGCTTGGTCGCGATTTAAAGGAATCGGACGATAAATTGTTTTTCCTTTTTCTTGATGAACGCCCCATCGCCAGTTTTTTTCCTGTCTGTCTCCATCGCCAATGAGCATATCAAAAAGACGAGCTCGGATATAATTTTCTTGGTCTACAATATGATTTTTATCGGTTCTAATGTTGTGAAGCATTTCATCCGTATCAATAATAGAAGACGGTTTTCCGAAAGTAGGAAGACTTTTTTGAGAAGAATTTATTTTTTCTGAAACGTAATATAAATTGCCACCAAAATTTTCGTTGTAATTGCCTAAGCTATTTTGATTAGGAACGTAAAATAATTTCGGTTGAGTTGAACTTACGCCAATTGCCTTAGAAAGTCCCGAAATAACTAACGGCGTAAACGGATGAATAGTGGTAAAATAATCCCGTAAAAAATCTTCGGAAAGAGCATTTCCATCTTGATTTTTAAGTTTTTCATTTTTGTACGCTAACGATTTAAAAAACGACGAAGCATCTTTTTCAAGTGGAGTCATCACAAATTCTTTTCCGTTTTTATCCTTTAGTAAAAGAGATTTTGTGGTTCCTTCGTTGTCTAATCCGATGGGTTTTAAACCACCATAAAGCGTATCTAAACCAACGGTTCTTAATGCGATTTCTTGTTTGTAATAAGCTTTATAATGTTTTCCCCAAAGGAATTGATAAACGTCGCTTTTTCGACTAACCGGCTTTCCGAAAATAGATCTTTTAATGGTAGGTTCAAATTGTTTCGGATAATTTTGGTGTTTTATATTCAGCTCAGGTTCTCTTATTTTTTGTTTAAATAACAACACTTCTTTTCGGTTAGAAGTCGTATAAAAGGAAACAGTTGACGCTCCGTTTTCATACACATCAACCACCGCAAAGCCATATCCGCCATAGCTAAAATCTTTCGGGTTAACAGCTCTTGCCTCTGAAAAATGAGCACCGGAACCACTGATTATTTGCTGAATTCCGTCTTTGTTGACATATTGCAAATTTTGTTCATGTCCGGAAACCACCACCACATGATTGTATTTTTGAACTGTAGCTTTTATTCTATCGGCCATTTCGCGATAGGAGGCATGTTGCAAATCCTCGGTTTTATTGCCGCTTGCTTTTCGGAAAAGATTATAAAAACTTCCGACAATTGGAAGCGGAATTTTAGTGTCAAACGGAAAAAGTTGTTCGTTCAAGGAATACTGACCACCATTAATTCCATTGCTCAAAAGCGGGTGATGAATGGCTAAGAGAATAGTTTTTTGTTGATTTTCCAATAAATGACTGTCAAGTTCATCAAAAAATTGCTCACGGGTTTTGATGCTGCATCCTTTGTTGATTTCGGGGTGTTCATTCCAGTCTTCCAAAAACCATTGCGAGTCGATGGCGACCAATTCTACTTCATTGCTCAACGAAATAAACTCGATTCCACATGCATTTTGCGGAATTAGTTTGCTTTCTTTCTTCTTATATTTTGAAATAAAATTTTCTTGAGCAAGCAGGGACGAAGCTGAATTTCCCCAATCGCTTTTACCGGGAATCAAAAAAACATTTCCTTTGAATTTTTCGGTCAAACTTAATTGAGATGTGATTTTTTCTTCGGCTTTTGTTTTGTTTTGATTGAATCCGTTTAACGGAAAAATATTGTCACCTAAAAAAAGTGCGGTGCTATTTTTTGAAGCTCTTTCCAATCGTTTTTTAAAATGGGTTAGGGAAGGGGTTGCTCCGTCATTTTGCGTATTCGCCGCATTTCCGGTTAAAAAAACAGAATATACAATGGTGGTGGTATCAAGTGTTTGATTACTGTAAAAAGATGTTGCCTGACTTCCCATTTGGGTTTTGTACGTCGTGCAGCCGGTCAATAATCCAATAAAAAACAAAAGAACAATTCGATGACGAAGTGGCTTTGAAACAGAATTTATGCTGAAAAAGTTCATTAAAAAATGTTGTTTTTTATTGATGTGTTCAAAGATAGGAATAAAGCAAGTAATCTTTTAACTCTAAAAAAGATGATTTAAAAAAAGCGTTTACAATCTGTTTGATTATAAACGCTTGATGGGTGGGAAAAAGTATTTTAAATTTCATTGTTGAATGAAGTTTCTCAGTTTGCCAGAAGGTTCATAACTTATAAATTACGTATCATGCGTTTAGTTTGTCTATTTATTTAGAAATAGTTGAATTGTGAATTTTTAGTTAACTCTAATAAATTACCAAATATTATTATCAAACCTATTCATTACACTTTTCAACAACTTCTTTATCTAATACTTTTAAAATCTCCAATTTATTTTTGGATAAAATATCGATAGAAAATCTATTGCCATTTTTGAAAGTTGTAAGATAACCTTTTGGATTTATGGGTGACTGATGACTAACATCAGATTTAGGACTATATAAAATATTAAATGTAAATATTTCTACTTCCTGAGATTCATTCTTCAATTGAATCCTATCTGCTTTAACAGTTTTGATTTTTTCATTTGCAATACTGTCAAAACTTATTTCAATATTTTGTCCACTTTGACAGACTTCAAAATCATCAATCATTATTTCCAAGTTATGTGACCCAATTATTAAAACAGTTTGATTTTTTTTATTACAACAACATAAATTTACACAAACTAACATTAAAATTATTTTAATAATCTTTCTCATTTTTTTCAGGATTATACATTGCTGACGGTGTGTCAACCACGACACGCATCCTTGCATGTGGTTAAAATAAATATAAATAACCAAATCCTATACAAACTAAAGTTTAAAATTAAATTGACACAGATTTATCAAAATGGTTATTTATATGTTAGTCAAATATAAGAATTTAGTGATTGATTTTTGATTCGGAATAAAAAAACAAAAGCGTTTACAATCTGATTGATTATAAACGCTTTTGATTAAGTAAAAGTATTTTGAATTTACTTTCTCTCCAACAAAATAATTCCCATCTGACTATCAATCACAACTTTTCCATCTTTTACAGTAGTTGAAATTCCCGAAAAAGCATCGTGAACTTCTGTTCCATCTCCAAAAATGGATGGCACATTGATTTCTTTTTTACCAAAAGGTAATTCCAAACCAATTACTACTTTATCAGTATAATCGCCTTTGGTAAATGTTCTGCTGAAAGTATAAAGGGGTGCTTTAGAAATTTCTTTATGAATTCCCGCACCAACAGCAGGATGATTCTTTCTAAACTGACCAATTTTCTGAAAATGAGTCAACACGTTTTTAGTATTTGCATTGGTTTTTATATCTTCCCAATTCATAAACGAACGCAAAGTAGCATCGCCTTCGGTTCCTTCAATTTCTAACGAACGAGCGGTTTCATCACCATAATAAACCTGTGAAATTCCCGGCGTTAATAATAATTTTGTTCCGGCATCGAACGCTTTTTCCCTCTTTTTATCAAAAGGCCAACCATCGTCGTGAGAGCTTACATAGTTTGTGATGCTTACCCCTTTTAAATCCGTCTGTAAAGTTTTTGAATACGCCGCAAAAATTTCTTCATACGGTTTGTGTGCATCACCTTTAAAATCAAAATTGATGAGGTTGTCAAATCCGTGAGCAAAATAATCTACTTTTTTATCGCCAAAATCATAGTTGCGTTTGCCGTTTATTCCATAGCCATACACTTCACCAAGTAGAAAAAAGTCATTATCATCTAACACTTTTGTAGGATTATCTTTTTTATAAAGCACAAAAGCATCTTTACAAACTTTAGAAAAATCTGCCCAAACATCTTCGGTAGTGTGTTTCACAGTATCTACGCGATAACCGTCTATTCCAAAATCGGTGATGTAGTCTGCCAACCATTTCATAATGTAATATTTCGGTGCTCGTGGATAGCTTGTTCTTTTGAAAAATGCATACAATTCAGCTACTTCTTGGTCATAACGACCTTCTTTTTTCCATTTTTCAATCAAAGCTGATGGCAATTCTACATCTTCATTGCTTTCGGTTTTAATGTCCGGAAGGTTTTCAACTAAGGTACAATCAATGAAGTTTTGATAGGTGTCATACGAACATTTTGGACCGGTTCGCACCCAACTTTCCGGCCAAACGGGGTCTAATTCGGTCACTGGTCCGGTGTGATTAATCACGGCATCCAACACAATTCGGATGCCTTTGGCGTGAGCTTTTTCTACTAATTCTTTCAAATCTTCTTTTGTGCCATAACTTGGGTCGATGCTTGTCCAATCTTTCGTCCAATAGCCGTGAAAACCATAGGAGTTTCCTGTTCCTTCATCCACAGAGCCATGAATTTGTTCTACGACAGGCGTCATCCAAATGGCATTAATTCCCAAATCGGTAAAATAACCTTCTTCAATTTTTTGCGTAATTCCTTTGATATCACCACCCATAAAATTACGGAGAACTCCGGTTTCTTTATCTCTGCGAATGATTGAGTCATTTTCGGGATTTCCGTTGTTAAATCGGTCGATTAGTAGGAAGTACAAATTCGCTCCTTCCCAAACAAAAGGAGTTTCGATTTGAACGGTTTCTTTTTTGGGTGAGCATCCTAGAATCATAGAGCTGAGGAGTAAGGTAAGCAGTATTTTCTTCATTATAGTTTTATTTTTATTTCGACATCTTTTTCTGAAACTACAAAAGTAAACGTGCAATACTTTAATTTTTCGTTGTATTGCATATTTCCTTTTGTGTTTTTGAATTTTATTTTTCGAGGTTTTTTGGAGATATTTTTAACGATTAGTGTTACCGTTTCTTCCTTAGTTCCGGTAAAGTTTTCTGCAATTTCTTTTTCTATTTCAATTTCCAACCATTTGCCTTCTTTTTCTACTTCAAAATGCATGAAATAAAAGTTTCCATTATTGTCATTTAACGGAGTCTTACCATCATCAAAATAGAAAGAAAACTCTTTTTCATCAGATATTTTTTCATCAAAATAATAATGGTATTCCATTTTATCCTTTGTGAAAGCCTCGGTATTTTTAATGCGACCTACCAAAGGTACAATACTTCCTTTTCGAATAAACGTTGGAATATGACTACGTTCCGTTTGAATTTGATGTGTTGTTCCACCTTCATACGTAGTACCGTAATAAAAATCTATCCAAGTGCTTCCTTTAGGAAAATAGACTTCTTTCGTTTTTTGTCCGGCTTCAAGTATAGGATAAATCAAAAAATCGTTTCCCCACAAATAACCATCTGATTTGGTCAATAAAGCTTCATTTTCGGGTTCTTCAAAAAATAGTGGACGCATCAAAGGAATACCCGATTTTGAATTTTGATAAGCCAAATTATAATTATAATGTAAAAGTTTATACCGCATTTCAATCGCTTGTTTGGCTAAACTTTTTGCTGATTCGCTTCTAAAAACTGGTTCTGAAGCCACATCTGATTGTGCATGCGGACGAAATATCGGGTTGAAAACGCCGTATTGCAACCAACGCACATACAATTCATCATCTAAATTCGCACCCGCAAATCCGCCCAAATCAGAATGCATATAGGCTAAACCTTGCATCCCCATCTGCAATGAAATTTCCACTTGACCGGAAAGTCCCCCCCAAGTTCGATTGACATCGCCACTCCACGGAATCATTCCATAACGCTGCGAACCCGAATAACCGGAACGCATCAAAATAAAAGGTCTTTGTGTTGGAAAATCGTTCTGGTAACCTTCAAAAACCAATTTTGCCCAGTTGTGTCCGTATATGTTGTGTACTTCATCGGCTGTTCCGTCAAATGTATTTGCTGCTGCCGGCAACACTTCGGGTTCGCCCAAATCGCCCCAAACTCCGCTTACACCTTTGTTGGCCAATTCTTTATAAATATCCCAAAACCAATTTTTTCCTATTGGTTTAAAAATGTCAATGATGCCGGTATTTCCAAAGTAAAAATCATAGGTAAAAGGATTTCCGATAGAATCTGTTGCGAGAATTTTTTTCTCAACAGCTTCTTGCCATTTTTTGGAAGTCGTTAAAATAAATGGTTCCGTAATCGGAATGGTTTTGATACCCATTTTAGAAAAATCATCCACCATTTTTTCAAAAGTTGGAAAGCTGTCGCGATAAACTTCCAAATTTCCCATTGTTCCTTGCAATTCTTTTCCAAACCAATATAGATCTAAGATTATCGCATCGACCGGAATATTTTCATCCTGAAATTTTTGAATGGTTCTTCTGGCTTCGGCTTCGGAATGATAGCCAAAACGGGAGGAGAAATTGCCCAAAGCCCAACGAGGCGGCAATGGCTGTCTTCCGGTTAATTCGGTGTAATTGTAAATTAAATCTTCCCATGTATTGCCGACAATCACTTGATAGGTTTTTCTGCCGGAGATAGTTTCGTATTCCAACATATTTTCTTTTTTACTATCCAAATCCAAATAACCAATCGGAGCATTGTCAAAATGAACCATGTATTTTTGAGAAGAGATGACGATTGGAATAGTGAAATTCATCAATTCTGAACGGGTTTCGTAGCCGTAATCTGCTCGATTGTATAATGCCAAACGATTTCCACGCCTGTCCATTCCTAAAACACGAGCTCCGCCACCATATAATTTTTCGGTTGCATTGATGTTGAATTGAATCACTTCGGTTGAATCATAGATAATATTCCCTTTTACTCTTTCGAGTGGTTCGTGTTTGCGTTTGAAATAGCCTAATTTTTCGGAAAGTAATAATTCGCCTTTTTTGTAATATGAAATTTTAAAAGGTGCTTTTACAATTTGAATTTCTAATTCAGTGGTTTTAATTTCTAAATAATCCGTTGATTGTTTAAATTCAAAACCATTGTTGTCTGGTTTTAAAACAACAGCATGCGAATTTGGATTGAATTTTTCTCCTTTTGGAACGAAAGTAGTTTCAATGATTTTATCATTATAAAATTGAAGAAAATACATTCCGTCGGAAGTTTTCACTTCCAAAATGTTTTCAATTAATTGATGCGAAATGTATTTTCGATTTGCATTTTGAGCAAATCCAACTGTTGAAAGAAATAATAGTAAAAAGAGTTTTTTCATTCGTTAATTCAATTTTGTCGTAAAAAGATAGGCTCCTTTTTTGTTTAAAGTCAATTCTTTATCCCAAATAATTTCTTCTCCGGTTACAATGTTTTTCATTTTTTTACCTTCAAAACCTAATTCTTTATAAGTAGAAAGATCAACTTTTGCAGATTCGTTTTTATTTAAAAATAAAACGACAATTTCATCATTCAACATTCTAAACAAGGTATAAATTCCGTTATTGGGAGCAAAATGTTTTGTCGTTCCTTCGTGAATGGCTTTGCTACTCTTTCTGTAATTTAAAATTTTAGTCAAATAGCTTTGCATATCTTTTTGCTCCGCAGAAAGTCCTTCGCTAGTAAAAGCATTTACTTTATCACCTTTCCATCCGCCGGGGAAATCGGTTCTGATTAAGCCGTGATCGCCGGGTTTGGCTGTGTTTTGCATTAGAATTTCTGTTCCATAATATAACTGCGGAATTCTTGGTAAAAGTAAATACGTTGCCAAAGCCATTTTTGTGTTTTCAACATTTTCCTCCATTTGCGTAAAAATGCGATCCATGTCGTGGTTGTCCGGAAAAATCATAATGTCTTTTGGTGAAGCATAATGAAAATCGTTGGCTAAACCGTCATACAATTTTGCGAAACCTTTGTCCCAACTTTCTGTTTCTTTGATGGCTTGCGGAATGATGGCTTGCATGGCAAAATCCATTGTCGATCGCAAATTAGATTCGTAGCCATCTTTATTATTTGCACCTTTTTGCCAATAACCAATTAGTAAGGGATTTGAACTCCATTCTTCACCCACGATATTGAAATTAGAATATTCACTCATAATTTCACCTGCCCAATTTGACATAAAAATCTTGTCAGGGTAAGGATAAGTATCTTGACGAATTCCGCCTAAATGAAGTGTTTCAATCCACCAAATACTATTTTGAATAATGTATTTTGCCAAAAAAGGATTGCGTTGATTCAAATCGGGCATCGTGGAAACAAACCAACCGTCGGCCATTTCTTTTTTGTCTTTTTCAGAAGCGTATAAGTCTTGGTTACTTGTTCTTCGGTGATTGGAAGTAATGTATTTTTTTTCTCTCTCATACAATTCTTGATAATTTACCCAATCCGAAAAAGGTAAATCTTTCATCCACCAATGTTCGCTACCGCAATGATTAGCAACTTGATCCATGATGAGTTTCATCCCATTTTGCTGTAGCTTTTCGGATAGGTTTTTGTAATCCGTCAATGTTCCGAATCGCGGATCTACTTGATAAAAATCGGTCATGGCATAACCGTGATACGATGCATTTTTCATGTCGTTGGTCAAAACCGGAGTTGGCCAAATTGTGGTAAAACCTAGATTTTTAATATAATCGACATGATTGGTAATACCTTGAATGTCACCTCCGTGACGTTTGTAATCGTGGGTTCGGTCTAAGGTAGTTTCTAGCATGGATTTCACAACATCGTTCGCTTCATTTCCGTTGGCAAAACGATCGGGCGTGATGAGGTAAATGGCATCGGAACTATTGAAACCGATAAAATCTTCTGAAGGCTTTGATTTTGGTTTTAATTCGTACGATTGTGAGATTTTTTTGCCTTTTTCTGATTCAAAAATGATATTGAATTTTCCCGGTTTTGTGGATTTATCAATTTTCACATCGATAAATAAGTAGTTCGGACTTTTGGCCTTGTGAACTTTGATGATGGATACACCATCGTATGAAATTTTTGGGGTTTTATTTCCGATGTTCGGATGATGCACGAGCAATTGCAAATTTTCATTTTTAAATCCGGTCCACCAGTTGGGTGGTTCAATTCGATTAACTTGAGCAAATGCAGAAGTTGATAGAAGTAAAAAAATAAGTAACTTTTTCATTGTTTAAACCATTAAGGTATTAAGATTCATTAAGATTTATTCGTCATCTAACATTTGAAAATATTCATTTACAAACGGTTTTGTTGACTTAGTGATATTGGTAGTATTGAAATTAATTAATAGTCCTTGTGGTCTTTTAAGTAAATTCATATAAGTTAAAATTTTAGCCTCGTGAAGTGGATGAAAACTTTCTTCTGTTTTTAATTCTACAACTACACAATCGTTTACTAGTAAATCTAATCGTAACTGACTTTCTAATTCTAACTCATCATAATCAATTTTTATGATTAGTTGTTGTTTGACATCGTAACCATTTTTTTCAAGCTCATATTTTAAACATTCTTCATAGACACTCTCTAACAAAACTGGTCCTAATTTCTTATGGACTTTTATTGCATAGCCAACTATTTCATACGATAATTGAGTTACTTCTTTTTTTGTTAATTGAATTTTCATGATACGTAATAAAGGCATTAAGAAGATTAAGAAAACTTAATGAACCTTAATGCCTTAATGGTTTAAATTAATCGTTAAAACTAAACCGTAACCAAACTATTTGGTTCTACTAAAACTTCTTTTCCTTTAACAAAAACGGTAATTGGTTTTTCGCCTTCTAAAGAAAATTTTGTTTCATTGGATTGAACAGAAACTTTCAAAATTTGATTTCTGAAATTGATTTTAAACGAATAACCTTTCCATTGCGTTGGAATTTTTGGTTCAAAATGTAATGTTTCATTTTTGACACGCATTCCACCAAAACCTTCTACAATACTCATCCAAGTTCCGGCCATCGAAGTGATGTGCAACCCTTCGTGCACTTCTTTATTATAATCATCTAAGTCCAAACGGGAAGTTCGTAAATAGAAAGTATATGCTTGTTCCATTCTATCCAAAACAGCTGCTTGAATCGAGTGAACACAGGGCGAAAGCGAACTTTCATGAACAGTAAAAGGTTCATAAAAATCAAAATGTTTTTCTAATTGTTCTTTACTAAAATGATCTTCAAAGAAGTAAAATCCTTGTAAGGTATCGGCTTGTTTGATGTAAGGCGAACGCAAAATTCGATCCCATGACCATTTTTGGTTAATAGGTCGCTGACTTTTATCTAAATCAGAAACTTTGACTAATTCTTTATCCAAAAATCCATCTTGTTGCAAATAGACATCATGTTCTTCTGAGTAAGGAAAATACATATTATCCGCTACTTCCTTCCAATGGTTAATTTCAGCCATAGAAAGTTTTACTTTATTTAAAATTCTTGTGTAATCCGATGCATATTCTTTTTCAATTTTATTGATTTGTTCCACTGTATAATCAATACACCATTTCGCAATATAATTGGTGTAGAAATTATTGTTTACGTTGTTTTCGTATTCATTCGGACCCGTTACACCTAAAATTACGTATTGATTTCTGTAGGTAGAATAGGTGGCTCTTTGATGCCAAAAACGAGCAATTCCAATTAAAACTTCTAAACCTTTTTCAGGAATGTAGCTGTAATCTCCGGTAAAACGGTAATAATTAAAAATGGCAAAAGCAATAGCTCCGTTGCGGTGAATTTCCTCAAACGTAATTTCCCATTCGTTGTGACATTCTTCGCCGTTCATCGTCACCATCGGATACAAAGCAGCACCGTTTTTAAAGCCTAATTTTCCGGCATTTTCAATCGCTTTATCCAATTGATTGTAGCGGTAGGTCAATAGATTTCTTGCTACTTGCTGATCTTTGGTAGCCATGTAAAATGGTATGCAATACGCTTCAGTATCCCAATAAGTAGAACCACCGTATTTCTCTCCGGTAAATCCTTTTGGCCCGATATTTAAACGGGAATCTTTCCCTAAATAGGTTTGATTTAATTGAAAGATATTGAAACGAATTCCTTGTTGAGCTTTTACATCGCCATCGATGGTAATATCACTCATTTCCCAAATTTTTGCCCAAGCTTTGATTTGGTCTTTTAATAATTGGTTGTAACCGATAGAATTTGCCTCAGTTAAAACTTTTTTAGCCGCATCTTCCGTATTTTCATGATTCATTGAAACCGTGTAGCCACCAGTTTTTTGAATGGTAGTCGATTGGTTTTTGGCAATGGATACTTCATACGAAAATTCAATTTTATCTTTCGAAGATAGAACGTCAGAGGGAGAAGCATTCACATTTTTACCATCAACCAAAATCGTATTTTGCATAAAAGTGGTTGCTATAAAATGCGTTTTGAAAGTTCTAGCCGTTACAAAAGCTTCGTTTCCATTATTTTTTACATGTAATAGCTCCCAAAATTTTTCTTCCCAGTTGGCATCTTCGTTGTGAACTCCGGCATCAATATAAGGTTTGAAAACAATCTTCGCATCTTGATTTAAAGCGGTAATTTGATAATTAATCACACCTACTTCATCCAAATCAATAGAGAGAAAGCGACGCACATGTACCTCAATTTCAGTCCCGTTTTGAAGAGTTGCTACAAAAGAACGATGGTACCAACCTTCTTTCATATTCAATTCTCTACGGAAGTTTTTTACCGCCGCACAACCAGCTAAATCTAGATTTTCGCCATTGATTTCAATGTTAATTCCTATCCAATTTGGAGCATTTAATACTTTAGCAAAATATTCAGGATAACCGTTTTTCCACCAACCCACTTTTGTTTTATCGGGATAATAAATGCCGCCAATATAACTTCCTTGGAACGTTTTCCCGGAATAATATTCTTCAAAATTCGCTCGTTGTCCCATCGCACCGTTTCCAATGCTGAACAAACTTTCAGAAGACTTAACCAGGTCTTGTTCAAATCCTTCTTCAATAATCGACCAGTTATCTGGTATGATATAATCTTGGTTCATTAAATTTAGTTTAAAAGTTTCAAGTTTAACGTTTTTAAAATTCGAAAACATTAAAATTTTACTATCTATTTATAAGGTTTTGTATAAAATTCAAATCGATGTGTGTAAAATCAGGAAAAACGAATTGTGCTTCGTGCAAAATACTTTCTTCGCCAATTCCAACACTTATCATTCCGGCAAGATTTGCAGCTTGAATTCCAGCTACAGAATCTTCAAAAACGATGCATTCTTCGTTTGAAAAATTTACTTTTTTAGCTCCTTGAATAAAAACTTCAGGATCCGGTTTGGCATTTGACACATCGTTTCCGTCCACTATTGCATCGAAATATTCAATAATTTTTGCTTTTTCAAGAATAGGTCTGGCATTTTTACTGGCAGAACCCAAAACGATTTTTTGGTTATTTTCTTTTAAATAAACTAAAACAGATAAAACCCCTGGTAAAATTTCGCTTTCATCCATTGTTACCAGATAGGATAAATAGTCTTCATTTTTTTGAACGAGCCAACCATTTTTTTCTTCTTGTGTAGCTTCAATATTTCCTAAATTTAAGATAATATCGAGTGAACGAACACGGCTCACGCCTTTTAGCTCTTCGTTGTGTTCGGGTGTAAATTCGATTCCCAATTGTTGAGCAATCTTTTGCCACGCTAAATAATGATATTTGGCTGTGTCAACGATTACGCCGTCGAGGTCGAATATGAAACATTTTTGATGCATCGTAATTTAATTAGATTGAAACAGGCTTTTCTTTTACCAGATAGACAGCTAATCCAGCAAGAATCATTGAAGTTCCGGATAGCACAATAATTGCAATAGGTGAGTTGTCAAAAAAGGCAATGATACTCCCGCCAATAAGTCCGGCCGCAATTTGAGGAATAGTTATGGTGGCATTAAAAAGTCCCATATATACACCCATTTTTTCTGCCGGTAATGAACTAGAAAGCATGGCATAAGGAATTGCCAAAATTGATGCCCAAGCCATTCCCACTCCAATCATCGAAATTAATAGTAATGTTTTGTCATGCACAAAGAAAATCGAAGCTAAACCAAGTCCACCTAATATCAAGGAGAAACTGTATACATTTTTCCTGCCGAATTTTTTTGCCAATGACGGAATTAAGAAGGCAAAAACTGCCGCAACACCACTGTAAAAGGCAAACATGACGCCGGTCCAATTTCCTGCTTCATTAAAGGCAATTGATTTTGGATCTAATGCCTGATCACCCCATACTTGATTTGCGATCGCTCTTGTCGTGTAAACCCACATTAAGAATAAAGAAAACCATGAAAAGAATTGAACAATACCTAACTGCCAGAAAATAGCTGGTGCATTAGGAATTAAACTCCAAATACTTGCCTTAGGTTTTTTTTCATTGGCTTCCAAATCAATATTATTGTATTCGGCATGTTGCTTAGGAGGATATTCTTTGGTTTTGTAAACCGTCCACAAAACACTCAATAGTAGTATTGTTCCACCAATGTAGAAGGACCAAACTACTGAATCGGCTACTTTTTCACCGTCAGCAGGAATGTTTGCAACATTTAATTTTGATAGGATATACGGTAACAAAGAACCAAAAACAGCTCCAAAATTGATTAACGCACTCTGAACGGAATAACCTAAGTTTTTCTGATCATCATCAACCATGTCGCCCACTAGAGCTCTAAAAGGTTGCATCGTTACATTAAAAGAGGTGTCCATCAAAAGCAACATAATTGCACCAAATGCCAAGGCTGGAAGTAAATCAGTAAAATATTCTGCATTGGGCATGAAATACATCGCTACGGCCGAAATAATTGCTCCACCCAAAATAAACGGAACACGCCTTCCTAATCTGGTCCAAGTTTTGTCACTTGATAATCCAACGATGGGTTGAACGAATAAACCGGCTAGCGGAGCTGCAAGCCAAAAAAAACCGATGCTGTGAACATCAGCACCTAACGCTTCTAAAATTCTACTGGTATTCCCATTTTGTAGAGAGTAACCAATTTGAACTCCTAGAAACCCAAAGCTCAAATTCCAAATTTGCCAAAAACTTAATTTGGGTTTTTTCATTATCGTAATTGTTGATTAATATTACGATAAGCTATAGTGCTTATCAAAACTTATGGGTTCGAAGTAAAAATACAAGCTTTGATAATCAGTACAAATATAGTTTTTTTTTAAAGCGAAATTATTTTTTTTAAAAAATTTTAAAAGTCATTTTTTGCGTTTCAAATTCAGAAGCTGAATAAAATCAATGGTTTGAAAGAACTACAACGTTGGCGTAGATTCTCGTTCTACCAGGTGCGTTTCAATGACTTCTGTTCTGTAGTGTTCATCGTCTTCATCTTCGCTCTCTAATCTTTCGATCAGCATTTTGGCTGCTTTTCCGCCCATCTTTATTCCGTTTTGGCTTACGGTTGTAATGCTTGGAGAAGAGTACTTGGAAATAATCCCATCTGTAAAACCAATAACGGCGATATCTTCCGGAATTTTCAAACCTATTTTTAAGGCTGATTTTATTGCTGTAACAGCAAAAAGTTCGTTTACAGCAAAGATGGCATCAATTTGTTGATTTTTTATTAAATCTTCAATGGCTTCATCGCAATGTTCGATGTCTTCAATTTTAAGAATTAAATTTTCATCTATTTTAATATCATTCGATTTTAATGCTTTTAGATAACCTTCAGTTCTCAGTTTTCCGACACTAACATAATCAACTGTTGTGATGAGAGCTATTTTTTTTAATCCTTTATCAATAAGCGTTTGAACAGCTTGAATGGCGGATAAATTATCATCAATAATTACTTTGTCACATAAAATATCATTCGTAACACGATCAAACATCACAACCGGCATTCCTTGATTAATAACTTCAGAAATATGGTGAAAATCTCTTTTTTGCTGAGTTTCTTTGGATAGCGACATGATGAATCCGTCAATACTTCCATTGGCTAACATCTCCATATTGATGACTTCTTTGTCAAAGGACTCGTCTGATAAACAAACTATTACGTTGTAGCCGTGTTCGTTTGCTACATTTTCAACACCACTAATTACGGTTGCAAAAAAGTGATGAACGATTTCAGGAATGATGATTCCGATGGTTTTTGTTTTTTTATTTTTAAGGCTAAGTGCAATGTTATTAGGCTTATAGTTGTATAATTTTGCAAAAGCTTGCACTTTTTGTCGGGTATCTTCACTAATTTCCGCACTGTCTTTTAATGATTTTGAAACGGTTGAAATAGAGACATCCAATTCTTTTGCAATTTGTTTTAAAGTGACTTTTCTTTTCATGTTAATTAGAGGTAAATAGTGATTTGTGAATAAAGATAAATTTTATTTTTTAGAATCGGAATTTTTAGCTTAAAAATACTGATTATTCTAAAAGTTTTCAACACGAAAACGTTTTCGGAAGGTCTTTAACAAATGTTTATTCAAAAAGATAAAAATTTTAAGTAAATTTAACATTCGAAGTATAAATACAAGCAAAAAACACAATTTTTAACCTAAACAAACTGTATGAAAACAATTTCTAAAAAGTTGTTATTTTTATTACTCTTACTGCCGCTTAGTTTGCTGGCTCAGAGCACGTTGAGTGGTGTTGTAACTGACAAGTCGTCTGGACAACCCCTACCGGGAGTAAACGTAGTTATTAAAGGTACCACAAAGGGTACTACAACCGATTTTGATGGTAAATATATGCTGTCAAATGTCATTAGTGGAGAAGTGATTGAGTTTACTTACGTGGGATTTAATACACAAAATGTTACCTACACTTCTCAAAAAACGATTAATGTTTCTCTTGAAGAGGACATAGCAAAACTAGATGAAGTAGTTTTGGTGGGTTATGGTACTGTTAAGAGGAAAGATGCAACAGGTTCCGTTGCTCAAGTATCATCAAAAGATTTTAATAAAGGAGCCAATGTAACCGCTGAAAACTTATTGAATGGTAAGGTAGCTGGGGTAACGATTAATACCAGTGGTGCTCCGGGTTCAGGCTCTGAAATTAGAATTCGCGGGGGATCTTCTCTGTTGGCATCCAACGATCCTTTGATTATTATTGATGGATTACCAATTGACAATAATGGAACAACTGGTTCTACTTCAATTATATCATCTATCAATCCAAACGATATTGAATCTTTCTCGATTCTTAAAGACGCCTCTGCAACTGCCATTTATGGTTCTCGTGCATCAAATGGTGTAATTATAATTCAGACTAAAAGAGGTTCTAAGACTTTACAAGTAGATTATAATTTTCAATATGGTACAGGTAGTAGAGTCGGGGAGGTAGATGTGTTTTCTGCCGATAGATATAGAGAATTAATTGCCGGCACATTTGATGCTGACGGTAATCAGTTAACGCCTGGTCTTGGAAATGCTGCTCAAATAGCAAAATTAGGTACTGCGAATACAAATTGGCAAGATGAGATCTATAGAAGAACAGATTTTGTTGATAATAATTTATCCATCAAAGGAAATTTGTTTGGAGTTTTGCCTACCAGACTTTCGGTTGGTAATACCTATCAAGAAGGTTTGCGTTTAACAAATGCGTTTACCAGAAATTCTGTTTCTTTGAACTTATCACCTTCTTTGTTTAAAGATCATTTAAAGTTGAGATTGTCTGCAAACTACACTAATCAAAGAAATCGCTTCACTGATGCTGTTGAGGGCTCTGCTATTAGTTTTGACCCTACACAACCGGTGTATGATGCCGAGTCGCCTTCAGGTGGATTTTTTGAATACTACAGTATAAATGGAAGTGGTGAGACGGTCTATGCTACACCAGCTATAGGTAACCCAGTTGCACAGCTTTTACAAACGTATGACAAAGGTATAAATAACCGAATTTTTGGTAATTTTGAAATGGATTATAAATTTCATTTTCTACCAGAATTAAGAGCTGTTTTAAATTTAGGATATGATAAAGCGAATGGTGAAAGAAATATTTTAAGAGGAAGAGATGCTCGTTCAGGATATTTAAATAACAACATATCAAGAGGAACAATTGCTAACGAAGAGCAAGAAAGAATTAATTCATTGTTAGATTTTTATTTAGTTTACAACAAACAGTTTGGTAAATTGAACCTTGAAGCGACAGCTGGTTATTCTTATCAAAAATTTGAAGTTTCCGGATTACGATTTTTTAATCTTGTAGACCCTACTAATACTGAAGAGCAAATAGCTTATGCAGATGATGATGTAGTGCTTTTGGGTTATTTTGGAAGAGTGAATTTCAATTATAATGACAAGTATCTTCTGACCTTAAATTACAGAAGAGATGGTACATCTAGGTTTGGAGAACAAAATCGTTTTGGAAATTTCCCATCTGTAGCTTTAGGATGGAAGATTAAAGAGGATTTCTTTAAAGATTCACAAACACTTTCTGAGTTAAAACTTAGACTAGGTTGGGGGGTTACAGGACAGCAAGCTATTGGTGATACAAATTTTTATCAGCAAATCTACAATTCTGGTTTGCCAACATCACAATATATAATAGGAGGGCAACCGATAAATGTTGGGGTTTCGACTGCTTTTGGGCCAATTAGATGGGAGGAAACGGCTACTTATAATTTTGGTTTGGATTATGGTTTTAACGATAATAGATTAAATGGATCGTTGGATTTATTCTACAAAGAATCTACAGACTTATTACAAACAGCTCCTTTTGCTGATGGGTCAAATTTTTCTAATCAAGGGCCTCAAAACATCGGTGATATGAACATCAAAGGGATAGAGTTTTCAGTTAATTACGATGTAATTAAAAATGATAACTTAAACTGGAATGTTGGTTTTAATGCCACTAAATTTGAAAGACGAATCGATCAAATCGCACTAGGAACTCCGATTTTAGGTGGTTTTGCTCCGGGAACGGGTGGTACATCTCAGATTTCTCAAGAAGGATTTACTCCAAACTCATTTTTTGTTTACAAACAATTGTATAGTGCAGATGGTTCTCCAATTGAAGGGGCATTTGCAGATATAAATGGCGATGGGCAAATCAATGGTGATGACCGTTATATATACAAAAATGGTGATCCGGATTTGTTGTTAGGTTTTAATACAAGCTTAAATTATAAAAGTTTCGATTTGTCGTTTAATTTAAGAGCAAGTTTCGGTAATCGAATTTATAATGCTGTTAAAGCGGACAGATCTACGTTTAGTAGAATTGAAAATGGTGTTTTGGAAAATATTTCACCTAACGTTTTATACACAGAGTTTGTTCAACCTAATAATGAAGCATCTGTACTATCAGACATGTATATTGAAAATGGTTCATTCTTACGAATGGATTATGCTACAATCGGTTATACCTTTAAGAACTGGTTAGGTGGAAAAGCATCGGTTCGCTTATTTTCAGCTGTACAAAATCCATTTGTTATTACTGAATATTCTGGGTTAGATCCAGAAATAACGGGTGGTGTTGACAATACTATTTATCCTAGACAAAGACAATTTTTGTTTGGTGCTAATGTGAAATTTTAAATAAAAAACTATGAAAAAAATGAAAAACAGAATTGCTATCTTTTTAGGTCTTGCTTTTTTAATGGCAGCCTGTGAAGATGATTTAAATGTAATTCCTGAAGATGACAATCGTCAGTCTTTAGACCAGTTTTATGCTCAGCCCGGAGCATATCTTCAAGCAATAGCTGGAGTTTATGGTAACTTGGCATTAACTGGAACAACAGGTCCTGATTCTTCTAATATCGGAGGAATTGATGCTGGTACTAGTCAATACGGTCGTGTGCTATGGTACATGCAGAATTTGGCTACTGATGAGGTTATTTGGAGTTATGAAAATGACCCAGGAACTGCTGAAATTCAACGTAATACATGGAACGCAACAAATCCAATTGTTCGTGGAATGTTCAGTAGAGGTATGTTTCAAGTTACTTTGGTGAATGAATTTTTAAGACAATCTCAGCCAGGTGTTTTAAGCTCACGAGGGATAACCGATGCGCAAACATTGGCCAGCATTGAAGAGTATAGATTAGAGGCTAGAGCTCTGAGAGCCTTAGCCTATTATCACTTAATGGATTTATTTGGAAAAGCTGCATTTACCACTGAAAACGATGCTATTGGTGTTGCCGGTCCAGAATACAACAGACAACAATTGTTTGATTATATCGAAAGTGAATTACTTGATATTCTTCCAAACCTAAAAGCTCCAAGAACAAATCAGGAAGGTAGATTAGACCAAGCTTTTGCTCGTATGATTTTAGCAAAAATTTATTTGAATGCTGAGGTTTACGTTGGTCAAAATCGTTACAGTGATTGTGCGGCTCAATGTACTGCCATTATTGGTTCTGGTTATTCTTTAGCGTCAAATTATCTAAATAATTTTAATGCTGATAACCATACTTCACCAGAAGCGATTTTCTTTATTCAATCAGATGGACTAGTAACGCAAAACTATGGGCCAACTACCGTTATGATCAATGGTCAAGTAGGATCAATTGAGGCTAATGGTGATCAATTCGGTGTTGGTGGTTGGGGAGGTGCTCTTCGTTTAAGAAAACAGTTTGTTCAAAAATTTGATGGGCCTCAATTTAACAACGACGCTAGAAAGACCATCATTTCAGGTTCAAGAAATATTGATATTTTGAACATTGCAGATAGAAACCAAGGCTATATTTTAGCTAAATACTCAAACAAAACATCAACAGGTGTAGCAGGAGTTAGTAGCACATTTGTTGACACTGATTTTCCTCTTTTCAGACTTGCAGATGCTCATTTAATGTACGCTGAATGTGCCCTTCGTGGAGCTGGAGATGCTTCATTAGCATTGAGTTATGTAAATGCTTTGCGAGAAAGAGCGAATAATGGCTCACAAGCTAATAATATAACATCTGGAGACTTAACACTCAATTTTATTATTGATGAAAGATCAAGAGAATTGCATTGGGAAGGACATAGAAGACAAGATTTGATTCGTTTTAATCGATATACTGGAGGTGCATACAATTGGGCATGGAAAGGAAATAGTGCTAATGGAGTCCCAATTTCGGCAAATCTTAAATTATATCCAATTCCACAAGCTTCACTAGCTTCAAATCCAAACTTAACACAAAATCCTGGGTATTAATATCCTTAACTCAAATATATTATACAATGAAAAATACATTTAAATTACTTTTTACCGCAATCCTTATCTCAGGATTATGGTCTTGTGAAGATGAACAAGAATTGATTTTTAGCAATCCACCGGCAAGTTTTGAAATAGTTACCCCTTTAGATGGATCAGTGTTTTTGGAGCCTGATCGTGCGGGAGATATTGCATTAACTGTTACATGGAATGATGCAGACTTTGGAGATGCTATCATCGCAAACTATGACGTAGAAATTTCATTGCCAAATGCAGAATTTGCTTCACCTATAGTAGCGGGGAACACAACAAATAATTTTGTAACATGGACGGTTGAAGAGTTAAATGGAGCAGCCACTTTAGCTGGTGTTGAGCCATTTACTGATACTCCGCAAGATATTAGCATTAGAGTAAAAGCTTATCTTGGAACAAATCAGTCCGAAATTGTTTATTCAAATGTGATTACTGTTGGAGTAACCACATATACTACTGAAACTCCTCTACTTTACGTAGTAGGTAATTTTTTAGCAGCTGGTGGTTATGGAAATGATTGGACGCCATCAAGTGCAGTGCCTTTAGCCTCTTCTGGTTTTGGAGAAACCGATTTTGAAGGGTACGTGTTTTTCAACGCTGCATCTTTTGAATACAAGTTTTTGCCAACAAATGTAAGTTTTGATGGTGATTATGGAGATGATGGAAACTTTTCAGGGACACTTGTTCAAGAGGGAGAAGTTAACTGTACAGGTACTGGTGCAGGTTATTATAGAGTTCAGGCCGACACAGACTTGCTAACTTATTTAATTACACCAACAGCTTGGGGTATTGTAGGTGCAGCAACTCCTGGAGGATGGGATAATAGTACTGCTTTGACGTATAATTCTACCTCTAAAAAATGGGAAGGAACTGTTGTAATGACGGCTGGTGGTTACAAATTTAGAGCGAATAATGCATGGACTGTCAACCTAGGAGGTAGTACAGATTCGTTAACATATAACGGTCCTGATCTTATTTTAGATGCATCGGGAACTTACCTTGTTAAACTTGATCTAAGTAACCCAAGAGCATATTCTTATGAGTTAATTGCTCAATAATATTTTAAAAACCTCAAAAAAGGGCTGTATCTCTACAGCCCTTTTTTATCATTAAAAATTTTTTACTATGAAAAGAAATTATTTTTTTATTTTTTTATTAGCCTTAATTTCATCTTTTGCTTTCAGTCAAGTTACTATTACGCCTGCAACTTTTAATGTGGATGATCAAATTACCATCACCGTTTCTACTGCTGCTCAAGCTTGTAACCAAATGGGAACTAATCCTGCTAAAGTATACATGCATGCCGGTATTGGTGATGATGTAAATGCATTTGGATTTTCAGTAATAGGTAATTGGGGTCAAGACGATAGCGTCGGTTTGATGACTAATAACGGGAACGGTACATGGTCAATAACTTTAACACCGAGTACTTATTTCGGAATTAATACCACGCAACAAGCTAATGCTACAAAGCTAGGAATGGTGTTTAGAAATGCCAATGGTTCTCAAAAGATTGAAAGACTACCCTTATGTGATGACTTTATATTCGATGTAGGTACTTTTCAAGTAAACTTGTCATCTCCGGGGAATAACACCTCAACCATTATAAATTCGGGTGGTAATATTTCGGTTGCTGCAACAAATACTGGCGGTAATGCAAGCTATGTTTTAATAGCAAATGGAGTTACGATCAATACAAATGCTTCAACTGCGAATTATTCTTTTGATCATACCAATATTACTTCCAATCAAACGTATGAATTACAAATAACACTCGGCTCTTCAACAATTACCAGAAGATTTAGTGCTATTGTAAACCCTGGAACATTAGCACAAGCAATTCCAGGTGGCTTGGAAGATGGTATCAATTATAATCCATCTGATCCAACACGAGCAACATTAAAATTAAATGCTCCCGGAAAAGATTTTGTCTATGTAGCCGGCAGTTTTAATAACTATCAACCAAATTCTTCTTACGCAATGCGAAGAGACCCTTCCACCAATATTTTTTGGTTGGAATTAACAGGATTAACCCCCGGACAAGTTTACACCTATCAATATTGGGTGGTAGATCAAACCCCTGTTGCGAATTCGCCGGTTTTAGTGAAAACAGCGGATATGTATTCAACGCTAGTTTTATCTCCTTTTGATGATCCATGGATTCCAGCAGTAACCTATCCAAATTTACCTACATATCCTGCCGGTCAAGAAAGAGAAGTTACCGTTTTGCAAACAGGACAAACACCTTATAATTGGAGTGATGCAACGTTAAATTTTGTTAAACCGGATAAAGATAATTTAGTGGTTTATGAGGTTTTAGTAAGGGATTTTGACGCCAACAGAAATTATCAAGATATTATCGATAAAATTGATTATTTTTCAGATTTAGGTATTAATGCTATACAATTTATGCCAGTGATGGAGTTTGAAGGAAATGAGAGTTGGGGTTATAATACATCCTTCCACTTGGCTCTGGATAAGTTCTATGGAACGGCGGATAAATTTAAAGAATTGGTTGATGTTTGTCATCAAAGAGGTATTGCAGTAATTCTTGACTTAGCATTAAACCACTCTTTCGGAAGAAACCCTGGCGTTAGAATGTGGATGAATGATCCCGATGGCGATGGATGGGGACCACCTTCTTCTGATAATCCGTATTATAATACAACAGCTCGTCACAGTTATAGTGTAGGGGAAGATTTTAATCATCAATCTGCTTTAACGCAATATTATACACGAAGAGTGGTAAAACAATGGATTGAAGAATTTAAAATTGATGGTTTTCGTTGGGATTTAACCAAAGGTTTTACACAAAATTGTACTGGGCCTGACGAAGGATGTACGAATGGATATCAAGCCGATAGAGTGCAAGTGTTGAAAGATTATGCTGATTATTCTTGGAGTCTAGATCCAAACCACATTGTAATTTTCGAACATTTAGGTTCTGATAATGAAGAACAACAATGGGCAAATTATAAATTAAATGAAGGAAAAGGAATTTTGATGTGGGGAGAAATGTATTCACAATACAAAGAGCTTGCCATGGGATTTGCTACTCAAAATATCAACCGTATGGGTCACGTAAGCAGAGGATTTGCCGGGAAAAGATTAATCGGTTATCCGGAAAGTCACGATAAAGACCGAATGATGTATGAGGCCATAACCTTTGGAAATGGTGGTGGTACTGCTCCGGTTAACGGAAATTTAACCAATGCTTTAGCGAGAATGGGAGCCATTGGAGCAACAAGTATTTTAGTCCCTGGACCAAAAATGATATGGCATTTTGGAGAGCTTGGTAGTAATCAGTCTATTTTTACATGTAGTAACGGAACGGTGAATGATGAAGGTCCTTTTATTCCAGGTGATTGTAAATTGGATACTAAACCACAAGTACAGTGGACCGAAAACTGGTTGTCTGACCCGAGAAGAACTGCGATTTTTGATGATTGGTCACGAATGATTAAACTAAAAATTAACGAGCCTGTTTTCAATGGAGATTATGCCATAAGTCCTAATGGAAGTAATATTCGTCAACGAATTTATGTGTTTAATAATTCTTTACAGGCTCCACAAATAAGTAGTGTAGTTATTTTGGCCAACTTTTCCGTGGCTGCTCAAAACATTACTCCAGATTTTCCTTTTGTAGGAACATGGTATAACTTAATGGATGACACAGAATTAAATGTAACCAATACTACAACAGCTATTAACCTGCTTCCAGGTCAATTCAGAGTATATGGCAATAGACCATCCACGTTGTCTACTAACAATTTTGAAATTAATTCGAATGTTACGTTGGCTCCAAACCCAACTTCTAACTCGTTCACTATTTCAGTCGCCACAACAAAAGTGGAAGTGTATTCTGTAACTGGACAATTAGTGAAATCATTTAATAATTCGTTTGACAACACGTATTCTTTTGATGTAAGTGACTTAAATAAAGGAATTTATTTTGTTAAAGCAGCCGACGAAAACGGAAATGAAAAAATCATGAAATTACTTAAAAATTAATATTTGAAGTTAGTTAATTATAATACAATGCCATTAAGCCCAGTTCTTTAACTGGGTTTTTTGTTTTTTTATAACTATTGTGAATTAGATTTTAATAATTTAATTTCGTGCCATGAAAAAGTCAATTAAAACAATCGTTTTTAAGATTCTTAAGATAGCTGGAGTAACCTTTATGGTCTCGTTGTTATTACTTTTTCTATTGCCCACACTATTTCCTGAAACCATAACCAATAAAGTTAAATCATTTGCAAATGAAAAGCTCAACGGAGAATTAAGTTTCAAAGAAACCAATCTTTCTTTTTTTACTCATTTCCCTTCTTTAACACTATCATTAGATGAGTTTTTGTTAAAAGGTTCGGCTCCATTTGAAAAAGATACATTAATTTCTGCTAAAGAAATTGCATTTGGAATTAATGTAAAATCCATTTTTTTTGATGAGAAGATAAAAATTGATAAAATATTTCTTTCTGGTGGACTTATCAATGTAAAAGTGAATAAAAAAGGTCAGCCTAATTACAATGTTTATCTTTCAGATAATATAGAAGAGTCCACAGACTCAACTTCTGCTTCTATAAAATTAGAACGTATAGACATTAAAAAAATACGGTTGGTTTATGAAGATCAATCTACCAAAATGCTTATCAGAGCGAAAGAATTTAATTACTTAGGGAAAGGGGATTTGCATGAATCAATTTTTGACTTAAAAACGAAAGCACAAATTGAAGGATTCGATTTTTCATTTGACAATCAAGAATATCTAAAAAATAAAAAGGTAAATGCTGAACTTATAACCAAAATAAATACCAACTCTCTTGCCTTAGTTTTTGAAGAAAATAACTTGATGATTAACAAACTTCCGGTTGAATTTAAAGGCAAATTCAATTTCTTAAAAAATGACTATAACCTAGATTTTACTGTAAAATCGGTAAATAGTCAGCTCAATGACTTTTTTACAGCTTTGCCGCCTCAGTTCATCACTTGGCTTTCCAAAACAAATATCAAGGGAAAAACAGATTTGCTTTTTTCGTTAAAAGGGAAATACATTGCCGAAGAAAATGAAAAGCCGGATATTCATTTTAATATGAAAATTAGAGATGGATTTGTTTCTTACAACAAAGCACCATTTCCCGCGGAAAATATTTTCCTGAATTTTGACACGAAATTACCTTCATTAGACACCGAAAAATTGGTTTTAAAAATTGACTCTATCTACTTTGATGTAGGGAAAGATTTTTTTAACGGAAATTTAAAAATCAATGGTTTGTCCAATCCAGTGATTGATGCCAGAATTCGCTCAAAATTAGATTTAGCTAAATTAGATCAGGCTTTAGGAATTGAAAATATGGATTTAAAAGGAAGTTTTTCTGCCAACATAGTTTCCAAAGGAGAATACAACAAGGAAAAGAAAAAATTTCCCGAAACTAAAGCTAATTTGGAACTTAAAAATGGTTTTGTAAAGTCACGCTATTATCCCAATCCTATAAAAAATATCAATTTTAAAGCGGTTGTAAACAATGCTACAAGTCAATTCAACGATTTTAGTTTACTAATTTCTCCCGCTACATTAGAATTTGAAGAAAAACCTTTTAATCTGTATGCATCACTTCAAAATTTTGAAGATATAGCTTATGACATCAAAGCAAAAGGCGAATTAAATATTGAAAAGATATACAAAGTATTTTCGCAGAAAGGATTAGGTGTAACCGGTTTTGCCAAAATGGATTTAGCTTTTCAAGGCAAACAAAGCGATGCAACTTCGGGAAAATACAACAACCTAAATAATAAAGGAACGTTAGAGCTTAAAGAAATTAAGATTAATTCAGCCTTTTTACCCAAACCATTTGTGATAAACGAAGGTCTCTTTTTGTTTAATCAAGACAAAATGAATTTCACTAATTTTATTGCTTCCTACGGCCAATCCGATTTCAAAATGAATGGTTACATGGAAAATGTCGTCAATTTTGCCCTTTCGGAAAAGGAAGTTTTAAAAGGAAGTTTTTCGGTAGATTCCGACTTTATCCAAATAAATGAATTCATGGCTTTTGCAGATGAAACTGAAGAAGAGAAAGACACTACCATCCAAAATGGTGTGGTAGTCATTCCGTCAAAATTTGATTTTAATCTCAAGGCAAACGCAAAAAAAATCAATTTTGACGATTTAAATATTGAGAATTTAGCTGGGAAAGTAAATGTAAGTCAAGGAAAATTATCACTACAAAACACTACCTTTTCCCTAATCGGAACAAAAGTGAGTATAGACGCAGTTTATTTTCATGAAACGCCCACTCGAGCAGATTTTGATTATAAAATTAGAGCTTTCGATTTTGATATAAAGCGAGCGTATGACGAAGTTGCCCTATTTAGAGAAATGGCCTCCGCGGCAGAATATGCCGAGGGAATTATCTCATTAGACTATAAAATAGCCGGAAAGTTAGACGGAAACATGATGCCGGTTTTTCCTTCGCTGGTGGGAGGAGGAACACTTTCTGTAAAAAAAATCAAAATAAAAGGCTTTAAATTATTTAATGTAGTGAGTCAAAAAACAGAAACCGATGCGTTGAAAGATCCCGAAATTTCTAAAATTGATATCAAAACAACAGTAAAAAATAATTTAATAAAGATTGAACGTTTCAAATTTAAAACTGCCGGTTTTAGACCAAGAATTGAAGGCGAAACCAGTTTCGATGGTAAAATTAATTTGAAAATACGAATCGGACTTCCTCCTTTAGGCATCATAGGAATTCCTGTTAAAGTGACCGGTACACAAGAAAATCCTGAAATTGGAATTGGTAGAAAAACAGAAGATTTAGAAGAAACAGACTATGTGGAAGGAATGGAGTTAGCTAAACCCGAAGTCAAAACCAAAACAACTCCAATTGTTTCTGATGAATTGCAACCTCAAACAGCAAAAGATTCACGAAAAACGGATTAAATTTCAATTTTTTTTATAAAAACAAAAAACCCGAATAGAACTATTCGGGTTTAAGTGGTACCTCCAGGGATCGAACCAGGGACACATGGATTTTCAGTCCATTGCTCTACCATCTGAGCTAAGGTACCTTTACAATTGCATGCAGTTTTGCTTGTTGATTGCGGGTGCAAATATAGAACGATTTTTATTTTATACAAAACAATTATTAAAAAAAATCTATTCGTACCTTCGTCCGCAGAAAAGTGAATTATGGTTTTAGTGGTTGATATAGGAAATACTCGAATTAAATGTGCTGTTTATGAGGTGAATACATATATTGATTCCTTTGTTTTTGAGGATAGTAACGCACAAAATAAATTTAAAAATATTTTTACAACCTATCCAAAAATCAAGGATTTGGTAGTCTCCTCTGTTGGAAAAGAGTTAGATTTTGATTTAAAATCACTTTCAAAAAGTATAACTATTCATGTTGTCTCCCATCTTGATTCCTTTCCGTTTCAAAATAAATACGCAACGCCAAAAACGTTAGGAATCGACAGAATGATACTTGCATCGGGAGCAACTTTACTCTATCCGAAACAAAATCGACTTGTTATTGATGCAGGAACTTGCATAACCTATGACTTTATAGATGAAAATGACCATTATTGGGGAGGTGCCATTTCACCGGGTTTTAGACTTAGGTATGAATCATTACATCAGTTTACAGCAAAGTTACCGTTATTAACTTTTGAAGAATCTGAAATATTTTTTGGAAACTCAACAAATGAATCTATTCATGCGGGAGTAGTAAACGGTTTACTGTATGAAATAGATGGCTTTATTGACGGTTTTAAAAAGCAATATGAAAACTTTACCATAATTTTAACGGGTGGAGACACTGTTTTTTTGGCAAAAAGATTAAAAAATACCATATTTGCCAATTCAAATTTCCTTTTGGAGAGTTTGAACCAATATTTTCAATATAAAATCAAAAATGATTAAAAAAATTCTGATAGGCTTTTGTCTATTCTTTTCTGCATTAACTTGGGCCCAAGAAGGGACAGCTTCTCCTTATTCTTTTTATGGAATTGGCGATGTGATATTTAAAGGTGCTGTTGAAAATCGTTCGATGGGAGGTGTGAGTGTTTTTAGTGATTCAATACATGTTAATTTACAAAATCCAGCTTCATTTTCTCATTTGAAACAGACAACATTTACCGTTGGAGCAAATTACAATAATTTAAAATTAAACACCACCTCCGAATCTGAAAAAGCAAGGAGAACAACGATTGATTATTTAGTGGTTGCTGTACCTGTTTCTAAAAAGTTTGGGGCGTCTTTGGGGCTGCTTCCCTTTTCATCTGTTGGGTATAAAATTGAAAGTATTAATGATGATCCATCGCAACAAAGTTCTAGATATTTTGGAGAAGGAGGTGTCAATCGATTTTTTGGAGGTTTAGGATATTCAATAAATGCTCATTTAAGCATTGGTGCAGAAGTGAATTATAATTTTGGAAATATTTCAACCAATTCAGTTGAATTTATCCCTACCATTCAATATGGTACCAGAGAATTAAATTCCAGTAGAGTTAATGGTGTAAATTTTAATTTTGGTGCAATGTACAATAGAAAAGTGACCGAAAAGTTGACCCTCTTTGGTAGTGTTGCCTATTCACCAGAAAGTATTTTGAATTTAGATAATGAAAGAAATATTACTACGGTTTTAGTCACAAATAATTTTACAGTAATTCCTCAAGAAGAAGGCATCCTTCAAAAAAGCACTTCAAAACTTAAACTACCATCTAAACTTGTTTTTGGTACAGGAATTGGTGAGGTTCGAAAATGGATGGTAGGTACTGAGTTAACCATACAACAATCCAGTAATTTTGCAAATCGATTCAACGATATTAATAACGTACAATACGAAAATTCAACTAAGTTAAGTTTGGGAGGGTATTTCATTCCAAAATACAATTCTTTCAATCGCTATTTGGAAAGAGTTACCTACAGGGCCGGTTTTAATTACGCAAACACTGGTTTAATTATTAATAATGAGTCCATAAATGATTATGGCATAACTTTTGGTTTAGGTTTACCACTTGGAGGAAGTTTTTCTAATATCAACATCGGTTTTGAGTATGGAAAAAGAGGCACAACCAATGCAGGTTTGATCGAAGAAAACTACATCAATATATTTATAAGTTTATCATTGAATGATAAATGGTTTGTTAAAAGAAAATATGATTAATACAGAAATTTTATAACTATGAAAACTAAACTAATTATTGTCTTTGCGTTTCTAATCGGAATAATGAATGGAAAAGCTCAGAGCGACGCAGATTGTGCAGAAAAATTATCTATTTTTAATGAGCTTTGTAAAGCAAAAGATTTCGCTGCTGCTTATGAACCTTGGATGTACACGCGTAAAAATTGTGCTTCCTTTCACGAGGCAATTTACATTAGAGGTGAGCAAATAGTAAATTATCGTATTGAAAACGCTAAAACACCTGCTGAAAAAGAAGCTGAAGTGCGTGATTTGGTTAAAATGTACGGAGAATATGATACGCACTTCCCAAACAATAATAGAGGGAATAAAGTAAGAAAGTCAATGGCGTTGTTCGAAAACAACGTTGGAACTCCAGAGGAAGTTTATCAACTAGTTGATGATGCTTTTAAAACAGACAGAGCAAACTTTACAAACGCAAAAGCACTTTATGTTTATTTTGAAATCTACGTAAACGATTTTGAGGCTGGTAAAAAAGGTATTCAATTACAAGATTTATTTAATAAATATGACGAAATTTCAGATAAAATTGACGAAGAAGAGAAAAAACTTTCAGATGAGTTAGATGTAATTTTGCAAAAAGAAGAGGCTGGCACCGAGTTAACCAAAAAAGAAGCTAGTGTCAAAAATGCCAATCAAATTAACCTAGATGCTTTTCAAACCATCAGAACAAGTATGGATAATAAAATCGCACAGCTATCTACTTGTGATCGTTTAGTGCCTTTTTTAACGGCAGGCTTTGAAGATAAAAAAGGAGATGAAGAATGGTTAAAAAGAGCCGCAGAACGATTATACAAAAAAGGATGTTCTTCTGACCCGTTGTTTTCAAAAATATCTGAAACCTTACACCAGTTGAATCCTACAGCCAAATCGGCCTACAATTTAGGGGTTTCTTATTATAACAAAAAGAATGTTACAAAAGCATTGGAATATTTTAACCAATCGGCAGAATTGCATAAAGACAGTGGTGAAAAAGCAAAAGTGTATTACACTGTAGCAAGAAATATCTACGGAAGTAGTAACAAATCACAAGCAAGAGCTTTTGCAGAAAAAGCTGTTGCTGCAAAACCTTCTTTTGGAGAAGCTTACGTTTTTATCGCTCAGCTTTATGCCAATAGTGCTAACGAATGCGGAAACGACCCTTTTGAAAAAAGAGCCATCTATTGGTTAGCTGCCCAAACTGCCAGAAAAGCAGGAACTACAGCAGGAAATGCGGCGGCAGCTTCCTACGATAAACTAGCTCCTTCTAAAGCAGATATTCACAGTGCAGGAAGAGCAGGCGAAAGCATCCGTTTTAGCTGTTGGGTTGGAAGAAGTGTTACGGTTCCTAATTTATAAACGATGCATTGCATACATAAAATAATCAATTTCAGTGTCACAGTTTTTACTGTGACATTGTTTTTTGGTTGCCAAAGCAATTTTAAAGATATCCAACGAATAAATGTTTCCGAATTTATGGCTTCGGGTGAAGCAGATTCTGTTAATCTGAAATATACCGATTCGGGAAGAATTAAAGCCGTTTTAGTAAGTCCAAAAATGATGGATTACGGCACAGTTCTTTATCCTTTTACTGAGTTTCCAAATGGAATTGAAGTAACATTGTATGACCAAGAGGGTAAGAAAAACTTCATCCAATCGGATTATGCAGTTACATTCAAAGGAACAGAAATTATAGACTTACAAGGCAATGTAAAAATGACTTCTGAAGGAGGCCAGTATTTGGAAACGGAGCAATTATACTACGACCAAAAAAACGAATGGTTTTTTACCGAAAAAAAGTTTAAATTTACCGACCCATACAAAGGAGAAACAAAAGGTGAGGGCCTAGATTTTAGTAAAGATTTTAAACGAATCAATTTTCAAAAAGTTTCCGGTGTAATTAACGAAACCGAATAGTAGGGGAGTATTTAGTAGGGATTAAGGAGTGATTATTAATGAGAAAGCCTCAACTTATTGCAACAACAGACAGCCTACAACAGATAACAGATAACAGACAACCGACAACCGACAACAAACATGACCTATTTAAAATACATTCAATATTTTTATCTTTTTGCAGCCGGATTTTTTATTTACCAAGGTTTTGCCAATTGGAACGCTGAGGAAAAAAGTCCTTGGATGCTCTTTTTTTTTGCTGCGTTAGCCATTTTCATGTTCTTTTTCAGAAGACGTTTTATGAATAAAATGGATAATCGGGACAAGAAATAAACGTTATGGAAGTCAGTATCATTCTTGTTTCTTTGCTGCTTTCGGCGTTTTTTTCCGGCATGGAAATAGCGTTTGTCTCTTCAAATAAAGTGTACCTCGGAATAGAAAAAATGCAAGATGGGTTTGTGGCTAAAATTTTAACCAAAATAACCCAAAATCCATCCAAGTTCATAGCCTCCATGTTGGTGGGAAATAATATTGCTTTAGTAATTTATGGTTTTACCATGGGCGATTTAATCATTAAATTGATTTATCCGGAATTCATCAATAATGATAATTTACCGTTTCAAGTTTTAATGATTCAAACGCTGATTTCAACCGCTATCATTTTGGTTACAGCCGAATTTTTACCAAAAGTTTTTTTTCAAATTTATGCCAACACCTTTATTAAAATATTTGCTGTTCCGGCTTACTTTTTTTACCAATTGCTCTATTATATCTCTTCTTTTGTAATTTGGATTTCCGATTTTTTTCTTAGGAAATTATTCAAAACCGAAGGCGACGAGGCTCAACTTTTTTTTAGTAAAGTAGAATTAGGAAATTTTATTTCCGAACAAATGAATTCGGTCGAAGATCATAACTCCGTTGATTCTGAAATTCAGATTTTTCAAAATGCTTTAGAGTTTTCCGGTGTAAAAGCAAGGGATATTATGATTCCAAGAACCGAAATTTCTGCCGTAGAGATTCATGATTCGGTTAAAGAATTAAAATCCCTTTTTATAGAAACCGGTTTCTCAAAAGTAATGGTTTTTCAATCTTCTTTAGACGATATTGTGGGTTATGTACATTCATTTGAATTGTTTCGCAAACCAAGAACTATTAAATCAGTGATGATACCAGTAGAATTTGTGCCTGAAACGATGTTCATCAAAGATGTTATGAATTTGCTCACCAAAAAACGTAAAAGCGTTGCCATCGTATTAGATGAATATGGCGGAACCTCCGGTATGATAACCATTGAAGATATTGTGGAAGAACTTTTTGGTGAAATTCAAGACGAACACGATTCAGACGAAACGCTGATTGAAGAACAACTCGGAGAGAAAGAGTTCAGGTTTTCCACTCGTTTGGATGTTGAATATATTAATGAAGTATATAAATTAAACATTCCTGAAGATGATTCTTATTCAACTTTAGGCGGATTTATCGTAGATCATGTCAAGGAAATACCTCAAAAAGGCGAAGTGATCGAAATTGATAATTTTCAGGTCTTAATTGAAGAGGCTTCGAATAAAAAAATAGAGTTGGTAAAAATGATAATTGATTTTTCAGATTAAATCAATTTGCTTTTGTAGTTATAAAAGCGAATATTCTTCTTTATTGAGTAGCATTATTTTTCGCTACGTAAAAAATCCACAAAATATATTGAATTCTTTATAATTATTTCACAGATAATTGTATTTTCGCAAACTGAAATAAAATTAAACACAAATAGAAATGGCGATTTTAGGAAAAATTAGACAACGTTCATTTATTCTTATAGTGATTATTGCGTTGGCATTATTCTCTTTTGTATTAGCAGATGTAATTCAAAGTGGCGGTTTTAGCCAAACTTCAAACAATGTAGGAACAATTAATGGAAAAGACATTCCCTTTGAAGAGTTTAGAATAAAAGTAGGAAATGCTGAAAAATCAGGTCAAGGAATGTCAAACATTCAGGCCGTTAATCAAGTTTGGAATCAAGAAATAAACCTTGCTTTATTATCTGAAGAACTTGAAAATTTAGGAATTAGAATTGGTGAAAATCATTTAATTGAAACATTGAAGGCAGACCCTAACTTTGGTCAGAATCCTTCCTTTCAAAATGAATTAAAACAATTTGATATCAACAAGTACAGAGAGTATATTAAATCAAGTTCAAACCAAGAAGAAGTTCAGTATTTTGAAAATGTAGAGGAAAACGCAAACATCAATGCAAAATACCAATTGTATAGCACCCTGGTCAAATCGGGTTTCTTTACCACTCAAAATGATGCTAAATTCAAATATAATTTAGAAAACAAAAAAGTTACGTTTGATTTTGTGGCTGTTCCTTATTCATCAATCAAAGATAGCGATGTAAAAGTGACTGATGCTGAAATTATCGAGTTCATGAAGAAGAACGAGAAAAAATACAAAGCAGATGAAACAAGAGAAATCGAATTTGTTGTGATCGAAGATCAACCATCAGATTCAGATAAAAACGACATCAAAAATAAGTTAAATTCATTCTTGGCTCCATCAGTAAGATATAATAAGGAAACAGATTCAAACGATACAATTCCTAGTTTTTCTGCAACAACTGATGTAATTAAATTTGTAAATGAGAATTCTCAATTCCCGTATGATTCAACCTATATAGGAAAAACGGATTTACCAGCTGAACATGCAGAAGCTATTTTCAACTTAGCAGATGGTCAAGTTTATGGTCCCTATCAATATGGTGAATACTTTGCTTTAAGCCGTTCGATGGGAAGAAAAGCGGGTGCGAAAGCAAGAGCTAGTCACATCTTAATCAGTTTCACAGGTTCAAGAGCTCAACCAAAAGAAGATAGAACAAAAGAAGAAGCAAAAGTAAAAGCAGAAGGAATTTTAGCAGAAGTTACTGCAAATCCAGATGCGTTTACGATGCAAGCATTTACTGTTTCAGAAGATCAAGGTTCTGCACAAAAAGGTGGAGATTTAGATTTCTTCGGACCTGGTCAAATGGTTCCTGCCTTTAATGATTTTGTTTTCAATAATCCAATCGGAAAAGTTGGTTTAGTAGAAACTGAATTTGGTTACCACATCATTAAAGTAACAGACAAACAAGATGCTATTCGTTTAGCAACCATTGCTCAAAAAATTGAAGCTTCAGAAAAAACTTCTGAAAATGCTTATACAAACGCAGTTAAATTTGAATTAGCGGCGAATGATAAATCATTTGAGGCAGCTGCAAAAGAGGCTAAATTAACAGTTAACCCATCTATTCGTGTAAAAGCGTTAGACGAAATGTTAGGTCAATATGGCTCACAAAGACAAGTTATTCGTTGGGCTTTTGAAAAAAATACCGATGTAAATGATGTTAAACGTTTCGAACTTCCTAAAGTGGGTCACTTAATTGCAAAATTGAAAAAGGTAAACGAAGAAGGTTTATTAGCCATCGAAGATGCCAGAATTCAAGTCGAGCCAATCTTGAAGAACAAAAAGAAAGCTGAGAAAATCATGGCAAAAATGAAAGCAACTTCATTAGATGCGATTGCCCAAGCCAATGCAGTGCAAGTGCAAACAGCATCAGATGTAACTTTGGAGAACCCATCTGTAGCATCTGCCGGTTACGAGCCAAAAGTTGTTGGAACTGCTTTTGGAACCGCTGTGAATAAACTTTCTGCTCCAGTAGAAGGTAATGCGAGTGTTTTTGTAGTAAAAACGACCAAAGTAACGGAGCCTTTACCAGCCAAAGATTTTACAACACAAGTGAATGCTTTAAAATCTCAAAATGCTTCTGCTGTGGGTAGAGTATTTGGAGCATTAAAAGAGAAAGCCAAAATTAAAGATAACAGATTACAGTTTAATTATTAATTCAAACCGTAATTAGTGAAAAATCCCAACCTTTATCAAAAAAGTTGGGATTTTTTTATTTTAGAATCATCTCATGATAACGAAGGATGGTTTCAAAACCACGTTCTTTAAAATAAGCACTGGGATCATCTTTTGAAACCACAAGCACAAAATCTCCGCCCCAAGCTCCTAAACTCTTAATTACGCCTTTAAAATCATAAAAGAAAGCTTCTTTGATGGTGATGGTTTCCAGCACTTCACTCATAATGCTCTCATGCTTTTCCATTTCATAAACAAATGATTTTAAATCGGAAGAAGAAAGGACAGCATTCGTAATCTTATTTATTTTTTCAATGGTTTTTCCAATGTTGTGTTGGTTGTTGATGTAATTGGCAATCGCCGATTTACTACTTTGTTTTCGGTTCAAATAAACAAAATACAAGTTGTTTCGAAATTCCGGATAAAATTCTACCGTTTTAAATTCCGGTTGATTATTGATTAATTGATAAACGATTGGCGAATCTTTTTTTGCACAGGCGATGTCATAACCACTTCCTCCAAAACTTCGGTTCAACAATTCAAAAGCATCAATGTGTAACCATTGCCCAATGTTGTTAATTAATGTAGAAGAAGTACCCAAGCCCCAATTTTTTGGAAAGGTCAAATTGGTTTGGATGTTGAAACCATTTTTATCTAAAAAATCCGGATTCATTTGATAAGCTTCATGCAAAATTTCCAACAACGTGTTTCGAACTGAATTTTCTGCATCAAACTGTTTATTGATGATTTCGTCAAAAGTAAATTCATCTTCAAACCAAGTGCTTCCGTCTTGATCAAAACTTTTCCATAGAATTTGTTTGGATGGAATTGGTTCCACAGTTAAATTCTGTCCGAATTTTGTTGGTAAAGCTAATGCCAAAGCTCCGTCAAGAACTACATATTCTCCGGTTAAGAGTAATTTTCCGTTGCTGTAAAAGGTTTTTTTCAAGGTGATTTATTTTCTAATTTCTTCCAAAAATCCCGCCACAGAAGCATGTGAAATCGTATTGTCTTTAAAATACTCCGCTACTTTTATTCTTTCTTCTGCCGTAGCGTGATATTGATTTAAAATATTGTTAATGTGCATTTTCATATGACCTTCCTGAATTCCTTTGGTTGTCAATGAACGCAAGGCAGCAAAATTTTGAGCCAATCCAACAGCGGCCACAATTTGCATTAATTCGCGTGCCGATGGTTTTTCTAAAATTTCTAAATTCAATTTTACTAAGGGATGTAACGAAGTTAAACCGCCCACCGTTCCTAACGCTAACGGAATTTCTAACCAAAATTTAAAAATGCCGTTTTCAATTGTTGCGTGTGATAAACTGCTGTATTTTCCGTTTCGGCTTGCGTAAGCATGTGCTCCGGCTTCCACGGCTCTAAAATCGTTTCCGGTTGCTAAAACCACGGCATCAATTCCGTTCATGATGCCTTTGTTGTGCGTCACTGCCCGATAAGGTTCTATTTGTGCAATTTGAACGGCTCGCACAAATTTTTCGGCAAATTCTTTTGGGTTTTCGATTTGTTTTTCGGCTAAATCTTCAATTGAACAGGAAACTTCTGCTCTAACAATGCAATTCGTCACATAATTCGACAAAATACTCATCACCACTTCGATGTTTTTTTCTTCTTCCGAAAAAAATTCAAAAGTTTGAGCTTCTTGTTTCAAGGTTTTAGCAAATTGCTCCAAACACGAATTGATAAAATTCGCACCCATGCTGTCTTTGGTTTCAAAAGTTGCATGCAATTGATAGTAATTTTCTAAATCAGCAGTTTTATCATTCAAAACGATGTCTAAAATGCCACCACCGCGTTTTTGCATATTTTTAGTAATGCTTTCTGTTTCTGAATAGAATTTTGCTTTCCTTTGATTGAAGAAATCAACTAATTTCGATTTATCTCCTTGATAAATAAAATGAACTTGTCCGATTTTTTCGGTGTTCAAAACCGTTGTTTTAAATCCGCCACGTTTCGACCAGAATTTAGCCGATTTAGCTGCAGCAGCCACGACCGAACTTTCTTCAATCACCATCGGAACAGTATAATTTTTTCCGTTGATGTTGAAATTTGGAGCAATTCCCAACGGTAAATAAAAATTGGAAATCGTATTTTCGATGAATTCGTCGTGCAACTGTTGTAGTTTTTCATCCGTATTCCAATAGTTTTTAACTAATGAAATAGCTTCTTCAGGTTGTGAAAAATACTGCTTTGCAATCCATTCAATTTTTTCAACTTTGGATAATTTGGAAAATCCGGAAATTTCGTTGTTCATATTTGATGCTTATGGTGGTGCAAAGATACAACTAAGAGGAATAAAAGTTTAAAGTGAATTCTTGTATTTTATCAAACCGAAGACAATGATTTCTTTAGTTTCCATTTTTACTCTATAAACAACTGTGTAACCTTTGAAAATATAATCTCTTATTAAATCATCTTCAAAGTAAATAGATTTTCTAAAATGAAACGGATTTTTTTAGTCTTTTAAGATATTTTTTTGTAAATCATTCTTGAATTTACGAGCAGCTTTAGGTTTGTCTTTTCCTATAAATTCAACTAAATCGGATAGGGCATTGATAAATTTTTCGGAAAAACTAATCTTCATATTTTGAAATTATTTTTTCCATAACCAAATCCATTTCTTCCATCGAAATACACTTAGATTTTCCACTCTCAATATCTTCTAATTCCTTTTGCAAAATGGCTTTATTTTTTTCAAAAAAAGGATCTTCCTGAATAATTTGAACTTCATTTTCAGAAAATGAACTTAATAATTCAAGAATTTTTGATTTTAAATTGGCTTGAAATTGAATTCGAATAGTTTCCATACTAAAATATTTACACACAAATTTAATGAAAATTAAAATTAGATGTGTTTTTTAAAATTTCTATTTCATTTCAAAATCCCTAAAATTGCTATTTAACAGAAAAAAACTCGTTTTATTCCGATTTTTTCACTAAAATTGAATCTTTTTTTAATGCATCAAAAATGAATCAATTCTCAAAACTCGTTTGTTTCTTATTTCTTGTGTCCGTGGCCGCAATCGGTCAGCAAAAAATAACCTTAGAAGACATCTGGTCCTCAGGAACTTTCCGAACAAAGGGGATGGATGCTTTGCAAGCTCTCAAAAATACCAATCAATATACGGTTTTAAATGTTGACAGAACTTCACGAACTTTTCAAATCGATTTGTACGATTTTGCTACGTTGAAGAAAGTAAGCACGCTTATTGATACGAAAAATCATTCAGATTTAAAATCCATTGACAGTTACACCTTCAATTCAACTGAAACGCAATTGCTGATTGCATTGAATTCGGAACCAATTTACCGACATTCTTCCGTGGCTGATTTTTATATTTATGATTTAACATCCAAGAAAATACAAAAAGTAGCCGATTATAAAATTCAAGAACCTACGTTTTCTCCCGATGGGAAAAAGATTGCTTATGGTTTTGAAAATAATTTATATGTATATGATCTAGCTTCCGATAAACATACTAAAATTACAACAGATGGGAAGAAAAATCAAATCATCAATGGAATTACCGATTGGGTTTATGAAGAAGAATTTGCTTTTGTAAGGGCTTTTGATTGGAATAGTTCGAGCACACATTTAGCCTACATTAAATTTGATGAAACCGATGTGCCGGAATTTTCAATGGATGTGTTTGGGAAGGAATTATATCCTTCGCAAGAGGTTTTTAAATATCCGAAAGCGGGCGAAAAAAATGCGTTGGTTTCTTTGCATATCTATGAAATAGCTTCAACTCAAATCCAAAATATCAATTTGAGTCAATATAATGATTTTTACATTGCTCGAATGAAATGGACAAATGATGCAAATGCGTTGAGTATTCAAGTGTTAAACCGTCATCAAAATAATTTAGATTTACTTTTTGTGGATGCTAAAACCGGAACGACAAAAGTGGTTTTGAATGAAAAAGACGCAGCTTATGTTGATGTAACCGATAATTTGACCTTTTTGAAAGACAACAGTTTTATTTGGACTTCAGAAAAAGATGGATTTAATCACATTTATCATTACGATAAAAATGGTAAGTTTCGCAATCAAATCACCAAAGGAAATTGGGAAGTGACTTCCTATTACGGTTTTGATGAAAAAAATGGGGAAGTTTATTATCAATCGGTTGAAAATGGTTCCATTAATCGAGACATTTACAAAATCAAATTAGACGGGAAAAATAAAGTCCGTTTAACGAATAAAACCGGAACCAACAAGGCAACTTTCAGTCCGAATTTTCAATATTTCATCAATTCTTTTTCCAGTTCAACTGAACCAACTTCATACACCTTACACGATTCTAAAGACGGAAAGCAAGTGCAATCCATCGTTGATAACAAAGAATTAGCTTCAAAATTAGAAAGTTACAATCTCCCCACCAAAGAATTCTTCGAATTAACGACCGAAAAAGGGCATAAACTAAACGCTTATATCATCAAACCAAAAGATTTTGATGCTTCTAAAAAATACCCATTATTATTATTTCAATACAGCGGACCGGGTTCACAACAAGTAGCCAATCAATGGTTGGGAGCGAATGATTTTTGGCATATGATGCTGGCTCAAGAAGGCTATTTAGTAGCTTGTGTGGATGGAAGAGGAACCGGATTCAAAGGAGCTGCTTTCAAAAAAGTCACTCAAAAAGAATTAGGAAAATACGAAGTAGAAGATCAAATTGATGCCGCAAAAGTACTGGGAAATTATCCGTACATCGACAAAGCTCGCATCGGAATTTGGGGCTGGAGTTACGGCGGATTCATGTCAAGCAATTGTATCTTAAAAGGAAACGATGTGTTTAAAACAGCCATTGCTGTTGCTCCGGTAACCAATTGGCGTTTTTATGATTCGATTTATACGGAAAGATATATGCAAACGCCTCAAGAAAATGCAAGTGGTTATGATGATAATTCGCCCATTAATCACGTAGATAAATTAAAAGGAAATTACCTTATCATCCACGGAACTGCTGATGACAACGTACATTTTCAAAATGCAACCCGCATGATTCGTGCCTTGCAATTGGCCAGCAAACAATTTGACCAAGCCATTTATCCCGACACAAACCACGGCATTTATGGCGGAAAAATTCGACTACAATTGTACACCAAAATGACTAACTACCTTAAAGCTAATTTATAACCAAACTTATGACAAACGATACTTCGCTGGATAAAAAAGAATTATTCGGACATCCAATTGGGCTTTTTATTTTATTTTTTACAGAAATGTGGGAACGTTTCTCATTTTATGGGATGAAGGCGTTGTTGATATATTATTTAGTACAATACCATTTGTTTCAAGATTCAGCAGGAAATTTATTAGTTGGAAGTTATGCAGCATTAGTGTATGCAACTCCAGTACTTGGAGGTTATTTAGCTGATAAATATCTTGGATTTAGGAAAGCGATTATTTTTGGAGGTGTTTTGCTGGTTTTAGGGCATATAGGAATGGCTTATGAAGGTAATGCTGCTACGCAATCTGTAACTGGTGAAATTGAAAGGGATAATTTTGCACTACAAGTATTCTACTTTTCATTAGCATTTATAGTTATGGGTGTTGGCTTTTTAAAAGCTAATATCTCTTCTTTAGTAGGTGAATTATACGAACAAGGAGATATAAGACGGGATTCTGGTTTTACTATTTTTTATATGGGTATTAACTTAGGCTCGTTTTTGGCAACTATTATTTGTGCTTGGCTTGGTGATGAATATGGATGGAGTTATGGTTTTGGGGCTGCTGGCGTTGGTATGTTTTTAGGATTAATAACTTTTATTTATGGAAGAAAATATTTAAAAGGAAAAGGTGAAACAAATTATCCTGATGCCTTGAATAAAACTTATTTTGGTATAAAGACCGAGTATCTCATTTATATTTTTGCAACCTTATCAACGGTTATTATTTGGCAAATGGTACAAAGTCATAGCGTAGTTCAAAACTTGCTAATTATAGCTGGTGCTATCTCATTTGTTTATATAGTATATTATGCCATTACTAAATTAGATAAAGTAGCAAGAGAACGATTAATTGCGTTAACAGTATTAATAGTTTTTACAATTGTATTTTGGGCATTATTTGAGCAAGCTTACACATCAATGAACTTGTTTGCTTTAAGAGCTATGGACACTACATTTTTAGGAATTGAATGGAAACCTAATCAATTTTTGAGTTTAAATGCCTTATTTATTATTCTTTTAGCACCAGTATTTGCTTGGTTATGGGTAAAAATGGGAAAATACAATCCCAACACAGCCGTTAAGTTTGGTTCAGCACTGGTTTTAGTAGGTTTAGGATTTGGAGTTTTGGTATATGGAATTAATATTGCTGAAGCTGGTCAAGTGGCTGCAATATGGTTAGTTCTTGCTTATCTGTTACATACAATGGGAGAACTTTGTTTATCACCAGTAGGTTTATCAGCTGTAACAAAATTGTCGCCTGCAAAAATAGTTGGATTTATGATGGGCGTTTGGTTTTTAGCTACTGCAAGTTCCGAATTTATTGCAGGTCTTTTAGCTAATATTGCAGCAATAGACACTACCAATGGTGAGTCTCCAGACTTGAATTTAGCAAAACAAGCCTATTCAAAACTATTTGAATATTTATTTTATACAGGAATCGGATTTGGTTTCCTATTATTAATTTTATCTCCATTAATCAAAAAATTGATGAATGGGGTTGACAAAGAATTAAACAACTAACAACTTTTTTATGAATACATCTTCTAACGACTTCTTCAAAGACCAAGTTCTCGGACATCCTGCCGGACTGTTTGTTCTCTTTTTTACCGAAATGTGGGAACGTTTTTCCTATTATGGAATGCGAGCCATTTTGGTTATTTTCTTAATCTCAACCTTCGATAAAGGCGGTTGGGAATGGACTACCGAAAGAGCCATGGGATTATACGGGACTTACACGATGGGCGTTTATTTAACGCCGGTTCTTGGAGGTTTGTTGGCAGATAAATTATTAGGTTATCGCTGGGCTGTTATCATTGGAGCTTTTATTATGACTTTAGGTCACGCCGCGATGGCACTTGAAACCGAATTGTTTTTATATATTGGTTTGGGATGTTTAATCATCGGAAATGGTCTTTTTAAGCCAAATATGACATCGATGATTAGTCATTTATACAAAGATCACCCTGAAAAGAAAGACGGTGCTTATTCCATTTTTTATATGGGAGTTAATGCCGGTGCTTTCTTAGGAATTATGCTGTGTGGTTACATTGGTGAAAAAGTTTCCTGGAGTTTAGGTTTCGGATTAGCCGGAATTTTTATGTTCTTCGGAATGTTGCAATTCTATTTTACACAAAATATTTTTGGTCAAGTTGGACTTTCTCCAACTAATAAAAGTCTGATCAAAACAGATGAAGTGGATCATACTCCATCAAATATTATTAGAGATAGAATGATTGTGGTTTTCATTTTTTCAATTTTTACTGTTTTCTTTTGGGCTGCCTTTGAACAAGCGGGTGGTTCGATGACAATTTTTGCTGAAAAATATACACAACGAATTTTAGAAGGAAATGCCGGTTTTTCATTTAAAATTATTGATGCTGTTTTAACGATTCTACCGCTAGGAATTATCACGTATGTGTTAGCTAAATTGTTTTCTAAAACGTTCGCAAAATATTCTCTTGGAAATATTATTCTTTCATTGAGTTTTATCATTATTTGGGGAATTGTAATTTGGAAAGTAAATAGAGAATTTACTGCCACGGAAACAGAAGTTCCGGCAACATGGTTCGGAATTCTCAATTCATTATTTATTATTATTTTTGCTCCTATGTTCTCAAAACTATGGGAGAGTAAATACAATTTACCCGGAGCAATTAAGTTCGGTTTAGGATTAATTCTGCTTGGTTTAGGATTCGGGTTTTTAGCTTTTGGAGCCCAATCCATCGTTTCTGGTGAAGATTTTGTTCGCGTTAGTATGGTTTGGTTGGTATTAGCTTATTTATTCCACACGCTAGGAGAACTTTGTTTGTCACCCGTTGGATTGTCGTATGTAAGTAAATTGGTTCCTGCAAAATGGATAGGAGTGATGTTCGGAATTTACTATCTTTTCATCGCAATGGGTAACAAATTGGCTGGATCAATGGGAGGAATGATTGAAAAAATAGCCAATGAATATTCATTAAGCACTTTTTTCCTTATTTTTACAATCGTGCCAATTGGAATGGGAATTTTAATTTCAGCTTTAAATCCAATTATCAAAAAATTAATGCACGGTGTTCGATAATTTTCGGCATCATTTTTGAAAAAACATATAAAAATTTTAATTATGAAAAAGATAATCTTGCTTTTTGCTTTTATAACAGTCTCTTTTGCTCAAGCACAAGAAATTAAATGGGTCACTTTTGATGAAGCGATGGCTTTGCAAAAGAAAAATCCGCAACCAATCTTTATGGATGTTTATACCGATTGGTGTGGACCATGCAAAATGTTGGATAAAAATACCTTTCAAACCAAAGAATTTGCAGACTATATTAATGCCAATTATTATGCTGTAAAATTTAATGGAGAAGGAAACAATGAAGTAAATTATAAAGGAAAAAAATATGCCAATCCGGGTTATGATGCCAACCGGAAAGGTAGAAACAGCATGCACGAATTCACCGGATTCCTTAAAGTTGAAGGTTATCCCTCGATGTATGTTTTAGATAAAAAAGGTGAAATTGCCAAAGTAATTGTAGGTTATTATCAAGCTGAGCAATTATTGGCAGAATTAAAAGCGATTTAAAAAATGAAGAAAGTTTTTTTTCTATTTGTCTTTTTTTGGAATTTTCAAACGGTTTCTGCTCAAGAATTAACGTGGCATACCGACGTAAATAAAGCCATTGAAATATCCGCTCGAACTCAAAAACCAATGCTTTTGTTTTTCACCGGAAGCGATTGGTGTGGCTGGTGTATCAAACTACAAAAAGAAGTTTTTTTTAAACCGGAATTCAAAGAATGGGCCAAAAATGTGGTGTTGGTTGAATTAGATTTTCCTCGAAAAACAAAATTAGAACCTAATTTGGCTCAACAAAATGCGCAGATGCAGCAAATTTTTCAAGTTTCAGGGTATCCAACGATTTGGCTTGTGAATCCTCAAAAAAATGGAGAACAAATCAATCTTCAACAACTCGGAAAAACAGGCTATGTAGCTGGTGGTCCAGTCAAATGGATTGAAGTGGCCAATCAGTTTATTGCAAAAAAATAGGGATTAGTCTAAACTAATTCGATAATATCCCTTTTCACTGGTCGAGTGAAAAGGGATATTTTTTTCCTGGCAGGTTTTCTGCCAATCTTCAATTAGATTTTTATAATTACTACCGTCAGCAATAATGATTTCAGGCTTTAAATCGGTGAGTAATCGCTCAAAATTAATTTTAGGCGATTGTGTTAGTAAAATTATTTCGGGTTGAACCGGAAGTTGATAAATACCTTTTTCATCAATAACTAAAATTTTCCTTTTGTTAATGTAGTATACATTTTGAAGTGTTGAAATACGATCAATTGCTCCAAAATTACTTTGAATATAATTTTTAATCACATAGTTAGAATTTATTAGCGAATCATTGCTATGCAAAACAATAGTATTATTTTTTTTACTAGCCAAAATGGTTTTTTTAGGGTATTGAAAAATGATAAATTCATTCTGGCTTTTATGAAATTCCATCGAGCTAATGATAGAAATTTGAAAAATAAAAAACGTAATCAGGGCCATAATGATTCGGTTGGATGTTGGTTTTTTTACGAAAATAATTACACTCACAATTGCTAAAAGTGAAGCCAAAAGGATGTAATAATTAAACGGAATATCTTTGATAATAAATTGCTCAAAAGAAGAAACAATTTTAACATAATCATTCATAAAACCAATGAATTCAGAAAGCAATTTTGTAAGGAAAGATAAATAAATCCCTATTGTATATAGAATAATGGTTGCTATTCCAGTCACTAAAATTAACGTCAATAAAGGAATGATAACTAAATTGGTCACAAAAAATAAACCCGGAAATTGATGAAAATAGTAAATACTCAACGGTAGAACGCCAAGTTGAGCGGCAAATGAAACCGTGATAATATCGTAAAAATAACCAATAATTTTATTCTTAGGAATCCATAATTTACTCAGTAATGGTTGAATGGTTACAATAGAGAAAACCGCACAATAACTCAATTGAAAACCGACATCAAAAATAAAATTGGGTTTAAAAAGCAGCAAAATCAAGATGGATGAACCTAACGTGTTGTAAATATTTGTTTCCCGATTCATATACATGCCAATACTCACAAAGGAGAACATCGTAACAGCACGAACAACTGACGCAGACAAGCCGGAAAGCAAAGCAAATGACCAAAGAATGAGTAGTAGAAGAAGTGGAGTGATAATTCGTCCATAACGAATACGATCTAAAGGTTTTAGTAATGCTTTGAAAAAATAAAGCAAAATCCCGATATGCAAACCCGAAATTGCCAAAATATGAATAGCTCCAGATTTGGAATAATTGTCTAGTGTTTCTTGTTCAATATTTTGCCGTTGACCTAAAAACAAGGCTTTAATGATGTTAATTCTATCAGTTGGAAGTGCTTCATTTTCAAAAAAAGAAACGACTTTATTTCTCGTTTTTTCCAGAAAAAAAGCAAGATTTTCCTCTTTTGCAATTACTTTATAATTTTTATTTTCTAAATACAATTGATGAAAGACGTTCTTCTTTTCTAAATAAGCGGCATAATCAAATTGATTCGGATTATGTGGTCTTATGATGGGTTTTAGCATTGCATGAGCCAAAATAACATCGCCTATTTCAAATTCTTTTTCGGCATCTTTTTTATTCAAAATGAGTAGAAGTTTACCTTTTGTTTCTTTTTGATTCACCGATTCCACTGTCATGAAATATTTATAGGAATAGGGATTGGGTTTTAGTTTGCCTGAAATAATGCCTTTTACCAAGCTCTTTTCGGAAGAATTATAATCAGAATTTGAATAATGAGAAGCTTGATTTTTTGGAGAATGTAAAGCGTAAAGTGCTATTCCGATTGTAAAAGCTACTAGATAGGACGAAACGCCAAAACCGAGTCGAAGCTTCAAATTTTTTCTCAGCAAAAAATACAAAATCAGAAACGGAACCAATGCTCCTAGTAAAATAACAAAGGATAAATACAAATCCGGTTTGATTTCGTTGGAAACTAAAATCCCCAAAACCAAACAGATAGTCATTAAAATTGTAGGGAATTTTATCACTTTCATAGTGACGAAAGTAATAAAAAAATCAATTAGGAAGAAAAAAATTACAATTAAAAGTGTTCGTCAGATAAAACCCGATTAGCTTGAGCAAAAGTTCTTTGGTAGTAAGCTTCTTTAGTAGAAGAAATAATAACGCCACGTTGCACAGAAGAATGAATGAATAAAATTTCATCGTCACGCACTTCAGTAACTAATCCAACATGATTTATCACGCCACGATTACTGGTTTTAAAAAAGATTAAATCGCCTTTTTTTACGTCTTTTAATTTTAATTTTTGACCTACTTTAGACATGTCATTAGAACTTCTGGGAAGTGAAACGTCAAAGGTTTTAAAAACAGTGCTAACCAAACCGGAGCAATCCATTCCGCCAGTGGTTGTTCCTCCACCACGATAGCGAACACCTTCGTATTGCATGGCGGAACTGATAAGTTGTTTTACAAAATAGGAGGTGTTATCATCATCCGGGACATAATCATCATCAGCTGATTCTGTAATTCTTGATTTTTTTGTTTTTTCGGTGAATTTTTTATCCGTTGTAGATGTAGTATTTTTTGCTACTGTTTGAGATGTTTTTGGAGTAGAATAAATTCCTTTTTTCTGAGCTTCGTTTTTTGATGTAACAATGCCGGACGGGGTAGATTTACATCCCACTAAAAAGAATAACAAAAATGATATTATGACTACGTTTTTCAAAAAAATGATTTTTACAAAGTTAAAAAATAGAATCTTTAAAATCAAGAAATATCTCTTACAATTAACTTGGCTACTTTTTCACTCGCACCTTCGCCACCTAATTTTTTTTCTAAAAGATGGTATTTTTCAATTAATTTTTGGCGGTTTTTTTCATCCAAAATTTTAGTTAATTCAGTTTTAATTCTGGTTGAATTACATTCACTTTGAATTAACTCGGTTACTACTTCTTCATCCATAATTAAATTCACAAGCGAAATATATTTCAACGTAATAATCCGTCTGGCAATTTGATACGAAATCCAATTTCCTTTATAACAAACCACTTCAGGCACTTTAAACAGAGCAGTTTCCAAAGTTGCTGTTCCTGATGTGACCAAAGCTGCATGAGCCACACTCAGTAAATCATACGTTTTATTCGAAATAAAATGAACGGCTTTGTTCGTCAAAAATTGCTTATAAAACTCAAATTCCTGACCTGGTGCTCCGGCAATCACAAATTGATAACCAGGAAAATCATTCACAATTCCCAACATTTCGTTCAAAAGCTTACTAATTTCCTGTTTTCTGCTTCCGGGTAAAAGAGCAATAATGGGTCGTTCGTCTAAATTATGTTCTTTTCTAAAGGTTGATTCATCCACTTTTGTTCGGTTATGAATCGCGTCGATCAACGGATGGCCCACAAATTCAACCGGAAAATGATGTTTATTTTCATAAAAATCTTTTTCAAACGGAAGAATCACATACAATTTGTCAAAATCACGTTTGATGTTCTTGATACGATTTTCTTTCCAAGCCCAAATTTGCGGAGAAATATAATAATGAGTCGGAATTTTTTTCTTTTTTGCAAATTCAGCAATTCGCATATTAAAACCAGGGTAATCAATAAAAATAATTACATCGGGATTAAACTGCTCAATGTCTTTTTTACAAAAAGTAATGTTGTTTAAAATCGTTTTTAGGTTGAAAATTACTTCTGCAAAACCCATAAAAGCGAGTTCTTTGTAATGTTTTACTAAAGTTCCGCCGGCTTTTTGCATCAAATCGCCTCCCCAAAACCGAATATCAGCCTGAGCATCTTCTTGATGAAGAGCTTTTATTAAATTCGACCCATGTAAATCCCCCGAAGCTTCGCCGGCTAAAATATAGTACTTCATTTTAAACAAATATAGTGACTATGGTGAGGGCAATTGTTGCTAAAACAACGCCTCTTGCCATTAATTCTTTGTTGAATTTTAATAAAACAAAAAACAAAATAACGTTGATCACGGCTCCTAAAGCAATTAATTTCCCTAAAGAATTTTGTGTTTTTAGAGCAATCACTCCATCAGCAAATTCAAAATCAGTAGCTAATGAAATGAAAAGAAAAACACCAATAAAAGCACCAATAATTCCTAAAATGAATCCGATGAGTAAATCTGTTTTTTGCATTATAAATTGAATTGATATGTATTTAATTTTTGAATCGCGTGATGGGCAGTTAAATCAAATTGAACGGGTACGATTGAAATATACCCATTGGCAAGAGCCCATTCGTCAGTGTCTTCGCCTTTATCTTGATTGATGAATTCGCCGGTGAGCCAGTAATAATCTTTTCCTTGTGGTGTTTTGCGTTTATCAAATTCTTCCTTCCAAAAAGCTTTGGCTTGGCGGCAAACTTTCATACCTTTTAATTCTTTTTCTTTTAATTTTGGAAAGTTAACGTTTAAAATTACACCTTCGGGCAAACCGTTTTCCAATACTTGTGAAGCAATGGTTTTAATGGAGTTTTTGATCGGCTCAAAATCGGCATTCCAATCATAATCTAATAAGGAAAAGCCTATGGCGGGAATTCCTTCGATACCGGCTTCCACAGCGGCACTCATTGTTCCCGAATAAATCACATTGATAGAAGAATTTGAACCGTGATTCACGCCTGAAACACATAAATCCGGCTTTTGTTTCAAAATTTCATTCACAGCCAATTTTACACAATCAACCGGAGTGCCGGAACAACTGTATTCTTCTTTTACTTTGGAATCAAAATTTACTTTATTGATAAAAAGCGTGTTGTTGATTGTGATGGCGTGACCCATGGCACTTTGCGGACTGTCCGGAGCTACCACAACCACATTGCCTAATTGTTTCATAACATCAATTAAGGCTCTGATGCCAGGAGCAGAAATTCCGTCGTCGTTGGTTACTAAAATGAGCGGTTTTTTATTCATTATGAATGATTAATTTTGAATTAAGCCTGTGTTTAAACCACAAATTTAGCTTTATCATATCCTAAAGAAAACAAAATTAACTCTTTTTAAGATTTTGAAGCGTAACAAATTTCATAACTTTGTTTGGTTAAGTGATTTTTTTGAAATTAATTTACTAAAAAAAATGAAACTACAACAGAAGTGGCATAATTTTTATGACTACGTATAAAGAAAGATAATGAAAACCATATTGCTATTTATGAAAAGAAACCTCAAATTGGTGTTATTGACAGTTGTTTTGTCGGTTGCATTGCTGGCATTTAATGCCATAGATTCAAAGAAGAGTGTAAGTTCTGATCCTGAAAAAGATAAACTTTTAATCGAGCTGCTAACTTTTGTGATTGAACGCGGACACTATGACCCGGTCGCTATTGATGATAATTTATCTAAAGGGATTTATAAAGATTATGTTGAAGCCTTAGATCCATCGAAACGATTTTTTTTACAGTCTGACATTGATGAGTTTTCAAAATATGAGTTATTAATAGATGACCAAATTAAGAAAAAAGACTTGTCATTTTTTGATTTGACTTATAACACCTACCTGAATAGAATGCAAGAAAGTCAGAAATATTACAAAGATATCTTAGACAAACCCTTTGATTATAGTGTTGATGAAACCATCGATACTGATTACGAAAAATTGCCTTATGCCAAAAATAAGGCTGAGCTAAAAGAACGATGGAGAAAACAAATTAAATTGTCTACTTTATCATCATTGACTGATAGAATCAAGTTGCAAGAAGATGAGAAGAATGGTGTGGTTGATGGCGAAATTAGCGATGAAACGGTAAAAGAAAAATTAAAAGAAGGTAAAGAAAACAAGAAAGACGAAAAACCTAAAACATTAGTAGAGCTGGAGAAAGAAACTAGAGAAAGTTCTTTAAAATCGTTGGATGATTACTTTACTTTTATCAAAGAATTGGATAGAAATGATTGGTTTGGGGTTTATGTAAATGCTATTGCTTCCCGATTTGATCCACACACTAATTATATGGCTCCTGACGATAAAGAGCGTTTTGACGTGAGTATAAGCGGAAAATTTGAAGGGATTGGTGCTCGTTTACAAAAGAAAAACGATTTAACCGAAATCACCGAATTAATATCAGGTGGGCCAGCTTGGAGGGGTAAAGAATTAGAACAAGGTGATATCATTTTAAAGGTAGCTCAAGGTAATGAAGAGCCTCTTGATATTGTTGGAATGCGATTGGATAACGTTGTAAAAAAAATCAAAGGACCAAAAGGCACCGAAGTGAGATTGACCGTTAAAAAAGTGGACGGAACAATGAAGGTAATCTCTTTAATTCGTGATACGGTTGAAACCGAAGAAACCTATGCCAAATCAAGTGTGGTGGAGCGAAATGGAATGAAATATGGTATTATTTATTTACCTAAATTTTACATTGATTTTGAAAACCAAGACAGCCGTGACTCAGGTAAAGACGTAGCCATCGAGGTGGAACGTTTAAAGGCACAAGGTGTAAATGGAATCATCATGGACGTTCGCGACAATGGTGGAGGTTCTCTAAAAACAGCTGTTGACATTACGGGTTTGTTTATTGAACAAGGACCTGTGGTGCAAATCAAATCGACCGGAACAAAAAAAGAAGTGCTATACGATAGAGATCCAAAAATTCAATGGGATGGTCCTTTGGTTGTTATGGTGAATAACTTCTCCGCCTCGGCGTCAGAGATTTTAGCCGCCGCAATTCAAGATTATAAAAGAGGAGTCGTTTTAGGAAGCAAACAGACCTACGGAAAAGGAACGGTTCAAAATGTAATCGATTTAAACCAGTTTGTTCGTGGAAATACTGTTGGCGATTTAGGTGCTCTGAAAACAACTACTCAAAAATTTTACAGAATTAATGGTGGTTCAACCCAATTAGAAGGGGTAACAAGCGACGTTGAAATGCCGGATCGTTATTCTTATATTGATATTGGTGAAAGAGATTTGGATAATGCCATGCCTTGGACAAAAATTGATCCAGCTCCATTTACCATTTGGGATAAACAAACCAATTTTGACCGTGCCGTTGAAAATAGTAAAACAAGAATGAATCAAAATGAGCATTTTCAACTGATTGAAAAAAGTGCTAGATGGACAAAAGAACGCAGAGATGCCTCCGTATATAGTTTGAAACTAGAGACTTTTACAGCCGAACAAAATAGTTTAGAAGAAAAGAGTAAACAATTTAAACCTATTTCAGATTATAAAAATGATTTAGTTTTTAGACCAATTCCTCAGGATTTTGAATTGATGAACAAAGACGAATCATTTAAAGAAAAAAGAGAGCGTTGGTTTGAGAGTCTTTCTAAAGATATTTATGTAGAAGAAGCTCTAAATGTGTTAGATGATTTGCAAACTAAGCCAGTTGTAAAAGGGAAAGTAGATTTAAAGAAAAAAATAGTAAAATCATAAACGGCAAATTGTATATTTGAACAATAGTTGAAAAATAAACTAATGTCCAAAAGTAATCAGTCGTTAACTAGCATAGCACTTCAAAAATTCCAAAAGAATTTTTGGGGTGTTTTTAGTTTTGGTTATATCGCTTTAATGGTATTATTGGCACTATTTGCTTATTTTTTAGCACCCGATAATTCTGAAAATGCCAATCAAATGCATTTGTCCATTCATTCAAAGTCACCAGGATTTTCAGTTCAAATGCTATCCATTCCAGCCGAAAAAATTGCGGCTAAAACGGTGAAAGGGTACTTTTTCGGGCATCCGAATCAAGTGACCGAAATTCCAATTTTAGAATATACTATTATAGGGAATTCAATACAATATATTGAGTATACCGAAGATGTTGATTTAAAGCAAGTCAAACAAATTCATTTAGATAAATTCATCGGTTATGCTTCTATTCAACAAGTTGAAAAAGAACTAATTACTAACAAAAAATTCCTCTTCGGAACCGATAAATACGGTCGAGATTTGTTGAGTAGAATGTTGGTTGGCTCACGCGTTTCAATAGCAATTGGATTTGTAGCTGTTTTAATTTCTGTTATTGTTGGATTGTTTTTTGGTGCTCTTGGCGGATATTATGGCGGAAAAATCGACGCCATGGTCATGTGGTTAGTAAATGTAATTTGGTCCATTCCCACACTTTTATTGGTTATTGCTATCACACTTGCTCTCGGAAAAGGGTTCTGGCAAGTTTTTGTAGCCGTTGGGTTAACCATGTGGGTGGAAGTTGCTCGTGTGGTTCGTGGGCAAATTATCAGTGTTAAAGAAATGCAATATGTAACAGCCGCAAGAGCATTAGGTTTTTCAGATATTCGAATTATTTTGAATCATATTATTCCAAATATCATGGCTCCTGTGATCGTGATTTCGGCGGCTAATTTTGCTTCTGCTATTTTGATTGAAAGTGGACTTAGCTTTTTAGGACTAGGAGCACAGCCGCCCATCCCGAGTTGGGGAGGAATGATTAAAGATCATTACAGCTATATCATTTTAGGAAAACCTTACCTGGCATTAGTTCCCGGAACAGCAATTATGCTTATCACGTTAGCTTTTATGATGACGGGCAATGCCTTGCGTGATGCCTTGGACGTAAAGCAATAAAAAACCACGCTTTCACGTGGTTTGATTTTTTAGTTTCTAACTTTTCCTAATTTTTTTTGAGCACTTTCAATATCAGCTTCCAATTCTTTAATCCTAATTTGTTGTTTGCTGATTTTGATGTTTTCTTTTTCAACTTCAATCTCAGTTAATTTTCCTTTGCGCTTCTTTTTCTCAAAACGCTCCATGTTTTTTTGTAACGACTTTTTTTCTCTTGCTACTCTGTCATTAGCTCTGGTAACACCTTTTTCTGCAGATGCAACTCTACTTTGTTGTCTTTCAAACTGTTTTACTTCTTTTTCGTGTTTTCGTTGATCTCTAGCTAATTGTTTTGCTTGTTTATCTGCTTTATTTTTCGCTTTTTCAGCTTCTTTAACTGCTTTTTCTTGTTCTCTCAAAGCTTTTTGTTCCGCTTTAGCAGCAGCGTCTTTTTCTTTTATTGCCTTTTCTTGGTCGATTTTAATTTCTTCTAATTTTTTTGTTTCTTCAATAATAGTGTCGGTTTTTACTACAGTGTCGAGTACTGTTGTTTTTGTCTCTTGTGCTTGGCTCATAAATGAGATTAGCAAAACCATAAGGATACTAACTTTAAATTTCATAATGGTGTATAATTAAAATTAAACAATTTGTTGTACCAAAAAAGAATTTGTTTTTTAATACATTTACAAAGTTAGCAATAATCGTTCCCATTTGTTAAATATAGGTGTTTTTATATGAGTAAATTATTCTTTCTATCTTTCATAATGGTTGTTTTTTGTTTTTTTCTTCATGTAAAGAGCATCATGTTTTTAATGAAGTTGATATAGATAATCAAATTGTTGGTGATGAATACGCTCAAATAAATTGGAATGAATTTGATTTTTATCCAACATCAACAGCTGGACAAGTGGTAAATCACACGTTTTATACACTTTCCTATGTTGAAGAACATGAACAAGCTGAGTGGGTTGCTTATGAAATAAAACCAGGGATATCATCTAATTCAGATTTAAAACGCCCCTATTTTATTGAAGATCCTAAAGTTAAAACACGCTCTGCTGATTGGAGAAATTATAAAAATTCAGGATTTGATAAAGGGCATTTGTGCCCCGCAGGCGATATGAAATTTTCTAGAAAAGCATACAATGAAACATTTTACACTTCTAATGTTGCTCCGCAAAGAGCAGATTTTAATGCAGGGGTTTGGAATCGCTTAGAACAAAAAGTGCGGTATTGGGCAGATAAATATGACGGATTGTTTGTAATCACTGGTGGAGTTTTAGAACCAAATCTCCAGAAAATCGGAGAGGAAGAAGTTTCTGTACCGGATTATTTTTATAAAGTTCTTCTTGATGTTTCCAATGATAAACCACGAATGATTGCTTTTTTAGTTCCGCATAAAAATAGCGATAAACCACTCTATGAGTTTGTAATTTCTGTGGATGAACTAGAAAAGAGAACAGGATTAGATTTTTTTCATCAGCTGCCCGATGAGCTAGAAAATAGGATTGAAAAAAGTGCCGATTATAAGTCGTGGAGTTTTAATTAATGAATTATGAAAAAGATAATTTTAGTTGTATTGATGATGGTGTCAAATTATTTTTTTGGTCAAGATTTAAAAGTAATGACCTATAACATTCGCTTAGATTTAGCTAGAGATGGCGAAAATAGTTGGTCAAATAGAAAAGAAAACATCTCCAATTTAATCAATTTTTACGAACCGGATATTTTTGGAATCCAAGAGGGCTTGCCTCATCAAGTTCAGTTTTTAGACTCTATACTTTTGGGTTATAAAGTGGTTGGAGAGGGAAGAGATGGAGGAAAAAATGGGGAACATAGTTCCATTTTCTACAAAAGCAGTAAGTTTGAATTAATTGAGTGCGATACGTTTTGGTTATCTGAAACACCGGATGAAGTTTCAAAAGGCTGGGATGCAGCATTGAACAGAATATGCACTTATGGGATTTTTAAAGACAATGAAACAAAGCAACTATTTTGTGTTTTTAATACGCATTTTGACCACGTTGGTGAAGTTGCACGAAATAAAAGTGCTCAATTGATTCATCAGAAAGTCTCACAATTAAACACAAAAGATTATCCTGTAATGATCATGGGTGATTTTAATTTAGAACCTCAATCTGAACCTATTTTATTCTTATCTAATCAATACAATCATGTAAAAAGTGATGCAAAATTGATTTATAATTCAGGCGGAACTTTTAATGGTTTTGAATTTCATAAACCTATTCTTAAAGAAAAAGAAATTGATCATATTTTTGTTTCAAAAAAATCATTTGAAATTAAAAAATATGCAGTTTTAACCGATAGTTATTCGTGTAAATACCCATCAGACCATTTTCCGGTATTGGTTGAGCTTAAATTTTTGAAGTAACCTACCATTCGTTTACTTTATTGGCATCTAATTTTAAAAAGATGAACAATAAAATTGTAAACGACCACAAACTTGATCCTCCGTAAGAAAAGAAAGGCAATGGAACTCCTATGGTGGGAAAAAGTTTGATAAGCATGGTTATATTCACAAAGAAATGGGTAAATAATATCGTTGCAACACAATAACCGTAAACCCTACTAAATTTTGTTTTTTGCTGTTCGGCTAAATAGATAATTCTGAACAAAAGTGTAACAAAAAGCAAAATTACTATGGCAGAACCTACAAAACCCCATTCTTCGCCTACAGTTGTAAAAATATAATCGGTGTGTTGTTCAGGTACAAAACCGCCTTTTGTTTGTGTTCCTTCCATAAAACCTTTTCCTATTAATCCACCGGAACCAATGGCGATCATCGATTGATTTAGGTTGTATCCTTCATTTTTTAAATCTACGTTGTCGCTAAATAATACATTAATACGGTCTTTTTGATGCGGTTCTAACACATTGTCAAACACAAAACCTACCGAAAGCACAAAGGAAGTTGCAGCGACAAAAACGATTAAATACGCCAATGGATTTCTGTCAACTCTTCTAGCTCTTAAGTAATGAAAAATCATAATCACCACAATCCCAATTAATAGATACATGGGTTGAATGAGTAAAGCTGTAAAAAAAAGTACTACAGCTATAAATCCTGTCCAGAGATACCATTCGGGTAAACCTTCTCGGTTTAACACTAATATCAATGATAAGAAAATCATGGCACTTCCGGCATCCGGTTGCATTAATATCAGCAAAACCGGTAATCCAATAATGGCAAATGCGATTAATTGGTGATTCAAATTTTTTAGAAAAACCTGCGAGTCACTTAAATATTTAGCCAAAAGAAGAGCAACAGCTGTTTTTGCAATTTCGGATGGTTGGAAACTAAACGGGCCAAAACCATACCAGTTTGTTTGACCTTTTACGGTTTTTCCGAATACAAACAATCCCAGGAGCAACACAATCCCAACAATATAAAAGACAAATGAAAACTTTTCATAGACTTTAGCATCAATGGTTAATACCACTATGATTAAGGGAATACTAAGAATGATAAAAAGGAGCTGCTTACCATAGTAATCACTGAAATCAAATTCGGTAAATTCAACGGGAATTGAGGTTGAAAAAATATTTATCCATCCCATTACTACTAAAATAAAGTATAATAAAACGGTTATCCAATCTAAATTACTGGTTACACTTTGATTCTTCATTACTGATTAATTCTAAAGGGTTGACCACTTAATACTTTGGCATATTCACTTTCTAAACTTGAATTGAGGATTTTTTTCTCTAAATCAGTTCTTGATATTTTTCCTTTTAAATATTTTTCAATCATTAAACTGGCAATTGGTCCTGCAATTCGAGCACCCCAATAACCATTTTCAACAAATACAGCAATTGCAATTTTAGGGTTGTCTTTAGGGGCAAATGCCACAAAAATAGAGTGGTCGGTTAATTGTACGCGTTGTCCATTTATTTTGGTAAAATTCTCTGCCGTTCCTGTTTTTCCACAAATTTCAATTCCTTCTACTTGCAAACGAGAGGCTGTTCCTTTGTTGTAAACGTCAAATAAACCCTGAATTACAGGCGGAAAATACTGTTTGTCAATTGTAGTTTGATGCTTGGTGGTGAATTTTTTATCAATAGTATGATCTTTGATTTTCTTGATTACGTGAGGAGTAAAGTAAAAACCTTGATTTGCAACGGCACACATCACATTACACAATTGAATAGGCGTCATCAACACTTCTCCTTGCCCTATGGAATTCGATATAATTGTGGTGCTTTTCCATCCTCCTGCAGAATAATATTTATCGTATAATTTTGAAGTGGGAACATTTCCTTTTCGTCCGGGAGGTAAATCATAACCCATAAAATTTCCTAAACCGAAACTTTTTAAATGATTACTCCAAGCATCCACACCATAAGCAGGTTTTGGATATTTTTCAATAATTTTTTTATACGTATTGGCAAAGTAGGTGTTGCATGAACTATAAATTCCGGCATTCAAACTAAATCCACCGGAGTCGTGGCATTTCATAAATCGGTTTCCGTAGCTAAATCCTCGTCTACAGAAAAACGTAGTTTGTTCATCAATTACTTCTTCTTGCAAACCAATTAAAGCAGTCAAAATTTTAAACGGTGACCCTGGAGGATATTCGGCTAACAAACCTCTATCATACAAGGGTTTTGCAATACTGTCGTTGTATAAAGCGGTGTAATTTCTAGAGCGTTGTCTTCCAACCAAAAGAGCAGGGTCGTAGGTTGGTGCCGAAATCAATGCTAAAATTTCACCTGTACTTGGTTCAATGGCAACAATACCGCCACGTTTATTTTGCATAAGTTCTTCGCCGTATTTTTGAATATCAATATCCAATGTAAGCGTGATGTCATCTCCTTGTTTAGAAATTGTGTCAAAAATTCCTTCTTTATACGGACCAATATCTCGGTTAAATTTATCTCTTTGAATATATTTTACACCTTTTTTCCCTCTTAGAAATTCTTCATATTGTTCCTCAACTCCTTGTTTTCCAATTAAATCACCACTTTTGTAGTATGGATTTTTTTCAATCATTGCCGGATTTACTTGTGTAATAAATCCAAAAACATTAGCACCAGCTTTCACTTGATAATCTCTCAATGAACGTTTTTGGATATAAAAACCTTCGAATTTTCTGATTTTTTCCTGAAAAGCAGCAAATTCTTTTTTATTTAATTGTGGTAAGAAAACAGAGGGCAATCTCGGACTATATACAATTGCTTTGTTGATTTTTTTATCAAATTCTTCTTTTGTAATATCGACTAATTCGCAAAATTTTAAAGTGTCCAAATTTTTAATCTCTCTCGGAACAACCATAATGTCATAGGATGGCTGATTAGCGACCAAAAGTTTTCCTTTTCTGTCATAAATATAGCCGCGTTCGGGATATTCATAAACAATTTTAATGGCGTTGTTTTCCGATTTTAATTTGTATTCGTCGTCAATTATCTGCAAATAGAATAACCTCACCAAAATGGCAACGGTTACAAAAATAATCAAGGATGGTAAAATAGCTTTTCTCAATTTTTAGTAGGCTTAAACATGTAGATGAGTAAAATACAAAGTATTAGTGTAAAGATAGTACTCAAAATGGTTCTAAGCAAAATATCCCAGAAAAAACTGAATCGGAATATTTCCAGTAAAAAAAAGATAATGTGGTGTGTTAAAACTGAAATTAACAGAAATGAAAACCGTTCCGGAGTAAGTCTTTCGTTGATTTTTACGGTTTGATATTCATAACTCAAACCAAACGAAAATTTAAAAAAGGAAGGTCTTAAATAAGCTAATGTTAAACAAGATGCTGCATGAACACCACCGGAGTTGTTAAACATATCCATTGTAATTCCTAATAAAAAACTAGCTAGTAAAAGGCCATTTTTATTACTGTTAACCGGATAAAGTAAGATGAAAAGTATGTACGGGTAAGGATTAACATAACCCAAAAAATTAATTTTACTGAAAATAGCTACCTGAGCTAGAATTAGCAAAACAAAGCGAATACTATTGATAATGACCGTACTATTCATTTAAGTTTTGATTTTCTAATTCTAAAATTTGTTTACGATCTTTGTTTTCAATGATATAAACATGACCTAAACTTGTCATATCGTTGAACAATTTTACATCAATGGTAAAATAATTTGTTTTATCATCAGTATATATTTTTTGAATCGTTCCGATATTCACATTTTCAGGAAAAATAATCGATTGAGCTCCGGTAACGATAGTATCTCCTTTTTTTACCGATGCTAGTCTTGGCACATCAATTAACTGAACATAGCCTGTATTTTTACCATTCCAAGTTAAGGTTCCAAAATGACTGGTTTTTTTAATCTTGGCATTGATTTGTGATTTTACATTCAAAATACTAATTACGGTAGCATAATCAGCTGATGTGTTTTCCACAATTCCAATAATACCTTTACTGTTTACAACGCCCATGTCTGGTTTAACGCCTTTAACAGTTCCAGCATTGATGGTTAGGAAATTTTCATGAACATTATACGAGTTGTTAATGATTTTTGACTGAATCACTTTATAGTTTCCAAAACTGCTCAGTAATTCTTTGTCTATTATTTTGGTAGTATCTTTTCTGTTGTAAAGTAAGCTTTTTAAACGAGCATTTTCATTGGCTAAACCTTCGTTTTCAGTTTTTAAATTCAAATATTCGTTCACCGAATTGATGCGTTCATAAACCCCTCCGGTCACAAAATTAGCCGAATTAATTACTTTACTTCGATGATACGAATGCGATTGAATAGTGAGCGATAACGAAATGACTAAAAGCAACAAAAACAGTAGCCTTGTACTGTTTTTAATGATAAAAATAAATATCTGCTGCATGTTTCAGTGATTCAGATTGGTAATTCCGTTGGCGTAAATAGCAGTAAAACTGATTATTTGATTAAAATACTTCTGAACTTGTTGATGTTTTTCAATGCAATTCCGGTACCACGAACAACGGCTCTCAACGGATCCTCAGCGATGTAAACCGGTAAATCTGTTTTAAGCGAAATTCGTTTGTCTAATCCGCGTAACATTGAACCACCACCGGCAAGATAAATTCCTGTGTTGTATATGTCTGCAGCTAATTCCGGCGGAGTTTGCGATAAAGTTTCCATTACAGCATCTTCAATTCGTTGGATTGATTTGTCTAATGCTTTGGCAATTTCACGATAGGAAACATCAACTTGTTTTGGTTTTCCGGTTAATAAGTCACGACCTTGTACCGACATTTCGTCCGGCGGCGTATCTAACTCTTCAATAGCGGCACCAATTTCAATTTTTATTTTTTCTGCGGTACTTTCTCCTACAAACAAGTTGTGTTGGGTACGCATGTAGTAAACAATATCATTTGTAAAAACGTCACCGGCAATTTTAACCGATTTGTCACATACAATTCCACCTAAAGCGATCACGGCAATCTCAGTTGTTCCACCACCGATATCCACAATCATGTTTCCTTTAGGTTGCATGATATCAACACCGATACCGATGGCTGCCGCCATTGGTTCGTGAATCAAATAAACTTCTTTTCCGTTTACGCGTTCACAGGATTCCTTTACAGCTCGCATTTCTACTTCTGTAATTCCGGATGGAATGCAAACCACCATGCGAAGGGCAGGAGTGAACAAACGTTTTTTTAATGCCGGAATACTTTTGATAAACATACTGATCATTTTTTCAGAGGCATCAAAATCGGCAATTACACCATCTTTTAGTGGCCTAATTGTTTTTATGTTTTCATGCGTTTTACCTTGCATTAAGTTGGCTTCCTTTCCAACAGCGATAATTTTCCCCGATATTCTATCACGAGCTACAATCGACGGAGAGTCAATCACTACTTTATCATTATGAATAATTAAGGTATTTGCGGTACCAAGGTCAATGGCGATGTCCTCGGTCATGAAATCAAAAAATCCCATACGTTTGTTTAGGGTTAATTAGGTTTATAAAATTGTAACGTACAAAGGTAAAAAAATTAATGTTTAAAATGACGTGTTCCTGTAAATACCATTGCAATTTTATTTTCGTTGCAATAGTTGATACTTAATTCATCTTTAATTGATCCACCAGGTTGAATAACAGCGGTTATTCCGGCATGATGAGCTATTTCTACACAATCCGGAAACGGGAAAAATGCATCACTTGCCATCACTGCACCATTTAAATCAAAACCAAAAGTATTCGCTTTTTCGATTGCTTGTTTTAAAGCATCTACACGTGAAGTCTGACCCGTTCCGGAAGCAATTAATTGTCCGTTTTTGGCAAATACAATCGTATTTGACTTTGTGTTTTTGCAGATTTTTGAGGCGAAAAGTAAATCTTCAATTTCTTGATGAGTAGGTGTTGTAAGGGTAACGGTTTTTAGACCTTCTTTATTGTCGGTTATGTTATTTTTATCTTGAATTAACAATCCGTTCAAACAAGTTCTAATTTGTTTGCTTGGCAATTCAACTTCATGCTGAACTAAAATGATGCGGTTTTTCTTTTCTTGTAGGATGGAAACAGCTTCGTCATCATAACTTGTAGCAATCACCACTTCACAAAATAATTGATTAATTTCTAAAGCAGTTGCTTTGTCAATTTTTCCATTGGCAATTAAAACGCCTCCAAAAGCAGAAGTTGGGTCGCCTGCTAAAGCATCTAAATAGGCTTGTTTCATTGAACTTCGTGTTGCAATTCCACAAGCATTATTGTGTTTTAAAATAGCAAAAGTTGGATCATTTTCTTTAAATTCTAAGATCAAATTGACAGCCGCATCAACATCTAACAAGTTGTTGTATGACAATTCTTTTCCGTGCAATTTGCTGAACATTTTATCAAAATCACCAAAGAAAAATCCTTTTTGATGCGGGTTTTCGCCATAACGAAGCACTTGACCATTTTCGATACTTTCTTTGTAAACCGTTTCGTCTGTATTGAAATAATTAAAAATAGCCGAATCATAATGCGAAGAAACATGGAAAGCTTTCGTAGCCAAATGACGTCTTTGATCTAAAGTGGTAGCACCATTTTGAGAAGATATCAAATCCAATAAATAATTGTATTCATTCACAGAAGCAACGATAACAGTGTCTTTAAAATTTTTTGCAGCAGCACGAATTAAAGAAATGCCACCAATATCAATTTTTTCGATGATATCTGCTTCGGAAGCACCGGATGCAACCGTTTTTTCAAACGGATATAAATCCACAATGACCAAATCAATTTGCGGAATTTCGAAAGCTTTCATTTCTTCCACATCGCTTGGGTTGTCTTGACGATTCAATATTCCTCCAAAAACTTTTGGATGAAGCGTTTTTACTCTTCCTCCTAAAATAGATGGATAGGAAGTTACTTCTTCTACCGGAACTACCGGAATGCCTAAGTTTTTAATGAATTCTTCTGTTCCTCCGGTCGAATAAAGTGTTACATTTTGTTGATGTAATTGCTGTACAATTGGCTCTAATCCGGTTTTGTCAAACACTGAAATTAAAGCAGATTGAATGGTTTTTGTAGTTGTCATTGTGTTGTTGTTTTTTGAAGGTGCAAAAGTACTATTTGTCCGTTTAACTATCAAAGGAATATAGGATTAGTTTTCTTTTTTTTTACTATTTTTTATTTGATAATTATAAGAATTTTGTTTTTAATTCTAGTGACTAGTAACCAAATAATTAATTTAGAAAGTAGAATACAAAAAACATCTATTTTAGTGTAACAAAACCGCAATTTAAACTACCAATAACTATATTTACAATTAAGAAAAATTCTATGCTTCTTTATCTTCGTTTGCTCAAGGAGAGTTTCAATTTTGCAATGAATGCGTTGCGAAACAATAAATTGCGGACTTTTTTGTCGCTACTTGGAGTAACAATTGGCATTTTTTCAATCATTGCTGTTTTGGCGGCCGTAGATTCTTTAGACCAAAAAATCAAAGGTGACTTAGGTGATTTAGATAAAAATACGGTTTATTTATTGCGTTTTTCTTTTGGCCCTACCGAGGTGCCTAATTGGAAGAGAGAACAATTTCCGGATGTAACCTATGAAGAATTTGACTATTTAAAACGATCATTAAATGGTGTAGATAAAATTGCGTTTAATCTTTTTACCCGAAATGAAAACATTAAATTTGAAGGGAAAACGGTGAGTTCTGTGCGTGTTACGCCCACAACGAACGAATTTGACGGAATAGACGGAATTAAAATTGACCATGGACGTTTTTTTAATGAATCGGAATCTAATTCAGGAACCGGAGTAATTATTTTGGGTTACGAAGTTTCAAACGGTTTATTTGATAGTCCGGAACAAGCTCTGGGGAAGAAAGTTCGCATGTATGGTCAACGTTTTAACGTAATTGGAGTGACTCAAAAACAAGGTTTTTCAACTTTTGGTGATAGTCGTGATAACGCCGTTTTTATTCCGATGAATTTTATTAGACGGTTATATGGAGAAAACAGCACAATGTTAACACCCGCCATTTTAATCAAACCTGAAAAAGGTATTGATATGGAGGGTTTTAAAGGAGAAATCACTCAAAAACTAAGAAGTTTTAGAGGCTTAAAAGCCGCTGATATTGACAATTTTTTCATCAATGTGCTTTCCGGTTTTACCGATATGATTGACAGTATCGTAGGACAAATGAATGTGGTGGGATGGATTATCTCTGGATTTTCACTCTTAGTAGGTGGTTTCGGAATTGCCAATATCATGTTTGTCTCTGTGAAAGAAAGAACTAATTTAATTGGCATTCAAAAATCATTGGGAGCCAAAAATAAATTTATTTTGTTTCAATTTTTATTTGAAGCAGTCATACTTTCTGTAATCGGCGGAATTATTGGTTTGGTCATGGTTTGGCTCATTGCAATGGTTTTGTCTAAAGTATTGGATTTTGAATTTGTATTGAGCTTTGCTAACATGATGCTCGGTGCCGGATTAGCAGGAATTATTGGTCTCATCGCAGGAATCGTGCCAGCGATTTCGGCTTCAAAATTGGATCCGGTGGAGGCGATAAGGAGCGGGATGTAAATGAAATACTTTATTACATAAAAAAATCCCGATTGCTCGGGATTTCATTTATCTAACATCTTCATTTAAAATTAAATCTAAATAGAGATTCACTTTGTCTTTTAATTCTTTTCGGTGGGTGATAAAATCCAGGAATCCGTGTTCTAACAAAAATTCTGAAGTTTGAAAACCTTCTGGCAAATCTTTTCCGGTGGTGTCTTTTACAACTCTTGGCCCTGCAAAACCGATTAATGCTCCGGGTTCACCAATATTAATATCGCCTAACATGGCATACGATGCCGTTGTTCCTCCCGTAGTTGGGTCGGTACATAATGAAATGTAGGGAAGTTTAGCTTCGGCTAATTGAGCTAATTTTGCTGAAGTTTTAGCTAATTGCATTAATGAAAATGCAGCTTCCATCATTCTTGCTCCTCCTGATTTTGAAATCATCACAAAAGGCACTTTGTTTTTGATGGAATAGTCAATTCCTCTGGCAATTTTTTCTCCAACCACAGCTCCCATAGAACCACCGATAAAGGCAAAATCCATACAACAAACGACTAAATCTTTCCCTTTTGATTTTCCTACGGCTGTTCGTACCGCATCTTTCAATCCGGTTTTGTCGTAGGCTTCTTTTAATCGGTCGGAATATTTCTTCGTATCCACAAAATGCAAAGGATCTTTCGAAGTCATTTTGGCATCTAATTCTTTGAATTTATTGTCGTCAAACAAAATTTCAAAATATTCTTTACTTCCAATTCGCACGTGAAAATCGTCATCCGGACTCACCCAAAGATTTTTGGCTAATTCGTCCTGATCAATAATTTTTCCGGTAGGCGATTTATACCAAAGTCCTTTAGGAACGTCTTTTTTATCTTCCGTCGCGGTTTGAATTCCTTTTTCTGTTCTTTTAAACCAAGCCATATAGTAAGTATTCAGTGTTCAGTATTCAGTGTTCAGTTTTTATAGTGTATTCACATTGTTCAAATCAGCGAAAGCTTGCTCTAAACGGGTGTTGAATGTAACTTCACCTTCGCGAATCCATTTTCTTGGGTCGTAGTGTTTTTTGTTTGGAGAATCTGCTCCGTCCGGACTACCAATTTGAGTTCTCAAGTAATCAATTTTGTTTACCATATAATCACGAATTCCTTCCGTAAAGGCAAATTGTAAATCGGTGTCAATATTCATTTTGATTACACCATACGAAATGGCCTCTCTGATTTCTTCTAATGTAGAACCTGATCCGCCATGAAAAACAAAATCAATCGGATTTGAATCGGTATTGAATTTTTTCTGAACAAATTCCTGCGAATTTTTCAAAATAATTGGCGTCAATTTTACATTTCCGGGTTTATAAACACCATGCACATTTCCAAAAGCAGCTGCGATAGTGAATTTTGGACTCACTTTCATCAATTCTTCATACGCGTAAGCCACTTCTTCAGGTTGAGTGTATAATTTTGAGCTGTCAACATCTGAATTATCAACACCATCTTCTTCACCACCGGTTACACCTAATTCAATTTCTAATGTCATTCCCATTTTACTCATACGAGCTAAATATTCTTTACAAATATGAATGTTTTCTTCGATTGGTTCTTCCGATAAATCAATCATGTGCGAGGAAAATAATGGTTTTCCTGTTTCAGCAAAATGTTTTTCAGATGCATCCAACAAACCATCAATCCAAGGCAATAAATTTTTTGCACAATGGTCTGTGTGCAGAATTACGGTTGCTCCGTATGCTTCAGCTAATGTATGAATGTGTTTTGCACCGGCAATTCCACCTAAAATAGCAGCACGTTGTCCTTCGTTAGAAAGTCCTTTTCCAGCATTATATGATGCTCCTCCATTTGAAAACTGAATAATAACAGGAGCATTTAATTTTGCAGCTGTTTCTAAAACACCATTGATCGTGCTTGAGCCGATAACATTTACAGCCGGTAAAGCAAATCCTTTTTCTTTTGCATAATTAAAAATTTCTTGAACCTGATCTCCGGTTGCAACTCCTGGTTTTATGTTGTGTGCCATTTTGCTTATATATTAGTTAAGAGAACAAAAATAGGAATTAATCGAGTGAACAAAAAATAATTGACTATAAAATCGAAGCAGTATCAGTTAGTTTTTCTAAAAAATTACGATAACGTTTTAGAAAGGATAATTAATTCCCACATTAAAGACAGAGTTACTAAAATTATATTCTCTAAACCACCTTTTTCCAACTTCATAGGCTGGATTGTACGTTTTAAATCCGAAATCGAATCGGGCAACCACAAATCCGAAGTCATATCGAATTCCGAAACCGGATCCTACGGCAATGTCTTTTAGTGAATCTACTCCTTTAAAAATAAAATCTTCGTCTTCCACATTGTCCAAAACGTTCCAAATATTTCCGGCATCCACAAAGAGAGCACCTCTTAATTTACCAAACATTTTAAAACGTAATTCGGCATTCAATAAAATCTTCATATTGGCTTCGTTAAAATCGTTTCTGGCTCCACTTCTTCCCGGGCCAAGTCCATAAGGTCGCCAAGCTCTGTTGTCGTTTGAACCTCCACCAAAATAACTTCGTGAAAACGGAATGCTGTTTGAATTTCCGTAAGGAATGGCTATTCCAAAAAATGTTCTGGTTGCAAAAACCATATTGTTTCTCAAATCAAAATGTTTGATATATTCAAATTCACCTTTGAGGTATTGTGAAAACTCAATGTCAAAAAAAGTTGTGTTCCCATTTGGTCCTGTTGGCTGGTCAGAAGCATCTGCAATAAGTGATAATAAATTTCCAGCAGATTCTCCTTTAATTCTGAAAACGTAAAAATTATTGTCTAATAAGCTGGTTTTTGTGGTTTTAGAAAAACTATAACTCGACGCAATGATGAGGTTGTTTTCGGTTAATCTGTTTTTACGTTCGTTTATGCTTCGGATGGTATTAAAATCAGATGGAGTTGGATTAATGCCGGGATCATTCAGTAAGATTTCGTTAAGAAAACCGTCTGTTCCAAATGGAATAGTTAAGTTGCCATCGTCGTTTAAAAATGATGAATCAACTTCATAATTTTGTGCTATATCATTCAACGCTTGATAGGATGAACGATATACATTGAAATAATTACTCACATTAATATTCTTAATGTACTGAATATTGAACAAATCAAAACGAACAGCATTATATCTTTTAGGGGTCCAGTTATAAGTAAGAGCACCTGTAAAATTTTCTTTATCTAAACCAATGTTTTCCTGCTTGGCAAAACCTAAGCTAATTTGTGTGGATGGAATCATTTCTTTACGAATAATTCTGTCTGTTTTCAGAGGAAAGAAAACCCGCGGAAAATTCAATCGCAGATCCGCACCGTATTCTGAAATATTGAAAAAAGTATTGTCCGGATTTGCCAGGTCTTGTGATGAACCAATATTTCCTCTCGCTGCTATTTCGAGCGTTTCTGCTCCATTGAATATATTTCGAATAGAAAAAGAGGCATTTCCGGCTAAACCAAAGTCTTGAATATTTGAATGTAAAGCGTCAAATGAAGCCCCAAAACTGTATTTTTTTCTCGAACTGAGGTAAATATTCGCGATCAAAGAGTTTGCTAAACTGTCGTTTGGATCAAGTTCATATTGAATAGAGGGATAAGTAAAAACTTTGAAATTATTAAGCGAACGAGAAGTAAGGTTGTTTTTGAAATCGGCATAAGTGTCACCTTTACTAATAAATATAGCATTTGTAATTGCTTTTGGACGGTATTTTAATTTGTCAACACTATATAAGTTATAGTTATTATACACAATACTATCTGCGATTTTCACTTTGTTTTTCGAGGATGGATTGTCAGTGTAAATATTGACCTCACTAATTTTATAAACTTTAAAAGGAGTTTTAACAAGTGAGTCGCCATCTCGAAATGAATAATCACTGATTAACAAATTGACATTTGCTTTATTTCCGGTGTTAATTGTATCGATATCAAAATTGATATAATTTTGTTGAAAATTATACACACCATTGTTTCTGAAGGAGTTTGTAAGTCGATTTCTTTCTTCTTCAAAATGGTCAGATTTATATTGTACACCAGATTTTATGATTGACAATTGTTCAGTTCTCCTGTACAGTGAATCTATCACGGGCGAGCTTATTTTTTTGTTGATACTATCTATCACATAAGGTTTGCCCAGTGTTACGACATAAGTTGTAGCTGCTTTTTTTGTTCCAATTGTATCGGTAGTGGTAGTTGTATTTACATTGAAATAACCTTCATTAAAATAATACACTTTGAGTTTTGTTGCTGATTTTTGTGTTTTTAATTCATCTAAAATAACAGGGGCTTCACCGGTATTTTTTAAAAAATTATGAATACCCGAGTACCAAAAAGATTCGCCTAAACGGTATACTTGTTTAGAGGAAAAGAATTTTGAATTCCTTTTAAATCGGATTGTGTCTTTAATGAATTTTTCTGTAAAAAGTGAATCATGATTGGGTTTTGCCCAATTATACAAATATAAACTTAGCGGTAAATTTAGAAATCGGGTGTTTGGTTTTTGCGAGATTAGTTCGGTTACATCCTCGTTTTTTATTTTTTTACCATCAACAATAATTTCTGATTTTGCGAGTAGATTTTTACCTTCCGGAACTCTTTTGACAGAGTCACAGGCGTAAAAAAAGAGTATAATTAAAATTATTAATGATATTTTTGCAGAAATCTTTTTCAATTGAATTAGAAATTTAATTCAAAAGTACATTATTTTATGGTTAGTAAAAACCAAATTAAACGAATTACCGGATTACATCAAAAAAAGTTTAGGAATGAGCAACAACTTTTTATTGCAGAAGGTATAAAAGTAATTCAGGAATTATATAATTCAAGTTTTGAAATTCAAGAGTTTTATTCAACGGATTCGTCTCTGCAACTGAATAATAAAGTTAAGCCGGACATTATTTCGGAAACCGATTTAAAGAAAATAAGTTGTTTAAAAACACCTAATACCTGTTTGGCTGTTTTTAAAATAGCACCGTCAAAACCAATTAAATATGAAGGTTTAACGCTGGTTTTAGACGATATTCGAGATCCTGGAAATTTGGGAACAATTATTCGTTTGTGCGATTGGTTCGGCATCGAGCAACTGATTTGTTCCGAGGAAACAGCAGATCTTTATAATCCAAAAGTAATTCAGGCAACAATGGGTTCAATTGCAAGAGTAAATGTGGTTTATACTTCTTTAGAACGTTTTTTAAAGAATACAAAGCAACCTATTTATGGTGCATTTATGGATGGTGATGTGGTGTATGAAACTGAATTGCCAACCACTGCCGTTTTGGTCATGGGAAATGAGGCCAATGGAGTTACTGCAACTGTTGAAGCTTTGATTCAGAAAAAAATCAGTATTCCACGGTTTGGAAAATTACAAAAAACAGAAAGTCTCAACGTTGCCACTGCCACGGCTATTTTGTTGAGTGAGTTTCGAAAAAATCTTAGTGGAAAGTAAAATTCACAAAAAAACCTCTTGTTTTCATCGAATCTACTGTAGAAGTCCATGGACTATTTGGGTCGTTATCGCGAATTAATTCATCGTTAAAACTAAATACACCTCTTATGGAAGGTGAGAATTTGAAATATTCTAAATAAATATCGATTCCAAAACCCACTTCATAAAAATTTGTCCATTTTACCATTCGGAAACGGTTGTTCGAATTATCGTCTTGAGCATTGGCATTACTCGAAAGATTAAGAGCAGTTGAAACTCCTCCAAGTAAGTAAGGTCTAATGTTTCCTATTCGTTGTGATGAAAATTTTAGCAATAAAGGAAAATGAATATAAGTTGATTTCACTTCTCGAAAAGCATCAAATTGGTTATCAAAATTTGGAAAAGTTAAATTTCGTTGTGTGTAGTATAAACCCGGTTCAAAACGGAGGTTTATATTTTGATGCAAACGTAAATCACCAACCAACCCCACGTTGAAACCGGTGGTAGATTCCGATAAAATTTCTTCGGTAACACGGTTTTGATCAATTTTAAAATCATAAGAATTAAAACCTAAAAAATACCCCCAATGAACGCGTTGCTGATCAAAGTTTTCAAGATGGATAATCGGGTCTTTTCCAAAAACACCGCCAAATTGTGCATGTGTTTCAATTGCAAATAAGAGAAGTAGAGTTAAAAATAGTGTCTTCATTTTATTTTTTTGATGCTGAATAAATAGTAGCTACACCAAAAGTTTGGGGCATTGCTACTACATCTATAAACCCAACTTTTCTCAAAATATTGTTTAATGCTTCTCCATACGGAAATACTGAAGCGGATTCAGATAAATAAGCATAGGCAGAATTGTCTTTTGAAAACAACTTTCCGATGAGCGGTAAAATATTTTTGGTGTACAAATGGTAGCCTTGTTTAAAGGGAAATTTCTTTGGAACAGAGGTTTCTAAAATAACAAAGATTCCGTTTGGTTTTAAAACGCGTAGAATTTCAGCTAAACCTTTTTCTAAGGTTTCAAAGTTTCTTACACCAAAAGCAACGGTTATTGCGTCGAAGCTATTATCCTCATAGGGTATGTTTTCAGAGTCACCCAAAACCATTTCTATTTTAGTAGAAAGTTTTTTTTCATTAATTTTTTTTCTTCCTACGTCCAGCATTCCGGCAGAAATATCCAAACCTACAATTTTTGTAGCATTAGTGTTCGTCATTAAAATAGCTAAATCGCCGGTTCCTGTAGCAATGTCAAGAATAGTGTCTGGATTTTTGGCAGAAACCATTGCCAATACTTTTTTACGCCATTTCACATCAGTACCAAAAGAAATCACACGGTTTAAACCGTCATAATTGCCCGAAATGGTATCAAACATTTGAGCAACTTGTTCTTTTTTACCTAATGAGGAATCTTTATATGGTGTAACAGATTTTGACATACTAAAATTTTAGGCAAATATAAACTATTCTGTAATCATAACAATAATAGAACTATTTAATTTGTTTAACTAATCAAAAGAAAAGATGAACAAAAAATCACTGTTTTTAGTGATACAAAAAAATCACTAGAAGTGGGTATTGTGTACATGATTGATAATGTGGAATTTTACAACATGAATCAAATGTTACATATCATGTTGTCAAGAATTGTAAAGGCTGAATTAAGATGGATACTACTGGCACTAGTTATCACATTTTTTCTTGTTAGCAGTATCGACAGTATCGCTTTAATAGGCTATACTGCAGTTGGGGTGCCACAAACGTTCTTAGGGTTAAATTTGTTTTTGGAAATTTTAGTTTTTTTCGCTTTTAGTACCTTTGTGGTATTTGGTATTAAAGGCTTCTTTGAGATGTATTCTCAAAGGTTTGCCAATGTCGTGATCTTCATTTCTGGAGTATTTCTGGCAGTGGTGATTTTTATATTAAGTTATCAGATACTGATGCTTGAATAGGCCAGTTCATACATGATTACATTGATTCTAAACATCCCGAAAGGGATGTTTTTTTATTTACGAATAAACGTTTGATACGTAAAATCAACCAAATGTTTTTCATCTTTTGGATGATATTCTTCCTCTACTAACTGCCAACTGTCCGGATTTATTTCGGGAAAATAGGTATCAGCGTCAAAGGAGTCATGAACACGAGTGAGTTCAATAACATCTGTATAATCGAGTGATTGTTTATAGATTTCGCCACCACCAATAATGAAAGCGTTTTCTTCTTCGGGAACAAATTCAAGAGCTTTTTCAATACTATCAACCACAATACAGTGTTCTGGTTGATAATTTTTTTGTCTAGTAATAATGATGTGGGTTCTGTTAGGAAGTAGCTTGGGGAAACTTTCAAATGTTTTTCTACCCATGATAATAGGATGACCGGAAGTTAATTCTTTGAACCGTCTGAAATCGTCCGGCAGATGCCAAACTAGATTATTGTCTTTTCCTAAAGCATTGTTTTCGGCGACAGCCGCAATCATTATTATCATTATTAAAATTCTTTTTTTGAATTAGATTCGTTTTCTATTTTTTGTTCCAATTGTTTAATTCGTTGTTCCTGTTTGGCCATTAAACGTTCAATTTGATCACGTTCCCAGTTTTTATTCATAAATCGGTCAGTAATATACACTTTGATGAAATGAAGAATAAAAAGGAAAAACCAGATGGTAACTGCCCATAAATACCAACCTTCAAAGGGTTGAATATCAAAAAACTTTTCCACTAAAAAAAAGAATAAACTCCCAATTAAAAAAAGAACAAAATGATAATAAAGCCGCTTCTTTTGTTTAATTCTTCTACGAGCATATTCGTATTGTTCGTGTTGCTCAGTGTTCATGATGGTTTTTATTTATGGTTTTTTGGTTCTGAAAGGTATTATATTTTTGAAAAATAAAAAAATCATTTTTACAGATAATGAAAAGCGAAACCGTTTTCCTATCTAGAATTGTTAATCTAACCTATTATAAATTAATAAAATAGCTATTTTTTGTGGTGGTTTTTGGTAATTTAACAAAAAGAAAGCTAACTATTTGATTTTCATTATTCTATTTGTTTCTTTGTGGCGTAATTTTAAAATTAAATTAATTATGGCAATCAAGAAGCAATTTATAAAAACAAAACCGGTTTGTAAAGTAACTTTTTCAATCGAAGCAAAAGAAGCTACCACTGCAGCTGTTGTTGGTGATTTCAACAACTGGAATCCTAAAGAAGGAGAATTAGCAAAATTAAAAAATGGTACTTTCAAAGCTACTTTTGAACTACCTGCTTCTAACTCATACGAATTCCGTTATTTAGTTGATGGAGAATTCGTAAACGATGATCAAGCTGATGCTTACAAATGGAATGATTTTGCTGCTGCTGAGAATAGTGTTGTAGCGGTTTAAGAAAAACTTAAAATTTAAATTTAACCACCTTTTTAGGTGGTTTTTTTATGTCAACTTGAAAGTTAAAGGAATTGACATTGTCATTCTTACGGGCTTGCCTTTTTGATAACCGGGTATCATTTTTGGCAATAATGAAAATATTCTTTTTGCTTCATTCTCCAAAATAGGATGTGGACCTCTTATGTTACTTATGTTAACATTTCCATCTTTTTCAATTATAAAGGAAATAAATACTTTTCCCTGAATTTTATCTTTAATTGCAGCTCTAGGGTATCTGAAATTAATTTTAATATGTTCTTGTATTTTTTCTTGGAAGCAACGTTTTCTTTCTTTCATTGAAATTTCTTCGCAACCGGGAAAAATGGGTACATCTTCAATAATTTGAAAAGAAACGTTTTCTTGATTCTCGCTCTCTTCTGTTTGAGCTGAAATCAAATTAAAACACAAGAGAAAAAACAGAATTTTAATTTTAAACATAATATTTTTATTTAAACAGCCACAACTCCTTTAATATGCGGATGCGGATCATATCCTTCCAGCGTAAAATCATCAAATGTAAAATCAAAAATAGCTTTAATTTCCGGATTCAAAATCATTTTTGGTAAAGGTTTTGGCTCACGCGAAAGTTGTAATTCCAATTGTTCAATGTGATTGTTATAAATATGAGCGTCACCAAAAGTGTGAATAAAATCTCCCGGTTGTAAATCGCAAACCTGAGCAATCATCAATGTAAATAAGGCATACGAAGCAATGTTAAACGGAACACCCAAAAAGATATCGGCACTGCGTTGATATAATTGGCAACTCAATTTTCCCTCAGCGACATAAAATTGAAAAAAAGCGTGACAGGGTGGAAGAGCCGCTTTTCCGTTGGCTACATTTTCTGCAAATGATTTGGATGTGTCGGGTAAAACCGAAGGATTCCAAGCGGAAACCAACATTCTACGGCTATTTGGGTTCTTCTTTAAGGTTTCGATTAATTCGGTAATTTGATCAATTTCTTCACTGTTCCAATTCCGCCATTGATGACCATAAACCGGACCTAGATCACCGTTTTCATCGGCCCAATCATCCCATATTTTAACCCCGTTTTCTTTTAAATAACTGATGTTGGTTTCGCCTTTAATAAACCAAAGTAATTCGTGTATAATCGATTTTAAGTGTAATTTTTTAGTAGTAACCATCGGAAAACCTTCGCTTAAATCAAAACGCATTTGGTAACCGAAAACACTAATCGTTCCGGTTCCGGTTCGGTCACCTTTTTGCGTTCCGTTTTCTAAAACGTGTTTTACGAGATCATGATACTGCTTCATTTTTTTCTGATTCTATAAACATTAAACGATTTAACTAAATTATTTTCATAAAAAAACAATAGTGTTGGAATTCCTATAATTTCAGATGAAATAATTATAATATTTCTAAAAGTAAAAAATAAAATTACAGCAATTACAATACTTGTAAAAAAGCTAGATAATATTAAAGTTTTAGATACTTTACCAAAAATATCATTTATGTGTGTTTTTTCTTTTCTTAAACAATTAGAACAAATAGTGTCTTTAAAATCACCATTTTGCATTTGATATGTTCCTCTATCGCTTTCACTGATAGAAATTTTATTTTCATGCCTGCAATGATTACAAATAAAATGATGTGTCATAATTTATCCAATAATCATTCCGGCAATAGTTGCTGATAGCAAAGATGCTATACTTCCACCAATCACCGCTTTTAAACCAAATTCGGAAAGTGTTTTCCTTTGTCCGGGAGCTAATGATCCAATTCCGCCAATTTGAATTCCGATAGAAGCAAAATTTGCAAAACCACATAACATATAGGTGGCCATAATTACTGATTTATCATATGTGAAATGGATCGTTGATGCTACATTTTTTAATTCTGCTAATTGAATGTACCCCACAAATTCGGAAGCTGCTAACTTAATTCCTAATAATTGACCCATCAACATCACATCTTCCTTTGCAACACCAATTAACCACATTAACGGAGCAAAGACAATTCCTAGGATAGTTTCTAATGAAAATTTTGAATAAGGAGTATTTGCGGCAATAACATCATTCAATCCGGACCATCCGCCAATCCAACTTAAAGTATAATTAATCATCGCAATAAAAGCAATGAAAACCAACAACATTGCAGCAACATTTGCTGCTAATTTCAAGCCTTCTGTCGTACCGGTTGCAATAGCATCAAGAATATTTGAACCAATTTTTTCTTTGGAAACCTCCACATTGGTGTTGATTAATTCGGTTTGAGGATATAGAATTTTAGAAACAACTATAGCTCCAGGAGCAGCCATCACTGATGCGGCGAGTAAATGTTTAGCAAATTCCAAACGCAAAACCGGATCGTTTCCGCCTAAAAAACCAATATATGCCGCCAAAACTCCTCCTGCTACAGTGGCCATTCCGCCGACCATAACTAAAAGAATTTCACTTTTATTCATTTTCTCCAAATAGGCTTTAATCATCAACGGAGCTTCGGTTTGACCTAAAAAGATATTTCCGGCAACTGATAAACTTTCTGCTCCCGAAATGCCTAGAATTTTGGTTAAAAGCATCGCTAAACCTTTTACCACAATTTGAATTATTCCCAAATAAAATAATAACGAAGTCAAAGCGGAGAAAAATATAATAGTTGGTAAAACTTGGAATAAAAAGATGAATCCAAAATTATCCACATTCATCATTCCACCTAGTAAAAATTCGCTTCCGGCTCTCGTAAAATCTAATACTTTGACGAATAATCCGCCAACAAATTCAAATATATTTTTTACAAAAGTTACTTTCAGTACACCAATTGCAAGTATCAATTGAGCCAAAATTCCGATTCCAACTGTTTTCCAATTAATCGCTTTTCGATTGGCACTAAATACAAATGCTAAGGCTAAAAGTGAAAGCATTCCTAAAATTCCTTTCCATAAGCTGGTTATTGAAAATCCTTGGCTAGCAATCAATTTTGCTTGATTTTGAGCCGGTTTTATTTTGTTGGAAGAGAAAAAAGAATACGCTTTATCTTTCGATTTTAACGTTAAAAGTGAATCTGATTTAGATTCAATTGTAAATCGTTTGGTTGGTGCATCGGAACCATTTTCAAACAGAAAAAGAAAATTATCTTGTACTAAATAATCACCTTTTTGAGTTAGGCTGTCTGAACTGATTTTGAGCTCATAACCACCTTCTTTTAATTCTAAATAATCCGTTTCAGAAGAACTTAATTGCCATTTTTTTTCAAGTTCTTGTGCACTTAAACCAACTGAAAACAGCACAGTTAAAGTTAGTAAAATTATTTTTTTATACATTTTTAAAATATACTAGTTGGATTATTTTATAGGATTTTGGAATTATCTAAGATTCCTTTTTTGAAATTTCATCTCTAATCTTAGCTGCTTTTTCATAGTCTTCGTTTTGAACTGCTTCATTCAACAATTCATATAATTCCTGCACACTTTTTCCGCTGTAACTATCTTTTGGTGTAGTTTCTTCTGAGCCAAATGTTTCGGGCGTAGTCAAAACACCATCGTTATCTTCGTTGGCATTTTCAGGGTCCATTGAGTTTCCTTTTAGATAAACCCCGGCTTTGTCCAAGATATTTTTGTAAGTAAAAATAGGAGCATTAAATCGCAAAGCTAACGCAATTGCATCGGAAGTTCGAGCATCAATAATCTCTTCAATTTTATCGCGTTCGCAAATTATACTCGAATAAAAAACACCATCCACCAATTTGTGAATAATCACTTGTTTTACAATGATATCAAATCGGTCTGCAAAATTTTTAAATAGGTCGTGCGTGAGTGGGCGAGGTGGTTTTATCTCTTTTTCTAAGGCTATGGCAATCGATTGGGCTTCAAAAGCTCCAATCACAATGGGTAATTTTCGCTCTCCATCTACTTCATTTAGAATCAATGCGTAGGCACCGTTTTGGGTTTGACTATAAGAAATTCCTTTTATGGCTAGTTTAACAAGACTCATATTATAATATTATAATGCTCTAAAAATAAGGCATTTATGCTTAATTAGTAATAAAAAAATGGGCTATCCAAACAAAGATACAACTATCTCGATTTAGATAGCCCAATGAGGGCACAATTTATAAAAAATTATGAATTTTGAGCTTTAAATTCTTTTAATTTTTGAGTCAATTTAGGAACAATTTCAAAAGCATCGCCAACTACGCCATAATCGGCTACTTTAAAGAAAGGAGCTTCAGGGTCAGAATTGATGACTACTTTTACTTTAGACGAGTTAATTCCGGCAATATGTTGAATTGCTCCTGAAATTCCAATCGCAATATATAAATTCGTTGCAACAGGTTTTCCGGTTTGTCCAACGTGTTCGCTGTGAGGTCTCCAGCCTAAATCGGAAACCGGTTTTGAACAAGCAGTAGCTGCTCCTAAAACAGCTGCTAAATCTTCCACTAATCCCCAATTTTCAGGCCCTTTTAGCCCGCGACCACCAGAGATTACAACTTCCGCATCGGCTATTGTAACTTGCCCGGTTATTTTTTCTACGTTTTCAACTTTAATAGTAAAGTCAGCATCGTTTAAACTTGGTAAAAAATCTTCAGAGGATAAAGATGAATTACTTTCTACTATTCCATACGAGTTTTTAGCCAAACCGAGCACTTTTACATCCGTAGAAATTTCGGTGATGTTGAAAGCTTTGTTTGAAAAAGCATTTCTTTTTACTTGAAATGGCGAAGTGCTCAAAGGCAATCCAACCACATTTGAAGCAAAACCCGCTTCTAATCCAACAGCTACAAAAGGGGCTAAATAAATACTATCTGTCGTTGAGGAAAGCACAATAACTTTTGCTCCCTCCTTTTGAGCCGCTTGTTTGATTACATCGGCGTATGCTTTTGCATTAAAAGTAGACAATTTATCGTTACTCACTTTCAAGACTTTATCCACACCATATTTTGATAATTCTGAAACATCTGCCGTATTTACTGTGACAGCAGTAACCGTTGTTCCAATCGATTCTGCAACTTTTTTTGCATAGGAAGCTATTTCGAAAGCTACTTTCTTAAATTTTCCGTCAGCCGATTCTGCATATATTAATAATGACATAATTTTTTTGTTTAAAAGTTTAAAATGGTTTAAGAGTTTAAAAGGGTTAAAAGTTTAAGTGTTTGTTAAAAAACTGAACACTAAAAACTGAACACTGATCACTAAATTACCTTTGCTTCGTTGTGTAACAAACGCACTAGCTCATCCAAATTATCAGCACTAACTAATTTTACTGCTGACTTTGGAGCGGGTTTTTCAAATTTCACCGCTTTCGTGCTGATAGTTGCATCAAGGGGTTCCAAAACGGTTAATACTTTTGTACGAGCTGTCATAATTCCTCTCATGTTGGGAATTCGTAAGTCTTTTTCCTCCACTAATCCTTTCTGACCGCCAATTACTAATGGTAAAGTGGCAGAACTAGTTTCTTTACCACCGTCAATTTCTCTAATCACTTTGGCAGATGAACCATCCACTTTTACATCAATACAAGAATTGATAAAATTATAACCCAATAAACCGGCAATCATTCCGGGAACCATTCCACCATTATAATCCAATGATTCTTTTCCGCAAATCACTAAGTCATAGTGACCTTGTTTGATTACTTCGGCTAATTGTTTGGCTACAAAAAAGCCGTCGGTTGGACTGGCGTTTACGCGAATTGCTTCGTTTGCTCCAATAGCCAGTGCTTTTCTCAAGGTAGGTTCAGTATCGGGGCCGCCAACATTAACAACGGTTACGTTTGCTCCTTGTTGCTCTTGAAACCAAATTGCTCTGGTTAAACCAAATTCATCGTTCGGGTTAATAACAAATTGCACACCATTTGTATCAAATTTTGAATCGCCGTTTGTAAAATTAATTTTTGAAGTAGTATCAGGTACATGACTGATGCAAACTAATATTTTCATATAATAAATTTAAATTATTTCGGTTACGAAAGTACAAATAAATTTTCTAATTTTAGTATGCGTGCATAATATTTTTTCAGTATTATATCGTTTTCGTAGGGTATTATAAACGTTTTTTCATTTTTTTCTTCTAATCAATGGGAATTCTCAATTTAAATAGCATCAAAAATTATCAACTATTTTACCTTCAAAATATGCATTTAAGTGATTTTTAATTTTTATTTTTGCCTTTCGTTAAAAAGACTTAAGATAATATAGATATGAGAACAATTCAATTCAGAGAAGCAATTTGTGAGGCCATGAGTGAAGAAATGCGACGTGATGAAAGCATTTATTTAATGGGTGAAGAAGTAGCAGAATATAATGGAGCCTACAAAGCTTCCAAAGGAATGTTGGATGAGTTTGGTCCAAAAAGAGTAATCGATACGCCAATTGCCGAACTTGGATTTGCCGGAATTGCCGTTGGTTCAGCCATGAACGGATGTCGTCCGATTGTAGAATTTATGACCTTCAACTTCTCTTTGGTTGGCATTGATCAAATTATAAATAACGCAGCAAAAATGCGTCAAATGTCGGCCGGACAATTTCCAATGCCGATGGTTTTTAGAGGGCCAACCGCTTCTGCCGGACAATTAGGGGCAACACACTCACAAGCATTTGAAAATTGGTTTGCCAATACACCGGGTCTAAAGGTTGTTGTACCATCAAATGCGTATGATGCAAAAGGTTTACTGAAAGCTGCCATTCGGGATAATGATCCGGTTATTTTTATGGAATCAGAACAAATGTATGGTGACAAAATGGAAGTTCCGGAAGGAGAATACACTATTCCACTTGGTGTTGCCGATATCAAAAGAGAAGGTTCTGATGTAACCATTGTTTCTTTTGGAAAAATCATTAAAGAAGCTTTTATCGCTGCAGATGAATTGGCAAAAGAGGGAATTTCGTGCGAAATCATAGACTTAAGAACAGTTCGTCCGATGGATTATGATGCCATTCTGAAGTCGGTTAAAAAAACAAATCGTTTAGTAGTTTTAGAAGAAGCTTGGCCATTTGCCAGTGTAGCTTCAGAAATTACGTATATGGTTCAAGAAAGAGCTTTCGATTATTTAGACGCTCCAATCCAACGAATTACAACGGCGGATACGCCGGCACCATATTCACCTACCTTATTAAAAGAATGGTTACCAAATTCTTCGGATGTTGTAAAAGCAGTAAAAAAGGTTTTGTATAAATAATCAAAATAAAAACTATATTTGAAACTTCATCAACCTATTATTTGATGAAGTTTTTTTTTACAATTTGCTATGAAAATTAAAAGCCTTTTATTTCTATTTCTACTTTTTTCAGTGTCAATGAGTGCTCAAACCAAAGTGAGTGGAATTGTTGTTGATGAAAAAAACGAGCCTATTCCCTTTGCCAATGTCTATTTTAAGAATTCTACTGAGGGTGTAATCACAAACGAAAACGGTAGGTTTTATCTGGAATCTCAAAAAAGTCATGGTGTTTTAGTTGCCTCCTTTATCGGCTACACCGCTCAAGATATAAAATTAGAAAAAGCGGTTACCTACAATTTGAAAGTTACGTTAACCGAAGGAGAAACCCTCCGTGAAGTGGTTTTAGTTTCGGGTAAATTATCTAAAAAAAACAATCCGGCCATAGATATTCTTCGGAAAATTTGGGCAAGAAAACGACAAAATGGACTAAATCAGTTTAGTCAATATCAATATGATAAATATGAAAAGGTTGAATTCGATTTAAACACCATTGATAGTGCTACCATGAAAAGTAGACTGTTTAAAGGAATGGAGTTTGTGTTTGAACAAATGGATACCTCCGCAATTACCGGAAAAACATACCTGCCTATTTTTATAAATGAAGCTATTTCTGAAGTGTATGGCGATAATATTGCTAAACGAGAAAAAGAAATATTAAAAGCAAACAAAAATTCCGGATTTAGTTCGAATCAACAAATTATCGCATTTATTAAAGACTTGTATGCAGATTATGATATTTATGACAATTACCTAAAGTTTTTTGATAAAGATTTTGTTAGCCCGCTGTCGAGAACCGGAATTGATGTCTATAATTATGCTCTTACAGACAGTATGTTTATTGATAACAAATGGTGTTACAACATTGTTTATTATCCTAGAAGAAAAGGCGAACTTACTTTTAAAGGTGATTTTTGGGTGAATGATACCACATTCGCTATTAAAAACATTAATATGGCAGTAACTAAAAGTGCCAACATTAACTGGATTAAAGAAATTTATATTGAACAAGAGTTTGATGTGGTAAATGATTCTGTTTTCCTGCTAAAAAGAGATCACATGATGTCTGATTTTGCTTTTAACAAAAAGGAAGAATCGCAAGGTGTTTATGGAAAGCGGACTACGTTATTCAAAAATCATAAATTCAACGAAGAGAAACCAAAAGAATTTTACAAAGAAGAAGTTAATTTTATAGACAACTCTGTTTATAGTAAATCAGATGATTATTGGCAAGAAAACAGGTTTGAAAGTTTAAGTAAAGACGAATTTGGCGTTTACAAAATGCTTGATACGCTCCAAACAGTAAAAAAATTCAAACAAATGTATAACTTGGTTTCTATTTTAGGAAGTGGATATATACAAAAAGGGAATTTTGACATTGGCCCAATTTTTTCAACATTTGGTTACAATGAAGTTGAAGGAATTCGTGTTAGGGCAGGCGGGAGAACCTATTTTGGACAAAATGACCCATGGCGATTACAATTTTACACCGCGTATGGTTTTAACGACAATCAATTTAAATACGGACTTTCCGGAAAAGTTTTACTCAATAAAAAGAACCGTTTAATTCTCGAAGCAGGAAATAGGCGTGATATTGAACAAATCGGTGCGAGTTTAACCACAACAAATAATGTATTAGGTAGAAGCTTTGCTTCTTCAGGACTATTCATGGCTGGTGCCAACGATAACCTTACTAGCATTAATTTAAGCATGGTTTCTTTAAATATTGAACCCGTAAAAAATGTAGTATTTGAAACCGGATTTTCCTTCCGTACCCTTAAACCTGCGTGGGAAAAATTTAGTCTAGATTATTTTTCGGATGAGTCGCCAACTGGTATTGAAAGTGATGTAAAGCAATCAGAAATTTCTTTTTCATTAGATTATACTCCAAAACGTAAAACAATTGGTTACGGTGTAGAAAGAAGTATTGTAGATAGCCCGTTCACCAGAATTTTTGTTAATTATAGCCAAGGTTTAAAAGGAGTATTTGATAGTGATTTCGAATACCAAAAGGTGCAATTGTACATTAAACAACCCATTTTAGTGGGAGGTTTCGGTCGATTGAATGTCACAACCGAATTGGGTAAGACTTTTGGAGAGGTGCCGTTAGGTTTATTGAGCATAGTCCCGGGTAATCAATCGTATTTTCTGATTGATAATACATTTAATAACCTTAATTTTTATGAATTTGTAACCGATCAGTATGCTACCTTCCAATTAGAACATCATTTTCTTGGGAGACTACTGTCCAGAGTTCCGGGTTTAAGAAAATTAAATTTAAGAGAAATTATTGGTATAAAAGCAGTAGTTGGATCGGTTTCAGATGAAAATAGAGCACTTAATGCATCTTCTTTAAACTATTTGTCTCCAGAAAAACCCTATTGGGAATACAGTGCCGGAATCGGAAATATTTTCAAAGTTTTCCGAATCGATTGCTCTTGGCGAGGGAATTATCGCAATCTCCCAGACGCAAATAATTTTACAATTAAAGGTTCTTTTGGATTTTATTTTTAAATCAAAAAATTTCAACCTCTTTTTTTAATAGTTCATAAAGATTTATGCACAATGTTATTAATTCCCTAAAAATTTACTTTCCGTTTAACATGTTGTTTTAAGGCCTTACCTTTGCAAACCTAATTATTTGTAAAGAAAAACAAACCTATGAGTCCAGCTAAACAAAGTACTTTTGATGTATTAATCGAAATTCCTAAAGGAAGTAGAAATAAATATGAATACGATTTTGAATTAAAAAAAATTCGCTACGATCGAATGATTTTTTCATCCATGATGTATCCTGCCGATTATGGTTTTATTCCCGAAACATTAGCGTTAGACGGTGATCCGTTGGATGTTTTGGTTTTAGTAACCGAACCCACTTTTCCAGGTTGTGTGATGGAAGTAAAACCGATTGGTGTTTTCCACATGGCAGATGAAAAAGGACCGGATGAAAAAGTGATTTGTGTACCGGTTTCAGACCCTATTTGGAATAATTTAAATGACTTATCAGACATCAACCCCCATTTACTGAAAGAGATTGAACATTTTTTCCAAGTTTATAAAGATTTGGAAAACAAAAAAGTTGATGTAGAAGGGTGGGGAGATGTAAACGAAGCCAAAGAAATCATCGAGAAATGTGTGGATCGTTTTGCTAATTTAGAAAACAAAACAGCGGGATTATTTAGTATTCGTTAAAGAATTTACTATTTTATTAAAAAAAGCAACATTCAATTTAGAATAGTTGCTTTTTTTTATTCCTATTTTGTTACTTTTGCAACTGTTAAAAAAATTATAAAGTACATTTTTATGGATTCAATTATGATTTACGTGCCAATAGTAATGGCATTAATTGGCTTAGCTTTTATGTGGGCCAAAAGAGCATGGGTTTTAAAACAAGATGCCGGAGATGGAAAGATGAAAGAAATTTCAGATTACATCTACGAAGGTGCTTTGGCCTTTCTTAAAGCTGAATATCGATTATTGACTTTCTTCGTCATCGGTGCGAGTATCGCGTTGGCAGGAATTTCATATATCGTTCCAACAACACATATTTTAATAGTAGTAGCATTTATTTTCGGAGCAGTTTTCTCAGCTTTAGCCGGAAATATGGGGATGAAAATCGCTACAAAGACAAATGTAAGAACTACACAAGCGGCTCGTACGAGTTTGCCACAGGCATTGAAAGTATCTTTTGGTGGTGGAACCGTAATGGGATTAGGCGTTGCCGGTTTGGCCGTTCTGGGTCTAACAGGTTTCTTCATTATATTATTCCATTTCTTTATGAATGGAACTTGGACCTCTACAGAAGACATGACAATTGTACTTGAAACTTTAGCCGGATTCTCTTTGGGTGCAGAATCAATTGCTTTATTTGCTCGTGTTGGTGGTGGTATTTATACCAAAGCAGCCGATGTTGGTGCCGATTTAGTAGGTAAAGTAGAAGCCGGAATTCCGGAAGATGATCCTCGTAATCCTGCAACGATTGCCGATAACGTAGGGGATAACGTGGGTGACGTTGCCGGAATGGGTGCCGATTTATTCGGTTCGTATGTGGCAACTGTTTTAGCCGCAATGGTTTTAGGAAATTATGTAATTAAAGATATGGGAGGTTCAATCGAAGACAATTTCGGTGGAATCGGTCCAATTTTACTACCAATGGCTATTGCCGGTTTTGGAATTTTATTCTCAATCATCGGAACCATGATGGTAAAAATTAAAGACAACAATGCAAAAGAAAAAGAAGTACAAGGTGCATTAAACCTTGGAAACTGGGTTTCCATTGCTTTAACAGCAATTTCATGTTTTGTATTAGTTAGATATATGTTGCCGGAAACCATGAGCATGCAGTTCTTTGGCGAAGGAGTTAAAGAAATTTCCTCAATGCGAGTTTTCTATGCAACCATTGTTGGTTTATTTGTGGGAGGTGTTATCTCTTCCGTAACTGAATATTATACAGGATTAGGAACAAAACCGGTATTGGCAATTGTACAAAAATCATCAACCGGAGCAGGAACAAACGTGATTGCAGGTTTAGCAACGGGTATGATTTCAACTTTTCCAACGGTGTTGATTTTTGCAGGTGCTATTTGGGCTTCGTATGCTTTAGCTGGTTTCTACGGAGTTGCATTAGCAGCTTCGGCAATGATGGCTACAACAGCTATGCAATTAGCAATTGATGCATTCGGACCAATTTCTGACAATGCCGGAGGTATTGCCGAAATGAGCGAATTACCAAAAGAAGTTCGTACCCGTACCGATATTTTAGATTCAGTCGGAAACACAACAGCAGCAACTGGAAAAGGTTTTGCTATTGCTTCTGCAGCTTTAACTTCGTTAGCATTATTTGCTGCGTATGTAACGTTTACAGGAATTGACGGAATCAACATTTTTAAAGCTCCGGTTTTAGCCATGTTGTTTGTGGGTGGAATGATTCCGGTGGTTTTCTCTGCTTTAGCAATGAATTCTGTTGGAAAAGCTGCGATGGATATGGTGTATGAAGTGCGTCGTCAGTTCAAAGAAATTCCGGGAATTATGGAAGGAACTGGAAAACCTGAATACGGAAAATGTGTGGAAATTTCTACAAAAGCTGCTTTACGCGAAATGATGCTACCTGGAATTTTAACCATTGGTTTCCCAATTTTAATTGCAGTTTTACCTATGTTGATTGGATATGACAATAAGTTAATCGCTGAAATGTTAGGTGGTTATATGGCTGGAGTTACCGTTTCTGGTGTACTTTGGGCTGTGTTCCAAAACAACGCCGGTGGTGCTTGGGATAATGCAAAAAAATCTTTCGAAGCCGGTGTAATGATTAACGGTGAAATGACATACAAAGGTTCTGATGCTCACAAAGCTGCCGTAACCGGAGATACTGTTGGTGATCCATTTAAAGATACTTCTGGCCCATCTATGAACATTTTAATCAAATTAACTTGTTTGATTGGATTAGTAATTGCTCCAATTTTAGGTGGTCACGATGCAGTTACAGTGGTTGAAGAAGTAGAAGCAATTGAAGTTGTTGATGCAGTAGTAAAATCTGAAAACAAAGAAATCTCAATTGATAAATCAAAAGCAGCTGATGGAAAAGTAACCGCAAATGTTACGATTAATACAACTATTGATGGTGAAACAAAAACTTCTACTCAATCTTTTGAAGGAACAGAAGAAGAAGTAAATACAAAAATTGAAGAATTCAAAAAACAATAATCTTTTGAACATATCATAAAAAAATGCCTTGCAACTGCGAGGCATTTTTATTTTTACTAAATTTAGCGTGAACAAACAAACCCTCATGACTAAAATTTTTCTTTCCATCTTTCTGTTTCTATCCTTTTTGGGATATAGTCAAGAAAATTTGCCACTTATTCCAATTCCGAAACAAATTGAATTTGTGAATGAGTTTTTTGAACTCGATAAAAGCACCGTCATTCTATCTCAGGATAGTAATTCGTTTGAAGCATTATTTCTCAAAGAAACAATTAAGTTGAAAACAGGGTTAGATTTACCCATCAAATCTACGTATACAAAGGGAAATAGTATTCAATTGTCAATTCAAATTCCCGATACAATTGGATTTGATAGAGAAAAGTATGAACTTTCTATTTCTAAAAAAGGAGTACAGCTTTTGTCTTTTTCCAACCAGGGATTGTTCTATGGAATTCAAACTTTTTTACAATTTATTCCATTTCAAAAATCAGATAAAGTAAAAACACAAGGTGTTTCAATTTCGGATAGTCCCAAATTCAAGTGGCGAGGAATGCATCTTGATGTTAGTCGGCATTTTTTCTCCATCGATTTTATCAAAAAGTACATTGATTACATTGCCATGTACAAAATGAATACGTTTCATTGGCATTTAACAGATGATCAAGGGTGGCGAATTGAAATTAAAAAATACCCAAAACTCACGGAAATTGGAGCTTGGCGAGACGGCTCAATGGTTGGTCATTATAATGAACAACGATTTGACACCCTTCGCTACAGTGGATTTTATACGCAAGAAGAAATCAAAGAAGTGGTAAAATATGCTCAACAACGACATGTTACCATTGTACCGGAGATCGAAATGCCCGGACATGCTCTAGCGGCATTGGCTTCCTATCCTGAATTTTCCTGCACCGGAGGTCCTTTTGAAGTAGCTAAAGGGTGGGGCGTTTTTGAAGATGTTTTTTGTCCAAAAGATGAAACATTCGTTTTTTTAGAAAACATTTTATCAGAAGTAATTGATTTGTTTCCTTCAAAATACATTCATATTGGTGGCGATGAAAGCCCGAAGGTTCGTTGGAAAAATTGTGCTCATTGTCAGTCCTTAATTAAAAAAGAAGGTTTAAAAGATGAACACGAACTTCAAAGTTATTTTATTCAACGAATTGAAAAATTTGTAAACACTAAAGGACGAAAAATAATGGGATGGGATGAAATTCTCGAAGGCGGACTAGCTCCAAACGCAGCCGTTATGAGTTGGAGAGGAACTGAAGGCGGAATTGCTGCCGCCAAACAAAAACACTTTGTGGTCATGTCACCCGGTTCGCATTGTTATTTTGACCATTATCAAGGCGACCCAAAAAATGAACCATTGGCTTTTGGAGGATATACTCCTATTGAAAAAGTTTATGCTTTTAATCCAATTCCGAACGAATTATCAATTGAAGAAGCCGTTTATATCCTTGGAGCTCAAGCCAATGTTTGGACGGAATATATTGAAACTTCCAACCATGTTGAATACATGATTATGCCAAGAATGGCAGCACTTTCTGAAGTTGTATGGGGAACAGCAAACGCTTCGGATTACAAAAATTTCGAAAATCGATTAATCGACCATTTAGATTTTTATGAAAAAATGGGTATTAATTATAGCAAGGCCATTTACGAGGTAACCACTGCTGTTTCTTCAGGAAAAAATGGGGTAGAATTTATCTTGAAAGCCGTCAATCCAAGTGGAATTCGTTTTACAACTGATGGTTCTCAACCAACAAATAAAGCAATGATTTATACAAGCCCTATTTCAATTACAAAAAGTTGCACCATCAAAGCGGCTTATTTTGAAAACGAAAAGCAAAAAAGTAACTCAATTGAACAAACGTTCAACATCAACAAGTCATCCGGAAAGAAAATAACTTTAGAACATCAACCACATGAAAATTATGGAATTGGCGGAAGTTTTACTTTAGTGGACGGAATGAAAGGCAATCCATCCAAATTTGGTCGAGATTGGCTCGGATTTTCCGGAAAAGATGTCGTGGCAACGATTGATTTAAACAAAATTGAAACTATTTCTAAAATAAAATTAAATGTTTTAAAAAGTAAAGGAAGTTGGATTTATTATCCAAAAGAAATTGAATTTCTCCATTCAGAAGATGGAAATAGGTACACTTCAATTAAAAAGTTTTCAGAAGTTGAAATCGAAAATTTAAAGGGTAATATTGAAGGAATTTTCAAAAATACACAAGCAAAATACATTAAAATAATAGCTAAGAATTTAGGTGTAATTCCCGATGGAAATCCAGGAGCAGGTTCTAAAGCTTGGCTTTTTATAGATGAAATTTCAGTAGAATAATATGGCAAATAGAAGAAAATTTTTAAAAACAACTGCATTAGCGACTGCTGGCGTGGCATTTCAATCTTTTATTTCAAAATCGGAAGAGGTTGTAGTAGAAATAAATTCAGGAAAAGTTAATAAGCCAATTGTGCTGTCTACTTGGCGATTTGGAATCGAAGCGAACGAAGCAGCTTGGATTGTTCTCAAAAACAAGGGTAGAGCTTTGGATGCTGTTGAAGCAGGCGTAAAAATTCCCGAAGGCGATCCCACAGAAAGAAGTGTAGGTTATGGCGGAAGACCGGACAGAGACGGTCGTGTCACACTCGATGCTTGCATCATGGACGAATTATCAAATATTGGCTCTGTGGCGTGTTTAGAACATATCAAACATCCCATTTCAGTAGCCAGAGCTGTCATGGAAAAAACGCCGCATGTCATGTTGGCGGGAGAAGGAGCTTTGCAATTTGCTTTACAACAAGGTTTTAAAAAGGAAAATCTTTTGGTGGAAGAATCCGAAAAGGAATGGAAAGAATGGTTGAAAACAAACGAATATAATCCCAAAGCAAACATTGAAAATCACGACACCATTGGGATGATTGCATTAGATGCAAATGGAGATTTATCAGGAGCGTGTACCACGAGCGGAATGGCTTTTAAAATGAACGGTCGAGTGGGTGATTCCCCAATTATTGGTGCCGGTTTGTATGTGGATAACGAAATCGGAGCAGCAACTGCAACTGGTCACGGCGAAGAAGTGATCAGAATTTCAGGCTGTCACTTGGTGGTCGAATTGATGAGACAAGGCAAATCACCACAAAAAGCGTGTGAAGAAGCCGTGATGCGAATTGTAAAACTGACACAAAAAAGAGGTAAAAATTTGAAAGATATACAAGTGGGTTTTATCGCTTTAAATAAAAAAGGCGAGTACGGTTCGTATTGTGTGCAAGGAGGTTTCAATTATGCAGTGCATGATGCAAAAGGAAATAAATTAATCGATGCGAATTACTTTTTAAAATAATGAAAAAACTAGAAATCGCATGTTTTAATTTGGAATCTACGCTTATTGCTCAAAAAGCGGGAGCCGATAGAGTGGAATTATGTACTGATATAGCAGTTGGTGGAACCACTCCAACAATTGAAATGATTCAACAGGTTCGCGAACAATTAACAATCGATTTATATGTAATGATTCGTCCGAGAGGAGGAAATTTTGTTTACACAATGAATGAACTAATGATTATGTATTTGGAAATACTTGAATTCAAAGATATTGGGGTGGAAGGCTTTGTTTTTGGAGTAGTAACAAATGATAATAAAATTGACGTGGCTGTAAATAAATCTTTGGTGGAATTAGCCAAACCTTTTCCGTGTACATTTCATAGAGCTTTTGATGAGATTTTAGACTACGAAAAAGCACTAGAAGATGTTATTTCGTGCGGGTTTTCAACTATTCTCACTTCCGGAACATTTCCAAATGTGATGGAAGGAAAGGAAGTTTTAAAGCAGTTGGTCATTCAAGCTAATAATCGTATTGAAATCATGCCGGGTGGCGGTTTGCGTTCGACCAATATTTCCAAATTAGACGAAAATGTAAATGCCAATTGGTATCATTCGTCAGCCATTACGGATGGAAGTGAAATAGCAAATCTAGAGGAAATCATCCAATTAAAGAACGAACTCAACTATTAAAAAGAATTACATGCCTTATAGGATTAAAAAATTCTTTGTCTTTCTCTTGTTCCTAAATTGTTTTTACTTTTTTGGACAAACCTCCTATCGCAATTTGTCATCTGAAAACTGGACATTCCACCAACAGAACGAGGTGAAAAAACACAAGGCAACGATTCCCGGAACCGTTCATACTGATCTGTTTCAAAACCAATTAATTCCCGATCCTTTTTTTGGAGCAAATGAAAAAGAACTGCAATGGATTGAAAATGAAAATTGGGAATACGAAACGTATTTTGCACTTTCTGAATCGGAATTTAAAAATCAAAATATCGATTTAGAGTTTGAAGGTTTAGATACGTATGCAACCGTTTTTTTAAACGGAAATGTTGTTATTGAAGCCAATAATATGTTTCGAAAATGGATAGTTTCAGCCAAATCAAATTTGAAAATAGGAACTAATCATTTAAAAATAAGCTTTCATTCAGCAGTCCAAAAAGGAAAAGAAGAGGCCAAAAAATTAGCGTATACGTTACCCGAAAAAGAACGTGTTTTTGTTCGAAAAGCACAATATCAATTTGGATGGGATTGGGGTCCACGTTTTGTAACAGCCGGAATTTGGAAGGAAGTACACTTAAAATGCTGGAATAAAGCTAAGATTGAAAACATTCTGTATGAACAAAAATTACTAAATTCTGAAATTGCAAAATTGAATTGTGTTTTCACCATCACAACAGAAAAATCAGGTAAATATCAAATTAGATTAGGAGAGAAACCATTTCCATTTCAACTAAAAAAAGGACAAAATACTGTAAAAATTCCAATTGAAATTCCAAATCCAATTTTATGGTGGTGTAATGGTTTGGGAGTTCCACATCAATATATTTTTAGATTCTCATTGGAACAAAATGGAGCTATACTTGATGAAAAAGAATTAAAAATTGGTTTGCGAACTATCGAATTGGTTCAGGAAAATGATCAAAAAGGTAAAAGTTTCTATTTTAGATTAAACGGAAAACCCTTATTTATGAAAGGAGCGAATGTCATTCCTCCCGATAGTTTTTTACCAAGAGTTACAGATTCCGTTTATCGTTCGATGGTGAAAGAGGCTAAAAATGCTAATATGAATATGTTGCGGGTTTGGGGTGGAGGTGTTTATGCTGATGACGCTTTTTACGATGCTTGTGATTCAAACGGTATTTTAGTTTGGCAAGATTTTATGTTTGCCTGTGCAATGTATCCCGGCGACGAGCAATTTGTTGAAAATGTGAAGCAAGAAGTGATTGACAACGTCATCCGTTTGCGAAATCATCCAAGTATCGCTTTATGGTGTGGCAATAATGAAAATGAAGAAGGTTGGCACAATTGGGGATGGCAAAAACAATTTAATTATTCAAAATCGGATTCTACCAAAGTTTGGAACGATTATCAGAAAGTCTTTCACGATTTAATTCCAAAAACGTTAGATAGTTTGTTATCAAAAACGGAAAACCGATATTGGCCATCATCACCTTCATTAGGTTGGGGTCGAAAAGAAAGTTTAACACAAGGCGATGTACATTATTGGGGCGTTTGGTGGGGAAAGGAACCATTTGAAATCTACAATCAAAAAGTAGGAAGATTTGTAAGCGAATATGGTTTTCAAGGGATGCCAAATTTAGAAACGTTGAAAAAAGTGATTTCTGATGAAGACCTAAATTTTACATCCGAGGCTTTTAAAAACCATCAAAAACATCCGATAGGATTTGAAACCGTCAACGAATACATGGAACGCGATTATAGAGTTCCAAAAAACATTGAAGATTATACCTATGTCTCTCAATTGTTGCAAGCCCGGGGAATGCAGATTGCCATTGAAGCCCACCGAAGAGCCAAGCCGTATTGCATGGGAACATTGTACTGGCAGTTGAACGATTGTTGGCCCGTAACATCATGGAGTTCAATGGATTTTTATGGAAATTGGAAAGCGTTTCATTATCAAGCAAAGCGAAGTTATGAAAATTTGTTGCTTGCTGTTCAAGAAGAAAACGAACAATACAAAGTGTATTTAGTGAATGATATTTTTGAAAAAAAAGCAGGAAAATTGGAATTGGAATTACTTTCATTTAATGGAGAATCGCTTTGGGAAACTTCCAAAAAAATTGGTGTAGATGAAAATTCAAGTAGTGTGATCTATGAAATTGCAAAAGCTGATTTTGAAAAATTCGATTGGAACAATATTGTATTAAAATTGAAATGGAATGATATAAAATCAAATTATTTTTTTGCAAAACCAAAAGATTTGAAATTATCAAAACCAAACATTGAAATTCAACACATTGATGACTTTACCATTGAAATAGCTACTGATATATTAGCAAAAAATGTTTTTTTGTCATCGGAAAACGAGGTGTTTTTTGAAGATAATTATTTTGATTTGTTGCCAAATGAAAAGCGAATTATTAAATTATCAAAAGCGGCAAAAAAAATAAAAGTGAAATCGTTGTTTGATACAATAAAATAAAAAAGCCTCAACTAAATTGAGGCAAATTCTGTTATTTTATGTCTAAAACAATCCATTTATTTCAGCATCAATTCGATTGATAATCATCCCTAAATCTTCCGGATTATCTACGAAATTAATGTTGTCAACGTCAATAATCAATAATTTTCCTTTGTCATAACTTTGAATCCAAGCTTCGTAGCGTTCGTTCAAACGACTTAAATAATCAATTGAAATTGTGTTTTCATACTCACGACCTCTTTTGTGAATCTGGCTCACTAAATTCGGAATAGAACTTCTCAAGTAAATCAATAAATCCGGCGATTGCACCATACTTTCCATTAATTCAAACAACGATTTATAGTTGTTAAAATCACGATTAGTCATCAAACCCATGGCATGCAGGTTAGGAGCAAAAATATGTGAATCTTCATAAATCGTTCTATCCTGAATAATTTTCTTTCCGCTTTCACGAATTTGCAAGACCTGTCTGAACCGACTGTTTAAAAAGTAAATTTGTAAATTAAACGACCATCGTTCCATCTGATGATAGAAATCGTCCAAGTATGGGTTGTCTACCACATCCTCAAAATGTGGTTCCCATTTAAAATGTTTGGCTAATAATCGAGTTAAAGTGGTTTTTCCGGCTCCAATGTTGCCTGCTACTGCTATGTGCATTATGGTAAACTTATTTGATAAGTACTAATTTCGTTGTTGGTAAAAATAATCAAAAATTGGTCTTTAATCCGAAATTTTTCGACGATTTTTTCATCTAAATTAATTGGTGAACTTTTATTCTCTTTAAAAGAATGACAATACAATTGATTCCCACTTTGATAAATCACGACATCTGTAGAAATAATTTGAGCTGAATCAAATTCAGGAATCTTCCCTAAAGTGGAAATTTTCCCAAACACATCACAAAACGAAACAGTTCTGTTTGAATCTACCCAATAAAATTGATTGTAATCGGTTTGATAGTATTCAATTGGGTCCTGGAAAGGTTGAGATAGCGGTTGGAAAACCTGCTTTGTAAAATCATATAATCCCAATTGCATTGGCAATGAATTAAAAACCCATAGGCGATTTTGAGAGGCTAAACCTACCGCCGAAGTTACAATCGGGTTGTTTTTGTTTTTGGAAAAGTTTATCGATGAGGTTTCATTCAACTGATTGTCTAAGGTGATGACCGAATTAAAACCTTCATAAAAAAGTACTATTTTTAAAGGATTTTGTAAATCCACTCGCTTTATTTTTCCTAATGAAAGATTTTTATATTGAAATAACTCTGCGTCTTTTTGTTTATAAAAAACATTGCCTTTGATATAATAGCAGTAGCCAAATGAATCCATATTGATAAATTCATCTGCCACAAGCTGCTGGTTTGAAAGTAAAATTGGTGTAATCTTCTTTTCTTGAGCAAGCCCAACCGAAAGAAAAAACATCCAAAAAGAAATAATTATTTTTTTCATCTTGGCTAAAGTACAATTATAATGATAATTATTTTGTAAGAATTCCTTAATTTTTAACAAAATGTTGGTAACAATAACCCAATTAACTCGTCATATTTGTTCTATCAACATTAAACTTTTTGGAGATGAAAACTATTGTAGTTACATTACTTACTTTTTTTGCGGCGGTTGTTAGTGCTTTGGCACAAGATTTTCAGGGCATGGCCGTTTATGAATCAAAAACCAGCTCTGCGGACGCTCGGTCAACTTTTGCAGGAAATAGAGAAATTACGCCGGAAATGCAAAAGACGATTGAAGAACGAATGAAAAGCATGTTTGAAAAAACATTCATTTTAAGTTTTGATAAAAGTGCTTCCATCTATAAAGAAGAAGAAAAAATAGAAGCCCCCGGTCAAAGTGGTGGCGGAATGCGATTTATGTCAAATATGATGGGTGGTGGCGGAACTCATTACAAAAACGTAAAAGAAAAAGTGTATACAGTTGATAAAGAGGTTTTTGGAAAAGAATTTTTAATCGTTGATTCATTGCCTAAATTAAATTGGAAATTAGAGGGCGAGACGAAGCAAATTGGTAATTATTTGTGTTTTAAAGCCACCGCTGTACGACCGGTAAGTCAATCTGATTTTAGAAATTTCAGAAGAAAAGCGGATGATAAAAAAGAAGAAAAATCAGAAAATGCCGTCACTGAGAAAAAGGAAGAAAAGAAAGAAGAGTCCAAAACAACCAATTTTATGGATGGTTGGGAAATGCCAAAAGAAATAACTGTTACCGCTTGGTATACACCTGATATTCCGATTAATCAAGGACCCGAAAATTATTGGGGACTTCCAGGGTTAATCCTAGAAGTTACTGATGGGAAAACAGTAATTCTTTGTTCCAAAATTGTGATGAATACCAAAGACAAGAAAGAAATAAAAGCTCCTAAGAAAGGGAAACCTGTAACCCAAGCGGAATATGATAAAATTGTGACAGATAAGATGAATGAAATGCGAGAAATGAATCAAGGTCGCGGCGGAAGAGGCGGTTTTAGAATGGGGGGTTAATCAATCAATGCATTTTATTTAAAATTTTTATCAAAAATATTCATGTCTAAAATTTACTTTTTTCTTCTTTTCGGAATTTATATTTGCCAAGCTCAAAATGTTAGGGTTGAAGGTTTTGTAAAGGACACCTTGCAAAGACCCCTTGAAATGGCCAATGTAATGGCAATCAATCAAGTTACCAAAGCCATGGATGGATACGCAATTACCAACGACAAAGGCCGTTATCAATTGAGCTTAAATCCAAATTCTACCTATAAAATCAAAGTCAGCTACATTGGTTTTCAAACATTGGATGCTGATTTGGAAACAAAAACTGAAACCATTCAAAAAAACCTGATACTTAAAGAAGGTGGCTTTGAGTTAGAAGGCGTAGAAATTGTCCAGGAAATGCCGGTTTCCATTAGCGGCGATACCATTATTTACAACGCAGATTCTTTTAAAACCGGAACAGAACAAAAACTGGAGGACATTCTGAAAAAATTACCAGGCGTTCAAGTAAATGAAGATGGTGAAATTGAAGTGGAGGGAAGAAAAGTAAGCCAATTGCTAGTTGAAGGAAAAAAATTCTTTGAAGGTGATACAAAAATTGGTTCCAAAAACATTCCGTCAGATGCGGTTGATAAAGTGCAGGTATTGCGAAATTTCAACGAAGTTAGTCAATTAAAAGGCTTAGAAAACAATGAAGAAAATATTGCAATCAATATAAAACTAAAGAAAGGTAAAAATAAATTTTGGTTTGGAGACATTCTAGTTGGTGGTGGTCCCGATGAACGATATGTACTTAATCCTAAAATCTTTTATTACAGTCCAAAAACCACGGTTAATGTTATTGCTAATTTTAATAATATTGGCGAAGTTCCTTTTTCGATTCGCGATTTCTATCGTTTAACTGGTGCTGCAAGAAACACCATCTCTAGAAGCGGAACCAACGTTGGTATTTCAAGTAATAATTTAGGTATTTCAACCACTCAAAATGATAGAGCTCTAGAAATTGATAATAAATTTGGTGCGATAAACTTTACGCAAGAAATAACAAAAAAATGGAATTTTAGCGGATTCGGAGTAATTTCATCCAATAAAACGCTTACCAATACAAACTCTAATTTTGGTATTTTCCAGCCCAATTCATCAGAATTGCAAACGGTTGAAGACAGGACGGATGTTTCTAATTTGAGAAACAATTTGGCCGTTTTTAAACTGGGTTCAAAATACAAAAAAAGTGCAGATTTCCAATTAGATTATGATGCAACGATTAGACGCTCTAATCAATCAGAAGATAATTTGGTCAATACTCAATCTACTATTTTTACAAGTGGCGGAAACATAGATCGAATAAATAATATTGTTTCTTTTAAAGAACAAGATCCAATTGCTTTTGAGCAAAGCTTGAATATGTTTTGGACGAAAGATAAAAAGAACACTTTCGTTTTGGAAGTTCAACATTTATACCAAGACGAAGATCCGTTTTATAATCCCAGTTTATTACAAGATCCTTTTCCCGGAATCGGATTTCAATCAGGACAAAGTCGTTACGATATTCAGCAAGAACGTTTTGTAAAAACAAATAAAGTAGATGCAAAAGTTGATTATTATTTTTCAATCAACAACAAAAGCATTTTAAATGTAACCTTAGGAAACACCAATTCCTATCAAACTTATAATTCTTCAATCTTTCAGTTATTAGATGATGGGACTTTGTTTCAATTGCCAGACAATGAAGATTTTATTTTTGATAACGATGTAAAGTATGCTTTCAATGATGCGTATCTGGGAGTGCATTATAAATTTATTTTAGGTAATAATTTCACTTTCAATCCTGGAGTTAATTTTCACCAATTCAACATCTACAATGACCAGTTGAACAGCAGAGTTCGTGATGATTTCTTTAGAGTTTTACCTGATATGTTTGCACAATGGCAAATCAAGAAGTCAGAGTCGTTGACCTATAATTACCGAATGAGTAACTTTTTTAACGATGTAAATACATTGGTAGAAGGGTTTACTTTGAATAACTTTAACGCATTAAGTGCAGGAAATCGCTTTATTGATAATGCGTTACAACAAAGTCATAATTTAAATTATTCAAAATATAATTTATTTAATTACACCACTATTTTTGCGAGATTAAATTACACGAGAACAACAGATCCAGTAGTAAATCGTTCGTTTTTTAATGGAATTAGCCAAATTAGTGAACGAGTAAATGGCGATTTTTCAAATGAAGTTGTTAGTGGAACTTTTTCATACCAACGTTCTTTTAAAAAGTATTATAAAGCAAGTGCAAGCACTAATGTTACATGGTCAAAAAACAATCAGTTGTTTGTAAATCCATCTGATCCAACCAATGCAGATGCAGATTTTTCAAGAAATATAGAGAATTGGAATCAATTATATCGTGTAAGTTTTGGAACACAATTCCAAAAGCTTCCGAATTTAGAAGCGGCTTATGCATTGATTATAAGAGATAATCCCGGTGCGGTTTTTACAACGCATAGTCCTTCAATTACCTTAGATTATAGAATTGTTGAAGGGTTGGCTTTGACGTCAACGTATACGTACAATGATTTTAGATCTAGAGATGGAAATACCAATAACACCTTTGATTTGTTAACGGCAAGTATTAATTATAGAAAGAAAGATTCCAAATTGGAGTATAGAGTTAGTGGAACAAACTTATTGAACACAAAATCCATAAATAACGATAGTTTTAATGTCGTAAGTTTTAGTTCTTCGCAATATTTTGTTCAGCCAAGATATTTGATTTTCTCGCTACAATACAATTTATAAATAATGTTATGTAAAAAAGGCTTCAAGATAATAATTGAAGCCCTTTTTTTTTAGTGTAGATATTATAGTTTAAAAGCAGTTTTAACTTGATCGACAAAATCTAATTTTTCCCAAGTAAACAATTCTACTTCAACAGTTTTTGACAATCCTCCCGGAGCATTAAATGTTTTGGTTACCGTTTCTGGAGTTCTTCCCATATGGCCATAAGCAGCGGTTTCGCTATATATAGGATTTCTCAATTTTAAACGTTGCTCAATAAAATACGGACGCATATCAAAAATACTTTCCACAATTTTACTGATTTCACCGTCTTTCAAATTTACTTTTGCAGTGCCATACGTATTCACGTTGATTGATGTAGGCTGAGCCACACCAATGGCATATGAAACCTGCACTAAAATTTCATCGGCAACACCGGCTGCCACTAAATTTTTAGCAATGTGACGCGTTGCATACGCGGCACTTCTGTCCACTTTTGATGGATCTTTTCCGGAAAAAGCACCACCACCATGAGCTCCTTTTCCGCCGTAGGTATCTACAATGATTTTTCTTCCCGTTAAACCAGTATCTCCGTGAGGTCCACCAATTACAAATTTTCCGGTTGGATTAATGTGGTACTTGATATCGTTATTAAATAAATGAGCATATTGAGGATTTTTTGCAATAACTCTCGGAATTAAAATTTCGATAATGTCTTTTTTGATTTTGGCCAACATCGTCGGTTCGTCTGCAAAATCATCGTGTTGGGTTGAAACTACAATCGCATCAATTCGAACCGGTTTGTTGTCATCAGAATATTCCAAAGTAACTTGCGATTTTGCATCAGGACGCAAATAGGTAATTTCATCGTTTTCTCTTCGTAGATCTGCTAAATCTTGTAACAATTGATGCGATAATTTTAATGCTAACGGCATATATTCGGAAGTTTCATTGGTGGCATAACCAAACATCATTCCTTGGTCACCGGCACCTTGTTCTTCTTTGCTTGCTCTGTCGACGCCTTGATTAATATCGGCCGATTGTTCGTGAATGGCAGATAAAACGCCACACGAGTTGGCTTCAAACATATATTCGCTTTTGGTGTAACCAATTTTCTTGATAACATCTCTGGCAATGGTTTGCACGTCTAAATACGTATTTGATTTTACTTCGCCAGCCAAAATTACTTGCCCAGTTGTTACCAGCGTTTCACAAGCTACTTTTGATTCTGGGTCAAAAGCCAAAAAATTGTCGATTAGAGCATCACTAATTTGATCTGCTACTTTGTCTGGATGTCCTTCGCTAACTGACTCAGACGTAAATAAATAAGCCATAAATATAATTTAATTTTAACTGAAAATTTTCAGGATTAATAATAGCTAAGAAGCGGAAAAAAGTATAGTGCAGGAAAATAACTAAAGAAGAATTCTGCTTTAGCATTTTTTTTATTCTGAACTTGTTTCAGAATCTTGTAGAATAAAGATTCAAGTTCGAATAGAGGTTGCAATCAGTACAAATTTTTCCTCTAATTATTGTTTGCAAAGGTATGGAGGTTTTTATTAAAATAAAAATTATATTGATTATTTACGGTTTAAAATTTTAGCATAAGTCAATTTCCAGTATTTTTTATTAAAATGGTTGATTTAAAAAAAATACAATGATTTTATAATATGTTGTCCAATGTGTTATTTGTACTTTAATTTTAATTTGTGGGTAAAAGCATAAAATGATGAACTAAAAAGATTACTTTTTCTATCTAAAATGAATTTTCATTTAACTTTCAAATTAAAAATTTTTGTTCAACCTTTTTTTGTTTTATATTTGATTGTTAATCTTAAAACATAAATTATGAAAAAACTATTACTTTTTATCATTGTTGCTTTATCGTTAAATATAAATGCACAAACAACAATTTTTGCCGAGGATTGGGACGGGAATGGACCAGGAATCAATGAATGGATTTTATACAATATTGACAACAGAACGCCCGTTGGGCCCGGCGGAATAGATGGTGAAGCATTATCTTTTTTAATCCAAGATGCTTGGACAGTCCTATCATTTGAGCAAATTCAAGGAGCAAATTCTCTTTTTGAAGCTTATCCGGCGGCGGCTACAGGAATGGAGGGAAACATTATAGCGAGTAATTCTTGGTATACTCCGGTTGGAATAGCGAATGATTGGCTTGTATCACCTTTAATTACTATTCCAGAGGGAGCTACAAATATAAGTTTAAATTGGGCCGCCACAAGCTTAGGTGCTACTGCCTTTCTTGAAGATTACAGAGTACATCTATCACCAACAGGCGGATCTCAAGTAGCTAATTTCACAACGCTTTTAATTGATGTGAACAACGAGTTGAATACAGGGAACTATCGTACTCAAGCACTAAGTAACAATTTAGCAGGAACATCTATTAGATTTGCTTTTCAAAATGATGGGAATGACCAGTATGTAATGTTTTTAGACAATATCACTTTAACTGCTACAGTTCCTTTGTCAAGTAATGATTTCTTCGCGAATAACTTTAAAATCTATCCAAACCCAGCAAAAGACGTCATTAACCTTGCTACTTCTACAACGTTAATTGAAAATGTTGTAGTAACAGATTTAAACGGTAGAACAGTTAAATCATTTAATTTAAATGGCCTTACACAAGCTGAATTAAACATTTCCGATTTAACTTCAGGGATGTATTTTGTCTCTGTAAAATCAGAATTAGGTGTTGGTACTACTAAGATTGTTAAGCAGTAAATAAAAACAACATTTGTTTAAAATAAAGTCCGAAATTTTCGGACTTTATTATTTTTGTTAAGTTTTTGATTTTATATCTTATTTTGTATTATTTTTGAATCTAAATTTAAAAACATTAATTATGAAAAAACTATTACTTTCTACTTTAGTTCTTTTTGGAACGTCACTTGGCGTAAATGCCCAAGTTTTACAATCAGATAATTTTGATTCGTACAATGTTGGGAATGTCGGTACAATAACTGACGGAACGTTAGAGGGTCAAGGAGGATGGCTTACATTTATTAGTGCAACTGGCTCAGATAACACTGATAATGAAAATTATCAATTTGTTGCTGGTGACGCTTCTGATAATGATTTTCGATTAACAGGTTCGGCTACTGCCGCGGGAACCCGTTTTATGTGGAAAGACGGATTGGTATCTGCATGGGCAGAAAGAACTGTTGGGAACGAAATTATAGAAGTTGAATTTGATTATTTTACTGGTGGAGCTACCACAAGTAACAACGAATTTAGAGTTTACATCTATAGTGATGAAACACCAACAGCAAAAGTTTTGGCAGGTATTGGAATTGCTAAAAACTTGGTTGTATCAGGTGCGCCCTTTTCTAATGTCGTACGAGGATTTTTGCATTGGTCTCAAGGAACAGTTGCAAATACTGGAACTTATTCCATTGGATTGGGAGCTTCAGCAGCAGCCCCTTTAACACTTCCTCAAGACACATGGGTGAGATTAGGTTTCAGCTTTAATAAAACTACTGCGGAAGTAAAATGGAAATCTAGTTTAGGGTTAGATACATTTTTCACAGGTAACGCAAATTTCCCGATGGTAACTGCAGGAATCAATCCAGGTGAAGTAGATTTCTTAGGAGTTGCAGGAGCATTAAACACTGTGGCTTCATCCGCTGATTTTGATAACTTTTTAGTTAGAGCTTCAGCGACAGACAGTCTGTTAAATTTTGGTAACGAATTTGCAACCGCTAATTTTTCAATTTATCCAAACCCTGCAACTGATGTTGTAAATGTAAATGCAGGTGATTTACTAATCAATTCAGTGCAAGTTACTGATATTAATGGTAGAGTAATCAATACAATTAATGTGGCTTTATCCTCAACAGCAGAGATAAATGTATCAGATTTAACCGCTGGAATTTATTTCTTAACAGTAAATACAGATCAAGGAGTAGGTACTTCAAAAATCATCAAAAATTAATTCACAATAAGAATCAAATTTAATCCGGACTTAGTTCCGGATTTTTTTTAATTTATTTTTCACAACAATCTAAATATAATAGATTTAAAATCTATTATAGTGCGTTTTAGTAATAAAATTTAGAAAATTAATCTAAAATATTTTTTTATCTAGAAAATGTTACTACATTTGCCAAATCAAATACCAAAACAATGAAATTTAGAATTGGCTCTATGTGTTGTCGTATGATGTGGAAATCTCCGCAGAGGAAACCTATTGCATAATTTTAATTTATAAAATGTATACAATCAAACCTCTGCCAATAACAGAGGTTTTTTTATAGCCAAAACTTAAACTCAGCAACTCAGCAACTCAGAATCTCAGCAACTTTTTAAAAATGAACACTATAAAAAACATAAAAATGAACCGTATGATGATGCACATCTGTTGTTGCATGATGAATTCTCATTGCCAAAAGCGAAAGACATAATCTGGTTATACACTTGTTTTGTTAAGTCCTTTTGGTAAGCCATCCAAAAGGACTTTTTTTTTACTCTGAACTTGTTTCAGAGTCCCAAAATCCCAAAATCCCAAAATCCCAAAATCCCAAAATCAAATAATCCAACAATCTAATAATCCAAAATCATGAGCACACAAAAATTCTCCACAAACGCATTACACGCAGGACACGACGTAACCAAAAACGGTGGAACAAGAGCTGTCCCAATTTATCAAACCACTTCGTATGTATTCAATAACTCGCAACACGCCGCTAATCTTTTTGGTTTAGCCGAAGCCGGTTTTATTTACACCCGTTTAAACAACCCAACCAACGACATCCTAGAACAACGCCTAGCAACGCTCGAAGGTGGAATTGGAGCCGTAGTAACTGCCTCAGGAACTGCCGCTATCGCCACCACATTTTTAACATTACTAAAAGCAGGTGATCACATCGTTGCCTCCAATAGTTTGTATGGCGGAACCTACAATTTGTTGAATGTAACGTTACCAAGATTAGGCATCAACACCACATTTGTAGATCCATCCAATCCGGAAAATTTCACTAAAGCTTCTAAAGAAAATACCAGAGCTTATTTTGTTGAAAGCCTCGGAAATCCTAAATTGGATGTACTCGATTTAAAAGCCATTTCCAAAGAAGCAAAAGCGTTCAAAGTGCCTTTTATTGTTGATAACACAGTGGCAACTCCCTATTTATTAAATCCAATTCAATTCGGAGCAGACATCGTAATTCATTCGTTAACCAAATACATCACCGGAAACGGAACATCATTGGGCGGAGTAATCATCGATGCCGGAAATTTTGATTGGAGTAACGGAAAATTCCCGGAATTTACAGAACCTTCAGCCGGTTATCACGGATTAAAATACTACGAAGTTTTAGGAGCTGCTTCGTTTATTGCTAAAGTTCGCATCGAAGGTTTACGCGATTTTGGTGCTGCTTTAAGTCCTTTCAATGCTTTTCAAACCATTCAAGGATTGGAAACCTTAGAAATCCGAATTAAAAAACATAGCGAAAATGCATTGGCTTTAGCCAAATGGTTGCAAAGTCAAGAACAAGTAGCTTGGGTAAATTATCCCGGTTTGGAAACGTCAAAATACAAAGCGTTAGCCGATGAATATTTACCGGAAGGAAAAAGCGGAATCGTCACATTCGGACTCAAAGACGGATTTGAAGCAGCCAAAAAAGTAGCCGATGAAACCAAATTGTTCTCGCTTTTAGCCAATATCGGGGATACTAAATCTCTCATTATTCATCCGGCTAGCACCACACACCAGCAATTGTCTGCTGTTGAGCAAGAAGCAACGGGCGTAACCAAAGATCTAATTCGTCTTTCTGTCGGTTTAGAAGACATCGAAGATTTAAAAGCCGATTTAAAAGCGGTTTTTCAAAAAATTGATTCAAAAAAGTTTGTATAAGTTTTGTTTGTTTTAAACTGTCTTTTTTCCACGTTTGAAAAAAGACAGTTTTTTAAAAAGAAAAAGCTAGAAAAAGACAACCATGAAAAACTTAAAAAAAATCGACTTATTTAATTTCAATCTAGAAATTTTAAAAGTCAGACCCTATATTCCACTTTATTTCGAGATATTTGGTCAACCCATCGGTACTGCTCCGGTAGTTTTGGTGAATCACGCCTTAACCGGAAATTCAACCATCACAGGCGAAAACGGTTGGTGGAACGATTTAATCGGTGAAAATAAAACCATAAATACCAATGATTTCACTATCATCGCTTTTAATATTCCCGGAAACGGATATGATAATGTCTTTGGAAATCTCATTTCAGATTATAAAGATTTTACCATTCGTGATGTGGCAAGAATTTTTTGGGAAGGATTATTTCATCTCAATATCGATGAACTTTACACTGTCATAGGCGGAAGTTTAGGTGGAGCAATTGCTTGGGAAATGGCGGCTCAACACCCAACCAAAATTAAAAACCTAATTCCAATTGCAACTGATTGGAAAGCGACTGATTGGGTGATTGCTAACGTACTCATTCAAGACCAAATTCTTAACAATTCCGATGATCCCATTGCCGATGCTCGTTTGCACGCGATGTTGTTGTATCGAACACCACAATCTATCAATCAGCGTTTTCAACGAAATTCAAATTCTTTTGGATTTGAAGTCGAAAATTGGTTGTGCAATCACGGTTCAAAACTAAAAAACCGCTTTCGTTTATCAGCCTATAAATTGATGAATCATCTGCTAAAAACGAACGATATTGCCAAAAACAGAAAAGATTTTCTTTCCGTGGCAAGCCAAATTCAAGCCACTATCCACATTGTTTCGGTCGATACCGATTACTTTTTCATTGCCGAAGAAAATCGAGAAACCTATCAAAACCTAAAAAAAATAAAAGAAAATGTTTTCTATCACGAAATTCAATCCATTCACGGGCACGATGCTTTTTTAATCGAATTCAACCAATTAGCCACTTTTTTATCACCCATTTTCAACACTCAAAACACGCAAAAATATGTCAACGCTTAGAATAAATGTTATCCTCTTCGGAATCGGAAACGTAGGAAGCACGCTCATCAATCAAGTTTTAGAAAGTCAGCAATTTTTCCTCGAAAAAAGAAATATCGATTTACGTTTTCCCATCATCACCAATTCAACTGTCGCTTTTTTCGAAAAAGACGGCGTCAAAAACCAATGGGAAAGCAATTTTCAATCAACTGCTTTTCCTTATTCCATCGAAGATATTGTGAACTATGTTCAAACCAATAACCTCGAAAATCTCATCGCCGTCGATGCCACTGCCAGCGAAGAGTTAATTAAGTTTTACATTCCGCTCATTCAAAACGGATTCAGCATCGTCGCCGCAAATAAAAAAGCGAATACGTTACATTTCGATTTTTACAAAGAATTACGTCGAAACCTTCAAAAATTCGACCAGTCTTTTTTATATGAAACCAATGTCGGAGCCGGCTTACCTGTCGTTCAAACCATAAATGAATTACACCTTTCCGGTGAAAAAATCACCAAAATCAGAGGTGTTTTTTCCGGTTCATTAAGTTATATTTTCAACCGATTTGGCAACGAAAACAATACTTTTTCATCCATTTTAAAAGACGCCGAAAAATCAGGCTACACTGAACCCGATTCTAGAGAGGATCTTTCCGGAAACGATGTCGCTCGAAAATTGCTCATTTTAGCCAGAGAAATTGGAATTCAAAAAGAATTTTCAGATGTACAAATTTCATCTCTTTTATTACCCGATTTAAACGAAGAAAATACCAAATCCGAATACGCTTCCAGCAAACAATTACTCGATAAACCTTATGATATTGCTAAAATCACCCAAGCTGAAATGCACGTACTTCGTTACGTTGGCGAACTCGATGTAATCAACCAAAAACTCGAAGTCAAACTCATATCCACACCCAAAAATTCAGCCCTAGGACAACTTAAAGGTGCCGATAATTTGATTGAAATTTACACCCAATCCTTTGGCGAAATCCCCATCGTCATTCAAGGTGCCGGAGCCGGAAAACAAGTCACAGCCCGAGGCGTTTTAAACGATATTCTCAAAATTGCCGAAAAAATCAAATTAAAAGAATCTGTTTTTAATTGATTTCGGCTAGTAATTTTTCTACATATTTTGGTATTTATAGCGTATTTTTCTGTTTTAAAACAAATTCAAATAAAAAACAGAAAAATATTCTAAAATATCAAATTAGTCTTTATATTTGCCCCGTTCATACACATACTGATTGTTATCACGAAAGCCGGAGGGACTAGACCCGTCGAAAGCTTAGCAACCCTGCAACTGTAGAAGGTGCTACATTCTATTCTTTATGCTGAACTTTGTACTGAACTCGTTTCAGTTTTGTTTCAACAACTCAATAAAGGAACAGATAACGCGTTTATTTCCTCTATTTTCCTGATAATTTTTTTAGTTAGAAGCTAATCCCGCTTTCCGCTGCAATTTTTTGCCGCATCCGGCTTTTTTTCTACGCTTCAAAAAGAGCTTCCTTTGGTCGCTTTTTTAAAGCAAGAAAAAATAGCCATCTGCATCAAAAAATTTCCGCTACAATCGGGGCTAGGTGTCGGTGCCAGAATGAACATTTTGATAATTTCAGAGAAATAAAAAATATGTCAACGCAATCAAACCACAATATTGGAGTTCCCCCTTCGGGGGCTAGGGGGCTAATAAAAGCCCTACAAGAAAGAATCCTCGTCCTCGACGGAGCCATGGGAACGATGCTGCAACGATACAACTTCTCCGAAGAAGATTTTCGCGGTGACCGTTTCAAAGATTTTCCATATCCGCTCAAAGGAAACAACGACTTACTTTCCATCACTCAGCCCGAAGCTGTAAAGGCTGTTCATCGAGCTTATTTTGAAGCCGGAGCAGATATCGTAGAAACCAATACTTTTTCCGGAACCACCATCGGAATGGCCGATTATCATCTGGAAGATTTGGTATATGAACTCAATTACCAATCCGCCAAAATCGCCCGTGAAGTTGCCGACGAATTCACCGATAAACCTCGTTTTGTCGCTGGTTCTATCGGTCCAACCAACCGAACCGCATCGATGAGTCCCGACGTAAACGATCCCGGATTTCGTGCCGTTACGTTCGACGATTTACGGATCGCCTATAAACAACAAGTAGAAGCTTTGATTGATGGTGGTAGCGATGTTTTATTAGTAGAAACCATTTTCGACACACTCAACGCCAAAGCCGCTCTTTTTGCCATCGAAGAAGTCAAAGAAGAACGAAAGCTCGATATTCCGGTGATGGTATCTGGAACCATCACCGATGCTTCCGGCCGAACACTTTCCGGTCAAACCGTTGAAGCTTTTCTCATTTCCATTGCACATATTCCATTACTAAGCATCGGATTCAATTGTGCATTAGGAGCAGACCAATTGAAACCTTATCTAAAGCGTTTGGCGATGAATACACAACTCAATATTTCCGCTCATCCCAATGCAGGATTACCTAATGCTTTTGGACATTATGACCAAACACCGCAAGAAATGCAGGGGTTAATCCGTGAATATTTACAAGAAAATTTGGTAAATATTATTGGTGGTTGTTGTGGGACAACTCCAGAGCACATTAAAGCCATTGCAGAAATTGCATCTGAATTCAAACAAAGAAAGTTTGAAGGTACATATTTATTCAATAAAGCATCCGCATCGTAAACATATAAAAATGAAAAAGTATTTAAAATTATTGGCGTTAATAATTAGTTCAATCTTTTTTGGTTGCTCTTCAACGGACGACTGCACTAAAACCATCGTCATTCCTAGCAGAACCATTGTTACCCCATCCGGAAGTTCTTTTATTCCGGAAACCAGTGAAATAGTTCCTTGTGATTACGAAATACCCCCAATTCAAGAACAATTACCTGTTGAAAACTTTTCATATGAAGTAGTAAACTTTGAATTCATACAAAATACCGGGAATAATACAAACCGACTAAAATTTGAAATCAAACTAAATAATCTAAATAATTTTGTTATAAATGGTTTTGCATACATAACTTTAGATGTTGATGGTACAGTTTCTTCTTCTGGCTTTTTGAATGGGGCAAGCTCGATTTGTGGTCAAATAAATCCAAACTCGAGTTGTATCTTTTCCTATGACAAAGAATCTTCTCTTGAGTTAGGACTTATTCAATCTATACAATTAGTGAATGTTAAATATTATTTAGCAAATTAAATGGATTCAATTTCTGAAATCTGTAGTTACATAAAGATATGTCAAGAACGAACAAAATAAATTTACAATTATCAGGATTAGAACCGCTTTTTGTCAATGAAGAGTCAATTTTTGTAAACGTCGGCGAACGAACAAACGTCACCGGTTCACGAAAATTTCTTCGTTTAATCAAAGAAGAAAAGTACGAAGAAGCTCTCGATATTGCTCGTACTCAAGTAGAAGGTGGTGCCCAAATTATCGATGTCAACATGGACGAAGGAATGTTGGATGGGGTGCATGCCATGACCAAATTCCTAAATTTAATCGCTGCCGAACCTGATATTGCTCGAGTTCCCGTTATGATTGACAGTTCCAAATGGGAAATCATCGAAGCCGGATTAAAAGTCATTCAAGGAAAAGGAGTTGTCAATTCCATTTCGTTAAAAGAAGGAGAAGAAACGTTCATCCATCACGCCAAATTAATCAAGCGATACGGTGCGGCGGTTATCGTAATGGCTTTTGATGAAAATGGTCAAGCTGATAATTACGAGAGACGCATCGAAATATGTAAAAGAAGCTATGATATTCTTGTAGAAAAAGTGGGTTTCCCAGCCGAAGACATCATTTTCGACCCAAATATTTTTCCAGTTGCAACCGGAATGGACGAACATAAATTAAACGCGTTGGATTTTTTCAGAGCTACAAAATGGATTCGTGAAAATTTGCCGTTTGCCAATATTTCCGGTGGTGTGAGTAACGTTTCTTTTTCTTTCCGTGGAAACGATAAAGTGCGTGAAGCCATGCATTCCGCTTTCCTTTATCACGCCATTCAAAACGGAATGACAATGGGAATTGTGAATCCGGAAATGCTCGAAATTTATGATGAAATTGATCCCGTTTTATTAAAACACGTTGAAGATGTTCTTTTGAATAGGCGAGAGGATGCTACTGAACGGCTTTTAGAATTAGCCGAAACATATAAAGGAGATTTCAAAGTCAATGAAAAAGCGATTCAAGAGTGGCGAAATGGCTCTGTTCAAGAACGATTAACCCATTCATTAGTCAAAGGAATCGATGAATTCATTGAAATTGATGTTGAAGAAGCCAGACTAAATGCTTCTAAAGCTATCGAAGTCATTGAAATCAATTTAATGGCAGGAATGAATGTCGTTGGCGATTTATTCGGAAGCGGAAAAATGTTTTTGCCACAAGTGGTTAAATCGGCTCGAGTAATGAAAAAAGCGGTAGCTTATTTACTTCCTTTTATTAGCCCCCCAACCCCCAAAGGGGGAGTAAAAACGTCACAATATTGGGCAACAGCAAATCCTTATAATTATGGATTGTTAAAACAGTTTGCACGAGAAATGAGAAATAAACCGACGGAGGCTGAAAAAATCCTTTGGTATGTTTTGTCCAATAAAGGAATAGATGGGCACAAATTTAGAAGACAACATATTATAGGAAATTATATTGCTGATTTTATTTGTTTGAAATCAAATTTGATTATCGAAGTTGATGGAAGTATTCATCAGTTGCCAGAAAACCAAGTAAGTGATGTTGAAAGAACAAAATGGTTGCTTTCTGAAGGATATAGAGTTATTAGATTTAAAAATGAAGAAGTGTTGTTTGAAATTGAAAAAGTTATTGAACGAATATCCGCAAACTTGGTAGCTCCCCCTTCGGGGGCGGGGGGGGCTGGTAAGATATTGATGGCAACCGTCAAAGGCGATGTTCACGACATTGGGAAGAATATTGTTGCGGTAGTTTTAGCTTGCAATAATTTTGAAATCATCGATTTAGGTGTCATGGTTCCACCGGAAAAAATCATTGAAACGGCCATCCGTGAAAACGTTGATATTATCGGTTTAAGCGGATTAATCACTCCATCATTAGATGAAATGGTTTATTTGGCGAAAGAAATGGATAAATTAAATATCAAAATTCCGATTATGATTGGTGGTGCAACAACTTCTCGTGCTCACACAGCAGTCAAAATTGCACCCGAATACAAAGAAACCGTTGTTCACGTAAATGATGCATCGCGAGCTGTTACTGTGGCAACCAATTTGTTACAACCCGATACTAAATCAGCTTACGCCAAAACCGTTCGTGCTGATTATGATCAGCTTCGGGAAGGTTATTTAAATAGGAGCAGAGAAAAGAATTTTCTATCAATCGAAGAAGCTCGAAAAAATAAATTACAGCTCGATTGGAAAAATTATCAGCCTGCAAAACCCAATTTTATCGGAACAAAAACTGTTGAAGTTGAATTATATGAATTAGTTGATTTCATTGATTGGACACCTTTTTTTCAATCGTGGGAATTATTCGGAAAATATCCAGCTATTTTAACTGATGAAATTGTGGGACAACAAGCTTCTGATTTATTTGAAGATGCACAAAAAATGTTGGAACAAATCGTCAATGAAAAATGGTTAACTGCCAAAGGAATTCTCGGAATTTTTCCGGCTAGTTCAATAAACGACGATGACATAGCAGTTTTCCCGTCAACCGACAACGGACAACCGACAACGTTTTTGACCTTAAGACAACAATCCCAAAAAACTGCCGGAGCACCAAACATTGCTCTAGCTGATTTCATCGCTCCAAAAGATTCCGGAATTCAAGATTACATCGGTTGTTTTTGTGTTACAACAGGATTTGGTGTAGATGAAAAAGCATTAGAATTTGAAAAACAATTAGACGATTATAATTCCATTTTGGTAAAAGCGTTAGGTGACCGATTAGCAGAAGCTTTTGCAGAATATTTACACCTAAAAGTACGTAAAGAGTTCTGGGGTTATGATTCCGATGAAAAATTATCGAATGAGGATTTAATCAAAGAAAATTACACCGGGATTCGTCCTGCTCCGGGTTATCCTGCCTGTCCGGATCATTTGGAAAAACCAACGATTTGGAAATTAGTAAAGGTAGAAGAAAAAATAGGTGTAAAACTGACCGAAAGTATGGCGATGTGGCCTGCTGCATCGGTTTCAGGATATTATTTTGCCCATCCGGAAAGTAAATATTTCGGATTAGGAAAAATCAAAAAAGACCAAGTAGAAGATTACGCAAAACGAAGAAACGTCAGTTTGGAAATGGCGATGAAATGGCTTTCGCCGAATATAGCAGATTAAAAACCGTTGTCTGTTGTCCGTTATCAGTTAACCGACAACCGACAACCGACAACAGATAACCAAAAATGAAAGTAACCCAACATATCGAAAACGCCCAAGGCAAACCTTTATTTTCCTTTGAAATTTTGCCACCATTAAAAGGACAAAATATTCAATCCATTTTTGATTCAATTGATCCGTTGATGGAATTCAATCCTCCGTTTATTGATGTAACATATCATCGGGAAGAATACGAATTCAAGGAATTGCCGAGCGGTTTATTACAGAAAAAAATTGTAAAAAAACGTCCGGGAACGGTGGGAATTTGTGCAGGAATTCAAAATAAATATGAGGTTGATGCCATTCCTCACATTTTGTGCGGTGGTTTTACCAAAGAAGATACTGAGAATTTACTAATCGATTTGGATTTTTTAGGTATTGATAATGTCGTAGCTCTTCGTGGTGATGCGTTGAAAAACGAAATTTATTTCAGACCCGAAAAAGAAGGAAATGAATATGCCACTGAATTGGTTACACAAATACACAATTTGAATAAAGGCATTTATTTGGATGAAGATTTACAAAATTCATCGTGTACCAATTTTTGTATAGGTGTGTCGGGTTATCCTGAAAAACATATGGAAGCACCAAGTTTAGATAGCGATATTCATTTTTTAAAACAAAAAATTAAAAACGGAGCAGACTACATTATCACCCAAATGTTTTTTGATAATCAAAAATTCTTTGATTTTGTAAAAAAATGCAGAGCAGCCGGAATTACCGTACCAATTATTCCGGGATTAAAGCCAATTGCTACTAAGAAACAATTGAATTTAATTCCACATCGCTTTAGTATTGAATTGCCGGACGATTTAATTATGGCGGTCGTAAAAGCAAAAGATAACGATGAGGTAAAACAAATCGGAATCGAATGGTGCACGGCTCAAAGTAAGGAATTGGTTGCGGCTGGAATTCCGGTTTTACATTATTATTCCATGGGAAAAGCTGAAAACATCAAAGCAATTGCAAAAGAAATATTTTAAAATCAATTGTTTCATAAAGTTTTCTTACTAATTATATTCTTTTATATTTGCCGGAATAACATTTAGAATGAGGAAACTTTATATTTTAGTACTGCTTTTTACAACAGTTCTCTCTGCTCAGGAAAAAACTGAAACTACCGCTTTAGATGTTCACTACTTTAGAGGAAATGTTTTACCTCATACGGACGATTTGCAACATTTTCTGCAAGGTCATCCGGATGGTGTTTTAATAAGTTTATATAAAAAAACATATGGTCATCAAGCGTGGGAAAGAGCATTTAATTATCCGGATTATGGTGGTTATTTTATTTATCAAGATTTTAAAAATGATATTTTAGGAAAAGTATATGGCGTTGGGGCCCATTATAATTTCTACATTTTAAATCGAAAAGTTCAGTTTAAAATCGCTCAAGGAGTAGCCTATACAACTGATCCGCACGATAAAGAAACCAATAGTAAAAATGCAGCTTTTGGCTCAAAGATTGTAGCAAACACGAATTTTGCTCTGCATTATACTACTCGATTAATAGATAATTTTGATTTTCAAGCAGGATTTTTATTAACTCATTTCTCTAACGGAAGAATAAAAGCTCCAAACAGCGGTGTCAATTCGTATGGTGTAAACATAGGAGTTACTTATAATTTTGAAGAGCCTCTCGAAAGACAAGCAGATACTTTGCCAAAAGTAAAAATCACAGAGCCAATTAAGTACAATTTTGTTTTAAGAACAGGCATTAGTGAAAGCTCAATTGTAGGAAGCGGACAAAAACCCTTTTATCACCCTGCTTTTTATATTGATAAAAGAATCAGTAGAAAAAGTGCATTTCAATTAGGAACGGAGCTTTTTTTAACACAATCCTATAAAGAATATATCAAATTTATGGCAATTGCCTATCCGCGAGAAAATGTAACGGTTGATACAGACTATAAAAGAGTTGGTGTTTTTGTGGGATATGAATTGTTTATAAACAGAATTTCGCTTGAAGCACAACTCGGTTATTATGTTTACCAACCTTATAAATCGGATATTCCTATTTATGATAGAGTTGGAATGAAATATTATTTTACTAAAAAAATATACACTGGATTATCCATCAAAACACATGTTTTTCTCGCAGAAGCAATGGAGTTTGTTGTTGGAGTTAGACTATAAGTTATGAAAAAGCACATTTTTATTTTATTGTTTTCAATTGTGATCTTAAGCTGTGAAAACCCTGCTGATTGTGTCAAATCAACAGGAAGTATGGTGATCAAAGAAGTTGAAGTTACACCATTTGAATACATTAGAGTTTATAAAGGAATTGGGTTGGTTATAAAACAAGGCGAAAACTACAAAGTAGAAGTTCGGTCGGGTGAAAATTTAATCGACGACATTGAGGTTAAGGTACGAGATAACACGTTGTTTTTAAGAGATAAAACCACTTGCAACTGGGTGCGTGATTATGGACAAACAACGGTTTATATTACAGCTCCAAATTTGATTGAAATACGTTCTAAAACAGAACAAAATATAGTTTCAGATGGCGTGTTGACTTATCCTTCACTCAATTTAATTGCATTGGATAAAGATGGTGATGGAGAAGACGGTGCCGGAACAGGCGATTTTACACTTCAAATTGATAATGTAAACCTTTTCATAGGAAATAATAATGTTTCCAGGTACTACATTTCAGGAAAAACAAACGATTGTTTTGTGGGCTTTTACAATGGAAATGGAATTGTAAAAGCAGAAAATTTAGAAATAACTAACTTTGGCTTGTTTCACCGCGGTTTTAATGACATTCATGTCAATGTTTTACAATCAGTAACAGGCGATTTATATAGTACCGGAAATTTAGTGATTCATTCAAATCCATCCCAAGTAGAAGTTATTCAACACTACCAGGGAAGAGTGATTTATAACTAATTATTTTTTCGTTTTTTCTCTAAAAATAGCTTCCAAGTTTTTGCTCTTTAAATGAATTTGAAGTGTTTTTAAACCATTTTCATTTGCAAAATCAAATAGTTTTGAACGCATGTCTTCGGAGGATATAAAAGTGATTTCCCAAATAGAAGCAGTTATTTTTTTCACTGATTTAAAGTTTGGTAAAGTTGACAGTAATCCCTCTGAAACCGCTTTGTCAAATTCTACTTCAATTACTTGTTCTTGCTCATCAGACATTAATTTGTCTAATTTTTTATCGGTTACAATTTTCCCGTTGTTGATGATTATTACACGATCACAAATGGCTTCAACTTCTTGCATAATGTGTGTGGAAAGAAAAACAGTTTTGTCTTTTCCAATATTTTTTATCAAATCTCTAATTTCTACTAATTGATTTGGGTCTAATCCTGTTGTGGGTTCATCTAAAATTAAAACTTCAGGATTGTGTAGTAAAGCTGTAGCCAAACCAACTCGTTGACGATAACCTTTTGATAATTGTCCGATTTTTTTATGACTTTCAGGAGTCAAACCGGTTAATTCAATCACTTCCTGAATTCTGCTTTTAGAAACCTTATATACATCCGCATTAAAAGCCAAATACTCACGGACATACAAATCTAAATACAACGGATTGTGTTCCGGTAAATAGCCAACAATTTTCTGAACTTCTTGATTGGCATTTGAAACATCAAAATTATTAACCAAAGCAGTTCCTTCATCAGAAGTTATGTAAGTTGTCAATATCTTCATCAATGTTGATTTTCCGGCACCATTCGGGCCTAAAAAACCTACGATTTCTCCTTTATTCACTGAAAATGAAATGTTATCCAATGCTTTTTGAGCACCATACATTTTTGAAATATTTTTAACTTCGATAGACATACGCAATGATTTAAAGCAAAAGTATAGTTTTTAACTCATTTTTTCTCTAAAAAGTATTTTGATTTAAATATTTTACTATATTAGCATTTCAAAATCACAACAAAAAGATGATTTCATATAACACGTATTATTTCACTAATTTCTTTTATTTTTTCTATTGGAAAAAATCGGGATTGGTATTGTGTTATGTAAGGTAAATTTTTTAATTCAAAAACAATATAAATCCCGATTCCATGTGAGTCGGGATTTTTTTTATGCTGAATTTAATTCAGAATCATTAATTAAGAAATTATGATAACAAAAATAGCAATACAAGGTATAAAAGGTTCATTTCACCATCAAGTGGCAGAAAATTATTTTTCCAAATCGATTCAATTGGAAGAATGTATGTCGTTTGAAAAATTGGTAAAAAACGTCCTGAATGATACGTCAAGCAAAGGAATTATGGCTCTCGAAAATTCCATCGCCGGTTCAATTATTCCAAATTACGCCTTAATCGATCATAATAATTTGCACATTATTGGCGAATATTATTTAGACATTCATCACAACCTTTTAGCGTTAAAAGGGCAATCAATTGAGGATATAAAAGAAGTGCAGTCGCACCCAATGGCGTTGTTGCAATGTGCTGTTTTCTTTTCAAATTATCCGCACATCAAATTAATTGAAAGCAACGATACCGCCGAAACAGCCAAACGCATTCAAGAGCAAAAGTTGCCTGGAGTGGCAGCAATTGCGAGTAAAAAAGCAGCGGATTTATATGATTTGGAAATTGTGGCAAACGGAATCCATACCGTAAAAAATAATACGACTCGTTTTGTGATTATAAAATCGGTGAATAAAGAAATTCCAAAAAACGAAATCAATAAAGCCTCCTTGAAATTTGAGTTGGAAGATAAACTTGGAAATTTAGCCCTTGTGTTGAAAATGATTAGCGATTGCCAATTGAATATGACTAAAATCCAGTCGTTACCCATCATTGAAACCCCATTTCAATATTCATTTTTTATCGATGTGGTTTTTGATAAATATGAATTTTATGAAGAAGCAAAAGGAAAATTAAGACAAATAACCAGACATTTCAAAGTATTAGGCGAATATAAAAACGGACGATTATGATTACAATGGCAGACCGCTTAAGTTCGGTTCAAGAGTATTATTTTTCCAAAAAATTGCGGGAAGTTAATCAGATGCTTTCCGAAGGAAAACCGATTATTAACATGGGAATTGGAAGTCCGGATTTGTTGCCGCATTCATCTGTGGTCAAAGCAATTCAGAATTCAATGAACGATAAAAAAGCACACGAATACCAAAGTTATCAGGGTTTACCCGAATTGCGACAAGCGATGACAACATTCTATCAAAATCAGTTTAATGTTTCGATGGATTTTGCATCTGAAGTTTTACCGTTAATGGGTTCAAAAGAGGGAATTATGCATATTTCGATGGCTTTTTTGAATAAATCGGATGAGGTTTTAATTCCAAATCCCGGTTATCCTACGTATGCTGCTGTAACTGAATTAGTTCAAGCAAAGCCTGTTTTTTATGATTTAGTGGAAGAGAATAACTGGCTTCCCGATTTTGAAGGGCTCGAAAAATTAGATTTATCCAAAGTCAAAATCATGTGGGTTTGCTATCCGCACATGCCAACGGGAGCGAATGCTACGAAAGAAGTGTTTGAAAAACTAATCGCTTTCGGGAAAAAGCATCACATTTTAATTGTAAATGATAATCCGTATAGTTTTGTTTTGAATGATAATCCGATGTCGATTCTTCAAGTGGAAGGAGCAAAAGAGGTGGCGATGGAACTCAATTCACTCAGTAAATCATTCAATATTTCGGGTTGGCGAGTGGGAATGATTTTGGGTAAAAACGAATTTATTTCTGCCATTTTAAAAGTTAAAAGCAATATGGATAGCGGCATGTTTTACGGTATTCAAAAAGGAGCAATTGAAGCATTAAATTTAGATGAAAATTGGTTTAAAAGTCAAAACGAAATCTATACAAAAAGAAGGAGCTTACTTTATCAATTGGTTGAAAAATTAGGTTGTTCGTATGATAAAAATAATGTTGGATTATTCATTTGGGCTAGACTTCCAAAAGTGGAGCGTTCATCCGAAGCTTTTATTGATGCAATTTTAATCAACAAAAATATTTTCATTACACCAGGAACAATTTTTGGCAGTAATGGCGAAGGATACATTCGATTTTCGTTGTGTATTGAGGAGGAAAAAATTAAAGAAGCATTAGCTCGATTTTAGTATGAAAGCAACAATTATTGGTTTAGGATTAATAGGCGGCTCAATGGCTTTGGACATTCAGCGATTGTATGAAAACGTCCTAATTATCGGAATTGATTCAAATGAAGATCATCTCAACGAAGCAATTTCGTTAGGACTAATTCATCGAAAAGGAAATTTAAAAGATGATTTGGATGGTGATTTTGTCATTCTGGCTGTGCCCGTTGATGTGGCTTTACTACTTTTGCCAAAAATTTTGGATAACATTGCTGAGAATACTATTGTAATTGATGTAGGTTCAACCAAAAAACCGATTTGTGAAGTGGTGGAAAATCATCCCAAACGAAGCAATTTTTTAGCGACACATCCCATAGCAGGAACCGAATTTTCAGGGCCCAATGCAGCCATCGAAAATTTATTTGAAGACAAAGTGAATATCCTCTGTGAAATTGAAAGAACATCATACAAAAAACAGGAAAAAGCATTGGAATTATTCCGAAAATTGAACATGCGAATTCGCTATATGGAACCCAAATCGCACGACAAACACATTGCGTATGTTTCACATTTATCGCACATTAGTTCGTTTATGCTAGGAAAAACTGTCATCGAAAAGGAAAAAGATGAAAAAGATATTTTCGATATGGCCGGAAGCGGATTTGAAAGTACTGTTCGATTAGCCAAAAGTTCACCCGCGATGTGGACACCCATTTTTAGACAAAATAAAAAACAAATTGTCAAATCGTTAGAAGAATACATTGCCAACTTATCCACTTTTAAATCTTTTTTAGAATCGGATGATTATGAAGCCATTTTTAACGAAATGAAAAACACGAATAGAATTAAAGAAATTTTAAAATAAAAGGTTGTCTGTTGTCTGTTGTCCGTTATGCGACAACCGACAACGGATAACCGACAACCGAAACTATGGAAAACGATAAAAATTTAAAAAACTGGTTAACTGATTTTCAACTAGAACATCCGTTAGTAATTGCCGGACCTTGCAGTGCCGAAACCGAAGAACAAGTATTGAAAATTGCCCGTGAATTAAAAGATTCTGATGTTAGTATTTTTCGTGCCGGAATTTGGAAACCACGAACGCGTCCGGGCGGATTTGAAGGAGTAGGAGCCATCGGATTAAAATGGCTTCAAAAAGCCAAAGCAGAAACCGGACTATTGATGGCAACTGAGGTAGCCACCGCAGCTCACGTAAAATTAGCCTTGGAACACGATATTGATGTGCTGTGGATTGGTGCTCGAACCACTGTGAACCCTTTTGCCGTTCAGGAAATCGCCGATGCTTTGGAAGGAACCGATAAAATTGTATTGTTAAAAAACCCTGTAAACCCCGATTTATCTTTATGGATTGGTGGTTTAGAACGCTTGTATAATGCTAATATCAAAAAATTAGGCGTGATTCACCGAGGATTTTCAACCTATGAAAAAACAAAATACCGCAACAATCCGGAGTGGCAAATTGCGATTGATTTTCAAAATAAATTTCCTGATTTGCCTCTGATTTGTGATCCTTCACACATTACCGGAAAACGCGATATGATTCAGGAAGTCTCGCAACAAGCGTTGGATTTGAATTATGACGGATTGATTATTGAAACACATATTGATCCGGATAATGCTTGGAGTGACGCGGCTCAACAAGTTACACCAGCGGTTTTAAAGAAAATTTTTCACGATTTGCGTGTTCGTAAAGAAACCGATGAAGCCGATGATTACACGATGCGAATGCACAAATTACGAACTCAAATAGATGAGTTTGACAGTAAAATTCTTGAGATTTTAGGGGGAAGAATGAAAATTGCCGACCAAATTGGTGGATTGAAAAAAGAGAAAAATGTGGCTATTTTACAAAACAAAAGATGGCAGGAAATTTTAGATAAAATGATTTATGAAGGAAAGTTAAAAGGACTGAGTGAAGATTTTATTGTGCAACTTTTCAAAGCAATTCATCAAGAAAGTATCGATCATCAAGAGAAAATTATAAATAGTTGACAGAAATACAATTAAAAGAATGATTTTTTTTAAAATTTTTATCAATGTGAATTCTATTTTTTGTAATATCGCACCTTATAAATTTAATCACATAAAAAATGAAGAAAACTATTTTTGTAGCACTATTATCTTTTAGTGCCATGTTAAATGCTCAAGTTGATAAAATCCATAAGCACAATGGAGAAACTGTTGACGGAAAAGTAACTCGAGTAGAAGAATATACTGTTGTATTTAAATATGACGGTGAAGATGCTGAAAACGTTATTGGTAAATATGCAATTGAAAAAATTGTTTATGGAAAAACCGGCCGCGTTGAAGAAGTGACTGATAAAATTGTAGTGAACGGAGAGCAGGACTGGGAAAAAGTTGTTATTCTTGAAGAAAAATCGTATATCGCTGGTTTAAAAAAAGCAGAGGAAATTAGAGGAAAAACAGGTTTGATTAATTATCACACGGGAAACACGGGGGATAAAAAAGCAGAAAAAAAGTTAAAAATGGCTGCAGCAGCAATGGGTTGCCCGTTTATTTTGCAAACTGCTGATAAAACAACAGTTGGTGCGAGTTCGAATTCTCTTGGAGGTTCTCAAGCCATTAAAAAAGGTGTTGCTTACAGATACTAAATAAGTTCTTTGATAAAAAAACAAAGGAGTTGTCGTCATTGACAACTCCTTTGTTTTTTTACATTATAAATTTTCTTAAAAAGATTTGTAATATCTTTGCCTCATGACAGGAATAGTTTATAAATCTACCGGAAGTTGGTATACCGTTAAAGCCGAAGACAATCAATTTTATGATTGCAGGATTAAAGGAAAATTCCGCATAAAAGGAATCAAAAGTACCAACCCAATCGCGGTAGGTGATGTGGTTGATTTTGAAATTGATGAAACTTCCGATGCTATCACAGGCACAATTCATAACATTCACGAACGAAAGAATTACATCGTTCGAAAATCGGTTAATCTATCACATCAAATGCACATTATTGCATCTAACGTAGATTATGTATTTTTATTAATAACAATCAATAATCCGCCGACTACCACAAATTTTATCGATCGATTTTTAGTAACAGCCGAAGCCTATGGTATCGAAACAATTCTGGTTTTTAATAAAATCGATACATTCAACGATTTAACTTCCGATGAGCAGCTTTACATGCAATATATTTATCAACAAGTCGGATATAAATGCCTACGAGTTTCTTCTACGGAGGAAAAAGGAATTGAAGAATTAAAAGAGTTTATGCGAGGGAAAACCACCATGTTTTCTGGTCATTCTGGTGTAGGAAAATCGACATTAGTGAATGCCTTAGAACCTGCGTTACATCTGAAAACCAAAACAATTTCTGAACAAAGTATGCAAGGCCAACACACAACAACTTTTGCAGAAATGTATGATTTATCATTTGGAGCAAAAATCATCGACACGCCAGGCATAAAAGGGTTTGGTATCGTTGATATGGAGAAAGAAGAAATTAGCGGCTATTTTCCAGAATTTTTCAAATTAAAAGACCAATGTAAATTCAATAATTGTCTGCATAAAGATGAACCAAAATGTGCCGTCAAAGAAGCATTAGAAAAAGATGAAATTTCATGGTCGAGATACAATAGCTACCTGAAAATTTTAGAAGGCGATGACGAAAGTTACCGAACAGATAATTATAATGAAGATCGAATTGCTAGCGATGAAACAAGAAATAAATAATTATTCGTACTTGGTGCCCTATTTTAATCGAAAGTTATCATGAAAGCAGTCATCCAAAGAGTTGCACAATCAAGTGTAACCATCGAAGAAAAAGTTGTTGCTTCCATTCACAAAGGTTTGTTAGTATTGGTGGGAATTGAAGAAGCCGATACAACGGAAGATATGGAATGGCTTTCGACAAAAATTGTCAATCTTCGCATTTTTGGTGATGAAAATGAGGTCATGAATTTATCGATTAAAGATAGTGATGGCGATGTGATTGTGGTAAGTCAATTTACGCTTCATGCTTCTACCAAAAAAGGGAATCGCCCCTCATATAGTAAAGCGGCAAAACCTGAAATTGCGATTCCGATTTATGAGAAATTTATCCAACAAATAGAAAAAGAATTAGGGAGGCAAATTCAAACCGGTCAATTTGGAGCAGACATGAAAGTAGCAATTTTAAATGATGGTCCGGTTACGATAATTATGGATACAAAAAATAGAGAGTAAAACTTGTTTTTTATAAGATTTAATTTATATTTGACTTTTTAGAATTTCCAAAAACAAAAACATTAAATATTAAAATTTCAGGCAATTAATTTTGTTTGAGTAAAATTTATTTTACATGAGGAACCTACTTCAACTCTTTTGTTTTTGTTTCACTTTTGCGTCATCTGTTTCAGCACAAAATCTCTATTACCTCACGATTCCAAATGAGTTAAAAGAAAATGCCAATGCTTGCGTAAGGTTAAGCAAAATCAATGTTACAATATCTTCAAATAAATCGATGAAAATTGCTTCAGAACGAATTGTAACGGTATTCAATGAATATGGATTAAAACATATGAAAGCTGCATCTCACTATGATAACTCTACTAAAATAAAATCAATTGAAGCAATAATTTATAATGCTCTTGGTGAGGAATTAAGAAAGATTAAAAGGAAAGATTTCAGAGATCAAAGCCTTGCAGATGGCTTTTCAATTATTGGAGATAACAGAATCTTGTATTTGGATTATACTCCAATACAATATCCTTTTACAATGGTATTTAAATCGGAAGTAGAAACATCAAATACTGCATTTTTACCTATTTTTAAGCCCTATGAAGATTATTATGTAAGTATTGAAAAATCAGAATTGTCATATTTTGTTTTACCCGAATTGGGACTCAAATTTAAAGAGTTGAATAGCGAAGGTTCCAAAATAGAAAAAATTGAAAATAGTAGCTCATTAACATTTTTCATTGAGAATATTTCAGCAAACAAAAGAGAAGAATATTCACCACCTTTTCAAAAAATGGTACCTAGTGTATTATTTGGGCTTACTAAGTTTCATTTAGAAGGAGTTGATGGCGAAGCTGAAACTTGGAATTCTTTTGGTAAATGGATGTACTCAACGTTATTAAATGGAACAGATATATTACCTGAAACTGCAGTACAAAAAATTAAAAGCATAGTAGGTGAAGAAAAAGATCCATTGAAAATAGCACACATTGTTTTTAAATACATACAAAACAATACTCGATATGTTAGTATTCAGTTAGGAATTGGAGGTTGGAAACCAATGGACGCAAAAGATGTTGACCGTCTCGGATATGGAGATTGTAAAGCATTGGCAAACTACGCAAGAGCTCTCTTGAAAGTTGTGGGTGTTGAATCATTTTACAGTGTTGTTTACAGGGGGTCCGAAAAAGAAGATATAGATGAAAATTTCGTCACCATGCAAGGAAATCATGTTATTTTGGGGATTCCTTATAATGAATCAATTTATTGGATGGAGTGCACTAGCCAGAACATCCCTTTTAATTTTCAAGCCAATGATACAGATGATAGATTAGCACTCTTAGTGAAACCAGAAGGCGGTAAGTTAATAAGAACTAATGTCTATCTAAAAAATCAAAATAAGCAAGAGACAATTGGTAGTTATAATTTACAATCTAATGGTTCAATTTCCGGTCAAGTTTCAATTACATCTTCAGGTTTTCAATACCAAAATAAATATGAACTTGAAAATCAATCTGTGATTGATAAGGAAAAATTTTATAAAAATTATTTTAGTACGATCCCTAATTTAAAATTAAATCAAATTCAATTTCAAAATGATAAATCACAAATTCAATTTACAGAAAACATAACGTTAAGTGCCGAGAATTATGCAAATAAGAATGGCAATAGATTACTTTTCGCTTTAAATGCCTTCAACCAAAACAGTGCTGTTCCACCCAAATATAAAAATCGAAACAATGCTTTTGAAATCCCAAGAGGATATCACGATAACGATTATATAATTATCACTTTGCCCAATGATTACTTAATTGAAGCAAAGCCCAATGACGTAGATATTGTATCAAAATTTGGTTCGTATTCCATTTCATTTGAGTATTTGGAAGATAAAGTTATTTTTAAAAGAGACTTAATCATGAATGAAGGTGTGTTTGAAAAAGAAGATTATGAAGAATTTCGAAAATTCAGAGAACAAATTGCAAGAAATGACAACTCAAAAATTAGTTTATTAAAATCTTAAATTTTCACACATGAAAAATATTTACACTATATGTTTAGTTGTTTTCGTTTTTGCATTTTCGTATGCTCAAAAAATAGAATTAGGAAATGTAACGCTTAGTGAACTTAATCAAAAAGCTCATCCAGATGATCTTACTGCAACTGCAGCTTATTTATTTCAAAAAGGTACAACTACGTTTGAATATACCGAATCAGATGGTTTTTATATCTCAACAATAATTGAATCAAAAATTAAAATCTACTCTAAAGAGGGCTATGATTTTGGGAATTTTGAAATCCCCTATTATACGCCAAGTAGTGGAGCCTCAGAAAGAGTGGTAATTTCCAAAGCATATACATACAATGAAGTAGATGGAAAAGTTGATAAAATTAAAATGAAAGGTTCTTCGGAGTTTACAGAAAAAATAAATAGCAATTGGTCTAAGAAAAAAATTGCATTATCCGACGTTAAAGAAGGCTCTATTGTAGAATATAGAGTTGAAATTAAATCTCCTTACATAACAAATTTTCCGGTTTGGGATTTTCAAAAAACAATACCTGTAAATTATTCTGAGTATAATACTTACATTCCGGAATATTTTTTCTACAATTTGCATCAAAAAGGGACATTGTCTCTTGAAGTAAAAAGCACAAAAATCCCTCGCACAATAAATTACACTTATACAGAAAATGTAATTCCAGGAATGTCACAAGGAATGCCAAAGAGAATTACAAATTCTATTGATTTTATGGTATCCAAAACATCTTATGTCCTAAAAAATATTCCTGCTATAAAAAATGAAATTTTTGTAAATAATATAGATAATTACAAAGTGGCACTTCATCACGAATTGGCCGGACGAAGAATGCCGAATAGTGGATACGATGATTATGCAACAAACTGGGAAACAGTTGCTAAAACAATTTATGACAGTGAAAATTTTGGCGAAGAATTAAAGCGTACCTCTTTTTTTGAAGCAGATATTAATTCTTTAGTTAGTAGTGTCTCAGATATAAATACAAGGGCTTTTACGATTTTTAATTATGTTAAAAAACACATGAATTGGAATCAACGATATGGTTATGTAACCGATGAAGGATTAAAAAAAGCATACGTTCAAAAATCGGGTAATACGGCCGACATTAATTTACTTCTTTTATCAATGCTTCGATATGCTGGAGTAGATGCAAACCCTGTTTTACTCAGCACTAGATCAAATGGAATTCCTTTATATCCTAACAGAACAGCATTTAACTATGTAATTGTCGCTGTAGAAGTGCCAGATGGATTAATTTTGTTAGATGCAACGAATAAATTTACAACGCCTAATATTTTGCCAATAGAAACACTTAATTGGAATGGTAGACTGATACGCAAGAATGGAAGCTCAACGGCTGTAAATTTAATCCCAAATTTCATATCTAAAGAAGTTACAACTGTTTTAGTCTCGTTAAATGAAGACGCGACAATAACAGGGCAAGCAAGAATTTTAGAATCGGAGTACAATGCTTTTTTACACAGAAATTCCAGCTTTGGATTATCAAAAGAATCTAGTATCGAACAAATTGAAAAAAGGCACACCGGAATTGAAGTTTCAGATTTTAACGTAACTAATGAAGCTGAATTATCAAAACCTATAATCCGTGATTTTTCATTTACACATGCTAATTTAGCAGAAATTATAGCTGATAAAATATATTTTTCACCGATGTTGTTTTTCGCAATACCCGAAAACCCGTTTAAACTAGATTCTCGTGAATATCCTATAGATTTTATTTTTCCCCGAAATGATAAATATGCCATATCGATTACGATACCGGATGGTTACAAAATTGAACACCTACCAAATGCCTCAAATGTAATGTTCGAGGATGAAGTCATTGTGTTTAAATACAATATTAAACAAGTAGGTAATGTTATTCAATTGATTGCGAATGTTGATATTAATCAAGCAATTGTGGCTCCTGTTTATTACGAAATGTTAAAAAGTTTTTTTAAAGCTGTAGTAGAAAAAAACGACGAAAAAGTAATAGTAAGCAAAATCTAATTTAATTGTTATGAAAATCATCAAAGTTCTTATTTTAATTTTAACTTTCAATATCCATGTTGGATTTTCTCAAACAACTAAACTTGGAAAAGTGACAGAGTTTGAACTGAAAGAGAATGCACCTAAATTAGACCCAAACGCATCAGCGGAAATCATTTTTATGAAAGGAAAAAATTCAATTGATTTTGATGCACAAGGTTATGCAGTCTTGACAACAGAAGTTGAAACTAAAATTAAGATTTATTCAAAGGAAGGTTATGAATGGGCTAACCATCAAGTTCCGTTTTATATTGGAGGAAGGTCAGGATCTATTTATTTTTCCGATGCATATACTTACAATTGGGAGGGTAATAAAATTGAAAAAACTAAATTGAAAAGTGAAGGAGAGTTTAAAGAAAAAATAAATGAAAACTGGGAATTTAGAAAAATTTCAATGCCTAACGTAAAAGAGGGATCAATTATTGAATATAAATATACTATAAAATCCCCTTACATAACTTCACTCCAAGAGTGGTTTTTTCAGTATAAAATACCTGTTTTATATTCAGAGTATGTAGTTCATACACCTGAATATTATAGATACAATGTGCTGTTAAAACCATATTTAGAAGTAAATAAGACCGAGACAGTTCAACGAAATGCAAACCAGAATTTCAATGAGTTGGTAACGGTTTACAAAGTCGCTAATGTGCCATCGTTTACCGAAGAAAAATATGTTTCAAATGTTACTAATTACATCTCGTCTGTTAGTTATGAGTTGGCTTCAATTAAACAATCTGACGGTAGTTTAAAAAATTTAGCGATAACTTGGGAAGATGTGTCCAAGTCCATCTATGAAAATAATAATTTTGGAAAAGAATTATCCCAAAGTGCGTATTTTGAAGAGGAAATTAACAAGATAATAGCAGAAAAGAAATCGCAGGATAATTTGTTAAATTCAATCTTTAGTTTTGTGCAAATGCGCATGAATTGGAATCAACGATATGGTTACCTATGTGATTCAGGAGTCAAGAAGGCCTACAAAGAAAAATCTGGAAATGTAGCCGAAATCAACCTAATGTTAACAGCCTTTTTAAGATATGCTGGATTTAATGCCAATCCAATATTAGTAAGTACTAGATCAAATGGAATTGCCATTTTCCCCAACAGAACGGCCTATAATTATGTAATATGTGGTGTAGAACAAAATGGAGAGCTAATACTATTAGACGCTACAACCAAAAACACAACCAAAAACAGCTTACCTTTTAGGTCAATAAATTGGGTGGGAAGAATGATAAAGCCTGATGGAGAATCATTAGAAATTAATTTAATACCTAATTTTCAATCAAAACAAAATAATACTGTTCTATTCCAATTTACTGAAGATTTAGAAATTCAAGGAAGAGTAAGAAAACAATATTTTGATTATTATGCTTATGATTTTCGCGAGAATTATGCTAAGTTGAGCACTACTTCAAATAGTGAAAGAGTAGAGAAAAACTACCAAGAAATTGATGTTGACGAATATAATTTATCTAATGAAATTGAAAAAGATAAGCCAATAATAGAAGATTTTTCTTTTAAATCAAATCAGTTAGTTGAAAGGATAGATTCTAAAATTTATATCTCACCATTATTGTTTTTGACGGAAACCGATAATCCTTTCAAAATTGAAAAAAGACAATACCCTATAGATTTCATATTTCCGAGACAAGATAAAAATACAGTGTCATTTACAATTCCTGAGGGATACGAAATGATATATCTCCCGGAATCTAAAAATCTTGTACTGGAAGATAATTTAATATCTTTTAAATTTAATTGTGTTTTGAAAGGAAATATTATTCAAGTAGTTTCAGTTTTAGATATAAACGAGTCTATTGTACCGTCAATTTATTATGAATCAACCAAACTTTTTTTCAAAAACATGATAGAGAAGCAAAACCAAAAGATAATTTTGAAAAAACTTTAATTTATGAACCTCAAAAACGCCCAACTCGACGTAGATAACTGGATCAAAAACCACGGCGTTCGTTATTTCAACGAATTAACCAATATGGCTCAACTTACCGAAGAAGTAGGTGAGGTGGCTCGAATTATAGCCCGTCGTTATGGTGAACAATCCGAAAAAGAAAGCGATAAAAACAAAGACCTTGGCGAAGAATTAGCCGATGTAGTTTTTGTAGTTTTGTGTCTCGCCAACCAAACCGGAATCGATTTGCAGGCCGCTTTCGATAAAAAATTAGAGATAAAAACCAATCGCGACCACGATCGTCATCAGAATAACGAAAAATTGAAATAAGTTTGAAAACGAAACTTATACATTTTATAACTGCTCTGGTGATTTATGGATTTATTGGATGGTTAATGATGTTCTTCTTGGAAGATGAAAATCATAGTCCATGGTTTTTCGTGATTTTTTGGGGAGTTTCCATGGCTTTAGCCGAATTGTTTATCTTTGAAAAAATAAGAAACCGAAAAAAACAAAAATGAAGTGGATTCTCCTTATTATAGCCGGATTATTTGAAGTTGCTTTCGCAACCTGTTTAGGCAAAGCCAAAGAAACGACAGGAACAACGATGTGGATTTGGTATGGCGGATTTTTAGTTTGTCTGGCGATTAGCATGATTCTGTTGGTAAAAGTGACTAAAGTTCTTCCCATCGGAACCGCGTATGCAGTATGGACCGGAATCGGTGCAGTAGGAAGTGTACTCGTAGGAATCTTCGTTTTTAAAGAACCAGCCACTTTCTGGCGAGTTTTTTTCATCAGCACATTAATCATCTCAATAATCGGACTAAAAGTTGTCACTAAATAATGAATACAAAATTAACCTATAACCCGCAACCCGCAACCCGCAACCTTCAACTAAAAATCACCGGTTCCAAATCAGAAACCAACCGATTATTGCTGTTACAAGCACTCTATCCCAACATCAAATTAGAAAACACCTCTAATTCCGATGATAGTGAAGTAATGCTAAAAGCAATCCAACAACCAACAACCGACAACCGACAACGGACAACCGACAACGGAAAACCGACAACCGAAATAGACATCCACCACGCCGGCACCGCCATGCGATTCCTCACCGCTTTTTTTGCCGTTCAAGAAGGAAATGAAGTCGTTCTAAACGGCTCCTCTCGAATGAAAGAACGACCAATCAAAATTCTAGTCGATGCCTTAAATCAATTGGGAGCCGAAATCACCTACGAAGAAAATGAAGGTTTTCCACCCATCAAAATCAAAGGAAAAAAAATAACAAAAAACAACGTTTCACTTCCGGCAAACGTCAGCAGTCAATATATTTCCGCTTTGCTATTAATCGCTCCAAAACTCGAAAACGGTCTAAAACTAACTCTCGAAGGCGAAATCACATCCGTTCCATACATCAATATGACATTGGCATTGCTAAACGAAATCGGCGTTGAAACTTCGTTCGAAAATAATGTAATAAAAGTCAACCCGCAACCCGTAACCCACAACCCGCAAACAGTAACCATTGAGTCTGATTGGAGTTCTGCATCCTATTGGTACTCCATAATTGCATTATCCGAAATCGGAACCCAAATAACACTGTCAAGCTACAAGAAAAACAGCCTGCAAGGCGACGCCGCTCTAATCGAAATCTATAAAAGTTTCGGAGTAGAAACCGTTTTCAATGACAATCAGGCAATTACAATATCAAAAGCAAACACCCATCACCCATCACCTATAACCTTTAACCTAAACAACTCCCCCGACATCGCCCAAACCATCGCCGTAACTTGTTTCGGACTCGGAATTGGCTGCCACCTTGCAGGATTACATACCTTAAAAATCAAAGAAACCGATAGATTAGAAGCTTTAAAAACCGAACTCTCTAAACTTGGAGCAAACATTTCGGTTACTAATGATAGTCTTACATTACAACCTTCAGAAAAAATAATCGAAAACGTTTCCATAGCAACCTACCAAGATCACCGCATGGCCATGGCTTTTGCACCACTCGCCCTAAAAGTTCCCATCATCATTCAAAATGCCGAAGTTGTCTCCAAATCATACCCCACTTTTTGGGAAGATTTAAAAAATTTCGAATTTCAAGTTGTGGAATAGTACAATATTTACATCTCAAAAAAACGCATAACCTGAGTCCCTTAGCACCTTAGCACCTTTCCACTAAAAATAAACCTCAAAACACTTGACAACGCCTATTTCACAATCGTATATTTGCAACCTGAATTTTAAATGTGTAAGGAAATAACCCTTAAACTTTTAAACTTTTAAACTTTAAACCTTTTTAAATGAAATTATCTCATTTTCAATTCAATCTTCCAACCGAATTATTGGCCGAATACCCTGCAGAAAATCGTGACGAATCACGTTTAATGGTAATCGACAGAGCAAAAAAAACAATCGAACATAAAACATTCAAAGACATCATCAACTATTTCGACGATGGTGATGTAATGATTATGAACAATACCAAAGTTTTTCCAGCTCGTTTATACGGAAACAAAGAAAAAACTGGTGCTAGAATCGAAGTATTTTTATTGCGAGAACTTAACGCCGAACAACGCCTTTGGGATGTTTTGGTTGATCCGGCCCGAAAAATCCGTATCGGAAATAAATTGTACTTCGGAGATGATGATTCATTAGTAGCCGAAGTAATCGACAATACAACCTCGCGCGGAAGAACATTACGCTTTTTATACGATGGTTCGTATGACGAATTCAGAAATAAATTAACCGAACTGGGCGAAACCCCAATCCCAAAATACATCACCAGAGAAGTAACTCCGGAAGACGAAGAACGGTACCAAACCATCTACGCTAAAGTAGAAGGAGCTGTAGCCGCACCAACCGCCGGACTACATTTCTCTAAACACCTAATGAAACGCCTTGAAATTAAAGGAGTTGATTTTGCCGAAGTAACCCTCCATGTTGGTCTCGGTACATTTAACCCTGTTGAGGTAGAAGATTTGTCTAAACATAAAATGGACTCTGAAGAGCTAATTATTACACAACAAGCCTGCGATATCGTAAACAATGCGCTAACTCACAAAAAACGAATTTGCTGCGTAGGAACAACTTCCATGAGAGCCATCGAATCATCAGTATCATCAGCCAGAACAATGAATCCGTTTGAAGGTTGGACAAACAAATTCATCTATCCGCCTTACGATTTCAGTATTGCGAATTGTATGGTAACCAATTTCCACACACCAAAATCAACCTTATTAATGATGATTTCAGCTTTCTGCGGACATGATTTAATGAAAAAAGCCTACGAAGAAGCAATCAAAGAAAAATACAAATTCTACTCCTATGGTGATGCTATGCTAATCATCTAATCTGAACTTGCCTCAGGTTCTTTATCAGCTGGCAAGGCTGAATACATTTCAGTATAGCAGATTCTAAAATACATAATCCCAATCTTTTCAGGTTGGGATTTTTTTGGGCGTGCCCACAAGGGTCAGGCTTTCTGCTTCAAGTCCTCACAAAAAACACCATTTTCTATAACCCAAATAGAGCTTCCTTTGGTCGCTTATTCGGCTTTAGAAAATTGGTGTTTTTTTGTTCCGGGCTTTCCACTACAATCCTTCACGCAATCTGTGCTAACAAAGTGTTTTAGTGTTTCAGCTTAGTTATATAGTAGATTGATACAGATTGCATATTTTTTATCAAATCGCTTTGAATAAGAAATTGTCTTATTGAAAAGAAAATTAAAACGGTGAAAAAAATAGTTTGTAAGAGATATGATGACGCAGTTAAAACTTTTTTCAATTGGCTACAAAATGGTCTTTTTTTCATTTTTTTACTGTTTGTTAATCTGTAGCTCTGCTGTGCATTTCAAAAAAAGCTAAAGTATATGTAAGTATCTTTGTTTTTCGCTTCAATAAAAAAAGTGTAAAACACTTCAATGCAAGACAAAAAAACAAAAAATAAATAGCTTAATTTTTACTATAATGCTAAGGTGAAACAGCTTGAAACCTTTCGTTCAGTAATTTGACAGCCAAAATATCAATGCTACAAAAGAAATTAGCTAGTTATCTAATCTACTTGCAAATGGTTTTAGACGTAAAATTCCATGAAGTTCATCCTAATTCCATTCTAGCGAAGCAATCCTTCCGTGGTTTCCGTGAGATTTTTTTCATTACCACTATCCATAATCCACTCCAATCCATCATAGCGAAGCGATGCAAATCTATGAAAGTCCGCGTTTAGCTTCAGCTAACCTGCCTGCCGGCAGGCAGATCCGTCCAATCTGCGTTCCCTTGACAAGTTTTCCAAAGCTTTGTGCCTTGATTTCTTTGTGACAAAAACCAGATATTGCGTTATTTTAGGACGGTTCAAAGGACGGGTCAACTCCATAAATACTGTATAGTTGAAGTATGGATAAAGTATGGATAGTGTATGGATAAAGCATCAAAGGTGGCAGAATTAATCAGAGCTAAAAAACTTTCATTTGCAAACAGCGACAAATCAGCCTCTTAAAAAAAACTTTCAAAAAGAGTTACAAAAAGATTTGGAAAGCCCAAAAAGAGTACTACTTTTGCACCCGCATTGAGAGCGACGTTCTGTAGAAAATTGGAGTTAAAAAAAATCTGTAAAAAGATTTGGAAGGAGAGAAAAAAGAGTAGTATCTTTGCCCTCCGCAAGCGACAAAACTGGGATTAGGAGAGTAAAAAAAAAAGAAAATTAATTTTTTTTTCGAAAAGCTTGCCTAATCAAAAAGAAGTTGTACTTTTGCACCCGCTTAGATAGCTAGTCTACGATTTTAATTGTAGAGTTATATAAGAAACTGAAACAAGTTCAGTTAAAAACAAGAAGACACGTTCATAGACATATTGAATTGACAGCACGATTAGACAGTAATGTTTAATCGAAAAAAAAGAGAGAGTAAGGCTAATCGAG
>NZ_QLSV01000001.1 GCF_003268815.1 Flavobacterium lacus | reverse complement strand
GGTTACTACATAAGCATTAGGACAATCCCCTTGCTGAATTGCTTCAGCGAAAGTTACAGTTGCATCTCCACAGTTATCAGTAGCAGTTAACGTAGCGGCAGTTGGAACAGCGTTACATTCTACAGTAACATCAGCAGGAAGCTCTTCTACGAAAGCAGGAGCAATTGTATCTTGAACAGTGATGATTTGAGTGTGAACTGTTTGATTCTCACAAGCGTCAGTAGCAGTCCAAGTTCTGGTTACTACATAAGCATTAGGACAATCCCCTTGCTGAATTGCTTCAGCGAAAGTTACAGTTGCATCTCCACAGTTATCAGTAGCAGTTAACGTAGTGGCAGTTGGAACAGCGTTACATTCCACAGTAACATCAGCAGGAAGCTCTTCTACGAAAGAAGGAGCGATTGTATCATTAACGGTAATTGTTTGACTTGAAGATGATGTATTACCAGATTGGTCAATTGCTGTCCATGTTCTTATGATAGTATAATTACCAGCACAATTTCCATTTATAATTTCATCATCGAAAGTGATAGAGGCAGAACCACAACTATCGTTTGCTGTTGCAACTGCAAACTCAGGAGTTGCCGGGCACTGAATTGTAGTTTCAGCAGGTAAATTACTAATAACAGGTGGAATTGTATCAACTATGTTAATTGTAATTAAAGCAGAGCTACAGTTGTTTGGATTTAAAATTTCACAAATTGTGTATCCTATATTATATTGGCCAGCAGGAATTCCTGAATTAACAGAGATATTTCCTTGATTATCAATAGTAACATTAGGGCTGTTTCCTGATGTAATAGAAATCGAAACATTTAGGGATGTTGCCGGATTATTGTCTAAAGTGTCATTACTTAATATGTTACCTATTACACCATTCGTAATACAGGAAATTGAATTATAATTATCATTCACGGCATCGATAACCGGAGTACTAACTGTAATAGTTACTACAGCAGTATCACAGTTACCTGGGTTTACATTTTCACAAATTTGATAAGTTAAGGAGTATGTACCTGCAGGCGTACCAGGAGCTACATCCACAGAACCATCAGGGTTAAGGGTTAGAGCACCGGTAGGATCAGGAGTAACCAACGTTAAAGCTACATCAGCTGGATTAAGGATAACACCATTTAAGGTATCGTTATCAAAAACATTCACCACACCGTTTTGACCGGAAGCACCGTTGATAGGTCCTGCGTTATCATTCATGGCATCGATAACCGGAGCACTAACTGTAATAGTTACTACAGCAGTATCACAGTTACCTGGGTTTACATTTTCACAAATTTGATAAGTTAAGGAGTATGTACCTGCAGGCGTACCAGGAGCTACATCCACAGAACCGTCAGGGTTAAGGGTTAGAGCACCGGTAGGATCAGGAGTAACCAACGTTAAAGCTACATCAGCTGGATTAAGGATAACACCATTTAAGGTATCGTTATCAAAAACATTCACCACACCGTTTTGACCGGAAGCACCATTGATAGGTCCTGCGATATCATCCACGGCATCGATTGGGCGACAAGCAGATATAGTAAATTCAAAGAAACAGCCATCAGCATTGAAAGGTACAGCAAAATAGGTGTTTGTTACACCTGCCACAATTGGGAAATTGTTTATTGGAGCAGCACCAGCTGGAACAGGATAGGCTGAATAAAACAATGATCCAGGTGGAAATGCAGAAGCAAGTTGAGCTGCTGTTACATTAGTTTGTCCATTACAATAGTAAAAGTTTTGGACTAATGGGACATTTGAACAATTTTGAGCAACATAATTTCCTGCAATAATATTTACAGTAATTGGTTGATAAATTGGTTCACCTTGACAAGCTCCCGAATTATTATAGCCTAAAATTAAGGGTCTATCTTTAAATGCAATATTTGTGATTGCACCTGTTCCAAAAGTTAAACCATTAACTAATATGTTATTAGCACAATTTGGGTTCGATAAAATCGCACAATTATCTGTCGCTCTCAATTTAAATCGCAAAGAAGCCAATAAAGTTTGGGGATCAGCCGGCAATGGCAAAGTTCCAAAATCCCAAACAATTGAACCAGTAGCTCCTAAATTAGGATCAAAGTAGAGGTTGTTGGGTGATGGATTTGGCGTGAATAAAATTGAACTATTCAAACTTCCGGGAACAAATGTAGAAGTGAAAGGTATTGGAATAACTAATTTGTAATTATTTACAGCTTCTGTTCCTAAGTTTTTAATATCTACGCCAAATTCAACTTCTTGACCAGGCTGTGCATTGTAAGGACCACTTGGGGAAGCAGGAGCACCACCAATATTCTGAACAGTTAATAAGCCTTCAATTTCAGGAATATAAGCGTCTACAGACATCGTAATGTTATAAATAACGTAAGTATCTTGCGTTGTTCCATAACGGAATCGAGTAGAAGTTTGATTATTAGTTATAACAGCATTATTGGTATTAGGAATAGTAAACATACTAATATCTAATCCCGTGTTATTTATTAAATCTGGGACTCGAGTGTTTCCTCCTGTAAAAATGGAAGAATTAAAAAAGTTATTTGTACTGTTAGCACCATGATTTAAAGTTACCCAGTTGTTATCTTGAAAATTTCTAATTTGGAAAAAATCACCGGCAATATTTCGATCTCCCTCTCCGGCCATCATCCCTAATTTCATATTAACCGGACCCGATTGAACAGTATTGAAACCGGCAACAGGAATTTCAAAATCGGCTGTAATACTTCCGGCTACATATGAATGTCCGTCAAATACTGTTACATCTCTCCATTTCATTTTGTCGTTTTCATAAACAACTACCATACCCCAACCGCCGTAGTAGCCGGTTCCGCCACCATTACCCTCTATTAAGGCAATATCGGCTACACTATAAGCACCTAAACCATTTGCTCTCACGTAATCGGTTACTTCGATATATCCTGAATACATAAAACCATCCGAGTTGACTGGATAGTAAATATCATCATCTTGGGCCGTTAATAAAGTATAAGCACTTGAATTTGGCCCTTTTATCGAAACTTTTCTTTTATCATATGTTTTAGAAATAGTAGTGGTACCTTGGATGGTACCATTAACATTAACATTAGCAAAAGAAGTGTTTTGAGTATCTGTTGTTGATAAATTTGTGGCAGTATTTCTCTCTAGACTATTGATTGTTAAATTCACAGAACCATCATTAATCACATAAGGAGTGGTTAACGTTGCAGTTCCTATTGAACCAGATGTTGTATAATTTACAGGAATATTTACAGCGGTTCCTCCGTTAACAGAAAGGGTAACTCGGTTAGCCCCTGTATTGTTGGTGAAATTAAACACATACGTATTGGTTCCACTAATAAAAGTATAAATTGGACTTCTATTAGTGTTAGTGGGACTATTTCTAGTAATCGATAAGTTATAAGTGGTGTTTGTGATGGTCTGGTTGTGACCCACTGTATAATTATTATTCACATTTACTATTCCACCAGGAACTTGTCTTTCCACAGTAAAAATATTAGGACTAGTTGAGGCATCTGAAGCTCTACCTGTCCAATATAATCCGGCATAAACAATGTTGGAACATGCAGGATTTGCACCGTTTTCAGTAGATAAAACCAAATTGGCAGATGACGAGTTCCAAGTATTGGTATCGTTATCAATATCTACATATCGCATGTTATTATTGTTTGATGTTTCATCACCATAGTTCACTAAGGTTAGATTGGTGTTTCCAATCATAGTAAAATCACCCTTTACATTGTAAATGGTTTTTGTTGGTGAATAAACAGATGTTCTTTGGGTAAAAGGAACTCTTACCTGTGCTTGAACAGAAAACAAATTACCTAACAATACTGTCAATAGTAACAATAGATAGTTTGCTTTTTTGTTTATTTTAAAATTTGAGTACATATTTTTCATGTTTAATTCTTTTAATTGATTTACTTTTCTTAAAGTTTAAATTAAGAAGGCTTTTCAATAGAATATAATAACGTATATTTTGAAATGTCTATTTTAACTGACTTAGTTAGCGTTTCAACATCGCAATCAAAACCAAGACTAAAATGAATTACTTTGATTGATGAAAATTGTTGAAATACATCTAAATTGATCAAATTAACTAAATCGCTTTTTTGATTGATTTTGATGGTCACCAACTCAATTTGATTACCCTCAAGTTTCAACTCTTTCAATTTTGAAACTGAATTGGCATCAACAAATAAAACAATTGGGTTTTTACCGTACGAGTTTACTCGTCCGTTGTCCACATAAAGGGAAGGATGCAAATCTTTTATCAAAGATTTGATCGAGTTTGCACTCTTGTTTTTCATTACTTCCGTATTCTGAACCGACTTAAAGTAGTCTTCGGTGTTCTGAATTTTGAAGTTTTGAGAAAAACCTAGAATCGGAAATGCTAAAAATAGCATTACCAGCAATTTCAGCGATAGATGATGAAATTGCCGGATTTGGAATGAATTTTCCATAATCTTAGCTTGGGATTTTAAAAACATGACTTTTGACATAATTGGTTAAGTTTTTTTTCATAATGTATAAATTTGGTTGATTTGGCTTTTAATTTTCTTTCTAAATACGTGGAAAGTAAATTAATGGAAGGCTAAACTATATACTAATTGATGTTATTGCTTATTTTTTCCATAACTAACCTAAAAACTCGATAAATGACACTTTAACTGCATTTTGTGGATATTCTTTATCGACGAGTAACCTCATTTTTTATGATTTTTAATTCTTTAAATTGTTAATTTCATCTTAACTACTTGACGAATGTATAAAGTTGTTTTCATAAAAAAAAATATTTACTCGATAAAATGCATAAAAATGACGATAAAAGGTGTTAAAATAGAATGTTAGTAAGAAAATACATATTTAATAGTTTGTTAACATCTGTTGTTGATAAGTTATTTTAAAAAAGCTAATTTTTAACATCAATGGTTGTTTTATCACAAATGCAGGACGAATTGTGATTATTACTATAAATTTGAGTATCGGTATTGAATGTTGAAATTTTGTTTTAAAATAGTCTTATTTATTAAAAAATAGTCTTAAATTGTAAGTGAATTTATAACTGTTTGTCACAAATTTTTTAAAAATGAAAAATTTAATTCTTATCCGTCATGCAAAATCCAGCTGGGATGCACCTGTTCACGATAAAGAAAGAGTTCTAGCTCAGCGAGGCGTTCGTGACGCCCATTTGGTTGCAAAAAATATAACGGATTATCTTCCAAAAACTAATTTAATTTGGAGTAGTACCGCCAAAAGAGCTTCAGAAACTGCAATAATTTTTGCTCAAATTCAAATGTGGCCATTAGAAAGTCTAGTGTTCAAGGATGAATTGTACACTTTTGATGCTGCTAAACTTGAAAATGCCATCAAATCGTGTGATAATAGTTACGAAAATGTTATTCTTTTCGGACATAATGAGGCTATCACAGAATTTGTTAATAAATTTGGAGATGTTTTTATCGATAATGTTCCAACTTCCGGATTTGTTTCACTTTCATTTGATGCTCCAAGTTGGTCAAAAATAAGTAAAGGTAAAACCAATAAAATACTTTTTCCAAGAGATTTAAAAGATGATTAAAGCAATAGAATACCGTTATGTTGACAGAGAAAAAAGTTGGTTGTGTTTTAATGCAAGAGTGCTTCAAGAAGCCGCAGACCCAACTGTTCCTTTATTAGATAGATTACGCTTTTTAGGGATTTTTTCCAATAATTTAGATGAATTTTTTCGCGTTCGCTTTGCGGCAATCAGACGATTATCACTTTCCGGACAAACCGGAGAAAAGGTGTTGGGCGGAATTTCTTCGCAACAATTACTCAATGACATTACTGATATTGTTATCAAACAACAATCGGAAAGTTTACGCATACTGAATATTATCGAAAAAGAACTCGAAAAAGAAGGCGTTTTTATCATCAACGAAAAAGAGATTTCCAAAGAACAAGAAAACTATATCCGCGATTTTTTTATCCAAAAAGTGAGTCCGGCATTAGTAACTATTATCTTAAATGACTTGGCAGAATTTCCCTTGTTGCGAGATACTTCGGGTTATTTAGCCGTCAAACTAGTAATGAAAAACGAATCTGAAGAAAAAACTTCCTTCTTAGGATTTAAAAAAGCCAAAAAAGATATTCGTTACGCCGTGATTGAAATTCCAAAAACAATTAATCGATTTGTAGTATTACCTTCCAATGGCGAAAAACAATATATTATCTTGCTGGATGATGTGATTCGGTATAATTTAAAAAGTATTTTCAATATTTTTGACTACGAAAGTATTTCGGCTCACATGATCAAAATTACCAGAGATGCTCAACTGGAAATTGACAGTGACATTAGTAAAAGTTTTGCCGAAAAAATTTCCGAAAGTGTGCGAGACCGAAGAATAGGCGAACCGGTTCGATTTGTCTATGATCAATCGATAGATAAGGATACGCTCAAGTTTTTTCTTGAAAAAATGAACATTGATTCAACCGATAGTATTATTCCCGGTGGACGATACCACAACCGGCGGGATTACATGGATTTTCCAAACTTGGGTCGTTATGACTTATTATACCAACCAAAAACGCCACTTCCGGTTGACGGATTAGGTTTGGAAGGAAGCATCATCAAAAAGATAAGCGAAAAAGATTATTTAGTCAATGCACCATACCAATCATTTGCCTATTTAATCAAGTTTCTTCGGGAAGCGGCTCTTGATCCAAAAGTGATTAGTATAAAAATCACCTTATACCGATTGGCCAAAAACTCACAAATTATTAGTTCCCTAATCAATGCAGCTAAAAACGGTAAAAAAGTAACCGTTCAAATTGAATTACAAGCTCGTTTTGACGAAGCCAGTAATATTTCGTATGCCGAACAAATGCAAACCGAAGGAATCAACTTAATTTTTGGTGTAAAAGGATTAAAAGTTCACAGCAAAATTTGTGTCATCGATCGATTTGAAGACAAAAAAATCAAACGATACGGATTTATTTCTACCGGAAATTTCAACGAATCAACTGCAAAAGTCTACACAGATGTTACTTTGTTTACCAGCCATCAGCAAATTTTAAAAGATGCCGACAAAGTATTCGATTTCTTTGAAGTCAATTATCGAGTGCATCGCTACAAACATTTGGTTGTTTCGCCGCATTATACCCGAAATAAAATGTATAAACTCATTGATCGAGAAATTATGCATGCTCTTTCCGGAAAAGAAACGTATATTAAGTTAAAAATGAATAGTTTATCAGACACGCGAATGATTGATAAATTATATGATGCAAGTAGAGCCGGTGTAAAAGTTCAACTAATTATTAGAGGAATTTGTTGCTTGATTCCGGGTATAAAAGGAATGAGTGAAAACATTGAAGCCATTAGCATTGTTGATAATTTTCTGGAACATTCCCGAATTTTTATCTTTGGAAATCACGGCAAACCCGAAGTTTTTATTTCTTCTGCCGATTTCATGACCAGAAATATTGATGCCAGAGTAGAAGTAACCTGTCCAATTTATGATGAAAACATCAAATTAGAACTTATTGAAAGTTTTGATGTGGGTTGGAATGGAAATGTGAAAGCACGTTATCATTCTGAAAAATTAGACAATAAATACCGTGTTCGAAAAGAAAATGACCGTGTTTTTAGAGCACAAATTGAAACCTATAATTATTACCGAAATCAGTTGGAAGTAATTACAGAAAAATTATAACCCCCAAATTTTGAATGAATAATGATTACTATAAAAAGTTACGCCGCCATCGATATTGGTTCCAATGCCATGCGGTTGTTGGTGTCTAATATTGTAGAACAAGAAGGAAAAGATACGCAGTTTAATAAAAGTTCGTTAGTTCGTGTGCCCATTCGTTTAGGACAAGATGTTTTTACAGTAGGCGAAATATCCGATGAAAACATCGAACGGATGATTGATGCCATGAAAGCCTACAAATTATTGATGAAAATACATAAAGTAGAAAAATATAAAGCCTGTGCAACTTCGGCCATGCGTGAAGCCGATAATAACCGTGATGTGGTTGAAATCATTCAGCGAGAAGCCGATATTCAAATTGATATTATTGATGGTAAAAAAGAAGCTACTATTATTGCTTCCTCCGATTTGAAAGAATATATTTCTACAGATAAAACCTATTTATACGTAGATGTAGGTGGTGGAAGTACTGAATTTTCCCTATTTTCCAACGGAAAAATCATCGCTTCCAAATCCTTCAAAAACGGAACGGTCCGTATGTTGAATAACATGGTCAACGAAATTGTTTGGGTGGAAATTGAAAAATGGATCAAACTCAATACCGCTCCGTTTGAAGATATCACAATGATTGGTTCCGGTGGAAACATCAACAAACTTTTCAAAATGACCGGAAAACAGCAAGACAAACCGCTGACCTATTTAACGTTGAATGCTCAATATGCCATGTTAAATAAAATGACCTACGACCAACGCATCTCAGAATTAGCATTAAACCCCGATCGTGCCGACGTAATCATTCCCGCCACAAAAATCTACTTAAACGCAATGAAGTGGAGTGGAGCCCGCCATCTATACGTTCCCAAAATCGGACTTTCAGACGGAATTGTAAAGGCGATGTATTATGGGAGGATTTAATTAAAATAGAATTTTTAAAGTTTAAGATTTCTCATCATACTTCCTTATAGAATTGAAAGATACACAGTATCATTTCGACGATAGGAGAAATCACATATCGTTTTGCATAAATATGATGTTACGTCTAGTTTTTCTTTTTTTCTAATTGTTTTCCAAATTTTTTATCAGATTTGGTTGGACTATTTTCTAGGGCTTGAATTATTACGTTTTTTAAGTTGTCTATTTCATAATACTTTTCTAACATAGGTTTTAAATTCTCCATTTTTTGCAAAGAAATTGAAGAAATAACCCAACCTTTTGAGTTATTGTCCCATGTGTCTAAAAATTCTATCAGTTTTACTTGAAGTTTTTCATCTTTTTCAAAACTAGCTAAGCATTGAATAGCAAGAATTTGTTGATTTCTTATTTCTGAATCAATAAATTTCCAACAAGTTTTTTTTACAGCGTTTATGTCATATTTGATGTACATATTAATCAGAATATCAACTGGTAATCCTTTAGGAAATGACGAAAACAAAACAAAAAGGTCATCAGATGCTTTTCCGTAATTATTTTCCATCAATGCAGTTGTACTCCAAGTTTTTAAAAGCGAACTTTCATCTGAATTAATTCTGCTTATTAATTCGTTATTAAAGTTGTTGTTTTTAGCTACACCAATTAATCTATAAGCAAAAGCACGTTTTTCTGGAGTTTGCGAATTAAATAATTTTTCAATATTACTAAAATATGAATGACAATTTTTTAAAGTTTTCGAACTGTCTTTTACTTGATATTCAAATAATAAATTGTTAACTCGGTAAAAATCCTCTTCTACAAACTTTTCATTTTTAGTTGCTTCAATGATTTCTTTGTCTAACAATATTGGTATTTGGCAATCTTGTCCGTAGGCAATTTTAAATATTAGATTGCATATTGTTATAATTATAAATTTTTTCATTGGTTGTCTGATTTATCGTCTCTTTTAAAATTAGGCATAACGTGAGCATATTATGTGATTTGTTTCACCAGTTCACTATCGCTCGGGTCTCCTATCGTCGAAATGACACAATCAAGGGAAGGTTGTAATTAATTAGAACCACCAATCAGACCCTCATAAATCCTTGCCAATCCGCTTTTGCAAAGCAAATCAAAAAAAATCTGTGCCAATCTGTTTAATCCGTCCAATCCGTGTTCCATTATAAGTATAGTTCAACCAAATTGACCAATTTCCTAAACATCCAAATCAAACGTCTTCCTCAACAACTCCAAATTAGGATTAATTTCATTCAACCGATTAAATTTATCCTGCGGTGTAAAAGCTCGTTTGTTCTCCATTTTTTCATTCACAACCAACTCAATTTCAATATCATGGTTATGAAGCATGCCTCGCAAATAACCTAAAACTTCGTTTTTAGTTCGCTCAAATTCTAAACGCGTTCCTTCGTTGGGTAATTCGTGTGTGATTTTAGCTCCGTCTAATTTTGGATCATTGATCAACATCAGCGAATGCATAATCATTTGCCCTTTTTCTTCTAACTTCAACGCAAATTTATGCCATTGCAACAACATATCCGTTTCGTTAAAAGGCTCGGTTGGATAGTGAATAGCTTCTTTGGTAACCAATTTTTGAGCTTCCGCCAGTTCTTTTTTCTGTTTAATACTTGCTAACGAAAAAGCAGAAACCTTTGGTTCGCTCGAAGAATTTATCGGAATATCAATTTTGGGTTTTGGTGTTTCTTCCGCAACAGGTAAGGTTGTAGAAGGAGTTTCCAATTTCGGAATTTCTTTTGGCACGTTCGGAACCACTTCCACAGAAGCAGTCGCCACTTCAATAGCTCCTAATTTTCCCAGAAAATGAAAGGGGGGAATTATATAGCCGTTAACTTTTTTTTTTCTCCATCAAAAGTGATAGAGCCTAATTGCATCAAACAAAGTTCGATGAGTAAACGTTGGTTCTGACTAACTTTGAACTTCAAATCGGTATCGTTTGCCAATTCAATTGCTTTCAACAAAAATTCCTGACTGCATTTTTGAGCCTGAATTCCATATAACTTTTGAGCTTGTTCGCCGGCTTCCAACAACACTAAAGTGGCAGGATTTTTACAAACCAACAAATCTCTAAAGTGCGAAGCCAATCCTTGAATAAAATGATGAGCATCAAAACCGCGAGCTAGAATATCATTAAATGCCATCAACAAATCCGGCAATTTATTTTCTAATAATAAATCGGTGATGTTAATGTAGGATTCATAATCCAACACATTCAAATTCTCCGTAACCGCCTGACGAGTCAAATTATTTCCGCAATAGGAAACCACTCGGTCAAAAATCGATAACGCATCCCGCATCGCACCATCTGCTTTTTGAGCAATAATATGCAACGCATCGTCTTCAAATTGAATGCCTTGGTTTTCTGCAACATACGCCAAATGTTCTTTGGCATCCTTAATAGTAATCCGTTTAAAGTCGAAAATCTGACAGCGAGACAAGATAGTCGGAATAATTTTGTGTTTTTCGGTGGTAGCCAAAATAAAAATGGCATGTCGTGGTGGTTCTTCCAACGTTTTCAGAAACGCATTGAAAGCCGCAGACGAAAGCATATGCACCTCGTCAATGATATACACTTTATATTGTCCGGTTTGTGGTGGTATGCGAACTTGGTCAATCAAATTCCGAATATCATCCACGGAGTTGTTAGAAGCGGCATCCAATTCAAACACATTAAACGCAAAATCTTCGTTCGGATCGTCATAACCGGGTTGGTTAATCTTTCGGGCCAAAATTCTCGCACAAGTCGTTTTTCCCACACCACGAGGTCCGGTAAAAAGCAAAGCCTGAGCTAAGTGATTGTTTTCGATGGCATTAAGCAACGTGTTGGTAATAGCCTGCTGACCCACCACGTCCATAAACGTCTGGGGTCTGTATTTTCGGGCAGATACTACAAATTGTTCCATGAAAAAAGTTTGGATGACAAATATAAAATTTAATTATCGATTGGCAAGGGGAGGAGGGAAATTAGTTGATGCGGCAATTGGGTAATGCGGCAATAGGGTAACGTGTCAATTTGGGCATGTGGACCTTGCGTAACGATTGAAGAATGATGATTGTTGATTTGAGAAAGGCAGCCAGTGTTGTACTATACAATTCTGCCACCGTTGATGCTTTATCCATGCACTATCCATACTTTATCTATACTTTATCTATACTTTATCTTTGCTTTATCTATGCTTTATCTATACAGTTGACTCGTCCAAAAAATAATTATACAGATTACGAGATAAATCCTATTGTAGTTATACGAATTACTCGTCCTAAAAAAAGACACATTAAACCTTTTCACCTTCAAAAAGTCTAATGACTTTATTCTATTTTAAAAACAAAACGACACATGAAACAAGAACTACCACACCAACGGTTACTTACTCTCATTTTTCTGTTTTTCTTCTCTGGGTTGGTGGCCCAAACCGATTATAGTAATATGACCAATTGGGCCTATCATCCAGGCAAACCCGCTACACTTTTAAATGGTGCCAATTTGGACATTGCTGTTGTAGATGAAAATTTAACCACTACCTCCGTCATTTCTATCACAAACAACGCCATGATCAACACTGGCGTAGATGTGTTTTTCATTCATCCCACGGTGCTTCAAAACTTGGGTAGCTATACCGAAATAGAAACTATTCCTATTGCCAACCAAAACTCATTTTTAGTAGCAGCAAGCATTCGCGGTCAAGCCGGATTACTGGCAAAATATGGACGTTTTTTTGCACCCCGCTACCGTCAAGCAACACCACCCACGTTCCTCACCAGTCCCACGGATCTCAATCAAGCCACCATTTTAGGAGTAGCCTACACCGACGTCAAAGATGCTTTTTTACATTATTTGGCAACTCAAAACAACGGAAACAAAATTATCATTGCCAGTCATTCACAAGGAGCTTATTTGGCTGGTTTTTTACTCAGTGAAGTGTTTGATTCCAATCCTGAATTACGCCAACAATTAGTGGTAGCTGTGGTTGCCGGTATGGTCACCAATTATGCTCAACCCGATTTGGTAACGGGGGGTTGGTGGCAAAATATTCCTTTTTGCACCGAACAAAACGAGTGCGGTTGCGTGATGAATTGGAGAAGTTACAAAGAAGGGCAGACCCCACCAGCACCGTTGGCATCTCATCCGTGCCTAAATCCGTTTGTGGTCTCTAATGGATGGGCAAACAGTTTGATGAACTTCGCCGAGAACCAAACTTCCCAAGACTCTCTCTATTATTCCGACGAATCACAACCGCTACGTAATTTTATCACCTTACGGAATAATGTCGACTTTGGCGGTAATGTTGGTTATGTGGCGTTCGACAATCTTTATAGCATCCGGCATCAACGGTCAGCCTTCAATCGAGTAGGTTTTGTAGTGCAGCACACGCCGGGACCCAACGATTTGCGACCTAATCTTTTGGAAGAGGAAGAGTCAAATCCATCATTTTCAATTGCGGGTTATCATCAAAAAGATTACAATATATACACGTGGGCATTGCTGGAGCAAATCGATTTAAAAATTGCTAATTGCAGTGCACCCCTCAGTTTGAATGATACAAAAATAAGTAACCAATTAACTGTTTTCCCCAATCCAGCCAATGAGTGGCTATTCATCCAAATGAATAAGCAGCCACTTCCTCATGAACCCTTTTTTATCTACAATAGCGAGGGAAGTCAGGTTAAGCAAAGGGAGCTTGACAACGAAAGCAAAGTTTCTGTTCAAGATTTGAGTGAAGGATTTTATATTATAAAAACCCTACTTGGGGTTGGTAAAGTGATGGTGTTGCGAAGGTAAGCGTTAATGTGGCAATGTTTCGATGTGGTAGTTAGTCAATTAGTCGATGGGTTGACTTTGAGATTTGCATTTTGATTGGTGTTTTATAGATTGGGCGTTGTGCTGTTGAATTTGGGAATAGCTGCTTGAATTTTGAAATTTTAGTTGGGCTAAAGGTTTGTAGTGATTTAAAAAAGTTTATTTTTGTCTATCTGTGCCGACCTTACTGTTTTGAGTTAGGTAGGGTGGTATGATTTGTGTGGTACCAGCTTCGCTTGTATTTTACCATGTGAACTTAACGACTAATTTTTATATTTTTGTATTATGAGCACGACAACGAAACCGAAACATATTGGCCGAAACATTAGCCGAATAAGAGAATTGCGCGGGATGAAGCAAGAAGCGTTGGCTCTTGCGATAGGCGTGAGTCAGCAGACGATTTCTAATATAGAAGGAAGTGAAACTGTTGATGAAGAAAAATTGCAATTAATTGCTAAGGAATTGGGAGTGACTGCTGAGGCGATAAAAAATTATAGTGACGAAGCTGTATTTAATAATATCCAAAATAATTATGATGGTTCGGTAGTTCACACGGGACCAACAGTTAATCACAACTGCACTTTTAATCCTTTGGACAAAGTAGTTGAGCTCTATGAACGTTTGGTGCAGGCGGAGAAGGATAAGGTTGCTTATTTGGAGAAGTTGTTGAATCGGTAATTTGTCAATTTGTCAGTGTGAGAATTTGTCAATTGGGTAATTGATAACCTTTTTGAATAGACCTCACCCGCAACCCCTCTCCAAATGAGTGGGCAGGCGATACGTTGAAAAGACTACTAATCTAGTAGTTATTTAATCCTTTTTTATCCCTTTTCGCTCGGCGAACCCAACAAATCTGCATAAATCTGTTCCATCCATCCCATCCGTGTGCCTTTAAAAGAAGGTAATGGGTAAAAGGTAATGGGTAAAAGGAGATTGATTAAAGATTAACGATTGTTGATTTTTGAGCAAAGAGAACCGAAATTCACCCATCACGCATCACCTAACACCCATCACCCTCATTATTACCCTAACGTTAAATCGCTCAATGTTTTAACCAAAAGTTTTTTATGTAGAAATAAAGTGTACCTTTGCACCCTGAAAAAATAACAGATGGAATCAATTAGAAACATTGCAATTATTGCCCACGTTGACCACGGTAAAACTACTTTGGTTGACAAAATTATGTATCACTGTCAGCTTTTTCGTGAAAACGAAAACGCAGGTGATTTAATCTTAGACAACAACGATTTAGAGCGTGAACGTGGAATTACGATCACTTCTAAGAATGTTTCGGTTCAGTATAAAGGTACAAAAATCAACATTATAGACACACCGGGTCACGCCGATTTTGGTGGTGAAGTAGAGCGTGTATTGAATATGGCAGACGGTGTTTGCTTGTTAGTCGATGCTTTTGAAGGACCCATGCCACAAACGCGTTTTGTATTGCAAAAAGCCATCGATTTAGGTCTAAAACCGTGTGTTGTAATCAATAAAGTAGATAAAGAAAACTGTACTCCGGAAGAAGTGCACGAAAAAGTTTTCGATTTAATGTTTGAATTAGGTGCTCAAGAATGGCAGTTGGATTTTCCAACCGTTTATGGTTCAGCTAAAAATAATTGGATGTCTGATCATTGGGAAAACGTAACGGATAATGTGGAAGCCCTATTGGATATGGTTGTTGCTAATGTACCGGCTCCTAAAGTATCGGAAGGAACTCCACAAATGCTAATTACTTCTTTAGATTTCTCTTCTTTTACAGGACGTATCGCGATTGGTCGTTTAGAAAGAGGTGTTTTGAAAGAAGGAATGCCAATTTCTTTGGTAAAAAGAGATGGTAAAGTGCTTAAATCCAGAATTAAAGAAATACACACTTTTGAAGGTCTTGGACGTAAAAAAGTAACCGAAGTTATCGCCGGAGATATTTGTGCGATTGTAGGTGTAGAAGGATTTGAAATTGGCGATACTATTGCTGATTATGAAAATCCGGAAGCGTTGCAAACTATCGCCATCGATGAGCCTACGATGAGTATGTTGTTTACTATTAATGATTCTCCTTTCTTTGGAAAAGAAGGTAAATTTGTCACTTCTCGTCACATTAGAGACCGTTTAACTAAAGAATTAGAGAAAAACTTAGCGATGAAGTTAGGTGAAACGGATTCTGCTGATAAGTTTATGGTTTTTGGTCGTGGCGTACTTCACTTATCTGTTCTTATTGAAACCATGCGAAGAGAAGGGTATGAGTTACAAATTGGTCAACCACAAGTTATCATCAAAGAAATTGATGGTCAAAAATGTGAGCCGATTGAGGAATTAACCATTGATTTACCGGAAACTCTTTCCGGTAGAGCGGTTGAGTTCGTTACTCAACGTAAAGGCGAAATGCTTTCTATGGAAACGAAAGGTGAACGTATGATTGTAAAATTTAATATTCCATCACGTGGCATTATTGGATTACGTAATCAATTGCTTACTGCTACTGCAGGTGAGGCTATTATGGCACATCGTTTCATTGGCTACGAACCTTACAAAGGTGAAATTGCCGGACGTAACAAAGGGTCATTAATTTCTATGGAAAAAGGAAAAGCTATTCCTTACTCTATTGATAAATTGCAAGATCGCGGTAAGTTTTTTGTTGAACCAAATACCGAAATTTACGAAGGTCAGGTAATTGGCGAAAATTCTCGTGGGGATGATATGAGTGTAAACGTAACGAAAGAGAAAAAACAGTCGAACGTTCGTTCATCCGGAAATGATGAAAAAGCAAGAATTATTCCACCGATTATTTTCTCATTAGAAGAAGCGTTGGAATACATTCAAAAAGATGAGTATGTTGAGGTTACTCCGAAATCGATTCGTTTGAGAAAAATTTATTTGACAGAAAACGATAGAAAACGTTTTAAAATATAATTGATTTGAATCCCGATGAAAATCGGGATTTTTTTATGTTTATTTTAGCCACGAATTGCACGAATTTACACGAATTGATTAGTGTCAATTCGTGTAATTTGTTGCTTTAAATGAATTTTTATAGCAATCCTACGCTATTAAAAAAACTTTCGTGATAAATGTTAAAGTGTTACAATTGAAAAATGTATTTTTGTTGCAATGGAATTTTCTTCAAAATTATTGGAAAAAGCGGTGAACGAAATGGCACAATTACCGGGAATAGGTAAGCGTACAGCCCTTCGTTTGGTATTGCATTTGCTGAAACAACCCAAGGAACAAACCCAATTTTTGGCAGAATCACTTCAAACCATGCGAAATGAGGTGCAGTACTGCAAAAGTTGTCATAATATTTCTGATGTTGAACTTTGTGAAATCTGTTGCAATGAAAAACGGAATCACCAGATTGTTTGCGTAGTAGAGGATATTCGTGATGTGATGGCCATTGAAAATACAGGGCAATTTAAAGGTATTTATCATGTATTGGGCGGAAAAATTTCGCCGATTGATGGAGTAGGACCAAGCCAGTTGAATATTGTCACCTTGGTTGAGAAAGTGAGTTCAGGAAGAGTGGCTGAAGTTATCTTTGCGTTAAGTTCTACGATGGAAGGCGATACTACTAATTTTTATATTTTCAGGCAAATCCAACAGTATGAAGTGAAGACCTCTACCATTGCAAGAGGAATTTCAGTGGGAGACGAATTGGAGTATGCAGACGAAATAACGTTAGGAAGAAGTATCTTGAATCGCATTCCATTTGAAAACACGATGAAAAGCAGTTAATAATTGATTGTCTTATTTTTATATTCTAAAGGAAAAACTATATTTGTTGGCAAAAAAAAATTAAAATGAATAAAACGTATTTACTATACTTGTTTTCACTTTTTCTCCTGACGGTATCGTGTGTGCCTACCAAAGATTTAAAGTATTTGCAAAACACAGAAGATCAAAATGATACGTTGGTCATGAGTGAACTTGTCAAGAAACCTTACCGTATTCAAAGTAACGATATCTTAGTTGTTAATATAAAAACCATCGATGCTACCTTAACAGAAATGTTTAAAGTTTCCGAAGGGAATCGTAATATAGTAAACGAACAGACTCTGTTTTTCGACGGTTTTAATGTTGATGATCATGGAAATATTCGGATACCGGTACTGGGTCAAGTAAAAGTTTTAGGGAATACAACAGAAGAAATCCGTATTGAGATAGAAAAACGATTACTAGAAGAGTATTTTAACGCAGAGGCCGATTTGTTTGTTACAGTAAAATTAGCAGGAATTCGTTACACCATTAATGGTGAAGTTAGAAATCCGGGAACCAATATAATTTATAACGAAAGAGCAACCATCATGGATGCCATTTCAAATTCAGGCGATATCACCATGACCGGTGACCGAAAGAATGTTCTTATCATCAGACAATACCCACATGGGGTTGAAATGCACACCATCAACCTACTGGATAGAAAGGCTTTGGAGTCTCCTTATTACTACATGCAACCCAATGATTTTATACTGATTAATCCGTTAAAACAAAAATCTTGGGGAACAGGAACTACCGGTATTCAAACGTTGACCACCATTATTTCGGCCTTGTCATTGGTTACCTCTATCATTGTTTTATCACGCTTATAATTTAAAAACATGCTCGAGTCTAAAGATTTTACACTTTTTGAAAACCAAATTAAGTTTGATATAAAGGGCTTTATTATAAAGCTAGCCGGTTACTGGAAATGGTTTATCATGAGCTGGATCGTTGCTTTTCTTATTGCCTATAATGTGAATATTCGAAAAGAAAAAATCTATGAATTAGATACCATCATCTCTATTAAAGAGGAGAGTAATCCCTTTTTTACCTCCAACACTAGTTTGGTCTTTAATTGGGGAGGCACATCCGATCAGGTTCAAAGTTTAGCATCCACCTTAAAATCAAGGTCTCACAATGAGGTGGTTGTGGATAAATTGGACTTTTATCTTGATTATCTCAAAAAAGGAGACTATTACCTGATGGATGTTTATGGTTCTGTGCCCTTTAAAGTGATTATAGATAAAAACGAGCCTCAGTTATTAAAGACTTTAATTGGTATTAAGTTTGTATCTGAAACCGCCTACGAAGTAAGCGTAATCTTTGAAGAGGAACAAGCGGAAACTTTTTTATACGGCACAAATTCTTCTACCCGCAAGGGAGTAAGTAGTGGAACATTTACAAAACGTTTTAATTTTAACCAACCTATTCACTTACCTTTTTTGAATATAAAGTTAGAAAAGGCAGATTTTATTGGCAATTACATTGGTCAAGAATATTTTATAAAGTTTAATAAATTTGACGAAACAGTTACCAAATATAGAAGTATAAAAACTACGATTGATAAAAATGCACAATCTATTATCAAATTAAGTTTAGAGGGAACGAATAAAAATCGATTGGTGGTTTTTTTGAATGAAACCGTTAAAACCATCGTTAAAAATCAGTTGGATCGTAAAAATCAATTTGCGACCAACACTATTGCTTTTATCGACAGTACTTTACTAGCAATGGAAGACAAATTAAAAGACAATGAAAACGAGTTAAAGAACTTCTCGAAAAATAAAAATTATTATCAAATTAACACGGGAGGAAGTCAAATTTCGGCTAAAATTTTAGCCTATGAAGTAGAAAAAGACGGTATCAACCGAAAAATTGCCTATTATAAATCTTTACAAAATTATTTAGTTAATAGTGTAGATTTTTCCAAACTACCTGCACCTTCTGTTGCCGGTATTGATGACCCTAATATCGCACAAAATGTTTCCAAAATCATTAATTTATCAACAGAACGAGCTCAAAAACCTTATTTGGTAAAAAACCAAAAAATGTTTAAGGATTTTGACGTGCAAATGGACGCGTTAAAAAGTGTGTTGTTGGAAAATATAAAATCGGCAAAATCCTCTTTAGAGTACGATTTATCTCTTGTTAATACGAAATTAAATCAAGCCGAATCAGAAATCAGTCAGTTGCCTGTAGATGAGCAGGAAATTTTAAAAATTTCCAGGAAATATGACTTAAACAATACTATTTTTACCAGCTTCTTGAGTAAACGTAATGAGGCAAATATTGTAAAAGCAGCCAATTTAGCGGATGTTCATTTTATTGATCCAGCCAAAGATATTGGTGCGGGACAAATTGGTCCAAACACCAAGGTTAATTATGTACTAGCTTTTTTTCTCGGTCTTTTTATTCCTTTGATAGCTGTGTTTGTTATTTTCTTTTTGGAAAATACGGTGTTGAATGCGGAAGATATCAGTAAGTTAACGACTATTCCTATTATCGGAATTATCGGGATGAAGCAAACAAAATCGAATTTAGCGGTCTTTGAAAAGCAAAAGTCTTCGCTCTCTGAGTCGTTTAGGGCCATTCGTTCCTCTCTTCAATTCATGTATAAAAAGCAGAAAATAGAGGGTTCTAAAACATTGATGTTGACTTCTTCCATTAGTGGCGAAGGAAAAACATTCTGTTCGATTAATATTGCCACTGTTTTTGCCTTAAGTGAGAAAAAAACAGTGATTGTTGGTTTGGATTTACGGAAGCCTAAAATATTTGATGATTTTAATATTAAAAATGATATTGGTGTTGTTAATCATTTAGTAGGTCAAAAAACGTTAGATGAGGTAATTCAACACACACATATACCCTTTTTAGATGTTATAACCTCTGGTCCGGTTCCTCCCAATCCATCTGAATTATTGATTGGTGAATCGATGGATCAATTGATGATTAACCTTAAAGAGCGTTATGATTACATCATTTTAGATACGCCTCCTGTTGGATTGGTTGCCGATGCTATTGAGTTGGCTCCTTATGCTGACGTAACTTTATACATTGTTCGTCAAAATTACACCAAAAAGGAGATGATTAATTTATTGAATAACAGGGTGCAACGGGAAGAATTGAAAAATGTAAGTATTGTTTTTAATGGTTTTGAAAACAGAGCGAAGTATGGAACCGGTTATGGCTACGGGTATGGCTACGGGTATGGCTACAGCTATATTTATGGGAATTATACCAATGCCTATGGTGAAGATGAAAAACCTAAAACACTTGTTGGTAAAGTAAGAAAATATTTTAAAAAATAATGAATCAATCTAAAGATAAATATACTGTTTTAGTAACGGGTGGAGCTGGTTTTATTGGTTCTAATTTGTGTGAATATTTTTTAGGTATTGGACACAAAGTGGTTTGTTTGGACAATTTTGCCACCGGGCATCGTCACAACATCACTCCTTTTTTGGTAAATCCGAATTTTACTTTTATTGAGGGGGATATTCGCGATTTATCTACTTGTCAAAAGGCGGTGGATGGGGTTGATTATGTTTTGCATCAAGCGGCACTAGGTTCGGTGCCACGTTCTATTCAGGATCCGATTACTTCTAACGATGTAAATGTTTCCGGGTTTTTAAATATGCTTGTTGCCGCACGAGATGCCGGGGTTAAACGTTTTGTTTACGCCGCAAGTTCTTCCACGTATGGTGATTCTGCTGCGTTGCCAAAAGTGGAAGATGTTATTGGTAAACCTTTGTCTCCTTATGCGGTTACTAAATATGTGAATGAATTGTATGCCGAAATCTTTAGCCGAACGTATGGAATGGAAACGATTGGACTTCGTTATTTTAATGTGTTTGGAAAACGACAAGACCCGAATGGGGCTTATGCTGCGGTGATACCCAAATTTGTGATGCAGTTGATGCAACACGAAAGTCCGGTGATTAACGGTGATGGTTTGTTTTCAAGGGATTTTACGTATATTGACAATGTGGTTCAAATTAATGAATTGGCCTTGTTGACTACTCATCCAAAAGCGGTGAATACGGTGTATAATACGGCTTTTGGTGATCGTACTACGTTGAATCAGATGGTGCATTTGTTGCGGGACTATTTAGCGGTATACGATCCGATGATTGCTGACGTCCCTATTGTTTATGGGCCGCCCCGAGTGGGTGATATACCGCATTCCTTGGCCAGTGTGGAAAAAGCGAACCGTTTGTTAGGTTACCAACCAACGTTTTCTTTTGCCGATGGATTAAAAGAGGCGGTTGATTGGTATTGGAACAATTTAAAGTAGAAAAGATAAATTTATATAGCATGAAAATTACAAAAATTTGTTGCATTGGTGCCGGTTATGTAGGAGGTCCTACGATGGCTGTCATTGCTCAAAAGTGTCCGCATATACAAGTTACTGTAGTTGATTTAAATGAACAACGCATTGCTTTATGGAACGACCCGAATGTGGATAATATCCCTATTTATGAACCCGGTTTGAGTGAGGTTGTGGCCGAAGCACGTGGTAGAAATTTATTTTTCTCTACTGCTGTAGATGAAGCCATTGCAGAAGCGGAAATGATTTTTATTTCTGTGAATACGCCCACTAAAACCTATGGTTCCGGAAAAGGGTTGGCGGCCGATTTAAAATACATTGAATTGTGTGCCCGTCAAATTGCCCGTGTTTCTACAACGGATAAAATTGTAGTTGAAAAATCGACACTGCCGGTGCGAACCGCCGAGGCGATTAAGAGTATTTTGCAAAATACCGGCAATGGGGTGAAGTATCAAATTCTATCTAATCCTGAATTTTTAGCCGAAGGCACTGCGGTTGAGGATTTGTTTAGCCCGGATCGCGTTTTGATTGGTGGCGAAACTACTCCGGAAGGTGAAAAAGCTATTCAGGCTTTGGTAGACATTTACGCGAATTGGGTACCCAAAGAGCGCATTTTAACCACTAATGTTTGGTCTTCTGAGCTATCTAAATTGGTTGCTAATGCTTTTTTAGCCCAACGGGTTTCTTCGATTAATTCTATTTCTGAGTTGTGTGAAAAAACCGGTGCCGACGTGAATGAAGTTGCCAGAGCGATCGGTATGGATAGCCGAATTGGTCCGAAGTTCTTAAAATCATCGGTTGGTTTTGGTGGTTCTTGTTTTCAAAAAGATATTTTGAATTTGGTTTATATTGCCAAATCATACGGCCTTCACGAAGTAGCTGATTATTGGGAGCAAGTAATTATTATGAATGACCATCAAAAAACTCGGTTTGCCAAGAATATTGTTTGTACACTTTATAATACGGTTGCCGATAAGAAAATTGCCTTTTTGGGCTGGGCCTTTAAAAAAGACACCAACGATACGCGGGAATCTGCGGCTATTTACGTGGCGAACGATTTGCTTTTTGAACAAGCAAAATTGGCCGTGTATGATCCCAAAGTAGAACACACACAAATTATTTCTGATTTAAATTATTTACAAACCCGTCCTTCTCAAGAAAATGAAAAAGGGATTCAGACCTTTAACGATCCGTATGAAGCCTGCAAAGATGCTCACGCGATTGCCATTTTGACCGAATGGGATGAATTTAAAGGTTATGATTGGGAAAAAATTTATGCCCACATGAACAAACCCGCTTTTATTTTTGACGGCAGAAATTTATTAGACAAAGAAAAGTTAACCCGAATTGGCTTTAAATACCAAACCATCGGATCATAAAAGAGAAACTATGCGTATTAAAATAGGAGTAATTGGATTGGGTTATGTTGGACTTCCCTTGGCAAGGTTATTTGCTACTAAGTACTCTGTGGTTGGATTTGATATTAACCAAACACGGGTGGATGATTTGAATCAAGGGATAGATCATACGCTTGAGGTGGACAGTGCTATGTTGAAAGCAGTACTTAGCAACGAACCCTTGACAGAAAATGGTTTATTTTGTTCTACTGCTATCGATTCTATCAAAGATTGTAATTATTATGTGGTTACGGTTCCTACTCCGGTAGACCGAAATAATCGACCTGATTTAACGCCTTTGTATAAGTCCAGCGAAACGGTTGCGAAAGTGTTGAAAAAAGGCGACATCGTTATTTATGAATCTACCGTTTATCCGGGGGTGACCGAAGAGGAGTGTGTTCCTGTTTTGGAGAAAATAAGCGGACTGAAATTTAACGAAGATTTTTTTGCCGGTTATTCTCCGGAACGAATCAATCCGGGAGATAAAGAACATACCGTAGATAAAATATTAAAAGTAACAGCCGGTTCTACGCCAGAAATAGGGATTAAAGTAAATGAATTATACCAATCGGTTATTACTGCCGGGACGCATTTAGCTCCCACTATCAAAGTAGCCGAGGCAGCCAAAGTAATCGAAAATTCGCAACGCGATATCAATATTGCTTTTGTGAATGAATTGGCTAAAATCTTCAATATATTAAATATTGACACCCAAGCGGTGTTGGAAGCGGCCGGTACTAAATGGAATTTTCTTCCTTTTAAACCGGGGTTAGTGGGCGGTCATTGTATTGGGGTTGACCCTTATTATTTGGCTCAAAAAGCACAAGAAGCGGGTTATCATCCGGAGATTATCTTAGCCGGACGACGCATGAACGACAGCATGGGTGATTATGTGGCTTCTCAGGTTGTCAAACTAATGATCAAAAAGAATATCACCGTAAACAAAGCAAAATTATTAATGCTTGGCATTACGTTTAAAGAAAATTGTCCCGATGTGCGTAACACCAAAATTGTTGATGTTATTAGAGCTTTGGCTGATTATGGTATAGCTGTTTCTATTTATGATCCCTGGGCTAATCCGGCTGAAGTAAAACACGAATATAATTTAATAACGTCGACAGAACTGAAGGACGAGAAATACGACGGTGTTGTTTTAGGTGTTGCCCATAATGAATTTCTTTCGCTGGATTTTGATAAATTGAAAAAAGAAAAAGCGATTGTGTATGATGTAAAAGGAATTTTAACAACACAAGCAGACGGAAAATTATAATATGAAAAAAATTCTAATCACCGGAGGAGCCGGTTTTATTGGTTCGCACGTTGTCAGACGATTTGTAACTCAGTATCCAACTTATGAAATCTATAATTTGGACGCACTTACTTATGCCGGGAATTTAGAAAATATATCGGATATCGAGCATTTACCTAATTATACCTTTATAAAAGGCGATATCACGGACGTTGATTTTATCAATGCACTTTTTCAACAACATCAATTTGAGGGTGTCGTCCATTTGGCTGCCGAATCGCATGTTGATCGTTCTATCACCGATCCGTTATCCTTTGTTAAAACAAATGTTTTTGGCACGATGAATTTACTGAATGCCGCCAAAACCATTTGGAAGGACCATTTGGAAGGCAAACGGTTTTATCACATTTCTACCGATGAAGTTTATGGCTCGTTAGGAGCAACGGGTTTGTTTACCGAGACTACGCCCTATGATCCCAATTCTCCCTATTCGGCTTCCAAAGCGAGTTCAGATCACTTTGTCCGTGCTTATGGCGAAACGTATGGTTTGCCTTATGTGATTACGAATTGTTCTAATAATTATGGGCCAAATCATTTTCCCGAAAAGCTTATTCCGTTATTCATCCATAATATTATCAACCATAAGCCTTTGCCTGTTTATGGCGATGGAAAATATACCCGGGATTGGTTGTATGTGATCGATCATGCTATTGCGATTGATTTGGTTTTTCACCAAGGTAAAAATCATGAAACCTATAATATTGGTGGTTTTAACGAATGGCAGAACATTGATTTGGTTCAATTGCTTTGCCAAAAAATGGATGAAAAGTTAGGTCGTTCCGCCGGAACCTCGGTACAATTGATTTCTTATGTGAAAGACAGACCCGGGCACGATTTGCGGTATGCGATTGATGCCTCTAAAATACAAAACGAACTCGGATGGGAACCTTCCGTTACCTTTGAAGAAGGTTTAGAACAAACCATCGATTGGTATTTGAGTAATGAAAAGTGGCTGCAACACGTCACTTCAGGTGAATACCAACAGTATTACCAGAAACAATATTCTTAAACAGGAAAAATGAAGCTATTAGTTACAGGAGCAGCCGGTTTTATCGGGTACCACTTATGCGAGCAGTATCTCGCCAAAGGGTACAATGTAGTTGGGTTGGACAACCTCAATGACTATTATGATGTTACTTTAAAGTTTGGCCGTTTAGCTCAGTTAGGCTTTGATCAAACGGCTATTAAACCAAGTGAATTGATTGTGAGTTCCATTCATGGAAATAGCTGTCAATTCATCCAACTAAGCCTGGAAGATAAAGAAGGGGTAGACCATCTTTTTGCCACTGAGCAATTTGATTTAGTTTGCAATTTGGCCGCTCAAGCCGGGGTGCGATTTAGTTTAGAACAACCTTTTCAATATGTTGATAGCAATATCACCGGATTTTTATCTATTCTGGAAAGTTGTCGGAATCATGGCGTTAAAAAATTAATCTATGCCAGTAGTTCCAGTGTTTATGGCTTGAATGAAAAAATACCTTTTTCGGTGTATGACCATGTAGATCATCCCATTAGTTTATACGCTGCCACTAAAAAAGCCAATGAATTAATGGCTCATACCTATAGTCATTTATTCGGTATTCAGACTGTTGGTTTGCGTTTCTTTACCGTTTATGGGCCTTGGGGCCGACCGGATATGGCGATGTTTTTGTTTACCGATGCTATTTTAAATGACCGTCCGATTCAAGTGTTTAACGGCGGCAATCTTTCCCGTGATTTTACTTATATTGATGATATCGTTGGCGGTATTGTCAATATCACGAATGGTTTTGAAAAAAACACCATTTCAAAACCCTATAGTTTATATAATATCGGAAACAGTAAACCGGTCAAACTACTTGATTTTATAGAAGCTATCGAAGAAGCAACCGGTAAAAAAGCCATCAAAGAAATGTTGCCGATGCAACCCGGAGATGTAGAACGGACTTGGGCTGATGTGGACGATTTGATTGAAGATTTTGATTATACACCCAACACCCCTGTTGATCAGGGAGTAAAAGCTTTTGTAGCTTGGTACAAGGAATATTATTCAAAATAGAAAAATGGTAAAAGTCTCCGTCATCATACCTGTTTATAATGCCGAAAAGCACCTTACCGCTTGTATCGACTCCCTTTTACGTCAAACCCTTCCTGAGCTTGAGTTTATTTTTGTCAATGATGGTTCCCGGGATACAAGTTCACAGATAATAGCCTCTTATCAAGCCACTGATTCGCGGATTATCCTTGTTAATCAGGATAATCAAGGCGTGAGTGTTGCCCGAAATAACGGAATTGCGCTAGCTCAAGGTAATTATATCGGTTTTGTGGATGCTGATGATACTATAGCTCCTGATTTTTTTGAACAACTTTATACCTTAGCCGTTCAACATCATGTTGATATTGTTGTTTCAAATTTTAAGCGAGAGCAAGGTGGTCACATTATACACGTTAAGTCATCTGTTCCTGCTGAAAAAGTATTGGATAAAAGTTATATAAATGCTGTTTTGCTACCTACTTTTATTCAAAACAGTTCTTTAAATACATGCTGGAATAAATTTTATAAAAAAAAATTACTTCACCACTATGCCATTACATTTCCAGTTGGTGTTGCACTAGGTGAGGATGGTATTTTTAATATTCTTGCATTTAACAACGCCCAAAATGTTTATTTTACGAATTATAGTGGCTACCTTTACAAAGAAGTTGATGGGAGTGCTACACGTGATTTATCCAAAAAAGACTATTTTAATCGTGCCTTGGAAGTTTATGATTTTGATTATGAAACGATTTTAAATACCACTTATCATCGTGAGCGACTTGAAGAATGGCGTTCGATTCGTTTAGTTGAGAATGTACTTTCTTATATCAATATTTATCTGGAACCTAATCCATCGATTTCTTTGAAGTACGGAATGCGGTATGTCAAAAAGATGATTACCCATTCCACCGTACAAAATTCCATTCTCAACTATGAAAAATTACTGCTTCAACATAAATCAAGTTACCAACAGTTTCTTTTGAAGAGCATCAAAAATAAAAGCGTAATCGCACTATTATTAGCTGTTCGATATAGTGCTTTTAGAAATAAAAAATAAAAACTATGAAAATTCTACTATTTTTCCACGGAGGAAGTAAAAACAGAGGATGTGAAGCTATTGTTCGATCGGGTATTCCCATCATCAAAAAGTATATTCCCAATGCCGAAATCAGTTTGCTGTCTCAAGATTTTGAGTCAGACAAAAATATGCCCGGCCTTACAAATTTATTTGACGATAGCCGAGTGGAAATCAAAAAATATAGCTTAGAATGGTTTGTTAGTTTGCTTAATGTAAAGTTGTTTGGCAATGAAAATTATGCGATTCGAATTATTTACCAAAAGATTTTTAAACATATCCCTACCCATGACGTATTTTTATCCATCGGAGGAGATAATTATTGTTATGGTGAGCAACCTTGGTTGTATGAAGTGGACAGACAAGTTAAAAAAGCCGGTAAAAAATTAATTCTTTGGGGAGCTTCTATTGGTAGTGAAGATTTATCACCTGCTAAAGTAACCGATTTAAAATCGTTTGATTTATTGCTCGTTCGAGAGACATTGACATATCAAAACCTTATTGAAAAAGGCATCCAAAACGTAAAACTGTGTGCCGATGGTGCTTTTACGATGGAGAAAGAAGAGCTTCCTTTACCGGAAGGTTGGCAAGAAGGTAATACACTTGGGTTTAATTACAGTCCGTTAGTGTATAAACGAAATAAAGCGTCTAAAGAAGCTTCTATCCAATTGATTCAACATATTTTGGATACCACTACTATGACTGTAGCTCTAACGCCTCACGTTATGATTAACGGGAATAACGATAATGAAATTTTACAAGAATTTTACCATCATTTCAAATCTACAAACCGGGTTATTTTGTTGCCGGACCATTTGAATGCGATTCAATACAAAGGCTATATTGCCCGAATGCGATTTTTTATTGGGGCAAGAACACACGCCACCATTGCCGCTTATTCTAATCATGTGCCTACCATGGTATTGGGTTATAGTGTAAAATCAAAAGGAATTGCGAGAGATATTTTCGGAGCAGAGCGATTGGTTTTAGGCATTACCGAAATAGCTGATACTCAAAAATTAATTCAGAAGTTTGAAGAGTTACAACGCGATGAGTTAGAGCTCCGTGAATTGTTAACTAAAAAAATACCTGAAATTAAAGCGATGTCTTACAAAGCTGGTGAATATTTAGCCGAAATACTTTAACATGAAAAAAAAATTGCTGTTTGTCATTCCTTCTTTGGATGCCGGTGGCGGGGAAAAAGGCCTCGTTAATCTGCTCAATACGATTGATTTTGACAGCTATGAAGTTGATCTTTTAGCTTTTCAGCCCAAAGGATTATTTTTTTCCAGTATACCGAAACAGGTTAATGTTCTCACGATTCAGGGTAATTATGCTGATTTTACCAGCGGTTTAGTGAATTCTTGCCTTACTTTTTTGAAATCAGGCAAAATAGCTTTGATTTTTCATCGCATCGTCTATTCACTTAAAAATAAATTGATTAGCAACACCGGTTTTGCAGAACAATCTTCTTGGAAAAACTTGCGAAAAGCCATTCCGATGCAAGAAAAAAACTATGATGTCGCTATCGGGTTTATGGAAAAATCTTGCAATTATTATACTGTTGACCGTGTGAACGCTACCCAAATAATAGGCTGGATTCATACGAATTATTCCAAGTCAGGGATGCAACCCTCCTTTGATTTGCCTTACTTTTCAAGAATGGATTTTGTCGTTACGGTTTCCCACGAATGTGAATTAGATCTTCAAGTCAATTTTCCCAACTTACCACACAAATTTAAAACTATTCACAACATTGTTTCAGCTCAATTGATTCGTCAATTAGCCGCAGATAAGCCTGCTGTAGAATTGGATTGGACACTGTTTACCATTATTACCGTGGCTCGACTTAGCCATGAGAAAGGCTGCGATATGGCTGTAGAAGCCTGTCAACTTTTGGTTCAAAAAGGGCTTGACGTTCAATGGCTTTTGATTGGTGATGGCAACGAACGCCACAACTTGGCAGAAAAAGTCACCGCTTACGGTCTGCAAAATCGCTTTTTGTTTTTGGGCCTGCAAGCCAATCCCTATCCTTTTGTGAAAAATTCAACCTTTTACGTGCAACCCTCTCGTTATGAAGGCAAATCGATCGCTATTGATGAAGCAAAGATTCTTCAAAAACCCATTGTTGTTACCGACTTTTCCACTGCCAAAGACCAAATTGTTCATTTGAAAAATGGTATTATTTCGCCCATGGATCCGCAGGGTTTGGCAGAAGAAATTTTTAAACTCTATCAAAATAAATCCATTCAGAGCGATTTAGTATTAAATTTGTCACATGAACAGATCGATTCTGAACTTGAAATCGAAAAATTATACGCACTTATTCATGACTAAAACAAAGAAGAAAATACTTTTTATCATTAACAACCTTAATTGTGGCGGAGCAGAAAATGCGCTTGTTTCGCTACTACAAGTCTTTGATTATCAAAAGTATGATGTGGATTTGCTCTTGATGAAAAATGAGGGAGTGTTTTTAAAAAAATTACCCAAGGAAGTTCAATTGTTGCCGGCTCCTCAAGAGATTGCCTATTTTGATATGTCAATCAAAACAGCCCTTTTAGAAAGTTTAACCAGATTTCGGTTGGATATTGTTTTGGCTCGTTTGGTTTATTTTTTCTATGTTAAGAATGAACCGGTTCCGACAATCAAAGATCAGAAATTATGGAGAGTTTTACGTACTTGTTTACCAAAGCTTCCTCAAACTTATGATGTAGCCATCAGTTATCTCGAAAATATTCCAAATTGCTATAATGTTGATAAAGTTACTTCTACTAAAAAAATTGCTTTTATTCGAAATGACTATGCAAAATTGGGCATGGATCCTGCCTTGGATCGACCTTATTTTAAACAATTAACCGCTTTGTTAACTGTTTCCAAGTCCTGCGAAGCCATTTTGCACAAACTTTTTTCCGATTTACCTATTCATATCGGAACGATGCAAAGTGTTTTTTCATTGGAAACCATTAAGGTGATGGCAGAAGAACCGATTCAAGAGGATTTTTCAGGAATCACTATTGTTTCTGTCGGGCGATTGTATCCTCAAAAAGGATTTGATCTGGCCATAGCCGCTTGTTCTCTTTTGGTTCAAAGGGGCTATGCTCTTCGGTGGTTTATCTTGGGCGAAGGAAGTTTGCGAAACGAATTGCAACAGCAAATTAATGCTTTGCAACTTGCGGATCATTTCTTTTTAATCGGTCAAAAGGAAAACCCTTATCCCTATTTACAAAAAGCTTCGATTTATGCTCAAACCTCTCGATTTGAGGGGAAATCACGTGCTACCGAAGAAGCTAAAATTCTTCAAAAAATTATTTTAGCTACTAATTTTCCAACGGTTTCCGACCAACTGACGCATCTTGAGAATGGCTACATTGTTGATTTGAACGCTGAAGCCATTGCCGAAGGAATCATACAACTACTTGAAAATGATGAGATTGGTGTACAGCTAAAACGCAATTTAAGTACTTGTCAAATTGACAACGAGCAAGAGTTAAAAATTTTATATAATCTAATTGAAAAATAAAAAATATGTTGTTCAATTCCATTGATTTTGCCCTTTTTTTACCAATCGTTTTTATACTGTATTGGTTTGTGACTAACCGTAACTTAAAGTTGCAAAATTTATTGATTGTGGTAGCCAGTTATGTTTTTTATGGTTGGTGGGACACTCGTTTTCTGTCGTTGATACTTTTTAGCACTTTAGTTGATTATCTGGTTGGGGTAGGGCTCTTGAAGCAAGAAAACCTCACCAAGCGGAAAATTTTACTTTGGATTAGTATTGTTGTCAACCTTGGTTTTCTTGGCTTTTTTAAATATTATAATTTCTTTTTAGATAATTTTATTACTGCATTTACCTTTTTTGGAATGCCAATTAAAGCCGGTATGCTCAACATTATCCTTCCGGTTGGAATTAGTTTTTATACGTTTCAAACCTTGAGTTACTCGATTGATGTGTATCGACGAAAATTAGAACCTACTAAAGATTTTGTTGCTTTTGCTGCTTTTGTGAGTTTCTTTCCCCAGTTAGTTGCCGGTCCTATCGAACGAGCGACTCATTTATTACCTCAATTTTATAAAAAAAGAGTGTTTAATTCTACGCTTGCCGTTGATGGTTTGCGTCAAATTTTATGGGGATTATTCAAAAAAATTGTTATTGCCGACAATTGTGCTGAATATGCCAATATGATTTTTAACAATTCCGATTCCCATTCCGGAAGTACCTTGGTGTTGGGAGCGTTGTTTTTTACGTTCCAAATCTATGGTGATTTTTCGGGTTATTCTGATATTGCTATTGGTACCTCGCGTTTGTTTGGATTTGATTTGATGCGCAATTTTGCTTTTCCTTATTTTTCCAGGGATATAGCCGAATTTTGGCGTCGCTGGCATATTTCTCTTTCCACCTGGTTTAGGGATTATCTTTATATTCCGTTGGGTGGCAGTCAGGGTGGCATGAACATGAAAATCAGAAATACATTTATTATCTTTATCGTGAGCGGTTTTTGGCACGGAGCCAATTGGACTTTTATTGTTTGGGGATTTTTGAATGCGTTGTATTTTTTACCTTTATTACTTGCCAATAAAAACAGACACAATCTTGAAGTAGTAGCAATTGGCAGACTGCTGCCCTCTGCCAGGGATTTTCTGGCTATATTAACCACTTTTAGTTTAACTGTGTTTGCCTGGATTTTCTTTCGAGCAGACAACATCACGCATGCTTTTAGTTATATTAAAGGCATATTTACATCCAGTTTACTGAGTGTGCCCACGGTTCTTCCCTTTTCCCTTTTTGGTTTGTTGGCCTTTTTTATGACGGTTGAATGGATAGGAAGAGGAGAGCAATATGCTATTGAAGCAATAGCTTCGAGGTGGAAACGACCGTTGCGTTGGGGCTTTTATTACGTGATTATCTTTTTGATTTTCTTCTTTATGGGGAAAGAGCAAGAGTTTATTTATTTCCAATTTTAAAATGTATGAAAGTATTTTCATTAAAACTGATTATATTTTTTCTACCGATTGTGGTTGTTGCAGTTGGGTTGGAAATTTATTTTAGAAATGTAGAAAACGCTTTTAAAATTAAAGCTGATTTTCAACAACAAAATATAGATAAAATTGAGACGCTGGTTTTGGGAACTTCTCATAGTCAAAATGGTATAAATCCAAAATATTTTGACAACTTAACATCAAACTTGTCATTTGGTTCGCAGGATATCCAATTAGATTCTGCACTTTTCTTTAATTATATTGATAAAATGAAAAGTTTAAAGAACATAATTATTGAATTAGATTATCATCGATTAGATATCGAAAATGATAAAAATTATTTTCGACTACCTTGGTATTATATGTATCATCAAGTTCAAGTTTATCCTATAAAACTAATTAAGAAGTTTTCATTGTATTCGTCTAATATTAGTTTTTTTAATCAAAATTTAATTAATGCCCTAAAGGGAACATCTAAAAAGCAAAAAATTAATGAGTTTGGTTTTGTTGAAGAAAATTATATTGATGATTTTTTGCCTTTAAAATATGATTCCACACTCATTTTTAGGAATAGCCCAGAAAGACTAAAAAATAGACATCAAGAAGATTCAGAAACAATAAGAATTAGTAATAAAAAAAGACTCGATTTCATGATTGATTACGCAATTAAAAAGCGCTTTACAGTTTACATTGTTTCAACTCCTTTATATAAAACATATCGTGATCATAAATTGGTTTTAAAAGATAGTTATCGAAAGAAATACATCGATAGTTTGATAACCCATTCAAAAATTAGATACGTAAACCTCGAGGATTCACCTCTTTTCATCGTAAAGGATTTTAGTAATGATGATCATCTAAATGCAACCGGAGCTAAAAAATATTCCTCATTGTTAAACGAAGCAATTAATTCCAATTAAATGAAAAGTTTTCTACTAAAATGTACAGCTTTCATTGTTCTTCTACTTTTAGTATTAGTGGGAATTCGTTCTTTTATTATTCAGCAAAAGCAAAATCCCGAGCGGTATAGACTTAATACTTCCATTGAAAACATAGTATTAGGGCATTCGCAACCGGAATGTGGTTTGAACGATAGCTTACTATCTCATACCAAAAATCTCAGTCAAGGTGGTGAGGCTTATTTTTATACTTATGCCAAACTCAAGAAACTGATAGAAGTTAATCCGACTATCAGGACGGTTTACTTGTCGTTTTCCAATAATCAATTGGAGAAAAAAATGGATGATTGGACGTTTGACGACGAGTTTATCAATGATAAATATCCTGCTTATTTTTTCGCCATGGATTCGGAAGAAAAAAAAGTGTTGTGGAAAGCGAATCCAAAAGCGGTTTTGCAATCAGAGCAATTACTTTTAAAAAATAACATGGTCGATTTGGTGAAGTATAGAGGTAAAATCAGACCTGAAACTTATTGGGGTGATTACCTTTATTTGGAGCGTGAAAAAACAGATTCGTTGATTCGTGTGAATTATATTGAAACTATGGTTAAAGAAAGAGGCAAAGGTATTTCTGAAATTAATCTCACCTATTTAAAAAAAATTGTGCAATGGTGTAAAGACGAAAACATTCAATTGATATTCTACCGAACACCTGTGCACCCTATTTTGCGTTCAACGTATGATGAAAAAGCATTTGATTCCATTCGGAAAAAGCATTTTAGTACGATACCTTTTTTGGATTGTATTGATTTTCCGTTATCCAATCAGGAGTTTGGCGATTTTGATCATTTGAATTATAAAGGTGCTAGAAAATTTTCCACCTTCTTTAATCACGTAGTACAACGAAAAATTACTTCTGAAATAGAAATAAAAAAGATAATTTCATCCGAAGGTCAACCTGAGAAAAATATTTCTGAGTAGTAGATTTTCAAACCTAAACAGAAAGCCATGATTATTATTCTCCTCCTAATTGCACTTGTTATTTTAGTATTGCTTATCGACTGGATACCACAATTCACTACGTGGCAAAGTCGTATCAAAATTGGTCGGGTTACCGATACAAAACAATGGCAAGCTGCTGTTACGCAAAAATCATTACACTGGCTAAAAAAAACACCTACTATTAAATTAACGGACAATAGCCGATTGATTATCATCGATATTTTACGAGGCAATTATAAACGCGAATCCATTCAGCATTGGCAAGAAGCCGCTTTGGTTTTAGGTTTAACAGCTCAGTATGCACAAACTAAACGGGAAAACATCAAGCAGCAAATTGATGTGTATGTGAATCGAAAAATCAAACCCGATGGTCATTGGGTTCATCCCATTACCGAAAGCGATGGCGTTATATTAGGTTATGCTTTCATTCAAACACCGTGGTTAAATCACCAACAATTGAAACCGGCTTATGACCGTTTGTGGCAATTGATTCAAGAACTGAAAGGCGAACATGCTACTGTGACATACAAACGCCATACTCAAAAATTCCGTTATGTGGATACGATTGGGTTTATTTGTCCTTTTTTAATTGAATATGGTCAAAAGTTTCAAGTTCCTGAAGCGGTTGATTTGGCCATTGCTCAATTGGAAGAATTTAATGCGTATGGCATGTATCCCAACCAATTTATCCCCTGCCATACCTATGCCACCAAAACAAAACTTCCGGTAGGTCTTTTTGGATGGGGTAGAGGTTTGGGTTGGTATGCTATTGGTTTGATTGATGCATGGAAAGCTTTAGACCCATTGCACCCCAAAAAACAAGCAATGACCCAATGGGTGGAACAATTTGTCCGAATGGCTATGCAATTTCAACGGGAAAATGGTTCTTGGGGTTGGTTAGTAATGAGTGAAAATGCACAAGCTGATTCTTCCGCCACTGCTACCTTGACTTGGTTTTTAATGAATGCTTCTGCTATTTCTTCTCTTGAAATCGAATGTAAACAATCTACAGAAAAAGCAATTCGCTACCTGATGAAAGTTACCCGTAGAGATGGTGCTATCGATTTTTCGCAAGGCGACACGAAAGGAATTGGTATTCACTCTCAGGAATTTGATATTTTACCCTTTACACAAGGGTTTGCATTGCGGTGTGTTTCGCATAGTTAATAAACGACATGAAATTTAAAATCCAATAGAGTATATTTGCCTAAATTATTGAAATGTAAAGCAAAGAAAATTTTTTTCATGAAAAAAATAATTCAACTTTTATTTAGCAGATCACTATTCAAAGGCAGTAACCTTGTTTTGAATTTTTTGACAAAGGGAGAAAGAATGTCAAATTTAATTTTTTCAAATGGAAATTTTAGGTTTGAAAAACATTCCTCTGCGGTTATTAATCTAAAAAAGGGAGATTTCTACTTAAATAAGTCGATGCGTGTTAAAGAGCCTTTTGCAGGGATGTTAGAGATGAAATCGAATTCTGAAATTAATGTAGAAAATATATTTTCGATTCATTCCGGTTGTCATATTATACTGCTTGAGAATGCCAAATTGAATTTAGGTTCCGGTTATATTAATCGAAATGTGAAAATACGTTGTTATCAAGAAATTACAATAGGTGAAAATGTTGCCATTTCAGAAAATGTAACTATCTGGGATAGTGATGCTCATCGAATTATTGGAAGAGAAAGTGAAATGACCAGACCAATAAAAATAGGCAATCATGTTTGGATTGGCAATAATGTGACCATTTTAAAAGGTGTTACAATCGGTGATTCAGCAATCATAGCAGCCGGTTCAGTTGTAAATAAAGATGTTCCTGAGAAATGTTTGTATGGTGGAGTACCAGCAAAATTAATCAAGAATAATGTAGAATGGAAATAGATGAATAGTAATTCCCGCATTAGTAATTCCGTAAAAAACATTTCCCTTGGATTGCTCACCCAGGTGGTTCAAATGGTGTTGGGTTTCGTTAGTCGTACCATTTTTATTCATTATTTGGTCATTGAATATTTGGGTGTAAACGGCCTATTTACTAGTATATTAACCCTTCTTTCCTTGGCCGAATTAGGCATAACCAGTGCCATTCTTTATGCGTTGTATCAACCACTTGCCGACAAAAACGAAGCTCAAATTGCCGCCTTAATTCGTTTTTTTAAAAAGATTTATCTCATTATTGCCGGTGTGGTAGCCGGTTTAGGTTTATTGGTTTTACCTTTTCTGACACAAATAGTGGATAACCCACCACAACAACTGGCGGATGATTTACATCTAATTTATTTACTTTTTTTATTTAATACCGTTGCTTCGTATTTCTTTTACTATAAAATCAGTCTCTTTCATGCCGACCAAAAAAGCTACGTCATTGCCAAACGGAACATAGTTGTTTTTATCATTCAAAATAGCTTGCAAATTCTTTCGTTGGTTCTTTTTCAGAATTTCTTGCTCTATCTTTCTATTCAATTAATCTGTCAGTTGGGTGGAAATTTGTATTTATCACAATTGGTTAAAAAGCATTATCCTTTTTTAGAACAGTTTAAAAAAGAGGAAGTGGACGAACTTGTAAAGGCAAAAATTTTTTCTGATTTAAAATCCACAGCCATCGTCAAAGTAGGAGGATTAGTGGTAAACAATACAAGTAATATAATTTTAAACTATTTTTCCGGCCTTAAAGCTGTTGGACTCTTATCTAATTATACGTTATTAATTGGTTTAGCTTCAGGTTTAATTATGCAAGTTTTTTCAGGACTTACCGGAAGTATCGCCAACGTGAATGTGAGAGAACCCATTGAAAAAAAACGTGAAGTATTTTTTATCGTCAATTTTGCTAATTTTTGGATTTTCGGAATGGCAGCCACGATGATCATTCTGTTAATCAATGATTTTATCACCGTTTGGATTGGAAATGAATTCACACTTTCCATTCCAGTGGTCTGTGCTTTAGCCTTAAATTTCTACATGGTGGGCATGCAAAATGCGGTTTGGACATTTAAATCAACATTTGGCTTGTTTAAAGAAGGACGTTGGTTCATTTTAGGAACGGCAATCATCAATGTAATCTTATCGTTTATTTTAGGAAGTCACTACGGTTTATTCGGTATTTTAATTTCTATGGCTATCGCACGCGCAGTAACTAACGCGTGGTATGATCCGTTTGTGGTGTTTACAAAAGCATTAGAACTCAATCCGAAATTGTACTTTATCAAATACATATCCTACATCGCGATATTGTTGTTCATTTTAGGGCTACTCTTCGTGCTATTTCATTTTATTCCTTTATCAGGTTGGTTAGGGCTTATAATTAAACTATTTTTGTCGCTAGTAATTTTCAATGGAATTCTTTATATTTTTTATCGAAAGTCACTTGAGTTAAACTATATTTCAAACGTTGTGACCGGAATGATTTTTAATTTAAAATCAAAAATTAAAAAGTAATGCACCAAAATCCAAAAATTAAACTGCTTTACATTACCAATGGTATTAAAGGTCCTGCAGGGCTTGAACGGGTTTTGTCGGTCAAGGCATCTTACCTCGCTGATGAATTGGGGTATGAAGTACATATTTTAACCTTAAATAATAATGGAGCAGTTCCTTTCTACGAATTTAGTACGAATATCATCTATCATGATGTTTCCGTAAGTGGGAATCCATTTCGGTATATCAAAAGTTATCTTGGTGGGATAAAAACAGCCGTCAAGCAAATTCAACCCGACATTATTCTAGTGTGTGATGATGGTTTAAAAGGATTTTTTCTTCCTATTCTTCTCCGAAAACCATGTTCAATGTTATATGAGCGTCATGTCTCTAAAATAATTGAACTGGGAGAGGTGCCTTCTTTTTTCACCAGGGTTAAAATTGGTTTTAAGTTTTTTGTAATGAATCAATTGGCTAAAACGTTTGATCGATTTGTTGTTTTAACTGAGGATAATTTAAAAGAATGGAACGGTAAGAATGTCGTTGTCATTTCAAATCCATTGTCGTTTTATCCTGAACAATCGTCGACATTAGTCAATAAAAATGTAATAGCAGTTGGGAAGCAGGGGTATCAAAAAGGATATGACCGTTTGTTGAATTCGTGGAGAATGGTTGTTGATCAATTTCCCGATTGGACTTTAAGCATTTACGGGAGTTTTGAAGCTTCCGGTGATTTGGTCAATCAATGTAAACGTTTAAAAATAGAAAATTCGGTCTCTTTTTATGAGCCGGTTCAACATATTGAGAATAAATTTCTAGAATCTTCCATTTTTGTATTTTCGTCTCGTTTTGAAGGCTTTGGGATGGTTCTTATCGAAGCGATGGCATGTGGTGTGCCTTGTGTTTCCTATGATTGCCCGTGTGGACCCAATAGTATTATTGCAGATGGTGAGGATGGGTTTTTAGTTGAGAATGGTGATGAAAGTACTTTTGCTTTACGCATTTTAGACTTAATTAAAGACAATGATCTGCGTGTTAGGATGGGAAATAAGGCAAAAAATAATGTTAAACGCTATTTACCTCAACATATTCTAGTTCAGTGGGATACCTTATTTAAAGAATTGTCAGTATGAAAAAGATTTTATTGATTATGCCCTACGGTAGTGTAGGCGGCATGGAACGTTTGGCACTTAATTTTTATTCTAAATACAAGGAACAGGGGTTTGAAGTAAAAGCAATCAAGATTATACAACTTCCTTCTGATATTATTACTTTTAACGAGGACGAAATCGCTTTGTCTAAAGTTGATTTTAATCAGATGTCTTTTATTAGTCGCTTATTATTTTATGTAAAAATTCCTTTTGTAATTAGAAAGGTTGTAAAAAAATATGACATAACACACTCTATCTCTTTTGGCGATATGGCTAATGTTTTTAGTTCATTGAGTTTTACCAAAGAATATAAAATTGCCAGTATTCATGCCTTAAAGAGTGTTGAGTTTGTAAATAAAAATTTTTTAGCAACTGTTTTTAAATTAGCCTTTAAGACAAGTTACTACTTCTTTGATAAAGTGGTTTGTATAAGCGAGGCAATAAAAAAAGATTTGATTCAGAATTGTGGGTATGCGTTTTCTCGTAATCTAACGGTTATTTATAATCCTCATGATGTTCAAGAGATCAATCGGTTGTCGATGATTGAAATTGATTTAGAAGATGAAATGAAGCTATTTCAAAATAATAAAGTTGTTTTGTTTTTGGGGAGATTATCTTGTCAAAAAGCACCTTGGCATTTGATTAAATCTTTCAGCTTAGTTGTAGGAGAGGAAAAGAATTTAAAATTAGTTTTGATTGGAGATGGAGATGAAAATGTAACAAGCTATTTAACTCAATTAGTTGCAACCCTCGATTTGACCGAGTCAGTTGTTTTTCTGGGAAGAAAATCTAATCCCTATCACTATTTAAAATCGGCTACTGTTTTGGCATTGAGTTCCTATTATGAAGGAACACCGAATGTTATTGTTGAGGCAATTGCAACAGAAACTCCCATCGTTTCGTCAAATTGTACAGATGGAATTATGGAATTAATGAGTATTCATCAACAAGCTACTTCAAGCGATTTAATTATCACAGAAAGTGGGGTTGTAACCCCCAATTTTTTTAAAGGAAGTTTAGCGATACCTCACAATAATGATTTTACACACGAAGAAAAATTATTTGCAAAAGCTTTATCTCTTGTTTTACAAGACTCAACATTTAAAGAAAATTTAATTACTAATCAAGAGCAATTACTTTCTAAATTTGATTTAGATCGCATAGCAAGCAGCTATTTAAAACCATTGTAGGATGTAAATGGTTTTTATTAATTTATATTTTGTTAATTTGTGGGTGATAATTTTTTTAGCCATTTAAATTCTGCAGCCATTTTGATGTTACTTATTTTATCGACTTTATGGAGTATTTTATCAATTAATTTGCAAATGAACGGTATTTCAGGTTTTTATATTTATTTTCAATTTTAATGAAAAATTTTTTATTTAAAATAGTTTTGTTTTCGGCTTTATTAACTGCTGCTATCTCTTTTATATTGATAGGGTACGGTGGTAATGTTGATTATTTTTATCTTAAGTTTACAACTCCTAAGCAATCGTCTTTTATTTTAGGTGATTCGAGAAGTATGCAGGGCATACAGCCGCGAGTAATTAATGAGTATTTTGTAGATAATGAATTTGATTTGCCCATGTTTAATTATAGTTTTACAATCACGCAAGCTGCCTACGGACCACCCTACACACAAAGTGTGAAAAACAAACTGCTGAGTACAACAAAAAATGGATTATTTATTTTAAGTGTTCACCCGTGGCTTTTTGCTCAGAGAGAAGCGGATAATTTCGATCGGAATATATTTGCAGAGGAAAATACACCACCTCATAACATGAGATTTGTTACTATGAATCCTAATTTCGAATATTTGTTCAAGAATTTTCACTATTTCCATTTCAAAGCAATCATCAAAAAAAATTCTGAACTCCATAAAGATGGTTGGTTGGAAGAAAAGAATTTACCTAAGGATACTTTAACCTTGAATAAATGGAAAAAAAATCAAATAGATATCTACAATGGTTTTGCTAATCGCTGGAAAAAATGTTCTTTTAGGATGGAAGAGTTTGAAAAAATGATTGTTTTTTTACAAAATCACGGAAAAGTTGTACTTGTCCGAATGCCAATTGATCAGGAATTGTTGGATATTGAGCAAAATTTTTGGGTTGGTTTTGATGACGATATTAAAGCTCTTTCAACAAAAAGAAATGTTAGTTTTATTGATTTTTCAAAAAATAATATTTACCAAACCTATGACGGAAACCATATTGATAAATTTGGAGGAGTTAGTTTTACAAAAGCATTATGCGATTCAATAAAAAAATCACTTTAAATTTTGAATACGCTTATACCCATTGACTATTATGAACTTATTTACTACAATGTATTACTATTGATTGTTGTAGTTATTTTTATGCAATCTTTTAAGTTAGAAGTTCAAGATGTAGCGAATCTAAAAGGTAAAAATGTCTTTGGTATTTTATTTCTGTTTTTTTTGATTTTATATATTGGTCTGAGGCCAATTAATTATCGTTTCGGCGATATGTTAAATTACTACAATGAATTTTTAGAATATCAAAATGGTTATCCATTTGATACTAGCAAAGATTTTGTTTTTGAGGTTTTTAAATATTTTTTCGCAAAAAACTTGACCGCTCCTTTGTTCTTTTTTACTTGTGCGTTGTTGTATCTATTACCATTATATTTTGGTGCAAAAAAAATATTTAATGATTATTGGTTCTATGCTTTTTTAATGCTTGCTATTTCTTTTTCTTTTTGGGGGTATGGTGTTAACGGAATTAGAAACGGAATTGCCTCTTCTTTGTTTATTTTGGCAATTTCAAAAGATAAATGGATATCAAAATACATGCTCTTTCTTTTGATTATTTTTATACACAAGTCATTGATTATACCGATCCTTGTTTATTTTTTGGTTTCAAAATATTCAAATACAAAAGTATATTTGTATTTTTGGTTTTTAACGATACCTCTATCCTTGGCAATGGGTGGTTTTTGGGAAAATTTATTTTTATCTGCCGGATTTAATGATGATAAATTAAGTCTTTATATAGGAGGGGTTGACCAGGCAAGTGAGGGTGTGACTTTAAAAATAGGTTTCAGATGGGATTTTTTACTCTACAGTGCAACCGGAATTTTTGCGGCTTGGTTTTTTATCATAAAAAAGAAATTTAACGACAAAACATATAGTTTAATTTGCAACATTTATATTGTTGCCAATGGGTTTTGGATATTAGTAATACGTGCCTCCTACAGCAATAGGTTTTCCTATTTATCATGGTTTTTACTTGGACTTGTCATTATTTATCCGCTTCTCAAAAATAAATTTTATGAAAATCAACATCGAAAGATAGGAATTATAATTATACTCTATTTTGGATTCACCTATTTATTAAATGTCATTTTAGCAAAATAAATGGAAAAAACAATAACAGTATTCACACCCACATTTAATCGGGCATTTTGTCTTGGTGATTTGTATGAAAGTTTATTACATCAGACGAATAAAGACTTTTTATGGCTAATTATTGATGACGGTTCTTCAGATGCTACCGATGAATTGGTTCAACGTTGGAAAGACGAAAATCAAATTGAAATTCACTATTTTTATAAGGAGAATGGTGGAATGCACACTGCACATAATCTTGCCTATGAGCACCTCCATACAGAGTTAAGTGTGTGTATCGATTCTGACGACATGATGACTCATGATGCAATTGAAAAAATACTTTCTTTTTGGGAACAAAATAAAAGCGATCAATGTGGCGGTATTTATGCTCTTGATGAGGATAAAAAAGGGAACATTATCGGAGAAAAGTTTCCTGATGATTTAAAATCATTTCAGGGTTGGGGATGTAAATATATATTTTACGGGGAGAACAATGAGAAGAAAGTTAAAATTACCGGAGATAAAAAGTTTATTTCAGTTACCAAAATATTAAAAAAATATCCCCCAATTCCAGTATTTGAAGGTGAAAAATATTATTCTCTGTATTACAAACAATATTTTATTGAGCGTGATTACACGATTTTGATTCTTAATGAACCTGTTTGTATTGTTGAATATTTAGCTGATGGTTCTAGTTTGAATATGACCAGCCAATATTTAAAAAATCCGCGTGGTTTTCAACATTTGCGTCTATTGATGATGAACATGGCTCCCAGTTTTGAGATTCGATTTACACAGGCTATTCACTATATCAATTCCTGTTTAATTTTAGGGCATTATAATTTTTGGAGAGGAGCAGCCAAAAAAGGATTGATAACTCTAGCCATTCCCTTTGGTTTCTGTTTATATCTTTTAACGATGTATCAAAATTATCAAAATAAGAAACATAAACGATAAATGAGAACAGTATTAATTCTTCCTTATTTTGGTAAATTTCCCAATTATTTCAGACTTTATTTAGAGACGATTAGACTTAATGATGCTGTCGATTGGTTATTTTTTACAGATGACAAAACAGAGTACGACTTTCCGGATAATGTAACGGTTGTATATAAAAAATTTGATGAAATTCAACTACTGTTTCAGTCAAAATTTGAGTTTAAAATCTTCTTAGAGAGTCCTTTTAAGTTATGTGACTTTAGGCCGTCGTTTGGTTACGTTTTTGAAGAATATTTAACTAACTATGATTATTGGGGGCACTGTGATCCTGATATATTATGGGGTAATTTTAATAATTTTTTAAATTGGGATATTTTATCAAAATATGACAAAATTTTTACATTTGGTCATTTAACGTTGTATAAAAACACACAAGAAATCAATAAACTTTTTATGTCGCCTTTAAACGGTGCTGAACGATTTAAAACAGTTTTTACCCACCCGAAAGGTTTTGCATTTGATGAAAAGCAGAATAATAGTATAAATTCTATTTTTGATAGTCATTCTCTTCCGGTTTTTCAAACTAGTTACGCTGCTGATATTGACCCTTATCACACCAACATGATTTTAAGTAATTATAATTATACTGCAAATACATACACTACTGACTTAATCAAAGAGCAACTTTTTACATGGGAAAACGGTTGTGTTTACAGGTACTATATTGAAAAAGGTAAATTAATTAAAGAGGAATTCTTGTATATTCACCTGCAAAAGCGGCAGATGAAGTGTAACTTCACTGATTTCAATGTAGATAAAATATTAATTAGTTTTGATGAGTTTTTATTGTTAGAAGAGGTGATAACGCTTCAAAATTTTACTACCTTTTACAGAAAAAAGTGGTTCAATAGACAATTTTTTAAAGTGAAATGGAACAGTTTTAAATATAAATTAAAATATAAAGATTATTTTTATGGAGCAAAGAAAAATCTTTAGTGTTATCGTTCCGGTTTATAATGTTGAGACGTTTTTACATCAGTGTATTGATTCAATTTTAAAGCAAACTTTTACTAATTTTGAGTTATTGCTGATTAATGATGGTTCCAGCGATTCTTCTGCAGCTATTTGCCTTGCCTATCAAAAAAATGACGATCGCATAAAACTGATTAACCAAGAGAATGGAGGAGCTTCCTCTGCCCGAAATAATGGTATTCATCATGCAACCGGCGATTATCTTATTTTTGTAGATAGTGATGATTTTTTAGATAGTGATGATTTGTTTTATGAATTAAGCCAAACGATTCAGAAACATAATGCCGATGTTGTTTTATACGGGGGTAAAAATTATAATGTTTCTTCCAATAACTATTCAATTTCCAGGGGTAATTATGATTTGACCATTATTAAATCATTTAGTTTAATTCAAACATTTGAGTATTTAATTCAAAAAAAATTATTTCCTGGTTCCGCTTGGGTTTACACTACCAAAGCAAAGCTCATTAAAGAAAATGGAATATTTTTTAGAACAAAAATAATTGCTGAGGATATCGATTGGAACACCAAAATATTTGGTTGTGTTTCTTCGATCGATGCTGTGAATGATTTATATTATGTTTACAGAAAGAACCAAGTGAATTCTGTTACCGGCAATGCAGGGGTAAAAGGGATCAACAGTATCTTGTTGATTATTGAAGATTGGCTTCCTAAATTAGAGATAGAAAATAAACCTGTAAATTCTTTTCTATTGCACAATCTTGCCTACTATTATTTTACCATACTCGTACTTTATTCTGCCATTTCTGCCGACGATAAAATTAAATTAAAACAGCGTCTTAAAAATTGTTTTGTCGTTACAAAGTATAGTAGAACAGTTAATTTAAAGGTCTTACGATTTTTTTGTCAACTACTTGGTATACCGTTGACATCTGCTATTGTATCCAAGTTATACTATCTTAAAGAAAGGTATATTTAATTTAACTATAAATAATTGAAGTCAGCAAAAATCATACGGATTTCTACAATTGCTATGTCTTTGGATTTACTTCTCAAAGGTCAATTATCTTTTTTGAATAAGTTTTATGAGGTTATTGCCGTTTCCGGTGAAGATCCTCACTTAGAAAATGTGCGAAATCGAGAAAATGTGCGAACCATTGGTGTTTCGATACAACGGCAAATTTCCCCACTTAAAGACTTAATATCATTGTATCAATTATATCGGGTTTTTAAAAAAGAAAAGCCCTTTATTGTTCATTCGATGACACCGAAAGCAGGGTTGTTGAGTATGGTAGCGGCTTATTTTGCTGGTGTTCCGCACCGTGTGCACACTTTCACCGGCTTAATTTTTCCCTCGAAAACCGGACTAATGAAGCAACTTTTGATTATGATGGATAGGGTTTTGTGTGCTTTTGCCACACAGGTCTATCCGGAAGGTTTGGGTGTGAAAAATGATTTGTTACGTTATAAAATCACAAGCAAGCCTTTACATGTTATCGCAAATGGCAATGTAAACGGCATCGATACCACCTTTTTTTCCAAAGCCCATTTTTCTTTTGCTCAAAAAGTCGCTTTACGCGAGTCTTTGCAACTTGTTGACAGTGATTTTGTCTTTGTTTTTGTGGGTCGTTTGGTTTCCGATAAGGGTATCAATGAAGCGGTGCGTGCTTTTAAAAAAATCAGCATTACTTATCCTCATGCTAAATTTTTGCTGGTAGGGCCATTGGAGAGCGATTTGGATCCGCTAACTCCTGAAACATTGGAGGCCATTCAGCATTGTTCGGGTATTATCTCGGTTGGGTATCAACACGATGTTCGTCCTTATTTGGCTATTTCCGATTGTTTGGTTTTTCCGAGTTATCGGGAGGGTTTTCCGAATGTGGTGATGCAGGCGGGTGCGATGGAATTGCCCTCGATTGTTTCGGATATTAATGGGTGTAATGAAATTATTATTCAAAATAAGAACGGTCTTATTATTCCGCCCAAATCGGAGCAACGAATTCTGGATGCCATGCAGTTAATTTTAGACAATGCGGCATTACGACTTCAAATGAAAAGCAATTCCCGTAGCATGATCGTGGAACGTTATGAACAAAAGGTAGTTTGGCAAGCCTTGTTGGCGGAATACCAGAAAATGAAATAATTTCTTAATCTTGCTTTTTCATTTGATTTAACAAATATTGCTTACTTTTGCATTTCGTAATAGCAGATTTTCATGTATAAAAATGGTCTCAAGCCTTTGTTGGATTTTGTAGCAGCTTTAGTAGGTTTACTGCTGTTATCGCCCATTTTTATATGTATTACCGTTTTTTTATATTTCTCCAATGACGGTAAACCCTTTTTTTTTCAGCAACGACCGGGTAAAAACGGGAAAATTTTTAAGATTATCAAGTTCAAGACCATGAATGATAAAAAGGACCGTCATGGTCATTTGTTGCCGGATGCCGATCGATTGACTAAAGTGGGTTTGTTTGTTCGAAAGACATCGTTGGATGAGCTTCCTCAATTGCTGAATGTGCTGTGTGGGGATATGAGTTTGATTGGCCCACGCCCCTTGCTGACCCATTATTTACATTTATACAATGATTTTCAAAACCGTAGGCATGAAGTGAAACCCGGGATCACCGGATGGGCTCAGGTTAATGGTAGAAATGCTATTTCATGGGATAAAAAATTTGAATATGATGTCTGGTATGTGGATCACCTCACGTTTTGGTTGGATATAAAAATACTTTTAAAAACAGTCATGAAAGTTATTAAAAGCGATGGAATAAATGCCGCAGATGCAGCCACAATTGAACCTTTTAATGGACAATAAAGTTACCTTATACGGCGCCAGTGGGCATGGAAAAGTAATAGTGGATATTCTTGAATCTCAGGGTATCGTCATTGCAGCCATTTTGGATGACAATCCCAATTTGACTCAACTCTTGCATTATCCCATTGTTAAACCCACTCCTGAATTTCATGCGGATTGCCGTAACGTGATTTTTTCTATCGGGAATAATCACGTTAGAAAAATGCTTTCTGACAAAATGAATTGTACTTTTGCCACTGCCATTCATCCTTCCGCCATTATCTCTAAGCACTCTAAGGTGAAGGAAGGAACGGTGGTTATGGCCGGTGTGGTTATCAATCCGGCGACCACAGTCGGAAAGCATTGTATCCTTAATACCGGAGCGGTTATTGAACACGATTGTGTTATTTCCGATTTTGTGCATATTTCGCCTAATGTTTCATTGGCCGGAAATGTTCACGTTATGGAGGGAGCTCACGTTGGCCTTGGCGCTAGTGTGATTCAAGGTATAAAAATAGGAAAATGGGCGACCATCGGTGCAGGAGCAGTCATTTTAAAAGATGTGCCTGATTACGCAGTGGTAGTTGGTAACCCGGGAAAAATCATAAAATATAACTCAGCAAATGAATAAATCAAAAATATGGCTTTCTTCGCCGCATATGGGAGGAAATGAGCAGCAGTTTGTAAAAGAAGCTTTTGATGCCAATTGGGTCGCTCCGTTGGGTCCGAATGTGACTGGTTTTGAAACCGATTTGGAGCAGTATTTAGCTGACGATGTGTTTGTAGGCGCGTTGAGTTCCGGCACAGCAGCCATCCATCTCGGATTAGTACTTTTAGGCGTACAGCCGGGAGATGAGGTACTTTGTCAGAGTATGACCTTTTCTGCCTCAGCTAATCCAATTGCTTATTTAGGAGCAACTCCCATTTTTGTGGATAGTGAACCGGAGACCTGGAATATTTGTCCGAATGCCTTGGAAGAAGCCATTAAAGACCGAATCAGTAAAGGGAAAAAACCCAAAGCAATTATTGCTGTTCATTTGTATGGTATGCCATTTAAAGTGGATGCGATTTTAACCCTGGCCAATCGTTATGAAATTCCGATTTTAGAAGATAGTGCCGAAGCCTTGGGCAGTTCGTATCAAGGGAAAAAATGCGGTACCTTTGGTGCTCTTGGTGTTTTATCCTTTAATGGCAATAAAATTATCACCACTTCGGGCGGTGGTGCCTTGGTTGCCCATTCCAAAGCCCTTAAGGAAAAAGCTGTTTTTTTAGCGACTCAAGCCCGCGATGCCGCTCCTCACTATCAACATTCTGAAATTGGCTATAATTATCGGTTGAGTAACATTTGTGCCGGAATCGGGAGAGGGCAGATGGAAGTGCTGGATGCGCATGTGCAGCTCCGGCGAAAAATGCATGCTTTTTATCAAAGTGAACTGGATAGCGTTTCAGGTATCCTTGTTTTTACTGAGCCTTCTACCGATTTTTATTCCAATCATTGGCTTTCGGCTATCGTGATAGACCCTAAAAAGACCAACGGAAAGACCCGCGAAACGCTTCGATTGGCCTTTGAAGCTGAAAATATTGAAAGCCGACCGTTGTGGAAACCGATGCATTTGCAACCTATTTTTGAAAAGTATCCGTATTATGGTGGTACCCTTGCAGCAAATTTGTTTGAAAACGGTTTGTGTTTACCGTCCGGTTCTAACTTGACCGACGCTGATCGGAGCCGCATTGCTTCGGTTTTGACCCATTTTAAAAATTAAGATTTTTTTATGATTTAATTTTTTTTATATCTTTACTATTCCTAATTAAAAAAAATAATTTTGAACGATTCGGAAAAAAAGCATTTTCTTCACGAGTTCTCTCAGTTCGCCGCGGGTCTAAGCCTACGATTTAGTTTTAAAAATCTGGGTTATCTGCCGCGTTGGATTGTTTTGTTGTTGGATACTTTTATTGTCTCCTTTTCCGGCGTAGTTACTTATTTGTTATTTAAAGGCGTTAAGTTAAGCTATATACAAACTGCGAATGAATTACCCCCTTTTATTGCCTATATCGCCTTTAATGTTTTTTTCTTTTGGGTTTTTAAAACGTATTCCGGTATTATTCGGCATTCTTCTTATATTGATGCTTTAAAACTTTTCTTTGCACAATCGGCCACTTTGGTGGTGATGGTGCTTATTAATTTTGTATTTCTGTTAGCCGGTGAGGATAAGTTGTTCCTCAACACCGGTTTATTTATTAATGCGGTGCTTTCTTTTTCTTTTTTGTTTTTTTATCGGGTTATTGTTAAGCAATCGTTTGAAAAATTTTTTAGCGGGAATGACAAAAAACAGCTTACCCGTGCTATTATTTATGGTTCGGATGCCAATGCGATTGCTGTTGCTAATGCTTTGAAATCGGAAGTGCCCGGGCGTTTTAAATTGATTGGTTTTATTGATAAAAATAATCAAAACACGACCAAACGGATTTTGGATTTGCCCATTTTGAATTTGAACCGAAAGGTGCCTGTTTTGATGCGTTTTGTGAAAGCAGAAGCCTTGATTATCGCCGATAAAAGTTTAAACAAAGAGGAACGGTCAATTATTGTGGACGATTGTTTGGAGTTTAACTTGAAAGTTTATACCATTCCCTTGGTTACCGATTGGGATGATCAGAAGGAGATTTCTAAAAACATCAAGAGTTTTGAGATCCATGATTTGTTGGAGCGTAAGCCAATTGTTTTGGATACCAAATCTATCTCCAACCAATTGGATGGAAAAACGATACTCATCACGGGTGCAGCCGGATCGATTGGCAGTGAGATTGTTCGGCAAGTTTTGGAGTTTAATCCGAAAAAAATTATTATGCTTGATCAGGCGGAGACGCCGTTGCATAGTTTATCGCTTGAAATTTTAAGTAAGGAGAAAGATGTGGCACTGCGGAATGTGATTGCCGATATTCGGAATCTAGATTCCTTGGAAAAGGTATTTAAAACGTTTCAACCGCAAGTGGTTTATCATGCGGCGGCTTATAAGCATGTTCCGTTGATGGAAGAAAATCCCTCGCAGGCCATTTTTACCAATGTAATGGGGACCAAAAATTTAGCCGACTTGTCTAAGCAATTTAATGTGGAGCATTTTGTGATGATTTCTACCGATAAAGCCGTTAACCCTTCGAGTGTGATGGGGGCAAGTAAACGCATTGCGGAGATGTATGTTCAGTCGCTTCATTTTAAAAACGCCGGTAATCGCTCTTCTCGACAAACCAAATTTATCACTACCCGCTTTGGGAATGTCTTGGGTTCTAATGGTTCGGTAGTACCGTTGTTTACTAAACAAATTCAGGAGGGTGGCCCTATCACTATTACGCATCCGGAGATTATTCGTTACTTTATGACGATACCGGAGGCTTGTCAATTGGTATTGGAGGCGGGAGCTATGGGTAATGGGGGAGAGATTTTTATTTTTGATATGGGTAAACCAGTCAAGATAATTGATTTGGCCAAAAAAATGATACGTTTAGCCGGTTTTACGCCGGACAAAGATATTGCGATAAAAATTGTGGGCCTTCGTCCGGGCGAAAAATTGTATGAAGAGCTTTTGAACAATTCGGCGAAAAACTTACCCACTCACCACGAAAAAATAATGATTGCGGAAGAAATTTGTACCGCATTTCATCAGCTCACGGATGAGGTAGAAGATTTGATTATTTTATCTCATTTGAAGTCTAACGCTACCATTGTGGCCAAAATGAAGAAAATCGTTCCTGAGTTTAAAAGTATGAACTCTGTTTTTCAAGAGTTGGATAGTTAATGGTTTTATTTTTAGATTTTTGCCTATTTAAAACCTATCTTTGCCAAGATTTTTTTTACACTATTTATGAAAGTTAATTTTTTATACTACTTGGGTGTTGTTGTTTTGATGACCTCTTGTGCTTCTAAGCAAAAAATGATTTATCTGCAGGGGATTGAGCAAACTGCCACTTCTGAGGTTGTGAACTATGAGCCTAAAATCCAATTGGATGATTTGATTTATATCAATGTATCGTCAGAATCTATGGAAGCAGCTGCTCCTTTTAATTTCGGGGGAGCTGTTCAGCAGACTGCTGCAGGTAATGCTGTTCAGTACAGTAGTTATTTGGTTGATAATCAAGGGTATATTAGCTTGCCTATTATTGGTTCTGTCAAAGTTGCTGGTTTGACCAAGACGGAGTTGCATGATTTTTTAAAAATTAAATTGGAAGAATATTTAAAAGATCCAATTCTTATGGTAAGAGTCATCAACTTTAAAGTGACGGTAATGGGCGAAGTGAAAAGCCCGGGTAATTTTACAATCAATTCAGATCGTTTAACTATTATGGAAGCGTTGGCTCAAGCCGGTGATTTAACACCTGTTGCCAACCGTGAGAACGTGTTAGTGGTTAGAGAGGAATCGGGTATTAAATCGTATTACCGTGTTAACTTAACGGATTCTGAAGTACTCAAATCGCCTATTTATTATTTGAAACAAAATGATTTGATTATTGTTGAACCGCGGTTCACTAAACCTGAATCCTCGGTTGTTGGCGCCAATCTTCCTATTACTTTATCAGTCATCAGTTTGTTACTCACAATCACCATCCTAGCCACTCGATAACTATGCAAAATTCTCCTTTACCTACCGCTGATTCAACTCAAAATAGCGTTGACATTAAAGAACAAGTATTTATTTATTTGTCGTATTGGAAATGGTTTGTACTAGGCGTCATGCTTAGTTTAATAGGGGTTTATTTTTATTTACGTTATTCTGTTCCACAGTATGGCGTTAACGCGACGATATTGATTAAGGATGAGAAAAAAGGCGGTTCCAGTGAGCTTTCTGCTTTTAGTGATTTGAATATTTTTGCCGGCAAGAACAATGTGGACAATGAAATAGCGATATTAAAATCTAAATCACTCTCACAAAGTGTTGTTGAAGAACTGGGTTTGGATTTGACTTATTATGTTGAAGGACGGGTGATTAATCCAGAATTGTATAAGGATTTGCCTTTACGGATTGTATTTCAAGACAAGTCTGAGCGATACAATTTGATTGACACTTCGTTTGTTGTTTCTCCGCTTTCTAATGAAAAGTTTAAACTTTCTGACTTTGCCAAATCAAATGGTAGTGAGTACACCTACGGGCAATTAATCACGACCAACTTAGGTAGTTTTATTGTTGAAAAAGTTACTGATTTTAAAAATTTTGACAATGATGTTTTTGTCATCAAATCGAAGTTAATGAACAAAGCGAATGAATACAGCAATCGCGTGCAGATTTTGAATCAGGACAAAACCAATGTTATTCAATTAAACATTGTAGATAAAGTTGAGCAAAAGGGAATTGATTATATAAACATGTTGATTCAAAAATACAATGAGGATGCTGTAGCTGATCGAAATCAAATTGCTAAATCGACTGAAAAATTTATTAATGAGCGGTTAGAAATCATAACATCAGAATTAGAAGGGGTAGAAAAAAATGCCGAGGCTTTTAAAAAGGATAACCGCTTAACTAATTTAGAGGAGGATGCTACGTTAAGTTTAAGCAGTGCCGCTGAGTATGAGCGGTCCGTTGTGGCCACTGAAACTGATATTAGTATAGTAAATGAACTACTACGATCTGTTTCAACATCAGCATCGCAGGAATTGATTCCCACCATCTATTTGCCAAACAATTCTGCTGCAGGACTAATTGAACAGCATAACAAATTGATTCTTGAGCGACAACGTTTGCTTAAAAGCGGCACAATTTCAAATCCGCAAGTAAAAAATATTGATAATCAATTAGACGGTTTAAGGTCGAGTATTGTTGACGGCTTAAAAAGTCAGTTGGCTTCGCTTCGTATCACTAAAAATAATTTGGCTCGTCAAGAAAACCGATATAATAGCAAAGTTGGTCGCGTGCCAACTATTGACCGAATTTTTAAAGGTATATCCAGACAGCAGCAAATTAAAGAATCACTTTATTTGTATTTACTTCAAAAGCGTGAGGAGACTGCTATTTCGCTTGCTGTTACTTCTCCAAAAGCTAAAGTTATTGATTCAGCTTATGCCACCGGACAAGTTTCATTAAATCGAAATATTTTTTATTTAGGAGCCATCGTGGTTGGTTTACTGATTCCGTTTGGTATTATCTATTTGCTATTCCTTTTGGATACTAAAATTAAAACTCGTCAAGATATTGAGGGGAAAGTTTCCATCCCTATTTTGGGGGATATTCCTAAATCGGACACCAGTGATCAGATTATCAAGGCGAACAGTCGCTCCAGTTCGGCTGAAGCTATACGCATTGTCCGTACGAATTTAGAATTCATTTTATCCCATGTTCCGGAGGATAAATGCAAAACTATTTTTGTTACTTCTTCCATTCCGAAGGAGGGAAAAACGTTTGTCTCTATTAATTTAGCTACTACCATTGCCTTGTCGAGTAAACGCGTTTTGTTGATTGGTTTAGATATTCGAAATCCGAAATTAGAGCAATATGTTGATTTGCCATCCAAAGGATTGACGAACTATCTTACGAAGAATACTGCTGATATTCATGAGTATATCGTGAAGTTAGACGGTTACGAAAATTTTTATGCTTTGCCTTCCGGTGTTATCCCGCCCAATCCAGTGGAATTGTTAATGAATGATAAATTGAGTTCGTTGTTTGAACAATTGAAAAAGGAGTATGATTATATTGTTGTTGATACTGCTCCGGTGAGTATGGTTACGGACACTCTGTTGGTTGCTAAAAACGCCGATGCTTTTATTTATGTTATGCGTGCCAATTATTTAGATAAACGTATGTTGAAATTTGCCGAGAGCCTTTATAAAGAAAAGAAATTACCTAATATGGCTATTGTACTGAATGATACCGATTGGAAAAAAACATATGGGTATGGGTACGGGTATGGGTATGGGTACGGGTATGGGTACGGAGCTGAAACGGAGGTTGCCCCGTGGTATAAACGACTATTTACGTTCAAGTCCAAATAGCTGATTGTTACGGATTGCTTCTTTTAAAGCGTCTTCCTCTTTGATTACCAATCGGTTTTCGAAACTTTGCACATGGTTGAGGTGGTGCACATCTGAACCAACGAAGTCAATCATGTTGTTGGTTACTAACTTTTGTGCTGTTTTTGCGACACTTTCGCCATAGTAACCGGTTACTGAAAGTAAGTTTAGCTGGAGTAGGCAGCCCGCTTTTTTTAGTTTGTAATAGGCATCGAAGTTTTCATGGTAGAATAGGTAGCGTTCCGGGTGGGCTAGAATCGGTTTGTAACCTGCTACTTGTATTTCAAATACTATCTCCATTAGTTGTATTGGAGGATTTAAATAAGACATTTCTACCAGAATATAGGCGTCTTTGAGCGTCAATAATTTTTCATTCTGTAGCCGTTCCATGAAGTACGAATCCATCATGTATTCTGCCGCTGCTTTGATTTTATTTTGCGGTGCCTTTTCTATTAAAAAATCATTTAATGCTTTTTCTCCCTCTTTGATTATCTCGTGGGTATTGTTCCAAACTCCGTGAATGATGTGGGGAGTGGTGATGAATTGTTTGAAACCAATTTTTTCTAATTCTGTTATTAATTTTAAAGCCTCTTCATCCGTTTTTGCCCCATCATCGATTCCGGGAATGAGGTGTGAATGAATGTCGATAAAATTATCAGGAATTAAGTCTTTGAGGAACGATTTTTTTTTACTGAAGAAAATCAAAATAAAAAAATTAGGACTAGTTATAAAAAAACCCCTTTGTGAGGGGTTTATATTATTCTGCTTTTTGAGCTCTCTTGTTCAAATAATAAAATGCGAACAAAATACTTACTATTGCTAACCATATTAGTTTCCCGTCAATAGGGGCTGCAGGCGTATCGTCGCCCTCTAGTCCACCACTTCCGTCATCGTCACCCGGTTGGGCGAAAAGCACGAAATCAGACAATAATAAAAACGTAATGATGTAAATTTTGTAAATACTTTTCATAAACCAACTTTAATAAGGTGCAAATATAGAAATCATTTTTTAAAAACAACGATGAAATGCACTTTTTGTTAAAAAATGCTGTAAAATTAATTCTATGTTCACATTGGATTTATTCCATTTCGGAGGTAAAAAACATTTTGACGTTTGGAAATTTGTTTTGGGTCATTTGAATGGTAAATTCAGAATCGGCTAAAAAAACCAATTGACCGTATTTGTCGTGTGCCAAAAACTTTTGTTTGATTCTTCTAAACTCTGCAAATTCTTCACTTTTAGGGTCTTGTGGTTTTATCCAACAAGCTTTGTGTGCCGGAAAGTTTTCGTACGAACATTTCGCTCCGTATTCGTGTTCTAATCGGTATTGAATCACTTCGTATTGAAGTGCTCCCACCGTTCCGATAATTTTACGGTTGTTCATTTCGAGTGTAAACAACTGGGCAACGCCTTCGTCCATTAATTGGTCTACTCCTTTTTCCAATTGCTTTGCTTTCATGGGGTCGGCATTGTTGATGTATCGAAAGTGTTCCGGTGAAAAACTCGGTACTCCTTTAAAGTTCATTATTTCGCCTTCGGTTAAGGTGTCACCGATTTTAAAGTTTCCGGTGTCGTGTAAGCCCACGATATCACCCGGATAGGAGATGTCGACAATTTCTTTTTTCTCGGCAAAAAAAGCATTTGGACTCGAAAATTTTAGACTTTTATTCAATCGCACATGCGAATAAGGTTTGTTTCGTTCAAATGTTCCCGAAACAATTTTAATGAAAGCCAATCTGTCACGGTGTTTAGGGTCCATGTTGGCATGGATTTTAAACACAAATCCCGCCATTTTTTGCTCCGTTGGTTGCACCAAGCGAGTGTCTGATTCTTTGGGTCGGGGAGAGGGAGCAATTTCTATAAAGCAATCCAGTAATTCGCGAACGCCAAAATTATTTAACGCTGAACCAAAGAATACGGGTTGCAAATCGCCTTGTAAATATTCTTCTCTTGAAAAAGGGGGGTATACTTCGTCTATCAATTCTAATTCTTCTCTTAATTTGATTGCCGCTTTTTCGCCTACAATTTTATCTAATTCCGGATTATTGATGTCTGAAAAGGCAATGGTGTCTTCGATATTTTTTCTACTATCGCCACTAAAAAGGTTGATGTTCTTTTCCCATAGGTTATAAATTCCTTGAAAATCGTAGCCCATTCCGATTGGAAAGCTCAACGGTGTTACTCTCAGTTTAAGTTTTTGTTCTACTTCGTCCATCAAATCAAAGGCATCTTTTCCTTCGCGGTCCATTTTGTTGATGAACACAATCATGGGAATGTTCCGCATACGGCAGACCTCCACCAGCTTTTCGGTTTGTTCTTCCACCCCTTTTGCTACGTCGATTACTACAATTACACTGTCAACCGCGGTTAGTGTTCTAAAGGTATCTTCGGCAAAATCTTTGTGACCGGGCGTGTCGAGGATGTTGATTTTTTTGTCTTTATAATTAAAAGCAAGTACCGATGTAGCTACAGAAATTCCACGCTGGCGTTCAATTTCCATAAAATCGGAAGTTGCTCCTTTTTTAATTTTATTATTTTTAACTGCACCGGCTTCTTGGATTGCACCACCAAAAAGCAGCAGTTTTTCGGTTAAGGTTGTTTTTCCGGCATCGGGATGCGAAATAATTCCAAATGTTCTTCGCCGTTTGATTTCTTCTATAAAACTCATATCTCTTTTTAAAGGTTTGCAAAAATACTATTTCTTAGCCAAAAAAGTATAAACATTTTTCGTTAATAAATTTTTGTTAATAGTAGCCTCTATTCTTGTATAATGTATCTGAATTGTTAATTTTGTGAGTTGCAATGCATCAAACCATTGCTCAATGCTCTACCTTTTACTTTAAATTATTTTGAAAATGAATAAAAGACATTTTTGTTTGGGAATTTTGGTTCTTTTTTCCTTTTTTGGGTTTGCTCAATCAACCAAAGAAGTACTCTTTACCGTTGATGAAAAGCCGTATTACACCGATGAATTTGTTCGTGTTTACAACAAAAACTTAGATTTGGTGAAAGACGAATCGCAAAAAGATTTGGATCATTATTTAGAACTTTTTGTGGGTTATAAATTAAAAATTAATAAGGCGAATCAACTCGGTTTGCAAAACAACACCAAGTATCAAAACGAATTAAAGTCGTATCGCACTCAACTTTCTAAAAATTATTTAACCGATTCTAACGTTACCAAAGAATTGTTGGAAGAAGGTTATGCCCGTTCTTTAAAAGAGATAAAGGCTTCCCACCTTTTGTTGACTCTGGACGAAAATGCTCAACCGGAAGATACGTTGGCGGTGTATAAACAAATTTTGGAGTTAAAAAAACGTGCCGATAACGGAGAAGATTTTGGCGTTTTGGCTCAGCAGTATTCGCAAGACCCCAGTGCGAAAGAAAACAAAGGTGATTTGGGTTATTTTTCTGCCTTTCGCATGGTTTATTCTTTTGAATCAGCGGCTTACAACACGAAAGTAGGAGAGGTTTCAAAGCCGGTGCGAACCCGATTTGGTTATCATTTAATTAAGGTAAACGACATTCGCAACAACAGAGGAGATGTCACCGTTGCCCATATCATGTTGATGAATCCAGCGGAGGAAAATACAGAAGAAGCAGAAAAAAATAAAACGACCATCAACGAAATTTATACTAAAATTCAGCAAGGTGAAGAGTTTGAAGCGTTGGCAAAGCAATTTTCGCAAGACAAATCCTCTTCTGCCAAGGGAGGTGTTTTAAATCGTTTTGGTTCCGGTCAATTGAGTTCAGAAGAATTTGAAACGATTGCTTTTTCTTTAGCACAGCCGAATGAAATTTCTAAGCCCTTTCAAACCCAATTTGGATGGCATATTATGAAATTGATTGAAAAGCATCCTGTTAAGACATTTGAGGAAGCTAAAGCAGACATGGAAAGTAAAATAAGCCGTGATGAGCGTTCCAGAAAAATCACGGAATCGTTGAACGAAAAATTAAGGGCTAAGTATACGGTTAAACGCAATGAATCGATGTATGCTAAAATTAAAAAGGTTGTAACCGATCAGTATTATCAATTAACATGGGAATTGCCAACCGATACAAAAGCATTTGAAGGTGAATTTATTTCCTTTGGAAAGGCTAACGTCACGGGGGTACAATTTTTAACTTACCTTCATTCTCAACAAAAAAATCCAAATCAACCCAAACCCACATCAAAATTGGTGGATTTTCATTATTCAGCGTTTCTTGATGTACAATTGAATCAACATTATAATGAAAGTTTAGAAAGTGAATTTCCTGATTTTGCCGCTGTTATGGAAGAATACCGTGATGGTTTACTGCTTTTTGATTTGATGGAAAAAGAAATCTGGGAAAAATCTAAGACTGATACTTTAGGGTTAGCGGCATTTCATGAAGCTAATGCAGGAAAATATATGTGGAAGAAACGGTATGATGTTGTTATTATTTCGTCTACCAAGGCCGATATGGCTAAAAAAGCACATAAATTGATTAAACAAGGAAAAACAGCAGACGAGATTAAATCGGCTTTAAATACCGATGGTGTTATTAACGTTATGGCGACTTCCGGGATTTTTGAAGAGGGCAATGATGCCTTACCTAAAACCATTCCTTTTCGTAAAGGACTTTCGGAGGTGGTAAAAGAAGGCAACTATCATTATGTTGTTCAAGTTAACGAGGTTAAAGAAGCCGGTGCGAAGCTTTTGGAAGAGTGCAAAGGAAGAGTAATCAATGATTACCAGCAGTATTTGGAAGAGAATTGGGTTTCCAATTTGAAGCAGGAGTTTCAGGTTGTGATCGACCAAGCTGTATTTCAGGCGGTTAAAAAACAAATTAATAAGTAATGAATCGATTGCCGGCTATAGCACTGCTTTATTTTGTTTTTATTTCCTGTTCTTATTTTAAGCCGGAAGAGAAACCGCAAGCTGTGGCTCGAGTGGGTGATACGTATTTATTTAAAAGTGATTTGCGGGATTTGGTTCCTGAGGGCACCTCCAGTGCAGACAGTATATCTATTGTTCATAATTTTATTGATCGATGGGCCACACAAAAGTTGCTGATTAAAGCAGCAGAACTTAATATCGATAAGGAGCAGCAAGAAGAATTTGATGTACTCATACAACAATATAAAGTTGATTTGTATACCAAGGCTTACTTGGAGCAAATTGTGCGTAGAGAAGTAGATACAGTGGTTTTGAATGCGGAAATCAAATTGTACTATGACGAAAACAAAGATAATTTTAGAACAAATGGTTCGTTAATAAAGTTGCGATACATTAATTTGCCAAAAGATCATCCGAAGTTTGAATTGATAAAAGGTAAGTTTTTTGATGCTAAAAAAAGTGATGCGAAATTTTGGGAAACCTATCAATTGCAGTTTAAAAGTTCAGCTTTAAATGATTCGGTTTGGGTAGAAATGAATCAGATTTACAGAAAATTGCCGTTTATTACACCAGACAACAGAGAAAATTATATTGTGGAAGGAAAAGCAATTCAGCAACCGGATTCACTTAATGTCTATTTTGTAAAAATTAGAAGTGTCATCGATAAGAATGAAGTTAGTCCGTTTGAATACGTAAAACCAACCATAAAGGAATTAATCATAAATAAAAGAAAACTAGATTTAATTAAAAAATTTGAGAAGGACATCACTGATGATGCCATTAAAAACAACAAATATGAAATTTATAAATAAAATTGCCATAGCCTTTATTCTCTTGGTCTCATTTGCATTTTCCAGTTTTGCTCAAGAACTAATTGTAGAAGCTACTCCTGCTAAGAAGGACTCTGTGCAGCCTTTTAAAAGAAAAAAAATTGATGGTATTGTAGCCACAGTAGGCGAGTATATTATTTTGGATTCTGATATTGATATGGAGTACGTAGAACTTTCGAGTCAAGGTATTTCTGTAGAAAACGTTTCACGCTGTGAATTGATGGGCAAATTGATGGAAGATCGTTTGTATGCTCATCAAGCCTTACAGGACAGTACGATTGTGGTTAAGGATTCAGAAATCAATAATATGATGGAAGAGCGAATTGCTTATATGCTTGGTCAAATTGGTTCGATGGAAAAAATGTTGAAGTTTTACAATAAAAAGAGTGAAGAAGATTTTAAATCGTTCTTTTTTGATGTGTTAAAGCAAAACAAACTTTCTACTGAAATGCGAAATAAGGTTGTAGAGGAAGTTGAAATCACTCCGGAGGAAGTCCGCACTTATTTTAGAAAAATACCGAAGGAGGATTTACCCACTTTTGGAGCAGAAATGGAAGTTTCTCAGATTGTTATCAAACCCAAAATGTCGGAGGTAGAAAAGCAAAAAGTAATTGATAAGCTGAATGAAATTAGAAACGATGTATTGGTCAACGGGTCAAGTTTTAGAACACGTGCTGTTCTGTATTCTGAAGACCCCGGGTCGCGGTCAAGTGGTGGTTTTTATAAAATGAATCGGAAAACACAGTTTGTCAAAGAATTTAAAGAAGTGGCCTTCAGTTTAAATGAAGGTGAAATTTCGAAACCTTTTGAAACCGAGTTTGGTTATCATATTATTTTAGTCGAAAAAATTAGAGGACAAGAAGTCGATTTAAGACACATTTTGCTCACACCTAAAGTGACCGATGAAGCTTTAAAAGAGGCTAAAGATCGAGCACAATTAATTCGTCAGCGAATTATGGATGGTGAATTAACTTTTGCTGATGCCGCCCGAAGCATGTCGGATGAAAAAGAAACCAAAGCAAATGGTGGTATCTTGTTAAATCCGAAAACCATGGATTCCAGATTTGAATTAACCAAAATGGATCCCACCTTATACGGTCAGGTTTCTAACTTAAAAGAGAAAGAGGTTTCTGTCCCTATTTTGGACGAAGATCCAACCGGGAAAAAAAGTTATAAATTACTGATGGTTACCAATCGTATTGATTCGCACACCGCCGATTACGCCACGGATTACATCAAAATCAAAGAGTTAGCTTTAAAAGAAAAACAATTTGAGGCCATAGGCAAATGGTCGAATGAAAAAATCTTAGAAACCTATATCAAAATTAACGGCGAATACCGAAATTGCCAGTTTATGAATAACTGGTTAAAAAAATAATTTTATCGAATTTCTCAAATCTATACTACTCTCATTATGTCTGATGTAACTGCAGTTCAAAATTTAGTTCAAAAAAGAAAGGACTTAAAACAAGAAATTTCGAAAATTATTGTTGGTCAAGACCTAGTGGTTGATCAGATCTTGCTGAGTATTTTTTCCGGAGGTCACGCCCTTTTGGTGGGTGTTCCGGGTTTGGCCAAAACATTGATGGTGAATACCATTGCTCAGGCATTGGGATTGGATTTTAAACGGATTCAGTTTACGCCGGATTTAATGCCATCTGATATTTTAGGAAGTGAAATTTTAGATGAAAACCGCACCTTCAAATTCATCAAAGGACCGATTTTTTCCAATATTATTTTGGCTGATGAAATTAACCGTACGCCACCCAAAACCCAAGCGGCTTTGTTGGAAGCCATGCAGGAGCGTGCTGTTACGATTGCCGGACATAACTATAAATTGAGTTTGCCGTATTTTGTTTTGGCTACTCAAAACCCAATTGAGCAGGAGGGAACCTATCCGTTACCTGAGGCTCAGTTAGACCGTTTTATGTTTTCTATTAAATTGGATTATCCTTCGTTTGCGGAAGAGGTTGAAGTGGTGAAAAGCACTACTTCTTATCATAAGCCACAGGTTAATCCCTTATTTACCGCCCAAGAAATTATCGATTTTCAACATTTGATTCGACGAATTCCGGTTGCTGATAACGTTATTGAATACGCTGTTACGTTGGTGACCAAAACACGTCCCGACAGTAATTTAGCCACCGACTTTATTAAAAATTACATCGATTGGGGTGCAGGACCAAGAGCTTCTCAAAACCTAATTTTAGCAGCCAAAGCTCATGCTGCTTTTAACGGGAAATTTTCTCCGGATATTGAAGATGTTAAGGCTGTAGCCGAAGGAATTCTGCGTCACCGTGTCGTTAAAAACTACAAAGCCGATGCCGAAGGACTCACGATTGAAAAAATAATTGAAAAGTTATACTAATAAACCCACCCAAACTATTTATACATGTTGGGACTCAACATCGAGCTGAAAAAAAGAGTTCCCGGGTTAGATTTAGCTCGAGCAATAGCCATTTCTTTGGTCGTTTTTTCACATTCGTTATGGATTAGTGAACATTATCATCCTTACATTAAATGGTTCATGAATTTTACACCAACCATTGGTGTGGAAATTTTTTTTGTCATCAGTGGTTTTTTGATTGGAAAAATCATTTACCGAATCATTCAAAAGGATGACTTTTCATTCAACGATGTGCGTGAATTCTGGAAACGAAGATGGTTTAGAACACTTCCCAATTACTATCTTGTTCTGTTGATTAACCTCCTTCTTTGGTATTTAATCTACGGGAAAATCCCTGAAAAGATTGGATTGTATTTCGTTTATCTACAAAACTTTTTCTCTCATTCTCCCGACTTTTCACGAATATCTTGGAGTTTATCGGTGGAGCAGTTTTGCTATATTCTCGGGCCGGTTTTGCTTTATTTATTGATTCGCTTTTTTCCAAAATTGAATCGAAAAAAGCTTTTTTTATGGGTAACGTGTTTTATCATAGCCGTTGTGATTTTAATCCGATTTTGGTTCCATTCAACGCATGAATTGGCTTCTCTTTACGAGTGGAACGAAAACCTCAGAAAAGTATCGGTCTATCGATTGGATGCTATTTATTATGGTTTTTTGGCTTTTTACCTTTATGTAAATTTTCCAATCAATCTAACGGTTAGTAAGTTGCTGTTTACAATTGGTATGTTTGGAATATTCACGCTTCACCTTTTTATTTTCTATTGGGGAATTTCGTTTGAAAGCAATCCGGGTTTTTTCAATATCTTTTACTTATCGCTGAATTCCGTTGCCATTTGTTGTTTGATGCCTTTTTTGTTTACGATTAAAATTCAATCGCTATGGGTTTTAAAGATTATTACTTTATTGAGTCTTTTGTCGTACAGCATCTATCTTTTACATTACACTATCATTTTGCACAGTATGAAAGTTGTTTTTCCTTCTGACCATTTAACCGGGATTCCGTTATTAGTTTACACTTTAACGTATTGGTTGTTAATACTGGTTTTCTCGTATTTATTGTATCGCTTTTTTGAAAAACCAATGACTAATTTACGAGACAGAAAATAATTATTTAAATTTCGAATTCACTATCTCATCCATTTCTTTATCATAAAAAAACAAAAACATACTTCCCATCATATCTTGGTCTTCTTTTGAGGTATTGTTTACTTCCAACACAATTTCATATTCCTGATTTGCATACAACCAAATGCCTTCTTTAGAAGTAAAATTTTCAATATTGGTTAAGCCAATACTGTTTTTATGGTTGGTAACTTCGCTCACAAACACCGGTTTTTGTGTTGTTTTATTCAACAACATAATTCGCGTGGCAAACGGATGAACGTGAATGGCAGCCGCATGCAATCGCAAGCTGTCTTTGATTTCTAATTGATGATTAATTCCACTTCGATAGGTATTTTTTCCTGTTGGTATCACCCAATGTCCGGATAATTTGTTCCCACTTCCATCGTCATAACTGTGGTTTTTGGTTTCTACGGGAATGCAAAAATCGGCACCCGGATCGGTTGGACTTTTATACGGGTCATATTTGTCATACGGTAACATGATGAAAGCCGTTTTACTCATTAACGGTTTGATGTTTTTATCTTCTTGATAGGTGATAGAAACTTTGTGCTTCACTTTATAATACGCTTCTTTTATGTTGTGATTCAGCGTTTGCGTAGTCACAAAAAGTAAATCATTTCCTTTCATCGGTACGCCAAAACCTTCCGGAAAATCAAAATTTTCCATGCCATGCGAAAGCGAAGTTAGTCTTGGATATTGTTTGCCAATGCGATCTTCTAATCCAAAATTGGAATAATATTTCGAATCATTTATATCCACATTCATGTGACAAATAAAATCATTCGACATTTTTTCGCCGGTTTTTGCATCTTGAGCCACCACTTTAAATCCGGTTATCCACAACAAAGTCGAATCCTGCGCAAGCATGACATAATTGGATGCTTTTGGCCCTTCCATTGATTTGTAAATATCGTCAACAATAAACGTTGGCGATAGCATTTTATACTCTTTTGAACTATTTTCCACTTGCCAATCGTTATCAACCAAACCCGTTTTGTGTAACAACGTTGTCTTCACGATTGCCTTGTGGCGGTTGGATAATTGTGCATACCAAATCAATCCTCCCACAATTGATAGAAGCAGTAGCAGTGCTAAAATTTTATATATCTTTGTTCTTCGCATATCCGCAAATTTAAGTATTTCTATGATTGATTATCAAATTGTTGCGTCGAAAAGAATTTTCGGATTGGATTTTCTCAGGTCATTGTCCATTTTGTTGGTGCTTTTCTCCCATATTTCGTGGATTTATCAATCGGAAGGCCTAGTTGGAAAGATGCAAGATTTCTCCGGTTTAATTGGCATTGAGCTGTTTTTAATGTTGAGCGGTTATTTGGTAGGAAGCATTATTTTAAAACAGTTTTTGACCCAGCAATACACGTTTAAAGAAGTTGGCAATTTTGTAAAAAGACGATTATTCAGAATTTTACCAAGCTACTATCTCATTCTGCTTATCAACATATTTATTGCTCTTCTTGTCGGATTTTCCATTCCTAATTGGTGGAAGTATTTTCTGTTTATTCAGAATTTTTCAACCCCAATTCCGACCTTGTTTCCGGAATCTTGGAGTTTACCGATTAAAGAATTGAGTTATGTTTTGGTTGTACTTATTCTTTTTGCTTTTGCGAAACAGGTCACTTTGAACTTTCGAAAAACATTTTTTTTATCGATTGTCTATGGTTTATTGCTATTTTCTGTGGTTTTGAAAATTATTTACCATATCGAAAATCCGAATTTTTCTTTGCAACAATGGACGGCGGAAGTTCGTTCGGTTGTTGTTTACAGAATTGATTCGGTTATGTTTGGCATTTGGTTTGGGTATTATTATGCCGAATATAAATCGTTTTTTCAACACAACAGTTCATTGTTTTTTTGGTTGGGCATTTTGCTGATGACCATTTTTGTGTTCTTCCTCTTGTTTTTTAATCTCAATGCAGTCGCTTGGTTTTGGAATATTGTTGCGTTGCCTTTTATTTCAATGAGTGTTTTGTGTTTTTTGCCCGCCTTACTTTTGTGGGACAAAGCTTCGGACAAACTCAGTGAACTAGTTACTTTTTTGTGTAATTTATCCTATGCTGTTTATCTGATTCATTACAGTATTGTGCTGTTTTTGATGAAGTATTTTATCGATACGAGTACTTTTTCACTGCTTCAATTGCATATCTTTACACTAGTTTATCTGCTGATTACGTTTACGTTGGGTTATTTTTTTTATACTTATTTTGAAAAACCAATCAATACTTTCAGAGTGTCTAATTTTAAACTAAATGGAAAAAAAATCTTTCAACGATAACATTTTTGGTTTGGATTTCATGCGAACCATCGCCATTTTGATGGTCTTGTTCGGACATTGTTTATCGATTTATCCGCCTAGTCAAAGTTTGATTTATCAAGTTGGGCTATTTTTCGGTTTTTTTGGAGTAGAAGTTTTTTTTGTTTTAAGCGGTTTTTTGGTGGGAAGGATGCTTTTTCAACTTTATGTTGACGATGATTTTTCGATTAAAAAGGTACTAGGGTTTCTCAAACGAAGAAGCTTTCGAATTTTACCGAACTATTATTTAGTTTTGATTTTAAACATCATCATTGGTTTTATTGTTGGGTTTACCGTTGCCGATTGGTGGACATACTTCTTCTTTCTTCAAAATTTTAATTCATCGATGTTGCCATTTTTTCCGGAATCCTGGCCTGTTGCAATTGGTGTGTTTGCGTTTTTGTTACTTCTCGTTGCTCTTTATCTTAAAACAGCCCTAGTGAAGCCGAGTAATAAACCATTATTTTTTCTTTTAGTCGTATTGGGACTAACGTTATTCTTTGTTTTTACCAAAATTTACTATTCGTTTACAACTCAAAACACAACTTTAGATCATTGGAATTTAGCACTAAAAGCTTTGGTGATTTATCGTTTGGATGCTTTTTTTATCGGCGTTTTAGCGGCATGGTTTTCCTTACATCGTTTACCTTTTTGGAAAAAAATCCGTTTCCCTTTTGCCTTTTTAGGAATAATTTTATTTGGATTTATGTTTGTTGGCGTTGGGTTTTTTCAACTTACGATTGATCGTTTTCCTCACTTTTGGAACATTTTTTATTTACCGCTGACTTCGTTGCTGTGTGTCTTATTTCTTCCGATTTTATCACAATGGAAATCGACAACATTTACTTTTCTTCAAAAACCGATTATTTTTATTAGTGTGATTTCCTATTCCATTTATTTGCTTCATTATGGCGTACTTCTTCAGTTGCTTCAATTTTATTTCCCAACGGATGATTTATCCATCAATCAATTGCATTTGTATTCACTTTGTTATTTTCTACTGACATTGCTATTGGCTAGCTTATTGCATAAATTCTTCGAAAACCCACTTCGAAAATTAGGTGATCGGTAAAAAACTAGTCGAAACGAACTGATTTGAAGAACTTTTTCATAACTCATTTTACGATATTGATAATTTACGATTCTTATTTTGCCATATTTGTATTTTAATGGCTTGATATTGCTTTTTGTTGAAAATAATATCTAAAATATAGAATTTCTGTAAAAAATGATTTCTAAAAGATATATTTCACTAATAATTTTTCAATGTTCTAACGTTTTCGTAAATTCGCACCACAAACAAATAACACTTATTTATTATGGCATTTGATATAGAAATGATTGAAAAGGTCTATGCTACACTTGGCGAGCGTGTGGAAAAAGCACGTGCGTTAGTGGGAAGACCTCTTACCTTATCTGAAAAGATTTTATATTCTCATTTGTGGGAAGGCACTCCAACCCAAGCCTTCACGAGAGGAAAAGATTATGTTGATTTTGCACCGGACCGTGTGGCGTGTCAGGATGCTACTGCTCAAATGGCTTTATTGCAATTTATGCATGCCGGAAAAAGCAAAGTAGCTGTTCCAACCACGGTTCATTGTGATCACTTGATTCAAGCCAAGGTTGATGCAAAAACCGATTTGGCTCGTGCAAAGCAACAAAGTAATGAAGTTTTTGATTTTCTTTCTTCGGTTTCCGATAAATACGGAATCGGATTTTGGAAACCGGGAGCCGGAATTATTCACCAAGTGGTGTTAGAAAATTATGCTTTTCCGGGAGGGATGATGATTGGAACCGATTCACACACTGTAAATGCAGGTGGATTAGGGATGTTGGCCATCGGAGTAGGTGGTGCTGATGCCGTGGATGTAATGTCAGGGATGGCTTGGGAATTGAAATTTCCAAAATTAATTGGAGTCAAACTAACCGGAAAATTATCGGGTTGGACCGCTCCCAAAGATGTCATTTTAAAAGTAGCGGGCATTCTTACTGTAAAAGGAGGAACCGGAGCTATTGTTGAATATTTTGGTGAAGGTGCAACGGCAATGTCGTGTACCGGAAAAGGGACGATTTGTAACATGGGTGCCGAAATTGGTGCCACCACGTCCACTTTTGGTTATGATGCTTCGATGGACCGCTATTTGCGTTCCACCGGACGACCGGATGTGGCTGATGCTGCCAACAAAGTAGCACAACATTTAACGGCAGACCCAGAAGTATATGCTAACCCTGAACAGTATTTTGACCAAGTGATTGAGATCAATTTATCGGAATTAGAACCTCATTTAAACGGACCTTTTACACCGGATTTAGCTACGCCCATTTCTAAAATGAAAGAGGAAGCCATCAAAAATAATTGGCCTTTAAAAATTGAAGTAGGTTTGATCGGTTCGTGTACTAATTCCTCTTATGAAGATATTGCTCGTGCGGCTTCTTTAGCCAAACAAGTTTCTGATAAAAATTTAAAAACAAAAGCTGAATTTACTATTACACCCGGTTCAGAAACCGTTCGTTATACGATTGAGCGTGATGGATTTATTGACATTTTTGATAAAATTGGTGCCACTGTTTTTGCGAATGCGTGTGGACCTTGTATCGGAATGTGGGATAGAGAAGGAGCAGAGAAAGAAGAACGCAATACTATCGTTCATTCATTCAACAGAAACTTTTCTAAACGTGCCGACGGCAATCCGAATACGTTAGCCTTTGTTGGTTCACCGGAATTAGTAACTGCTTTGGCGATTGCCGGCGATTTAGGGTTTAATCCTTTAACTGATACTTTAATTAATGAAGACGGAGAAGAAGTTAGACTAGATGAACCAACCGGAGACGAATTGCCTCCCAAAGGTTTTGATGCCGAAGATCCGGGTTATCAAGCTCCTGCCGAAGATGGTAGCGGAGTGCAAGTAGCGGTGAGTCCAACTTCGGAACGTTTACAATTGTTGGAGCCGTTTTCACCTTGGGATGGAAAAAATATTACCAATGCTAAATTATTAATCAAAGCATTCGGAAAATGTACCACCGACCATATTTCGATGGCCGGTCCTTGGTTACGATTCCGTGGTCATTTGGACAATATTTCAAATAATATGTTGATTGGAGCAGTGAATGCGTTTAATCAAAAAACAAATTCTGTGAAGAATCAATTAACCGGAGACTACGATGCTGTTCCGGCGGTGCAAAGAGCTTACAAAGCTGCGGGAGTTCCTTCAATTGTTGTGGGCGATCACAATTACGGAGAAGGTTCATCAAGAGAACATGCGGCTATGGAACCTCGTTTCTTAGGTGTGAAAGCCGTTTTAGTAAAATCGTTTGCTCGTATTCACGAAACGAATTTGAAAAAGCAAGGTATGTTGGCGTTAACCTTTGCGAATGAAGCGGATTATGACAAAATCCAAGAAAACGACACCATCAATTTTATAGATTTAGTCAGTTTCACGCCCGGAAAACCATTAACCTTAGAATTCGTTCATGCTGATGGAAGCAAAGATGTAATTATGGCTAATCATTCGTACAACGAAAGCCAAATTGGATGGTTTGTTGCCGGATCTGCTTTAAATTTAATTGCCGCAGCCGGAAAAGCTTAAATTTTAAAATGCCATTTTATAGTAAAACTCCTGAGTAATCGGGAGTTTTTTGTTTTTAAAAACTATTCGTACGAAACAGCGATTAATTCGTAATGGTATTCCATGGCATAAATCGTTTTTACGCCATGCTTTGCATTTTCAAATAAAGGGATTGGACTGACTAATCTTGGTAATTCTGTTTGAAAAACAACTACATTCAGTTGTTTGTTTCCCCCTTGTTCGGTTGAGTCATATTGCCCAATTGTTTTTTCTTCGTTTTGCCAACTAATTTTATTTTTCTGTACAGATTTTATTTGCGTAGTTGCATTTGCATTCATTTCTAAAAGCGAAAAATTCTTTTTATAGGTATAATACTGCGTACTGTTTAATTTATCTTGAGGTAATTCAAAAAGTTGGTAGGCAAAATCTGTTTCCGGTGAACTGTGGTCAATCGAAAATAAGACTTTATTTTTCTTTACGTCTACCAAACCGAAAATGACTGTGTTGTTTTCTGTCATTTTTTTGGTAATTGTTTTTTGGTGAAGTCTATTTAGTTTTGAAAGAGGCACAAAGCCAATTATCGCTCCTGCGTTAGAAGAAATTTTTTCATATTCTAAGTCCGGAAACATTATTTTAAACTGCGTGGTATCTGCATAAAATCCTTTTTCATCTACTCTAAAATTAGATTTTTTTTGATATACAAATTTTATTTTTTGGTAGGATTTTGGCGTGGGTTGAATTTGACTAAATCCTAAAAAGGGAATTATCAAAAGGCCAAGAATCACTAAAATTGCATTATTTTTTTTCATTGTAACTTTTATTGGTTTCAAATATAGTTTAAAAGTATGCATTTTTGATTCATTTGCTTTCAGGTGCTAACAGTTTTGCCACGGATTGCACGAATTTTCATGAATTCATTTTTGCTGGTTTTTGGCGAGAAATGAAGCTCTCTCACCGTTTAGGCTTTCGTCTACCAAAAAAAGTTTATGAACTTCCGGTTCTTCGTGGTTTAATTAAGGTATAAAAAAAATCCGCTTCAAAAACGAATGAAACGGATTTTGATACGAATATAACCTGATTAATAATAAGCGTACCGTTGTACTTTAGAAATATATTTGGCCAGACGAATAACTTGGTGACTATAGCCAAACTCATTATCATACCAAACATAGAGTACTACATTTTTTCCGTCGGCAGACACAATCGTGGCATTGCTGTCATAAATCGATGGGGCATTGGTACCCACAATGTCCGATGAAACCAATTCATTGTTGAGCGAATACTTGATTTGCTCCACTAACTGACCTTCTAACGCGTATTTTTTCATTATTCCATTTACTTCTTCGATTGAAGTTTCTCTACTTACTTCCAAATTTAACACCACCAACGAACCATTTGGAACCGGAACTCGTATAGCATTGGATGTCAATTTTCCAGCTAAACTAGGCAAAGCTTTGGCTACTGCACTTCCGGCACCGGTTTCGGTAATGACCATGTTTAATGCTGCCGCACGACCTCTGCGGTATTTATTATGCATATTATCCACCAAATTTTGATCGTTTGTGTAGGCATGAATGGTTTCTAAATGTCCTTTTACCACACCCAAAGTATCTTCTACTGCTTTTAAAATAGGCGTGATGGCGTTGGTTGTGCAGGATGCTGCGGAGAAGATATCCACTTTATCGGGATTGTGCTCTTTGTGATTCACCCCGTACACAATATTAGGAACCCCTTTTCCGGGAGCAGTGAGCAACACTTTTGAAGCACCTTTGGAAACCAAGTGTCTTTTCAAGGCTTCTTCTGTTGTAAAGGCTCCAGTGTTGTCGATAATCAACGCCTCTTCAATTCCGTATGTTGTATAATCAATTTCTTCCGGTGCATTAGCAGCGATAATATGAACAGTTGTTCCGTTAATAATCAACGCATTATTTTTAGCATCGGCTATCACAGAACCTTGGAAATCGCCGTGAACCGAATCATATCGCAACAAAGAGGCTCTTTTTTCTAAAATCGTCGCATCATTTTTATCTCTCGTCACGATAGCACGTAAACGCAATTGATTTCCTTTTCCGGTCTTAGACATTAATTCTCTGGCGAGTAAGCGGCCAATTCTACCAAAACCGTATAACACAACATCTTTTGGTTTAATGGACTTTGATTCTTTCGCTTTTCGCAGTTTATCAATTACAAACGATTTGGTGTTGTGGTATTTATCGTCTTCCAAGTGATATTCGTAGGTTAATTTACCGATGTCTAATTTCGATGGGGGTAAATCCAGGGATAGCATTTCTCGGGCGATTTCTACCGAATCAAAAACCGAAATTGGTTTGCCTACAAATTCACCGGCATATTCATGCAGGTTTAAAATTTCAGATACATTTTTATCAATCAATTGATTGCGAAAAAGCACGATTTCGATTGATTTGTCATACCATAAATCGCTGATGATTTTGATAAATTCAACGCCGGCTCTTCTACGGTCTGCTTGAAACGAAAGTTCTTTTTCGTACAAAGAAGGATTGTTATTCATAGTTTAAAAATTAGTTGGTGTTGTAAAATTTGGTGCAAAAGTATAGATTTCAATCGTTTTCGTAAACTTTTTTTATGTTTTTTTACATAAAAAAATCCTGCAAAATCAACTGGTGATTTTGCAGGATTCCTGAGCTTTACGCAACTTTATAGTATGATTCGCATTACTTGCCCGTTTCGCAGCATCAATTCCACCCGAACACCCTCTTTTTCCGTTTTACTACCTAACCCTCTTGAGATGGTTTCCACATCGGTGGCTTTTACCCCATCAATACTCAAAATGATACTTCCTTTTAATTCTTCGGCATACGGAACTAATTTTTCATTGGTAATGTCTTTAATTTTTACGCCTTGTTTTAGTTTGAATCGTTGTTTGTCTGCCGGTTCTAAATCTTCCAATTCTAAACCATAAAACTCATAATTCAACAATTCTTTTTTGGTTAATTTCACCGGAATCACCAATGTTTTACCTCCACGATTGACGGTGACTTTTATCTCGTCGTTTGGCCGTTTTGTATTCACATAGCCCGAAAGTTCTGCAAATGATGTTACACTTTGATTGTCTAATTTTAGAATCACATCGCCCGATTTAATTCCAGCTTTTTCCGCCCCTGAATTCTTGGTTACTTTGTTGACATAAAATCCTTGCGTTTCGCTAAGGTTTAGTTCTTTGGAGGCGGCTCCGTTTAATTCTCGTCCTTCAATGCCTAAAATTCCACGTTGAACATTGCCATATTCCATAATATCTTCGATAATTTTTCGGGTGATATTTGAGGGAACCGCAAATGAATAGCCGACATAACTTCCGGTATTAGATGAAATCATCGTATTGATTCCAACTAATTCACCCCGCGTGTTTACCAAAGCACCGCCACTGTTTCCGGGGTTTACCACGGCATCGGTTTGAATGAACGACTGAATTCCGCTCGTATCTAAGTTTCTGGCTTTCGCCGAGACAATTCCGGCTGTTACCGTAGAATTTAGGTTATACGGATTACCTACAGCCAGGACCCATTCGCCCACTTTCACTTGATCTGAATCGGCAAAAATGGCATAGGGTAATTTTTCATCGGTTTCCACTTTAAGCAAAGCTATGTCCATTTTAGAATCAGTTCCAATTAATTTGGCCGGGTATGTTTTTTTATTGTTGAGTGTGATTTCTAGTTCAGTTGCTCCTTGAATCACGTGGTTGTTGGTTACCACATAACCATCTTCTGAGATAATAACACCGGAGCCTGTTCCGATTTGTTGCTGTGGTTGACCACCTCGATTTCCATAAAAGAAATCGATCGGATTGTAAACCGTTCGATACGAAACATTTTTCACGTGCACAACTTGGTTTAAAGCTAAGCCTGCTGCTTCAGTGAAATCGACAGTTTCTGCCGAAAGGCCAACATTTTTAGTGGCAAGCACCGGTGCGGTTGTCACAATGTTTTTGTTGGCTGTTGAATTTTCTTCAAAAAATAATTTGTAAGCTCCCAGTGTGATCACACCACTACATAAGGATACTAAAAATAAATTGGTTACATTTTTCATCTTAATCTAAATTTAGTTATTACTGTAAATTTATATGTTTTATTGTTTTGATAAATCGGGTTTAACGCTCTTTAACAGCCCTTAACTTTTCTTTAAAATAATTGTACTTTTGTATTCTATAATTTTTTCAAATGACCATTCAATTTTTTAAATACCAAGGAACGGGAAACGATTTTATCATGGTTGATAATCGTCAGGCAATCTTCTCCAAAAATGATACCAAACTCATCAAACGACTCTGCGACAGACGTTTCGGAATTGGAGCAGATGGGTTGATATTACTTGAAAATGACAAAATTTCAGATTTTAAAATGGTTTATTACAACTCTGACGGCAACGAAAGTTCGATGTGCGGAAATGGGGGTAGATGTATCGTGGCTTTTGCGAAGCAATTGCATGTTATTGAAAACCAAACCACATTTACAGCGGTTGATGGCGAACATTATGCCAAAATTTCAGCTGACGGAATTGTCTCGCTTCAGATGAAGAATGTGGATGCGATCAAAATGGCAGCTGATTATGTATTTTTGAATACGGGCTCGCCGCATCATATTACGGTGGTGGACGATGTAAAATCAGTTCCGGTAAAAGAAATTGGCAGCCAAATCCGTTACAGTGATTTGTATGGGAAGGCGGGAAGCAATGTCAATTTTGTGGAAATCATCTCCGATTCACTTTTTGCTGTTCGCACCTATGAACGAGGGGTTGAAGATGAAACGTTATCCTGCGGAACCGGCGTTACCGCCGCAGCTATTGCGATGAATGCTATTGGAAAAACCACTTCAACTGAAATTTCATTGTTAGTAGAAGGAGGCGAATTGAAAGTTACTTTCAAAAAAGACGGAAAGCAGTATACGGATGTTTTCTTAATCGGGCCTGCAACTTTTGTTTTTGAAGGAAAAATTGAAATTTAAAATTGCTCAGCGATGAAAACACTACACGGTCAACACATTTATTTGCGGGCTTTGGAACCGGAAGACTTGGACTTTGTTTACCAATTGGAAAATGATGCCACCGTTTGGGAAATCAGTCAAACCCAGACACCTTACAGTCGGTTTTTAATCCGTCAGTATCTTGATAATGCTCAGCAAGATATCTATGAAGCTAAGCAGTTGCGGTTGGCCATCTGTAAAAATGAAACTTTTGAAGCCATCGGTTTAATTGATTTATTTGATTTTGATCCTAAAAACAAACGGGCAGGCATTGGGATTTTGATTCAACATCCCGACAATAGAAATTCAGGCTATGGAAAAGAGGCGTTAGAATTACTCATCGCTTATGCAAAGGATTATTTGCACATTCATCAACTTTTTGCTAATATTTCGGTGAGTAATTTGCCTAGTATCAATTTGTTTACTTCCTTTGGTTTTGAATTAATCGGAATAAAAAAAGAGTGGATTTTCAATGACGGAAATTACTCAGATGAAGCATTCTATCAATTAATTATAAAAAAGTAACTTATCATAAAAATGAATTTTAAAAAAATAATCCTCTCTATTTCCTTAGCGATTTTATTGGTCGTTGCTTATTTCGGATTTAAAGTGTACCAAATTGTTTTTACACCCAATACTAGTTTTTCTGAGGAAAGAGTAATGGTTTTTGTTCCTAGCCATGCCAATTTTGAAGCAGTAAAAGCTATCGTTTCTCCTTATATCAAAGATATGGATAAGTTTGAAACCTTAGCCAACCGACGAGGGTATGCTACAGAAGTAAAAGCCGGAAAGTTTGAACTGACCAAGAACATGAATACCAATGCGATTGTTTCTGCTTTGCGACGAAGTGTTCCGGTACGTGTAACGTTTAACAACCAAGAGCGTTTGGAAAATTTTGCGGGTCGAATTGCTTCGCAAATTGAAGCCGATAGTATTCAATTGTTGGAAGCTTTTAGAAACCCGAAGTTTTTAGCAGAAAACGGTTTTACCGAAGAAACGGTTTTTACGCTGCTTTTACCCAATACGTTTGAATTTTATTGGGATACTTCTGCTGAGAAATTCAGGAATCAAATGGCAAAAGAATACTATCGTTTTTGGACGGATGAACGAAAAGCGAAAGCGGAACAATTGGGATTGACACCGGTTGAAGTTTCCATTTTAGCGTCTATCGTTCATAAAGAAACCGCTAAAGTGGAAGAGCGTCCTCGTGTAGCAAAAGTTTATTTGAACCGAATGAACATCGGCATGCCTTTGCAGGCTGATCCCACGGTAATTTTTGCTTATAAATTAGTGGCGAATGACTTTAATCAAGTTATTAAACGTGTTTATTACAAACATTTGGAAGTTGAATCACCTTATAATACGTACCGCACTGTTGGTTTACCTCCCGGACCCATTTTTATGGCAGATGTCAATGCGATTGATGCTGTTTTGAATCCGGAACAGCACGATTTTATTTATTTTTGTGCCAGTGTGGAACGTTTTGGTTATCATGAATTTGCGACTACCTTAGCGCAACATAACGTGAATGCCAGAAAATATGCCGCTTGGTTAAACGCTCAAACAAGTGTAAAGTAATTGAAAAAGCAATTTTTACTACTCATTGGTTTTGCTGTTCTGTTTTCAAACGGACTATTTTCACAATCTACATTTGATGATTTTTTTAAACCGGTTGATACTTTAAGTACTTCGAGAAGGAATTTAGTTGTAGTTTCAGAGCTCGTTCTGACCACCGCTGCTTTGGTTGGATTGAATGAAGTATGGTATGCCGACTATGAAAAATCATCCTTTCAATTTAAAAATGACAATCAGGATTGGCTTCAAATGGATAAAGCCGGGCATGTTTATTCTTCGTATCATTTAGGACGATTGAGTGCCGAAATGCTTGCTTGGAGTGGGGTTTCCAAAAAAAATCAATTGCTTTACGGAGCCGGTTATGGCTTTTTTTTTCTCACCGCGGTGGAAATGTTTGATGGTTATTCTGCCGAATGGGGATTTTCTTGGGGCGATGTAGCCGCCAATGCCGGCGGAACCGCATTATATGTTTCACAGGAATTATTGTGGGATGAACAACGTATTATTCCGAAGTTTTCTTTTCATACGACTCCGTATGCCAACCAACGACCGGAATTATTAGGTGAACGTTTTAGTGAACAAATTTTGAAAGATTACAACGGTCAAACCTATTGGTTGTCGGCCAATCTTCATTCCTTTTTTAAAGGATCAAAAATCCCAAAATGGTTGAATGTAGCGGTTGGTTATGGAGCAGAGGGAATGCTTACATCCCGGAAAAACACAAATCAATCAATTGAGCTTCCAAACGACGACCGATTTCGTCAATTTTATTTGAGTTTTGACGTTGATTTATCCAAAATTGAAACGAAATCTCATTTTTTAAAGACCCTTTTCTCACTTTTTAATACGATTAAAATTCCGTCTCCAACGTTTGAAATCAATGGTTTAGGAAAGTCGACATTCCATGTTTTTTACTTTTAGAAAAGTTTAACTTGTTGATAGTCAATTTTATAATAAAAATGCGTATATTTGCACCGTGAAATTCAAGATGGTGACAGTGCTTGAGAAATAAACATTTATGTCGAAAAAATGGTATTTTTATTCTTGTATCGCCTTGATTGTAGGCGTAATTACTACAGGTTTTAAACCATATAAATTTGAGAATTTGAATTGGTTTTATGTAAATGAATCGGATGAGGTTTTACATTACACCGTTCCCACTGCAGAAGAATTGGAATATACCAACGTAATCTTCCCACAAACCGGAAAAACCTATGCCGGTTTCAAACAAGCCTTAGCTTTTAAAGAGTCACAAGGAAAGTATCATTTGGTTAATTCCTTTGGATATATGGGAAAATACCAATTTGGTATGGGTACCTTGCGAACGATTGGTGTTCGTGACAGTCTTCATTTTATGAATTCTCCTCAATTACAAGAAAAAGCATTCAATGCCTTAGCATCGATTAACAAATGGATTCTTCGTGATGAAATTGAAAAATACGATGGAAAAGTTATTAAGGGCGTAACCATTACCGAATCAGGCTTGTTGGCTGCTGCTCACTTAGGTGGAGCAGGTTCTGTTAAGAAGTTTCTAAAGAGCAATGGAAACCGCAGTATAAAAGACGGTTTTGGCACTTCTATCAAAAGTTATATCAAGAAATTTGGAGGGTATGACACCTCGCACATTGTGGCGAACAAGAATGCGAAAGTGAAATAAATTAGGATTTTTGAATAATAAAAATAGTAGGTCGGTTGTGTAAATCGACCTTTGTTTTTTTCCAGTCGTTGATAGAAAGTGTTTTGATGAATTCGGTTGGTAAAGTAATATCCGTTGCAATACAAAGTCGTGTAGCGTTTTGAAGGGATTGCATAATATCTTCCAATAATTTATTGTTGCGATAAGGAGTTTCAATAAATAGCTGAGCTTGATTTTTTTCAAACGATAAACGTTCCAAGTTTTTTAAAGCCGCTTTTTTTTCGCTTTTATCGATTGGCAAATAGCCGTTAAAGGCAAAACTTTGCCCGTTCATTCCGGATCCCATTAAAGCCAGTAGAATAGAAGAAGGCCCAACCAACGGTACCACTTGAATTCCTTTTTCGTGAGCTAATTTGACAATCACAGCTCCCGGATCGGCAACACCTGGGCAACCGGCTTCACTCATGAGTCCTACATTTCTTCCGGCTAAGCAGGCTTTTAGCATTTCGGTATATTCTGCCACTTCAGTGTGTTTGTTCAGCACATGCATTCTCAAACTAGACTGTACTTTTTCAGGATTGATTGATTTAATAAACTTTCTTGCGGTTTTTTCATTCTCTACAACATAGTCGGTAATAAAATCAATCGCTCTTTTTACGGTTTGTGGCAACACATCGTCGGGAGCTACTTCGCCTAAAGTGGTTGGAATTAAATAGAGTTTTCCTAAAAAAGTGATGGGTTTCATACAAAGATATTTTTAAACCTAGGTTTTTAAAATCTGTCAGGTTTAAGATGAATAACTATTATTTCTTCTCTAAAAGCTTGTTGGCAATACTCTCACACGCTTCCTCCAACATTTCAAAAACTTGGTCGAAATTACTTTGAATTCCGTTATATGGGTCCGGTACATCAACATTTTCACCGGGGAAAAGTTCATCTAAAATGAGTTGGACTTTCTTTTTATCCTCTTCATTTTTTGCCATACCAATTACATCTGCATAATTGCTGGTGTCCATTACATAAATATGGTCATATTCCTGAAAAAAAGTAGCTTTGAATAATTTTCCACGTTGGTTGGTAATATCAATTCCGTTTTTTTCTGCGGTGAGGATAGATCTTTTATCCGGTGGATTTCCAACATGCCAATGACCTGTTCCGGCGGAATCAACTAAAAAGTCGTTTTTAGGAAGTTTAGATGCCAAAATACCTTCTGCCAATGGCGAACGGCAAATGTTTCCCAAACAAACCATTAAAATTTTAACTGGCATACACTATGGATTCTTTAAAAAATAATTTCAGTATTCAAAGGTACTAAGAATACTGAAATTATTTTTTTATAAGGAAAGTTTTTTGTGAATGTCTTCCACAAATTTTCTAAACTGTTTATCTGTGGTAACTAAGTTGTCAACGGTTTTGCAAGCGTGCAATACGGTAGCGTGATCGCGATCGCCAATTTGTGAGCCAATGTTTGCTAGGGAAGCTTTGGTGAATTTCTTAGCGAAAAACATGGCTAATTGTCTGGCTTGCACCACATGGCGTTTTCTGGTTTTAGATTGTAAGGTATCGATGTCTAATTGAAAATAATCGGAAACCACTTTTTGAATGTAGTCGATAGAAATTTCTCTTTTTACATTTTTAACAAATTTTTCAACTACGCTTTTAGCTAACTCTAATGTTACTTCTTTTTTATTGAAAGAAGATTGAGCGATTAACGAGATGATTGCCCCTTCTAATTCTCTTACATTCGATTTGATATTTCTTGCCACATATTCTATGATTTCATCAGGCATTTCAACACCATCGCGGTATAAAATATTTTTTAAGATTGATATGCGTGTCTCGTAATCAGGCTGATGCAGTTCGGCAGATAGTCCCCATTTAAATCGTGACAATAGACGTTGTTCAATGTCCTGCATGTCAACCGGAGCTTTATCAGAGGTTAAAATAACCTGTTTACCGTTTTGGTGAAGGAAGTTGAAGATATGGAAAAACACATCTTGTGTTCCCGATTTTCCGGATAAGAATTGCACATCATCAATAATCAATACATCAATTAATTGATAAAAATGAATGAAGTCATTACGTGTATTTTTCTTAACGGAATCGATGTATTGTTGGGTAAAAACTTCTGCAGAAATGTACAAAACCGTTTTATCCGGGTATTTGTCTTTAATTTCTACACCAATGGCATGAGCCAAGTGGGTTTTACCTAAACCAACGCCACCAAAAATTAAGAGTGGATTAAAGGAAGTTCCGCCAGGTTTGTTGGCCACCGCCATACCGGCAGAGCGAGCCAAACGGTTGGAGTCCCCTTCTAAAAAGTTATCAAAACTGTAATTTGCATTTAATTGTGATTCGATTTTTAAATTTCTAATTCCCGGAATTACGAACGGATTTTTTAATTCAGGGTTTAGGTTTTTAAAGGGAGCGTCGACATCTTGCGGTTTCACGGGACTACGATGGGCACTTGGCAATTGTTCCGTAAACGGTTGTTTATTGCCATAAGTGTTTTCCATTTTGATTTTATACAGTAACTTTGCACTTTTTCCAAGTTCTTTGGTCAGGGCCACTTTAAGTAATTTTACATAGTGTTCCTCTAACCATTCATAGAAAAATTTGCTGGGTACTTGAATGTATAAAGCATTGTCCGTGAGTTCCACTGACTTAATCGGTTCGAACCAAGTTTTGTAAGCTTGCTCCTGAATATTGTCCTTAATAAAAGATAGACAGTTTTCCCATACCGATTCCGCAGTTTTGCTCATAAATTCTATAAATTTTGTTGTTTACTAAAAGGTTATCTTACAAAGAAAACAGACTGTTTCTTTATTAACTTTTGGGATAACAAATATGTGAACAAAAAAACGTAAAAAAAAATAAAAAGCTATTGATTTTATAAAATAATTGTTGTAAAGATGTTTTAAGACGTCAAAATAATATTAAGAAAAAAATTACAGAAAAATATGAAAGAACATCAAATTGAAGTTAGGGTAAGGTATTCAGAAACCGATCAAATGGGCGTGGTTTATCACGGAAATTACCTTCCGTATTTTGAGATAGGTCGGGTGGAATGGTTGAGAAATCACGGGATTTCGTACAAAAGCATGGAGGAGCGTGGAGTTGCTTTACCGATTGTAAACATTAACATAAATTACAAAAAGCCAGCACGTTATGATGACTTACTTATTGTGAAGACTAAATACAAAAATCAATCATCGGTTAAGATAGAATTTGAATGTAAAATTGAGAATGAAAAAGGCGAGTTATTAACAACCGCGGACTTTGTTTTGGTATTTGTAGACCTTAAAACGGGTAAGCCAATGTTGCCACCGGAAAATATTAAAACGATAATTGATAAAATGGAAGCTTTAGTAAATTAGTCTACTTTTTTTATTTTAATTTCAAATAAATTAGAAAAAATGTCGAAAATACTTTCGGCATTTTTTTTTCGGGTGGAAATTTTGAGTTCGCAGTTCATTTCCATTTTTTGAGCAATAATTTCCAAATTTTTTTCTTTGATTACTCGCATCACTTTGTTCATGTTTTTGTAGTCAAAAGTGAGTTGAAAAAACACCTTCATTGTTTTTTCGATGATTTCGGCATTTTCCAATGTCATTTGTGCGGCTGTTTTATACGCTGAAATTAATCCGCCCACTCCTAATTTGACGCCGCCAAAATAGCGAACCACTACAATTAATATGTTGGTTACTTCAAATGATTGAATTTGTCCGTAAATTGGCATGCCGGCACTGTTGTTCGGTTCTCCGTCATCATTGGCTCTAAAACTAATTTTTTCTGTTCCAATTTGATATGCATAACACCAATGTCTTGCAGAAAAATGTTGCTTTTTTAATTGTTCTACATGCCATTTTACTTCCTCTTCATTCACGATTGGAAAAGCATACCCAACGAATTTACTGTTTTTTTCTTTAAACAGTATTTCTTCGGAGGGTACAGCAATCGTTTTATAGGTATCTTTTGATTCGTTCATCTTAACTTGTTACAAGAAAAATAGCCACTAAAGCCATGGCAATTCCGATTGCATTTCGACTGGAAATTTTTTCATTAAAAAATAAAATGCCCACCAACGTTGAAACCATTACAATGGCAACATTGTGAATCGTAAAAATAGTTGAGCTTTCAAATACTTCGCTATCCAGCATTTTGATTAAATAATAGAGTGAAAAATAATTTGGAATACCGAGGACTATTCCCGCCAACATATTTTTGCCTTCCATTTTTATTTTATTTTTTAGAATGTTTACACCTATAATTGGTACACCGACAAAAAATGCCATTAAAAAGGTATGGGAAGAGAATAATGAAATTTCATTTTCCGGTAAATAATCATTTTGTAAAATTTTCAAACTCGTGTCAATTGCACCGGCACCGAAGAACACTAAAATTGGATACAGTAGATTTTTTGAATCGGCTACCGCACCTTTTTCTTTTTTGGAAGTAAAATACACCGCCACCAACGCCATTAGAATTCCGATGATTTTAGCAATTCCTACGCTGTCATTGAATAAAATAACACCAAAACAGATTGGAATGATGACTGACATTTTTGAAGCCACTGATGCCACTGAAAGTCCGTTTCGTTGTGAAGTTATAGCGGTGGCATAAAAAACGCCTATGAATAGAAATCCAAGCATTAGGCTTCCGGGGTACCATTGTTTTTCGATGATTTTTGAATAATCAAAAGCTTCTTCAGAAAAAAACAATCCCATTGAAAAGGCTACAAAATAGTTGACAACTAAGGCTTGTACAGTATTGATATTGAATTTTGAAAAAAGTTTTAAAATGATAAAAAGAACCGTGTTGAAAAGAACACTTAAAACAATGTAAATCACAGGGTAATTATTTTTTTGGCAAATAAATCGGTTACGTCTTCTTGTCCAACTTTCAAGTTCCACACTTCGATTCCAAGTGAAGCAGCGGCCTCTGTGTTTTCTTTTTTATCGTCTATAAACAGTGTTCGTTTGGGTGACAAATCGTGTTTATTCAGTAGCAGTTTATAACTGTTTTCGTCCGGTTTTCGCATGCCCATTTCGTAGGAAAAATATATTTTTTCAAAGCAATTATAAAAATCTCTTGAAAACGACATTCCTTCTCTGTGTTCAAAATGGTCGATATGAATTTTATCCGTGTTAGAAAGTAAAAATAAGCGGTATTTTCCTTTCAAACTCTGAAGAAAATCCAATCGATATTCGGGGAAATCGCCTAAAACTGAATTCCATGCTTTTCTAATATCATCGATGGATGCATTTGGAAGGTGTTTTTGAAAACCTTGAATAAATTCTAATTCGGTTGCTTTGCCAACTTCAAATCGTTTGTTTAATTCATCTAAATCGGCATGCCATTCTTTTAAACCCAAATTTCGAAATGCTTTATCTACACCAGGCTTGTCTAAATTTATGAAAACATCCCCAAAATCGAAAATAATTGTATTAATCATACCGTTTCAGCATTAAAAGTTCATCGTTTAAAATTGTTGTTCGTTTCACGGTTTCGCCAAAAAGGGTTGGGGCTTTTGTTCCTTGTTTAAAAAGCAAGCTTCCTTTAAAAATTCGGGCTTCATCCCACAAATCGGCATCAATAAAGGTTTGTAACGTTTGAAGTCCACCTTCAATTATAACGGATTGAATCCCTTTTTGAAAAAGTAAGCTACTCATTTTTTCAGCAAGTTGATTATCAAAGATAATAGTTTCGAAGTTACAATTTTCAACAGCAACAAAATTTTCCTTTTCTGATATAAAAATAGTTTGTTGCTTTCCATTTTTTACTTCGTAATCGTTGGAAATTTTTCCTGCACGATCTAAAACGATTCTTATGGGATTATTTCCCTGCCATTCTCTGCTGTTCAATTGTGGATTGTCTACCAAAACAGTATTTGTTCCCACCAAAATGGCTTGTTCTTCTGTTCGCCATTTGTGCACCAATTGCCTGGAATACGGATTGGTAATCCAAACCGGTTTTTGTTCTTTTTTTGATACTGGTGAAAGAAATCCATCGGCACTTTCTGCCCATTTTAAAATAATGAATGGTCTTTTTTTATTGTGAAAAGTAAAGAAGCGTCGGTTGAGTTCAAGGCATTTTTTTTCTAACATGCCAACGGTAACAGTTGCTCCCGATTGACGGAGTTTTTCAATCCCTTTTCCGGCTACTTTTTCATTTGGATCAACTGTTCCCACCACCACATTCGGAATTTTATGCTGAATGATTAAATCACTGCACGGCGGTGTTTTTCCAAAATGACTACAAGGCTCTAAACTGACGTAAATGGTTGATTTTGAAAGTGCTGCTTTATCTTTTACGGAGTTTATGGCATTTACTTCCGCATGCGGTTCGCCTGCTTTTTGATGCCACCCTTCGCCAATAATTTTGTTTTCAAACACAATTACGCTGCCTACCATTGGGTTAGGGTAGGTGGTTCCCAAACCGTTTTTAGCCAGTTCAAGGCAACGTTGCATGTATTTTTTGTGTATCATCAGAACACAAAATTACGCTTTTTGGCTAAAAAAGTAGAAATAGTTTTACTTTTACAACGAATTAAATGAATTCATTTTTATGATAACCATTCGACCCATTCAAAAAGTGGATAATAAGGGGATTGCTACCGTTATTCGTTCCGTTTTAATTGAACATGATGTGCCTAAAGTAGGAACCGCTTATGCGGATGTATCGCTCGACAGCATGTTTGAAACCTATTCTTCACCAAGAAGTCGTTATTTTATAGTTGAAAATGACGGAAAGCTCATTGGTGGAGCCGGTATTAGTCAGTTAGAAAATGAGTCAGTAACCATTTGCGAATTGCAAAAAATGTATTTTCTATCCGAAGCGAGAGGCCTAGGTGTTGGTTCTCAGATGATGGAAAAATGTTTAGCTTTTGCAAAATCGGTTGGGTTTGAAAAATGTTATTTGGAAACCATGCCCTATATGCATGCTGCTCAAAAATTATATTTGAAATTCGGATTTCATTATATCGATGCACCGATGGGATGCACCGGTCACACTTCCTGTCCGGTTTGGATGTTGAAAGAATTATAAGCTGATTGAAAATGACTTTTAAAGAAATCAAATCTTCCTTTCGCAGCAACTTATCTCCTTTTTTTGATGAGCAGGAAATCGATAGTTTCTTTTATTTGGTTTTGGAAAAATTCCATCAATTGAAACGAGTGGATTTGGCATTGCAACCCAGTTTGAAAGTTTCCGAATCAGGATTAGAACAATGGAATGCTGTGTTGGAACAATTAAAAACGCAACAACCCATTCAGTATATTTTAGGAGAAACATATTTTTGCGATTTGGTTTTTAAAGTGAATGAACATACATTAATTCCACGACCCGAAACGGAAGAATTGGTCTATTGGATTTTGGAGGAGTTAAAACAAAAAAACCAAAATTATGCTATCGTTGATATCGGAACCGGAACCGGATGCATTCCCATAACCTTGAAAAAGAATTTACCGGAATCGACGGTTTTTGGCCTTGACATTTCGGAAGAAGCTTTATCAGTTGCAAGAGAAAATGCCACAACGAATGAGGTTGAGGTCAAGTTTATGCAAAAAAATATTTTGGAGACTTCTGATTTGCAGCATCAATTTGATGTAATTGTTTCTAATCCGCCTTATGTACGAAACCTTGAAAAGGCAGAAATCAAAACAAATGTTTTAGCTTTTGAACCACATTTAGCTCTTTTTGTTTCGGATGATGAGCCGCTTATTTTTTATAGAAAAATTGCTGAGCTAGCTCGAAAAAATCTCAAGCAAAATGGTTTGTTGTTTTTTGAAATTAATCAGTATTTGGGAAAAGAAACTGTTGAGTTACTACAAAATTTAGGCTTTGCAACTATCGAATTACGAAAAGATATTTATGGAAATGATAGAATGATTAGGGCTTCAGTTGATTAACGATAACAGGAAATTGGTACGTATCAATTAATAGATCTTATTTTTTTGAACCATATAAGTCATCTAAGTTCAAATACGTTTTTTTCAAACCATTAAGAAATTAAGGGACATTAAGGCTTTTGCCGCGTGGTTTTTAACTTTTTTACACCTGACAGGTTTCAAAAACCTGTCAGGTGTAATTTCGTTGATTTTCTTTTTGGCACTTTCGTTTTAATGGTTTCCTTTTTAGCCCCGCTTTCGCCTTTAGCTCCCGCTTTTTAAGCGGGAGCTAAAGGCGAAAGCATGAACATGGTTTACTGAAAAAGCCCGAGCCATTCGCTTTAAAAAAATTAACGATTTAAGATTTTTAAAAACCTCACCCCCAACCCCTCTCCATCCGCCAAGGCGAGACAGGAAGGAGAGGGGAGACGAGACGTTGAAATGAATGCTAATTTATTGGTAATGAATCTGTTTTTAATACATTTTAATTGAAGCGAATCCAATTAAGAATCTGTGAAAATCTATTTAATCTGTGGCATCCGTGTGCCATTTAAAAGAGTTTATTTAGAATTATTCGTATCTTAGCGCTTCTACCGGATCTAATTTAGAAGCCTTAATTGCAGGATATAAACCCGAAACCAATGCCACAACGAAACTCGTGATTACCGCCGCAATAATTGCCATCCAAGGGATGACGAAACTAAATTCGAGTACTGAGGCAAATACAGAACCGATGGTAATTCCGAGAATGATTCCCAATAAACCGCCTAATTGTCCGATGACGATGGTTTCGGTGAAAAACTGAAAAGCGATCGTTTTTCGTTTGGCACCCAGGGCTTTTCGCACCCCAATCTCGCGGGTTCTTTCGGTCACAGAAACCAGCATGATATTCATTAACGCAATGGAAGATCCAAAAATAGTAATGATTCCTATTATCCAAGCTGAGGCACTCAACACGGAGGTTAACGACAAAATTTGGTTGATTAATTCATCGCTTCGAATGATTCCGAAGTTATTTTCTTCTACCGGGTTTTGCTTACGTACTTGTCGCATTGTAATTATTGCTTGGTCGATAGCCGCTTCGAGTAATTCCTTTTTCTCAACCATCACACTCAAATTATAATTGATGTTCGGTTGTGTAAACAAGGAGCGAGCCACTTGAATCGGAATCATAACCCGTAAATCTTTGCTGTTTCCAAAGGTTGAACCTTCTTCTTTTAAGACACCAATTACTTTGAATTTTGCTCCACGAATGGAAATAATTTTATCGATTGGGTTGACATCTTTTAGTAAGCCTTTTTCAAAATCGGAGCCCACGACGCAAACATAGTTGTTGTTGTCGATATCAAAACCGGTAAAATTTCGTCCGGCCGATAGTTCGAGACCGGAATTGGGTGCATAATATTCATCTACTCCCAAGACCGTAATTTCCGGATCGGTTTTTTTGTTTTCAAATTTCACTTCTGCACCTGCCGTTGCCGTAAACGAAAGTGATGAATAGGTAAACGGATACTTATATTTTTCTTGAAAATCTTTTGCTTGCGGGTAGGAGATGATGGGGTTGATTGTTTCTCGTTCGCCTCGGCGACCTCTACCGATCCGCACTTCCAATTCATATTGACGTATGGTGAATGTATTCGCTCCCATTGAGGCAAAATTGGAGGACAAGGTATTTTCTAAAGCCGAAACCACGGTTAGAATACTCACCAATGCCGTGATTCCAATGGCAATAATGATGATTGTTAATATCGTACGCAACAGTTGCGTTTTAATTGAACCCAACGCAATTTTTATATTTTCTTTTACTAGACTGGCCATATTATTATTTGACACGAATTTACATTTTTTGTTACAGGTTTTCTTTAAAATTCTTTTAAAAGTGAGATATTTGCAGGGAGGTTGTGGGTTGTGGGTTGTGGGTTGTGGGTTGTAGGTTGTAGGTTGTAGGTTGTAGGTTGTGGGTTGTAGGTTGTGGGTTGTAGGTTGTGGGTTGTAGGTTGTGGGTTGAAGGTTGTAGGTTGTGGGTTGTGGGTTGTGGGTTGTTGGATTGAAATTAATATTATAAAATAAGAAATGGCACAAAAACCAAGTATTCCCAAAGGGACAAGAGATTTTTCACCGGTGGAGGTGGCGAAACGGAATTACATCAGCTCGATTATGAAACATCATTTTGAGGTGTTTGGTTTTCAGCCGATTGAAACGCCTTCGTTTGAAAATTCGGAGACGTTGATGGGGAAATATGGGGAAGAAGGCGATCGGTTGATTTTTAAGATCTTGAATTCAGGGGATTATTTGGATAAAGTAAGTCAGGACGAGTTATCAAACATAGAATATAAAAAACTAACAACGAAAATCTCCGAAAAAGCCCTTCGTTACGACTTAACCGTTCCGTTTGCCCGTTACGTGGTGCAGCACCAAAACGAAATTGAGTTTCCGTTTAAGCGGTACCAAATTCAGCCCGTTTGGAGAGCCGATCGTCCTCAAAAAGGACGATTCAGAGAGTTTTTTCAATGCGATGCCGATGTGGTGGGTTCTACGTCGTTATGGCAAGAAGTGGAATTGGTTCAATTGTATGATGCCGTTTTTACGCAATTGGGTTTAGGCGGAGCGACGATTAAAATCAATAACCGAAAAATTTTGTCGGGAATTGCCGAAGTCATCGGAGCAAAGGACAAATTGATTGATTTTACGGTCGCTTTAGACAAATTAGACAAAATAGGCGAGGACGGTGTGAAAAAAGAAATGCTTGAAAAAGGAATTTCTGCCTCCGCCATTGAAAAAGTGCAACCGTTGTTTCAATTTACGGGAACGGTTTCTGAGAAAATTGAAAAATTAAATCAGTTGTTGGCTTCGTCTGAAGAAGGAAAAAAAGGGGTAGAGGAGTTACAATTTATTTGTGAAACGGTTGAAAAACTAGGTTTACAAACTGCTTTAATTGATTTGGATGTCACCTTAGCCAGAGGTTTAAATTATTATACGGGAGCCATTTTTGAAGTCACTGCTCCGCAAGTGGCGATGGGTTCTATAGGTGGCGGAGGTCGTTATGATGATTTGACCGGAATTTTCGGTTTAAAAAACATGAGTGGTGTTGGTATTTCGTTTGGATTAGATCGAATTTATTTGGTTTTGGAAGAATTAGGTTTATTTCCGGACACGGTGACTGCCACAAGCAAAGCACTTTTTATCAACTACGGCAATCAAGAAAGTTTGTATGCCATGGAAGCGATTTCCAAATTACGCCGTAGCGGAATCAAAGTGGAATTGTATCCCGATGCAGCCAAAATCGCTAAACAGTTTCAGCACGCCGATAAACGCGGAATTCCTTTTGCCGTGATTGCCGGAGAATCGGAAATGAAAGAGAATATTTTTGGTTTGAAAAATTTAGTTACTGGAGAGCAGGTGAAGTTGGATTTTGAGGGGTTGAAGGGGGCGTTGATATAGTTTATACAAATTTCATATAAAAACAAACCTCGTAGAAGTATCTGATGAGGTTTTTTATACACTTTTTAAATATTCTTCCGCTGACATAACTGGAAGTAATGAATGTTTAAAATCTTTATGATTTCTAGTAATAATGATTTCACATTTTGAATCTAACGCACAAAAATATTGTAACGCATCTTCAAAATCTTCAAAATCGGAATGTAGAGCTTTTTCAACGATGCTTTCATTGATTGTAGCTATTTCACAAAGAATTTTAAACTTTCTCAATTTTTCTTTTGCGTTTGAAATTCCTTCCGACTTTGCCAAAAAATAATTTACAGTAGCAAATGAAATAGGCGAAACAATTAATTTTACTTTTTTTTGATCCGCCAAAGTAGCCAATTGTGCACTTGGAATATAAAAAGGTTCTCTTTCTCCAAGTAAATCAAGTACAATATTAGTGTCTAAGAATAACTTTTTACTCATTTATGCTTGTTCAAAAGACGTTCAGCATATTCTTTTTTGTAATCCAAATCGGCAGGAATAGAATTACCGGTTTTTATGCTTTTTACAAAAGGAGAGATTTCAACATATTCCTCATTTTTTATATCGTTGGTGAGCGAATTCAAATAATTCTCGATGATTCTAGACAGACTCATTTTCTTTTGAGCAGCATAAATTTTCGCTTTCTCAATGATTTCTTGATTTAATTTTAAGGTCAATTTTGTATCCATAATCACAACTTGTACGTGCAAATATATGAATTATATGCGTACAGTTTTAGTTTTTACATTTTTTTAATCGTGGTTAAGGGCTGCGGGATGCTCTTTTATTAAGTTAATGAGCAGAAGTTGGATTCACTTGTAATTGCCCACCAATCGCTTTTATAACTTTCATTATGGTAGAAAATTGAGGTTTTGCTCCATCAGATAATGCTTTGTATAAACTTGGTCGGCTCAAACCGGTTTCTTCTGCAATTTTTGTCATTCCGATGGCCTTTGCAATATGACCGATTGCATTAATAATATCAGCATCGTCACCTTCTTCCATTACGGTATTGAGATATTCAGCAATCATTTCTTTGCTGTCTAAGTAATCTGCTATTTCAAATTTTGAAGTATCCATTTTTCAACTATTTAATTTTTTCCAAATTTCTTTTGCTTTCTTAATGTCCTTTTGTTGAGTAGATTTGTCTCCTGCAATTAACAGAACGATAATCTTCCCATCTTTTTCTTTAAAGTAAACACGATAACCTTTTGCAAAATTTATTCGCATTTCTTGAATTCCGTCGCCAACGGGTTTACAATCGCCAAAATGCTCATCGTTCTCTAATTTCTGAATTCGGAATAAAATTTTCGCTTTGGCTTTTAAATCGTTTAGTTTGATTAACCATTTGTCAAACTCTGGTGTTTTCTCAATAAAGAACATAAAAAAAGTGTATCTAACTGGATACAAAGTTAATTAATTTTTTGGATAATTTATATTTACGTTAATGCTTTAATAAATTGTTTCATTTCTTTCATTGTACCAATTGTAATTCTCGACCATTTTCCTTTTTCTTCATAAATCTTTGTTCCAAGAATAGCATTCTTTTTTAACTGCTCAAAAAAGTCTTTGTTATAATTTTCTAATGAAAAATAAACAAAGTTTGTATGCGATGGAATACAACGTATTTTTAAATTCTCCAATTGTTCAATCGTGTATTTTCTTGCTTCTGCATTAAGCAAAATGGTTTCTGCTACAAATTTATCATCCTTCAACGATGCTAAAGCTCCCGAAGCAGACGGTATGCTAACACTTCCACTTGCAGAAAAGTGTAATTGGTTCATTTCCGTTATGGTTTCCGGATGTACTATTGCATAGCCAATCCGTGCACCTGCTAAACCATATATTTTTGAAAAGGTTTTGGCAATAATTAGGTTTTTATTCTCTGATACAAGATTGGCAAGTGAGGGTTGGTCTGTAAAATCCAGGTAAGCCTCATCCACTAAAACTTTTGTTCTTTTTGTGGCTTCATTTATAAAATTTAAAAGTGCTTCACTCGCACAAAGTGTTCCCGTTGGATTATTAGGATTACATATATAAATCAATCTTGTATCAGCGTCAATTGCCTTTAACATTGCCGTTAAATCATGTTTTTTATCAGCTGTTAAAGGAATTGCAATTTTTTTAAGCCCAGCATTTTCAGCGGTTACTGTCCAATAATCAAAAGTAGTTTCCGCAATAATTAAATTCCCTGATTTTTTTGAGCAATACAAAGCAACTAAATTTAAAATTTCCGAAGAACCCGCACCCAATAAAATGCTTTGATCAGTTAAATTATGTTTTTGGGCAATTTTTCCAATTAGTTCTTCCAACAATTCCCAATTATAGCGATTGCTGCCATTGATACTATCACGCATTGCATTTCTCGCCAATACCGATGGGCCATAAGGATTTTCGTTTGACCTTAACCGAATTAGGCCTACATTTTTTTCTTCAATGATGTCTTCTTTTGTTGGAATTGCAAAACCCTCAAACGGAATAATACCCAAACCAACAATACCTATACTTGTTTGCTTTAACCAATTTCGTCTATTACTCATTGTGCCTTTTTAAAATTTTAATAGTACACAATAGGTAGGTTGTTTTTAAATTTGTTACAGTTTTTTGGTTTGGGTTAGAAGTGAAATTGGATTTTGAGGGATTGAAGGGGAGTTTATTGTAGGTTTTCTTAATTTAGATAAAAATGAACTTCGTTTGGAATATTTAAGTAGGCATTTATAAAATGTAACGTTTTTGTTTATTGGGAGTGGGATTTTTCAGCAACTAGTTTAGCAGACATTTTTTATTCATAATATTCTATGTCAAATTCAATTGTGTCTGTGGATGAATTTCCAATTATATGTAACGGATAATTTTCTGTATCATAAGTATAATTGTAGGTCGTTAATTCAATATTATTTTCTGAAATTGAAGTTATATTGTTTTTGATGAAAGGAAAACTGTAACCTTCAAAACCGCTGATGTAAATTCCGTCGAAAGGATAAAAGAATTCTATAAAACGCTCAACGTATATTGATGCCAACTGACCATAAAATGGATTTAATTTTTGGTCATAATTTATATTAAAGGTTGACAATAATACATTACTATTATTGTAATTTTTCGCAACAATTAAATTTCCATCTGAATTATATTCAAAGATCGTATAATTATCGTTTTCAGTTAACTTTGTAATTAATCCGTTGAAATTCTTTTCAAGAAAGATTGTAGCATTTTGATTTCCTCCTATTGTTCCAGTTACTGTTATAATATTACCATTATAAGTCAAATTAACTGCGTCATAACTTATTAAATTTCCGCTATTATCATAAGTGAAAAATGTATTGCTTGAAAAAGTTCCAGAGCCAGTTTCTTGATGATTCCATTCAGTTATTTTGTTTGTAGCGTCATATGAGAAGTTAAAAATAAAACCAAAACTATTAAAAATTCCAGTCCCACCAGAGAGTAAATCGTTGTTATTGTATACATAATCGACTTTTCTTGTGTCTGATATTTTTTCAGTTTTTACTAATCTATTTTCGGTTGGTTCAGTTTCTTGAGGTTCAGGATTATCATCGGATGAACAAGAATAAATGATGGTGTTCAATAAAATCAAGGCTAAAAGTATTGTTGTTTTTTTCATATGTCTCAATCTGTAATTTTTGCTAACTTTTACATACCCGAAATAAACTTTCGCATTAAACATAATTATAGTTAGAAAGGCGAAATTTAATTTGGTATTTTTTTAAAATCAAATATATACTATTTTTAATAGTAAAAGTCAAAAATAAATATTTTTAAAATTAACAATTTGAAACTATATAAAAATGAAAAGCCCCTCACGTCGAGGGGCCTTTCGGTGTCAAAAATCAATTATCAAAACCCTATTTAATAATGATTTTTTTGCTAATTGTTCCGGCAGTTGTTTGCACACGAACAATGTAGGTGCCAGCACTCACGTTGCTCACCGGTAGCGAAATGTTGGTTTGGGTTTGGTTTTCAACATTCCAGGTGGCAAGGGTCTGACCCAGGATCGTAAAGATGCTCACTGTTTCCACAGTTACATCGGTTAAGTTATTTTTTATCGTTAGTAGATTTTGGGCATTGGTAAAGGCCACCGCAATTTCATTATCCAAGTTATAGTCTCCTGTTGATAAAGTTCCGTTTCTGAACGTTAATTCAAATCGGTTGTGGGTTTCCCCTTGCGGTAATTCGATGTTAAAGTGTTCATTTTTAATCGAATGATATAATCCTGTTGTTTTATCGTGGATAAAAATTTCGGTGTCATCGGGAACATTTTCGGTTCCGTCTAAGGTAAATTGTACGTTTCCTGCCGCGAAGGTTTTGATTCCTAACGGATAGGTTTTGTTCACATCAAAATACGAAGTCCCTTGAATAATTAGTTTTACACCATTATGCAAAAAGTACATGTCATTTTGTTGGTTGTCGATGTGAATAGCATCGTATCCCAAATCAATCTCTTCGGTTGCTAGTTCATTCATAAAACCAATCAACAATTGTCTGTGGTAATTGTTATAGGAATTGAACCCGATTCTGATTTTCATGAATTCATCTTCAGTATACGCATCTTCTTGGTTATTGTCTGTTTCGTATTGCTCTTCCTCTTCATTTGTCACCTCGTTTTGATTTGCAGAGCGGAAAAGCACATTCGAATTGGTATTATTTTCTTTGATGAACAAACGTTGGCTATTATTGAATACAAAGCTTCCACCTGTTGCATTTCCTCTCACAAAGAAACCTTGTCCGACCGGAATAAATCTTCCGGGCGTTCTGGTACTGGAACCTAAACCGCTTACACCAGTTGGAGAAACAGGAGCTGTTCCACCTACAAGATTTCGGGTTGCATAACCACCTTGGTAACCGGCTAAGTTGTGTGTAGTATTAGTTGGGAAATGTTCCCAGAAATATAATGTACCGTTAATAGCACTTAAGTTTTGACTGATAAATTCATTCGCATCTAAGGCAGAAGGGTAGGGATTACCGGATAAATTCAAATTATTAGCCGAAACAAAACTGGTGATTTCGCCATTGTTTGGTTTGCCAATGAACGTGAAATTTTGGTTTGGACTTGCTGCTCCGCTTCCTTTTAACGTATAACCTTGACCCGCTAATAATGCTCCGTTTTGACCCACAGTTGCCCAGTTGGCATAAATTGGAGAAACGTTTTGGAATTTAAAAATCCAGTAGCTACTTAGCGTAATTGGGTTGCTCGTTGCAGGATTATTGGTTCCACTTACCCAAGCGATGTTCATAGGGTTAGCAGGGTTTGTTCCGTCTTTCATTACTCCGGCAACCATATAACCGTGGTTGATGGTGGAATTGTTGATGGAGCTTACCGGCGATGACCAATAGTTATAATTGAATCTATTACTTTGTCCGGTTTGATCACGTTCGATTCTTCCTGAGCTAGTCGGGTCTAATTCACTTTTTTCTGTTTGAATAAGTTGTGAACGATTTTCTAAATCAACTTTACCATCTAATTTCAGGTACCAATCATTTTGAAGTTTGGTATCGTTATTCATGGTAACAGTTACGTTTGGATCAATAAATAATCCCATGGTACTGATGTTTGCAGTTTGAGTAATGTCGTGATTTACTCTGATAATAGCATGGTTATAATCAATCACGTCTAAACCTCGCACTTCATTTTGAGTATTATTTACTGCTGTCGCAAAATTACCTGATTGTGAAGTAACAAAAGGCATTGGTGCTTGTTGACCGATTATGTTTTTGTGATTGAAAATTTTCATTCCAGTATTTGTATCAAAACCGGGTGTGGTTAAATCATCAATAATATCATCTTTGTAAACATCCATTCTGTAATAGCGAATCAAGTTGGCAAACGGTAAATCTTCGATGTCTCTCGGAACGATTGCTCCTCTCACTTGTCCGTTGTTATTTTCAATTTCCTGGTACACCATTCTTTGAATTTGTTCGGCTGAGAGGTTTGTATTGAAAATTCGCACTTCATCAATTTTTCCTTTAAAGAAGCTATTGTTTGCACTTGGGTTTTTGCCTAATGTAAGTAATGTGTTATCGGAATTTATAGCGTCAGTGGTTGGATGGCTCACAACATTGCTTCCGTTGACATAAATTCGTAAAAAGCCATCACCAAGTGTTGCAGCCACATGGTACCATCTAGCGGCAGCCAGAGCGGTATTAAAGGATATAACACTTCCGTTTAGGACGACCTGTAATCTTCGGCTTGCATTCACTCGTATGTAGAATCTGTTTTGTCCTACTACAATTCCGTTGGCATTGTAAGGTGAAGTCAAATTAATCCATGCCATTACGGACACTTGCGAAAGTCCACCCAACACGGCGGCACCTTGGGCATAATCGTTTCTGCCATCAAATTCTAAAAACAACTTTCGGTTTAAATCTCTTGGAGAGCCAAAAAGGGTTGTATTCGTGTCGAAAGTATCAATAATTCCGTCGCTATCGTTATCGGCAGTGCCGTCGATTTTTCCGTCGTTATTTGTATCTAAATGACCATATAATCCAGTTTGAATATCAAAAATACCATCCGCATCAGCATCCAATTGAAGGTAATCACTTACGCCGTTTGCATCAGTATCTTGGGCATATGCTCTTCCGACAGTTCCAAAAGCAGTTGCGTTGTCATAGCGATCTAGAATTCCATCTCTATCGCTATCCGCTCCGTCGCCTACACCATCACCATTGACATCACCATCACCGTTTAATAAACCCGCTTCATCTACATCAAAAAGTGAATCATTATCACTGTCTAAGTCTACATAATCCGGCACTGAATCGCCATCGGTATCAGGAATAACGTACGTGTTAGTTGCTAGTAGGTTTTCAATAAAATCATTCAATCCGTTGTTGTTCGCATCAACCCATAAAGTCGCATCTGTTTTGTCAAACGTTGCAGTTTGGTTGCTTTTGTTTTTGAAACCTGCTTCTTCGATATCCGGAATTCCATCATTATCAGAATCTAAATCTAAATAATCCGGAATTCCATCTTTATCTGTATCCACACATCCTTGATTGATTACAATTTGCACATCATCGATAAAGTTACCAACCGATTGACTACCGGAAGCAGTATATCCAGCTTGAAAAGTAAGCACAATTTGAGTTTGACCTTCCGGAATAACATACACTCCGGAATAGGTTCCCCAAGCCGTGTTTCCATCCACCATTGTGGCAATAGGAGCAGAGGCTAAAGCGTTAGCTAAAGTGGAACCAAATTTTACAAAGGCTTGGTCAATACCTGATCTACCTCTGTGTTTGATAGACCAGTTGATTGTTCCACCGGCACCATTTAGACAGAACGATTGGTATAAAATTCCGGGAACGTTTGCATTTAATTCTGCGAATTGATTTCCGGATGCTGCCGGAACCCCATTGAAACCTGAACTCCAAATTTCAATAAAATTTTCCGCACTAGTTTGCCATCCCGGAACATTATTCGTAGGAAGAATTGCAAAGCTAGCGTTGGCAATCACCGGGTTTTCGAAATCACCATTTTCAAAAGGGTTTATTAAACATGGTTTGCATTCGATAGAATCTAAGATTCCGTCGTTATCAGAATCTAGGTCTGTTTCATCCTCTATACCATCACCATCTGTATCTTTTAAGATTGTAGCAACAATAGGCATTTTTCCCGATAAACAACCAGCATTATTAATTTGAACGTAATAGATTGTTGTAGTATTTAAACTAGGTGTTGTAAAGGTTGAACCTGTATGAAATGGCACAGTATCGGTTTGGGTAGTGTACCAATTTATTGTACCTAAAGAAGTGCTTGCAGCTAAATTTACGGTACCATTTCCAACTCTTGAACCTGAAACGATTGAGGTAAAAGTAGGAATTTGATTCACATTGGCATTTACTGCAACTCTAGCGGATAAACAACTACCATTTACAGTAGATACGTAATATGTCGTAGAGCTGTTTAGTGAAGGAGTAGTAAAATTTGAACCGGTTCCAAGTACCGTTGAACTTGAAGCTGTAGCATACCAATTTAATATACCAGAACTTGCCGTTGCGGTTAACAACACTGTTCCTGCTCCACAACGACTTCCGGGTGTTGTATTTGTTATTGTAGGATTTTTTGAAATACTTCCGGTTAATACGTTGGTTGTATTATGAACTCTGCAATTGGTTGAGCCGGCAATATTGAAACTATATATTCTGTAGTGAATCGTATTGCAAGTTGCTCCTACATTATCTGAAAATGTAGTGTTGCCTTGGCTATTATTAATAGAAACAACCGTCCATGCACCTATAACATTTCCTACGGTTAAAGAGGCAAAGTTGGATGGATTTGTACTAGCGGGAGCGGCACCGGTTGTGATTGCTCTAAGTACAATATAACCGTTTGATGAGGTGCTTGTTTGTGTAAAACTACCATTAATTGTATTTCCGCTTACACTTAAATTTAAGTTTGTAGGTTGCGAAGTTGGTGCGGCAGGAATTGCCGATGTTGCAGGAGATAAAATAGATCCACCTGTATTACCAACAAATAATCCGCTCCCTGTTTGACCATAAACTCCGTTATTAGTGAACGAGCCATTTGCTCTGATTGAGTTGCAATTTGTTCCTGTTCCACCAGTTATTCTTCCTGAACTGTTGTTGGTGATATTGTTGGCTGTAATTGAGCCTGTTACCGTGATGTTTCCGTTGTTTGAGATATTTCCGTTAATCTGCGTCATTCCTCCTAAGGATGCATTTGCTCCTGAATTTACATTGAGCCCTGTTAAGGTTAGATTACCTTCGTTTACAAAACTTACACCAGTATTTACATTGATGGTTCCTAATGCGATTGTTCCGGTTGGGCCATTATAAAAAGAAGTGCCGGAGTTAAAATTTAAATTTCCTGTGTTTTGAAAAGTACCGTGATTTCTGATTGTCCAATTGCCATTGTAGTTTGGTGTAGATGATGGGTTGTAGGTGACACCTGTTCCAATACACAATGTATTGCCATTGAAGTTATCTAACCTCCCATTAAAAGTACCATTTCCAACAATACAAACAACTTGTCCGCTGGTAAGGTTGTGTATTCCATTATTTGGAACTGTAATAGTGTATTGGCAGCCAGTACATTGGCTATTTGAAGTTGTTACATTAAACAATGTTATGGTGAATAACAAAAGATAACGATAAATTGATTTCATTATTTTTAAGCTTTGATTTTTGACAATTCAAAAGTAAAAACAAAAACCATATTATCGATAAAATGTATAAAATAATCGATGAAATGCATTATATTTATCTTTATATAAATAAAAAACTTACAAAAAAATAATTACTGATTTTATATTATCACCCTAAAGTAGGTAGAGGTTCACAAGCAGAATAGTTAGTTCCATGCTTAACAAGTGTAGTTAAATTAGGGTTATCAACGGTTGTATGAGCTAACGTGTTTAGTTTAGGTTATTGCTGAGCAGATAAATACCACGTTTCGGTATTTTTAAAAGATGAATTTCAGTTGAAATCTTATAATTCAAGTTTAGGGATTTGTTTGTTTTAATTGATTTAGTAGTTTGATTAACAAATTAGAGTAAAGCTGGAAGTTACCAGAAAGGCTTGTTTTTAAAACGTTCTCTACTAGAAGTAGTAAAGCCAACATGATTTTTATAAAATTTCTCAGCATGAAATATGTAAACTGAATGTGCAATCAAGCGTTGAAAACTAGAAAGGAGTGCACTTAACACTACACTTATTATTACTTCTTACTTAATCAAAAATACCGCATGGATGCAATGAATAGCTGTAGTATTCATGCATTATATTATTTAGTTTAGTATCGTGACAACCACTATTTTTGGCTTGCTAGCCACAAAAGGTTATTCTTTAGTAAAGATGAAAGGTGCAGTAAGAGCCATTTGGGTTAAACTACCGCCTGCTACATTTTTATTTGCGAAATACTTTGTAGGTTTTGACTCCACCTTGGGTATGAAGTTTAATAATATACATTCCAGGGACACATTCTGCAAGATTAATTTTATCTGAAGTTGTTCCGGATTGAATAAATTGTCCTACATAATTGTAAACACTGTATTCTACTTCTTGGTTTTGCTGATTTGAAATATTTATATAATCATAGGTTATAGTTGGGTATATTGTCACAGCATCACTTGCCGAATTGTTTACGGATAGTATGTTCCAAGAATCCTCCGCTTGTGGACCATTCCAAATTAAAGTCGCCAAGAAGGGATTGTCTATAAAAGGGTTTCTATTTCCTTGAATAGTTTGAAGTATATCATTCCGATTGCGTTCGTGTTGTGAAACCGGATCGAGCATGTTCCACTCTAAAAAGATATTTGGCATATCTCCGAAATCGGAATACGATGTAGGTCCAATACCCACTCGTATTGCTTCACATTGCGAAGGGTATCTCACATACATGTACATGACTATTCTTGCAACATCGCCTATCCATTCATCACCCGGATACCAAAATCCGCCAAAAGTGATGTATGAATTGGTTCCCGCACCAAAATCAAACGCACGATTACTTCTGGTTTCGTTTATAAAACTATCTGCCGATCTAAGATTATGTACATCGGAACCGGCGAACTCAAAACCAAGATTTGGTATTCCCAGTGAGCGTGGGTAAATATGTTCACGATTCCAACGACCAAAGCATGATGAAGAATTACAAGTAAGCTCTTTGTTTCTCGTTCTGTCATTTATTACTGTTTGATCATTATCATCCCACCCATAAATTAAAAATACATTATTGGTATTCTCCGGATTTAAATCGGTTAGTTTTATTACGTCCCATGTATCCGTTTCATTAGAAGTATAGGGTAAAAATGTGGTATGTGTATTTGTGATTAACTCTGTTAACTGATTTTTTAATTCATTTCCCGTTGTGTTAAAATTAACAGGGGAATAGTATGCCGGGATTTGGCAAAAACACAGGAACGGAAAGAGTAAGAAAAGAAATTTTAGTTTCATATACAAATTTAGCAATTTTAAATCTATCAAAAAAAAATTCTTATCGGACAATACTTAAATTGTAGTTAAATATTGGAGATGCGGTCTATGGTCATTATTTTTTATTAACAGCGTAACTAAATTGGTTATGAGATCAAATGTACAGCTGTTACTTTTCATGTTTAATGAAATTAAGTAAATTGAGAGACATTTGCCGGAGTTTAGTTTCAGACTCACTTTAGTTTTAAAATAGTTTCAGCTTGTTTTTTGCTTTACAGCAAATAAAGATTTTTTACGATTTTAGACCATTTAAAATTGTCACTGCTACTTTAACTACGCAAATTAGTTATATCATATCTTCTCTATAACCTTTTGTAAGGATTTAAAATCTTTTTCTTGCACATTAAAAGACATTCGTTCCAAGGCGTTGTATATAACTTCTCCTGTTTGTGAATTTACTACCGAAATAATTTTTTTGGAGTTATCCTGATGATAGAACAAATAATAAAAAACTTCCCCTGCTTGAATTTTTTCGTTTAGTTCAGCATTCGAAACAAAGACTTTTTCAAATTTATAGTCTTCAGTTAGTTTTTCTATGTTTCGTTCATCTCGATTTAGACCAATATTTTTTTGTTTAACATCTTGACTAATATAAAGCTTTTGCTTTTTAAGTTTATTCAGTTCTGATTTATTTATGACCTCTGAATAACCATCATACAGCGTATTTGCTGATAAATTGTTACTCATTACTTTGACGTAATTTTTTAAAAACCCTAAGTGGTAGTTTCGCAAATATTCCGGCGAAATATCCATATAGCTGTGCAGGCCATTGTCTCGCATTCTGGTATAATCGGGACAAAAAGAAATTTTTCCGAAAATTGTTTTGTCATATTTTGTTTCCTTTTTACCAATTTTTATGTCGTTCACAACATAAAATTCAATATCAATAAAAACGTAGTCCACTTCTTTAATTGCACGATTCGGATTGGTGTAATTAATCGTTTTAAGGAAGCCACTATATTCCGCCACCACTGAAGACACTTGTAAGTATTTTGAAGGATTTTCATTAAAATCTTTGATCGGAACAACTTCATATTCGCTAAATGTCCAACTTTCCGACAATAGTTTTTCATAATCAGCTCTACTAAATTTATCCGGTAACACAAATAATATTTTTCTCCCTTTTATTTGTTCCATTACTTTAGCACTATTGGCTTTGGTTTTCTCCGCTAAATAATCAGGAACTCCGACATAAACTTGCGAATGAAGTAATAAAGAAATCATTGTAAAACCAAACAAGAGGAAACGTTTCATTATTTTGCTATTTAAATTAGATTTCAAAAGTAATATATAATTTGGTTTAGAATTTTCTGTTGACTTTTTTAATTTGGTCAACTTTTTCATTCCTTACTATTTATGCCTCCACTGAAGATTAGTGGTTTGGAGTAGTTGGGTTGCATCTTAAAATTGTTTACGTTTTGGCGTACTGTTTGTAAAAGTAGTAAAGAAGAAGGCATATAAAATGGATTAAGAACCCTAATCCGTTTAATTTCGAAGTGATACTCTAGTGGCGAGACCGAGATTTGAACTCGGGTCCGCCAAGGCGGATATGAATCCAACGCTCTAACCAATTGAGCTATGTCATCATTTTTTTAATTAAAAGAAGTTGTTAGATTTTAAATTTTTAATAAAAATTCTTCCGTTTCCGGTTTTGAGCCATTTTTCGCGATTCAAAGCCTCCGTTTTAGAATTGTAAAATTCTAAATAGACTACTTTCCAAGGTCTGAATTTTATCATAAATCCTTTAGTTGCTAATTCGTTATGACTTTTAAATCTTTCTATTAAAGAAGTAGTAAAACCGACATAGGTTTTATCAAACTTTTCAGAATAAAGAATGTAAACAACAAATTCCATAAATAAGAAAGTCCCCTTAGTGGGGACTTTGTAGCGAGACCGAGATTTGAACTCGGGTCCGCCAAGGCGGATATGAATCCAACGCTCTAACCAATTGAGCTATGTCGTCATATTTTTAATTAAAAGAAGTTGTTAGATTTTAAATTTTTAATAAAAATTCTTCCGTTTCCGGTTTTGAGCCATTTTTCGCGATTCAAAGCCTCCGTTTTAGAATTGTAAAATTCTAAATAGACTACTTTCCAAGGTCTGAATTTTATCGTAGATCCTTTAGTTGCTAATTCGTTATGACTTTTAAATCTTTCTATTAAAGAAGTAGTAAAACCGACATAGGTTTTATCAAACTTTTCAGAATAAAGAATGTAAACAACAAATTCCATAAATAAGAAAGTCCCCTTAGTGGGGACTTTGTAGCGAGACCGAGATTTGAACTCGGGACCTTTGGGTTATGAATTTAAAAAATTCTTTGTTTTACCCTATATTTTGCTTAAATAAGATTAATTTACAATAAAATTAGTGTTCGGATTGATGTTCTGTTATTTTCTAATAATTATGCTAATTTAATCAAAATATATTAATCTTAATAAAAGTTTTAATGTAAAATTAATAACTCAAGTCAAATATCTCAATTAAATCCAATATTGCAGAATTTAAAGAGCTAAAGTGATTTATTGTTTTGTCATTTTCAGTCAATTCTTTAACATTATTGATTTCTAAATAAACATCTGCTAAATCATATCCTTCAGGATAATTTTTAGATTCTAAAATCTGGCTGCATTTAATTCTAAAACCTAATTTATTTAATTCCTTAGAAGTTTTATCCCATGATTTAAATTCTGTCATATCTGGAAATGCAATAATTTTGAATCGCTTTATCGGGTTTAGCATTTCAAGTTTAAAATTTGTTTTACTGCCGGTTGCTAGCCACAAATAGTTTGGCATAAATAAACTCATCATAATAGCTGTTTTTTCTGATTCAACAATTGCTACTGTTTCCCCTTTAAATTCATTGATTAAGTGTAATCCGAATAAACATTGATTTAATACAAAATTTTCAATTTTTAGAATTTTATGCATCCAATTGATATGATTGAAAGGTGATTTTACTCTTTTTCCATTTTCTTTATCAAACAACATTACTTTTCCGGAGTAAACTCTATTTTGTTCATCAATTTGCCAAAATACAGTTGAACCTTTCCAATGTGAACTTGTTCCAATTAGGTATCTTAGGATTACTGCTTTTATTTGTTCAACTGAGAAATACTTTTTGAGGAATTGTATAAAGTTATTCTCCTTGAAATTGTTTCCATGAATGGAGACCTCATTTGTATTTATAAAAGACTGGTTTTTTGTTATTAATATTGAAGCATGATCATAGATAGGAAGATTGTTATTTTGTGAAGGTTTTAAATGGTACGCACAATTACTTTCTCGATCACATCTCCCAAATTGCTGTTCCATATAAATTTGATTCTCATTATCAAAGTACTTAACAAATGTCTTTTTTTGACAACTTGGACAAATGAATTTCTTGCTAGATTTATCGAGTGAATATTTAAACATGGCTGGATGTTTTACTTATTAAACTCGTAACAATCGTAATTCTCGTAATGATTACGAATTTTACGAGTATTACGAGTATTACGAATTGTTTTTCTTTTTACTGAATACTGTTTTTATTAAGTATTCAATAATTTGTTCCTTATTCATTGGAGCTTCATCAATGAAATCTTCTATATCAAATGGTTTTATGTGCGGTTCTAACATAGAAAATAGTATTTCCTTTTCCGTCTCCGGTAAGGTCATAATTATTTCATATGCTAGTTTTGCAGTCACTATTTATTTTCTTTTTTCAATATGTTTCTGACAGTTCCCTCGCTAATGTCTAATTCTTCAGCTATTTTTACATTCGAGTATCCTTGTTCTTTTAATTCTAGTATTTTAGAAGTTCTTTCTTCATTTTGCATTTGAGGTATAACTTTTAAATGCTCGAACTCGCTGTCAAACCCTAAAAATTGAAATTCTAAAAAATTGAAATTGTTTACGATTTGGCATAGCACTATGTTATTTGTGTCGTAAATATGTTCGGTATTTCGCTGTTTTATTTGTTTCAAATATCTCTGGCCTTTGATTTGAAAACTTTCGCCTATTGCAAAGCTGCTATCACAAAAATTCATTAACATCTTACTGCCGGAAAGATCATTTTTAGTAATGGCTTTTGTGGTATCACGTTTTGGCGTATGAGCCAAAACTAAAATGGATAAATCATATTTCTTTTTTAAAGCATTGAGTTGCTTCATTAGGTGCAGTGCATCTTTTGCTTTTTCAGTGTCATTTCTCAAATAAGTAATATTGTCTATTACTAAGACTTTTACATTAAGTTTTATTATATTTTTCTCAATAGAATAAATAATGTATTCATCAAAATTTTTAAATCGATCAGGCACCGTTTTTTCCGGGTTTATTTCTGCTCTCAGAAATTTATTATCAAATTGGTAATGGTCTTCAAAATGATTTGAATATCTTTTTTCGAATTGTTTATCTGATAATTCAAAGTCAAGATACAGTACTTTGCTAGCTTCTTTTTGAAGTTTGAATCCATTGATAGCATTTCCTTTACTGATACTGTTACATATTTGAACTGCTAATATTGATTTACCTAAATTAGTATCAGAGAAGAGTATGCACAATTCATTTTCAAACCAAAATTCCCCAAAAAGCATTTTGGGAATTGGTCTTTTTTTAGCTTCATTAATCCATTCATTTGCTCTTTTTACAATTAGACAATCATTGTCAATAGAATCGACATTATCTTCATCTGAATGAGATAATTCCTTTTCAAGTTCTTCTTTGAATGATTCTTTGTTGGAAAATTGATAATCCATATTTTATTAAATGATTTGTATATTAAACCCTTTACTGTATATAAAATCAAATAGAACATTATATTTAAATGCATTTGGATTTTCCGCTACACCAAAATAGAAATAGCGATTTGGATTATTTTCCTCGTTACGGTAACGAAAAATATCATTATAGACTTTATCAAATTCATTTCTTAAAGACATTGGATAATCATCATCTTTAAGTATTTTTAAAACTATCTCTTTTAAATTTTCTAAAAAAATATTGGTATTGTAATCGTAGTAATTAACCCTTTTTTCGAAAATCCAAGCAGTTAGAATTATAAAGTCAAAGGAATCACACCGAACTTTTTTGAATGATTCGATTAAGTTATGATGTTCAATTTCTTCAAATTCCAAATTAGACTGTATCATATTCCTCATCATGTCAGAGAGGGATATGTTACATTGAATTGCTTTTTCTTCCAATTTTTGCCTTAGTTCGTTTGAAAGACGAACATTTAATACTTTTTTTTTCATAATTATTTAATTTGATTTAAATAATTATATACATCCGATTTTTTAAATCGTATCGTTCGATTTAAGCGAGAATAGGGGATTTTGTTGTCTCTACGGAGCTTCCAAAGTGAAACCTCGCTACATTTTAAGATTAAGCATGTCTCTTTGACAGAAATGTATTCTTCTTCAGAAGTAAAACTGTTTGTAGTAGAGTTTTTTTGTCTTTCTAAAATTTGTAACGTTTTAGATTGAAGGTTTTTTACTTCACGAACTTCATCTATTAAGTTGTGAAATTGTTTGAAAAAATTTGCATTATTCATATTAAAATTTATTAAGATTATTTGATTTCAAATATTCTTAATAAATTGTAATACAGCAAATTAAATGTATGTCAGAAAGGTGTGGATTTATGTCAGATTTTAACAAATTTAAAAGAAACCTGTAGAATTGCTTTTTTTTAACTTCATTTTATGGTATTCAGTGTTCATAAATAGAACTCTTGCATCGTGTTCCCAATTTGCTTTATACGGATGAGTTATAATTTTGGATATTTTTAATTTGAATTCATAATAAACAAATTCTTGGAATTTTTCTTTTGTTCTTTTGTGAACTAAATTTTGACTTGTTAATACTTCATATAAGCTTTCAATTTCAGCTTTGTTTAAAGAAGTGGAGTTTTGAACAATATATTTAGTGAATTCATATCCGAAAACTTCTGTAAAAATTTCCTTATTATCTTCAAATTTACATTCATTATAAAATATGTTATTGAAATATTTATCCTCATGAAAATTATTTTTATTGTTTAATTCAATTAATATTTGCACAATCATTTCAAAATAAACAGCATTTTTAATTTCAATATTATCATTATAAAAATCGTCTTCATAAAATTCGATATTACCTATCAAGAAATTTATCATATTCTCAGTTGTGCAGATGCTTTTTTTAAATGATAATTGATACATGTATATTTTGAAAATTTTATCTGTCAAAAGTTGTGTATGCTTATATTCATATTCTGTGTTTACTTCACCAATAATATCTATAAATTTAATTTCTAAATTTTCGTAAATATTATTAAATACAGATAAGGCAATTTTTCTTTTTTCTAATTCAATGATTCCGAAGCATTTCTCTTCTAATTCTAGAAAAAAATTAAATTTTAAATTTATGATCTTTTCTTTGTAATGATTATAAATGAAAAAATAGAACTCGTTCATTAAATCTATTTTAGGTTGAAATATAGTTTCATGAAGCATTTCATTAAAATTATTTTCATCAAGTGGAATCGAATTTACTATTTTCTCTAATATTTTGTTGCTAAATAAATTGTCATAACAATTGTTTTGCTCCAAATAATCCTCTAGTTGATCTTTTGTCAATCCTTCAATTTCTTCTTTTTTTATTATTCCAAAATAGCTCATAACATTATATTTTTTTCAATGCTTGTGTTTAGTACAAAAAATACTAATGTATTTTTAACCAAAATTAATAAAAATTACGTAACTTTGCATAAAAATTATTAAGTATTTAGTGTACTAATAGAATTTATGTTAGAGAGACTTGAAAATATTGTTCAAATGAAGTCGGGAGTTTTTGCCAAAAGTGGCACAAATCCTGACTTGTTTTATATACAATCAACAGATTTTGACAAGCAACTTTCGTGGAATAAAAAGTTGAACCCTATTTTAACCAATTCTTCAAAGTTTAATACTCATTTGTTGAAAGTGGGTGATGTATTATTTGTTTCAAAAGGAAGAAACTTTTTTGCTGTAGCTTATGATGGTGCTTATGCTCCGGCAGTTGCTTCAACAACATTTTTAGTGCTTCGGGTTAAGTCTAAGATTGTATTGCCCGATTATTTAGTTTGGTTTTTAAATCATCCTCAAACCCAAAGTGTATTGTGGAGTTTTGCAAAAGGTTCATCCATCCCTTCTATAAGTAAAACCATTTTAGAACAAATAGAAATTCCAATACCCAATTTATCAAAACAAAATACTATATTAGAACTCCACAAATTGCAGTTGCAAGAAAAAAAGATTCAAAAGCAAATTGGAAAATTAAGACAAGAATATATCAACCAACTAACATACAAATCAATTGAATAATATGAGTAAAAAAATAAACCAGAAAGAAATCAATCAAATCGTTTGGAAAGCCTGTGATACATTTAGAGGTATTATTGATCCATCTCAATATAAAGATTACATCTTGACCATGTTGTTTTTAAAATACATTAGTGATGTAAACAAAGAAAAGCGAGCTGAGTATATGCAAAAATACAATAGTGATGAATCCCGAACTGAGCGAGCTTTAAAAATGGAACGTTTTCAAGTTCCTACTCATTGTAGTTTTGACCATTTATTTGAAAACAGAAATGAAGGTAACATTGGCGAATTAATTAATATTGCATTAGCTGATTTAGAAGAAGCCAACCGAGAAAAATTAAGCAGTGAAGATGGAAGTGGAATTTTTAGAAACATTGATTTTAATAGTAGCAATTTAGGTGACGTAAAAGATAAAAACACCCGTTTGAAAAATCTACTAGGTGATTTTGCAGAGTTAGATTTATCACCTTCACATTTAGAGGGTGAAGATGTTATTGGAAATGCTTATGAATACCTTATTGCAAACTTTGCAGATAATGCAGGTAAAAAAGCCGGAGAATTTTTCACGCCAAGCGAAGTTTCCACTTTGTTGGCTAAATTAACCAAGTCTAAACCCGGTGCAAGAATCTGTGATCCAACCTGTGGATCGGGTTCCTTATTAATTAAAGCAGGTAGAGAAGTAGGAAGCAACAATTTTTCTTTGTACGGACAAGAAGCAAACGGCAGTACATGGGCTTTAGCAGTTATGAACATGTTTTTGCATGGTTTTGATAATGCAACCATTCGTTGGGGGGACACAATCAGAAATCCTAAGTTAAAAGAAGGTGACCAGTTAATGAAGTTTGATACTGTGGTTGCAAATCCACCTTTTTCACTTGACAAATGGGGTGCAGACATAGCGGTTGGCGATGTTTACAATCGCTTTTGGCGTGGTGTTCCTTCCAAAAGTAAAGGTGATTGGGCTTTTATCAGTCACATGATTGAAACATTGAACGAAACAGGAAAAGCCGGAGTAGTTGTTCCACATGGTGTATTGTTCAGGGGAAGTAGTGAAGGGAAAATTAGAGAAAAAACCATTGAAGATAATTTATTAGAAGCTGTCATTGGATTACCTTCTAACTTGTTTTTTGGAACCGGTATTCCGGCAGCTATTTTGGTTTTCAATAAAGACAAAGGAAAAAACACCGATATTTTATTTATTGATTCCAGCAAACATTTTGAAAGCGGTAAAAACCAAAATAAATTGCGTGATACTGATATTGCAAAAATTGTTGCTACCTATGATCAATTTCATAAAGGCAAGTTGCCAAGTGGTATAGTACAAGAAAAATATAGTTATGTTGCAACGGTGGAAGAACTTGTTGAAAACGACTTCAATCTAAATATTCCTAGATATGTTGACACATTTGAAGAAGAAGCTACCATTGATATAAAAGCCGTGCAACAAGAGATTGCAAAATTGGAAGTTGAGTTGCAAGAAGTGCAACAACAGATGAATAAATATTTGCAGGAATTAATTGACTAAGCGTATGAAACCAACTATTTCACTTTTACCATTGCAACGTGATGTTGAAAACAAAACTATTTTAAAGAAAGCTGCTAAAGCACATCAAGCATTAGCTGAGTTGAAAGGTGCTGCTAACGCAATACCTAACGAAAGTATTTTGATTAATACTTTGTCTTTGCAAGAAGCCAAAGATAGTTCTGCAATTGAAAACATTGTTACAACACACGATGAGCTTTTTCAAAGTGATTTCTTGACTCATGATTTTAAAACTTTAGCAGCAAAAGAAGTTTATAATTATGCCAAAGCCTTGCAATCGGGTTTTGCAAAAGTGAAAAAAAATAAACTTTTAATTAATTCTTATATCCTTGAAATGCAGTCAGAGCTTGAGGAAAATAAAGCAGGTTTTAGGAAATTGCCCGGCACTTCTTTGAAGAATGATCAAACGGGTGAAGTAGTTTATACTCCACCACAACACCCCGAAGAAATTGTCAATTTAATGCAGAATCTGGAAATATTTATAAATAATGATGATATGAGTGATTTGGATCCATTGGTAAAGATGGCAATTATTCATCATCAATTTGAAAGTATTCACCCATTTTATGACGGAAATGGTAGAACCGGACGTATTATAAATATTCTTTATCTAGTAAAACAAGATCTTTTAAAAATACCAATACTTTATTTGAGTAGGTATATTAATGAAAACAAAGCTACCTATTACCGTTTGCTTCAAGAAGTTCGAGAAGTTGATAATTGGGAAGATTGGATTCTATTTATGCTTGAAGGTGTTGAACAAACTTCAAAGCAAACTATTTTATTAATTGATGGTATAAAAAACGAAATGCTCAGTTTTAAAAAGAAAATGAGAATAGAATTGCCTAAAATTTATAGTCAAGATTTATTAAATAACCTTTTTAGACATCCTTACACTAAAATTGAATTTGTAAAAAATGAATTAAATGTAAGTCGTATTACAGCCACTCGTTATTTAAATGAATTAGTTAGGATTGGATTATTAGATAAACATAAATTAGGTAGAGATATTTATTATATTAATACTGCTCTTTATACATTATTAAGTAATGCTAATAATAAAAGAGAAAACTAATGTGTATAGAAAATAGGTGTTTTCTATACACATTAAATATGATATGTATAGAAAATGTATATAAATATACATATATGAATGTATATGTACATAAAAGTATGTATTTATATACATATTAATGTACATATATATAGATGAAAAAGATTTCTATACATATTTAAAAAATAGATATAGAAAAGTTGAGTTTTTAGAAGATATAAATAAAGAAGAAAAAGATATAGATAATTTAACTGGTTCTGATGGTATGCTATTAGAATTGAAAGCCATAAGTAAATTAAAAATAAATGAACACAACAACACAACATAAGACCAGCTACAAAAACTCACCTTTAGGTCTAATTCCGAAGGATTGGGAAGTAAAGAAGATTGGAAAAATAGCTAAAACAACTGCTGGTGGAACTCCATCAACTCACAAATTAGAATATTGGAATGGTGATATAAAATGGATGAGTTCTGGAGATTTAAATTTTAAAAGAATTTATGATGTCAAAGGTAGAATTACAGTAGATGGATTAAAAAATTCTAGTACAAAAGTAATTCCTTCTAATTGTGTATTGATAGGTTTGGCAGGTCAAGGTAAAACAAGGGGAACTGTTGCAATGAATATGGTAGAATTATGCACTAATCAATCAGTTGCTGCTATTTTACCATCAAAAGAATTTTATGAAGATTATTTATATCATAATTTAGATTACAGGTATTTTGAACTACGGCAATTATCTACTGGTGATGGAGGAAGAGGTGGTTTGAATTTGAATATTATTAATTCAATTTCAGTTCCAATCCCACCTTTCCCAGAACAAACGGCCATAGCCAATTGCCTCTCCACATGGGATAAAGCAATTGAAAAACAAAACGCATTAATTGCTCAAAAAGAGCTGGCTAAAAAAGCATTAATGCAGCAGTTATTGTCCGGTAAAAAGAGGTTAAAGGGGTTTAGTGGGGAGTGGAAGGAAGTGAGGTTAGGAGAGATTTCAAAAAATAAAGGAGAATATGGAATTAATGCTGCAGCAGTAGAATTTGATGATAAATTACCAGCTTATATACGAATTACAGATATTGATGATGATGGTAATTTTAGTACAGAAAAGAAAAAGTCTGTTGATGATAAAAAGTCTAAGAATTTTTATTTAAATACAAATGACTTAGTTTTTGCTAGAACAGGAGCAACTGTTGGTAAATCTTACCTGTATAATGAAAATGATGGAGAATTAGTATTTGCTGGATTTTTAATTAGATTTAAAATTGATCCTAAAAAAGCTGATTCTTATTTTATATGGTCTTTTACTAAAACAAAGCTTTATTGGGATTGGGTAACATCTGTAAGTATGAGAAGTGGACAGCCAGGAATAAATAGCCAAGAATATTCCTTGATGAAAATAAATTTACCATCAATAGCAGAACAAACTGCCATTGCCAAAGTATTGCAATGTGCCGATGATGAATTACAATTATTAAAAAAGAAACTAGAACAACTCAAAGAACAGAAAAAAGGGTTGATGCAGGTTTTGTTGACTGGGAAAAAGAGGTTGAAGTTTTAAAGATTAAAATTAATAATATGAATTGGATTTCATATAACATAGATGATATAAATAGTAAATATTTATATAAGTTTCTTTCAGAAGAAAATTTGAAAAAATTTTTAGACACTGGAAATATTTGGTTTTCCAGATCGGATAAGTTTGGAGACAGGATGGAATGCGTAATGATTAAAGATTTAATCAAATCTCCGCCAGACTTCAAAGAAATTGAAGCCAGAAAGCGAAGACACCTAATAAGCTGTTTTCATGAGGGCAATATAGAAACATTAGCATTTTGGGATACATACGCTAAAACAGATAAAGACAGAAGAAAGTATGCTTTAAGATTTAACAGAGAAGATTTGATTAAAATGTTAATTTTAAATAAACAAGCATTAACTTCTTTGTCATCTATTTCAAGACTTGTTCATGGAAGAGTTAGGTATTTAAATTTGATTGGAGCAAGTAATAAAAAGTTAGAATCAAAAACGGTTTCATATACAGCATTTAGAAAAGAATATGTTTTTGCATATGAAAGGGAATATCGTTTTGATATTACTTTAAAAAATGAAACCAATAATCTTGGAGTTAATATTAATATTGGTAATCCTAATGATATTGATTTTGTTATACATGTGAATCCACTATTGGAAAGTGAGGATTATATAGATTGTATTAAAAGAATTGATCAAAAGGGTTTTAAAATAAAGTTTGAAGAATCAACACTTGCAAAGTGGTTGAAACCGGAGTTATGGAAGTAAAAATAACTTAAATAAATTTATATATGAAAGTTTTAGGAATTGAAATAAAAGGAAGAGAAGTTAGAATTGTTGCTCTTGAAAAAAAAGATGATAAAATAATTGATTATACTGGGAATTATAAGCCAATAGAATTGTTGGATGATGAAATTTCAGATAATGTGATTTTATTTAAAAATACACTTTTTGCAACTTTTGATAATTTATCACCTGATGAGATTATTGTAAAGTATAGAAACCCAAAAGGGAAAGGACTTCAGGCTCCCTCCCCAATTTCTTTTAAAATTGAAGGAATAATACAAATTTATAACGATTGTAAAATAAGTATTATCAGCCCAAACACAATTGCAGCATTTTACAAGAAAAACAATTTGGAGTTAAAACCAAATTATGGATACAATCTTGAAGCATTAAAGTTTGCATTTCATCATATTAAGACAAATTAGTTTATGAATATTTCAGAATTAGGACTCGATCCAGAAGTTGAACAATTCTTAAATGATCAAAAAGATTTTAATATTGATAGAGTTTCTCAAGAAGGAGGAAATTGTGATATTTTTTTTGGTGAACACAAAATATTTGAAAGAAGAATAGCTTTAAAAATATATTATGGTAGCACAAAAGATACTACTCATAATGAACCTAAAATTTTGTCAAAATTAGATCATCCAAATATTTTGAAAGTTAGAGACGCAAAAAAAATAGGTTTGTATCATAATTATTTCATGACAGATGAGATTGATGGCGGAGATTTGGAAAAATATTATAAAGCAGGTAAACTTGATTTAAAAAAATCTTTAAATATTATTCATGGAATTTTGGTTGGATTAGGAGAACTTCATAAAGAAAAAGTTCAGATCTTACATCGTGATATAAAACCTAAAAATATTTTAATCAATGAAACAACCGGAGAACCTTTGATTGCAGATTTTGGTTCAATCAAACACTTTAATTCTATTGGTAAAATTGCTGGTTCGAGGACAACAACACTTTATATGCCACCAGAGATAATTAAAGGTGAAAATTATACTACACAATCTGATATATATCAAGTTGGAGTTACAATGTTTCAAATTTTAGGTGGGTTTTTCCCTGATACCTATGCAGAATGGCTAAAACCAAAAGAATTGGAAAAATTGAAATCAATTTCAGGAGCATATGAAGAGTCGGTTTACATTGATAAAGTAATTTTCGGATTAGTATTAAAAGACAAACTTTTAAGATATGATTCATTACCTCAATATATAAACAAACCAATAATCAATATTATAAAAAAAGCAACTCATACTAATTTAAAAATTCGGTATTCGAATACAAGTGAGTTTCTAAATGATTTGATGAAGGTTCAGAGGAAATTAACTAATTGGAAATTTGAAAAAGGTTTATTTAATGCAACAAAAATTTCAGGAGGACAATATAGAATTGTTGAATCAAAAAATAAATTTTCAACAGAAAAATTAGGTGCTTCTTGGAGAAGATTTGGAGATTTTTCAAATGATTTGCAAACTCAAATAGATAAGATTAATAGCTTGAGAAAATAATTTTTTAATGAAAATATATCAAATGTCAAAGATAGCAACACTTGTAAGAAAAAAATTTGAAGAATATTCAACTCCTAATTCAATAATTTCATTTAAAGGAATTAAGCTATGTGATATCCCAAATGAATTAAAAGAAAAATATATTGATTTTCCATTTTGGGTAAATGATAAGATTGATGATAAAATTTTATTTTCTAAGAAATCCAAGCTTCATTTATTAAATGAACTTTCATCATCAGAGGATGATGCAAGAATTATTTCTTACGAATCACTAATTTTAGGTTATAAGTTAGCAAAAGAAATAGGTATAGAATCAGAAATTAAAATTATTGATTTTAGCGTTTTTGAATTTACTCCTAACAACTTGAAATGTGACATTCAAAATATTGAAGATATAAATGAACAAGGTGAAGAGATAGAAGATGAAGATTATAATGAAATTTTTGCTTCTTCTATAGTATTGGATGGAAATACTTTTGTTCAATATTCTGACGGAGAATTATTGAAGAACTCAAATTTTATAGAAATCTTTTCCCCAAAAGAATGGGATTACAATTCAATAAATAAAATTGTAGAAAATGATATAAAGACAAATGATTTTGTATTCAATTTCGAGACAAGAGAATATGTAAAACAAGTCAATGATATTATTGATAATGGACTTTCAGAGGTTACTGTTTTAGTAGATAATGTTCTAAGAACCGATTTGAAGGCACATGAACAATTATCTTATATATTAGATTTTTTTGATAAGCTTGGAGTTAAATACTACTTAAAAAGAATAGTTTTTGATCTTTCAAAGGCAACAAGACCAGAATTGAACGAAATCCTTAAGAAATACTGGAATTCTGATGAGTTTAGAACTTTGAAAATATATTCAGATCCCGATATTTCAAAAGAAACTATTGAAATTAGTCAAGCAGAGGTAGTTGAATCGATAATAGACGAATTTGAAAATGGTAATATTAGAAATAAAAACATTCAAGATATTTTTTTAACAGCTCCAACAGGTGCAGGTAAGTCTTTATTGTTTCAATTGCCCGCAATTTATTTAGGTGAAAGATATAAAACGGTAAGTATTGTAGTCACACCACTAAAAGCTCTTATGGTTGATCAAGTAAATCAGCTAAAAGAAAAAGCTAATTATAATAAAGTTGCATTCATTAATTCGGATATAACAGTTGTTGAAAGAGATGAAATATTGAATGACATCCACAGTGGAGCAATAGACATTGTTTATTTAGCACCAGAATTGCTACTATCTTACGATATTAGTTACTTTTTAGGTAATCGGAAATTAGGTTTATATATTGTTGATGAAGCACATACAGTTACAACTTGGGGAAGGGATTTTAGAGTTGATTATTGGTATTTAGGTTATCATATTAGTAAAGTTAGAAAATACGCTAAAGATGAAAATGGTAAAAATTTAAAGTTTGTTGTTGTTGCAGTAACTGCAACTGCTCCTTATGGTAATGCCCATGATGTAGTTTTTGAAACTTTAAAGAGTTTGCAAATGCATTATGCAAAAAAATATATAGGTTATTCTCGAAGAGAAGATATAACTTTTCAAATTAACCATGTTACTATTGAAGGTAATTTGCAAACTCAAAAAATTAATTTGGCAATTCAAAGAGTTAGAGATTTTGAAGAGAATAAAAGGAAAACAATAGTATACTGTCCGTATACCTCTCAAGTAGATCAATTAAGTAGTAAAGCTTTAGAAAATCAAATAATAGTTTTTCCTTTTCATAGCGGCTTACCGCAAGCAATTCGTGAAAATTCTTATGAAGAGTTTAAATCTAACGAGAGCATAACAATGGTAGCAACAAAAGCTTTTGGTATGGGAATTGACGTTAGCGATATTACTCAAGTATATCATTTAGCACCGACAGGACTATTAACCGATTATATACAAGAAATTGGTCGTTTAGCACGGAAAAAAGATTTGCATGGGATTGCTTCTGTTGATTTTAGTTCTAGAGACTTTCAGTTTATCAATGTCTTGCATGGCTTAAATAGAACTTTTGATTGGCAGCTTCGTGAAGTTATGCGGAGATTATATCGATTTTATGAAGAATCAGGCAAGCAAAACCAATTGATCAACGCAGATGATTTTGCTCATATTTTTTCAGCAGAAGGAGGAGAGCTATTACAAAATGCATTAAAAAATGCCTTGATGCTCATAGAAAAAGATTTAAATATTAAGTATAATCGTATTCCAGTAATAATTGCTAGACCTAAAAATTTGTTTGCCACAGTTTATGCTAGTATTGAAGATGATCAACTACAGGAAATTAAAAATTTATTAGACGAAGATTGTTTTACATTAATAAATTATCAAGGATTAAAGCAGCATAATAAATCAATTGTAATTTTAGAATTAGATAAGATATGGGAACGAAATTTCAGAGAAAAATCTTTTGCAATAATAAAAAGAGATTTCTTTAAAGGAACATTGTTTGAAAATTTTAAACTTGAACCCAAATTAAGGATTAATATAGTTCTTAATGGTTCTCTAGCTGATACTCAGTCTGCATTGCAAGATAATTTTAATAAGATATCTATAGCTTTGACTAATCAGCAAGGTTTTTTTACAAATGAACAGTTCAAATTTTCACTTTTGAGATTAGGTATGGAGAAACAAGTAGCTGAAAGAATTTCTGATTATGTTTTACCAATGTTTAGCCAAAGAGAAAATTTACTAAATTTAACAATGAGACAGGTTGCAGAAAATGCCAACTTTTTGCAATCAAAGAAATTTGATATAGAAATTAAATACAGAGTTGTAGATGGAGCTGTCATTTCAATTGTTTCAAATATTAGAAGAACAATTAATACACAATTTCAATCAGGAAGAGAAATAACAAAATATTTATCAAGAGATTCAGCACAAAAAATTGTATACTCTAAAGTAGGGCAAATTTTAGAGGTTTTTGAACTTGGTACTTATACAGTTTCGGGAGGTGAGAATCCTAAAATATTTGTCCGTATAAATGATCCTTTTAGATTGAGACAGGTAATAAATAGTAATTATCAAAACTTATTGTTAGCAGATGTAAGAAATAGACATTTATCAGGTGTTGCATTGATGGAAGAATTTTTCTCTTCGGAATTATCTTCTGATCAAAGATGGGATTTTATTGAAGATTATTTTTTGGGAATTAAAGTATAAATCATGAACACACCCTCCTTCAAAGAAGACCAAATATCACAAATACCGGCATTGCAATTGTTGCAAAAGTTAGGTTATACGTATCTATCACCGCAAGAAGCTGAAGAACTTCGGAGCAATAAAACAGGTCAAGTTATTTTGGAACCTATTTTAAGAAAGCAATTACATGAAATCAATAGTATTCAGGTAAGTTCATCTAAAATGGCTTTTTTTAGTGATGCCAATATCGAGAATGGTATTCAGGCACTCAAAGATATTCCAATGAATGAAGGATATATTGCAACCTCCAAAAAAGCGTTTGAAATCATTACACTGGGTAAAGCACTTGAACAAAGCATTGATGGAGACAAGAAGAGTTTTACATTGCAATACATCGATTGGAAAAATATACACAACAATGTATTTCATGTGACGGAGGAATACAGTGTGATGCGGGTGGGGAGCAAAGACCATTACAGACCGGATATAGTTCTTTTTGTTAATGGTATTCCATTGTGTATTATAGAATGCAAACGACCGGACATCAAAGAACCTTTGACAGAAGCCATTTCTCAACATACCAGAAACCAAAAAGAGGATGGAATTAGACATCTTTACATTTACAGTCAATTACTCATAAGTCTTGCTTGCTTTCAAGCTAAATATGCAACTACAGATACCAAAGAAGAATTTTGGGCTTCATGGAAAGAAGGTAAAGAAGAAACAGAACAACACATTTTTGATTTAGTCAACCTACCGCTAACAACGGAACAAAAGCAAAAACTTTTTCAAAATAGAAAAATTTGGGAACAGCAAATTATTGAACAAAAGGAGTTAGAAACTATTTCTGTTAGTGAACAAGATCGATACCTTTATTGGTTGTGTCGTCCCGAAAGACTTTTGCAATTAGTTAAGGACTATATTTTGTTTGAAGGTGGCTCTTTTAAAAAAATTGCACGTTATCAGCAATTTTTTGCAATTGAGAAAATCATCAAAAGAATTCAAGTAATTGATGAAGGTAAGAGAGAAGGCGGAGTAGTATGGCATACACAAGGCAGCGGTAAATCACTCACAATGGCAATGCTTGCAAAGAAAATTTATTTGACTGTAAGAAATCCTAAAATTATTCTGGTAACGGATAGAACAGATTTAGATAACCAGATAACAGACACTTTTAAAAATGTAGATGTACCAGTACACAATGCAAAAACCGGAAATCAATTAGTTGAGTTATTGCAAAGTAAAAGTGATGCTGTGGTAACAACAATCATCAATAAGTTTGAAGCTGCTGTTAATCAACTTAGCTCAACCCCTTTGCAAAGCAATAATATTTTTGTTTTAATTGATGAAGGGCATCGTACTCAATACGGAACATTCAATGTGAAAATGGAGAAGGTTTTGCCAAATGCTTGTTTTTTGGCTTTTACTGGAACTCCCTTAATGAAAAAGGAAAAAAACACAGCTCAAAAATTCGGTGGAATTATTGATGCATATACCATTTTGCAAGCCGTTGAAGATGGTGCAATTGTACCCATTATTTATGAAGGAAGACATGCGGTGCAAAATGTTAATCAGAAAGCACTTGACAGGGGATTTGATAGCGTTTCAGAACCTTTGGAAGAGTATCAAAAAGCTGATTTAAAACGAAAGTTCAGCAAAGCCAATCTTATTGCAAAAACAGAACAACGAATTGATGAAATTGCAAGAGATATATCAGATCATTTTACGCATAATTGGGGTGTAGATAAAAGTGGAGAAAGAAGCGGTTTCAAAGGTATGGTTGTCACTCCGGACAAAGCCACAGCAGTTAAATACAAAAAAGCATTTGATTTAATTGGTAAAGTTTCTACGGAAGTAATTATGTCATCACCGGATACAAGAGAAGGAAATGACGATATTCATGGTGAACCAACCAATGAAGTAGTTGCCTTTTGGAAACAAATGGAAGTTAAATATGGCAAAGGATTTGACGAATTTTTAATTGGTCAATTTAAGAAAACAGAATATCCGGAATTACTCATAGTAGTTGACAAATTGCTTACTGGATTTGACGTTCCAAGTGTCGTTGTAATGTATGTGTGCAGAAAACTAAGAGATCATACACTTTTGCAAGCGATTGCAAGAGTTAATCGAGTTATGACTGGAAAAGATTATGGCTTTATTATCGATTATGAGGGAATTATAAGTGAATTAGATGAAGCGATGAATGCTTATTCAGATTTTACTGAGTTTGATGAAGCTGATTTAATGGGTACGTTTACCGACATCAAAAAAGAGATTGCAAACCTGCCGCAATTGCATTCCGATTTGAACAATCTTTTTAAACATGTAAAAAACAAATTCGATATTGTTAGTTATTCCGATGTGTTAACAGATGAAGCGATTAGAGTAGAGTTCTATCAAAAATTCTCTTCGTTTGCAAAATGTTTAAAAATGGCATTGTCATCCATTGAATTTGAAAACAACACTCCCGAAAAAACGAAAGAATTATATGTAAGACATCTTAAATTTTATACTGAATTACGTAATTCAGTTGTCAATACCTATTCGGACTCAGTTGATTTCAAGAGATATGAAAAACAATTGCAAAAATTGTTAGATCAGCATGTAACTACTGAAGAAATAATTCGATTAACGGAGCAAGTTTCCATCTTAGATACTAAGAAATTCGAAGAAGAGCTTGAAAAAGTTGTAGGTACAAGGGCAAAAGCAGAAACTATTGCAAGCAGAACGGCAAGACACATTAATGAACGAATGGATGAAGATCCGATTTTTTATAAAAGATTATCCGAACTAATTCAGGAAACCATTTCAGATTTAAGAGCGATGCGAATTTCTGAAATAGTTGCAATCAATAGATTAAAAGAATTAAGAGATCAGGCTATTACAAAAAAATCGGATGACATACCGGAAGCTATTTTGCAAAATGAAAAAACGATACCATTTTTTAGGCTTGCAAAATCAAATAAAAAAATTGCAGGCGAAAAAGCTATTCCGTTTGCAATAGAAGTAGACAAAATTGTAAAACAATTTTTAATTGTAGATTGGTCAACTAAACCGGACATCATCCGAAAAATGACTTTTTATATTGGAGAGTATTTAATTGACGAGTTAAGAATTTCTATTGAGGAAGCAGATGAAATTGCAGAAAAGTGTATAGAAATCGCCAAGTTAATTTATAAGTAAAATGGTGTATTACATAAATTTTGGATCTAAGAAGATTTTGTATACACTTTTGTATACAAATCGTAAGACATTAGGTATTACAGTCAATCCCGAGATGGAAGTGATTGTAAAAGCCCCAATAAATACGCATGTTGGAACTATAGAAGAGAAAATTCGGAAACGTGCTCCGTGGATCATAAAGCAACAAAATTATTTCCTAACCTTTCATCCAAAACCGAATCAAAAGAAATATGTTACCGGTGAATCTCATTTTTATTTGGGAAGACAATACCGAATTGAAGTGATTGAGAGTGATAAAAATGAAGTAAGCTATAAAGGGAGATTTATTCAAATTGCAACCAAAAATAAATCCAACGCAAAGCAATTGCTAAACGATTGGTACAGACAAAAAGCCAAGCAAAAATTTGATGAAATAGCCACTCCAATAATTGAAAAGTTCAAAAAATATAATGTAGAACCAAAAGGTATTTATATTCAAGAAATGAAAACCAGATGGGGGAGTTGCACCCCAAATGGCAAAATTATTTTGAATCCGGAGTTGATAAAAACTCCGAAGGGTTGCCTTGAGTATGTAATCATCCACGAACTATGTCATTTGGTACATCTTAACCACAATCAAAAGTTTTTTGATTTGCAGGCCAAAGAATGTCCGATGTGGGAGAAGTGGAAGCGGAAGTTGGAGGAGTTTGGGTGAAATTAGAAGCAGTAATTTGTAAAACAGTAAAATAATGGGATTACCAAAGTTTTTTATGGATGATTCAGAATCCATGAAATATGAAGAAACAATTGATTTTTTCTTATCATGGACTTTTAGATGTGCAGATATTGTTTACAAAAAAGAGAATGAAATTGTATACAATTATTCTAAGTTGATTTTACAAAAGCTACTATTAAATTTTAGTATTTCTAATGAATCAATATTTAAAAATATTAAAGTTTGGAAGCAACATTCAAATATTGATTTGTGGGTTGAATTGACAATTGAGGTTGATGGAATTGAACAAAAAGCTGCAATGATAATTGAAAATAAAATGTATTCTTCCATACGAAATGGTCAACTTGAAAACTATAAAGAAATTGCGTTGGAATATTATAAAGATGATGATAGAAAGTTTGAATTTATATTTTTAAGACCTGATTACGAAATTGGTAATAAAACTAGTGAGAAGGCAAAATGTGAAGAATTAGGATATATGTATTTAAATTTAGAAGAATTAAAAGATGCTTTACCAAATAAAAAAACCAAAAATCATTTGTTTGATGAATTTTGGTTTAATTGGTAGTAAATAATAAAATTTAAAATAAAATACTGTTTAAAAATTATGTAAACCACACTGGTAAAAGTGACTTTAGGCTACTTTAATAATTTTAATTTATTAATTAATAATTTTTTTTGTGGTAGTTAATTCATCTTGAGTAAAAATCTTAACTATTAAAACTTGTTTAGCAGTTTCAAGATTTATCTTTATATTTTTTTCATTAACGTTTTTCTTTTCAAATAAAAGTCTGCCTTTTAAATCATATATTGCAATACTTTTGATATCTACATTATCAGAATCAATAACAATGGCTTGATTTTGTTTATAAATAATTATATTGTTTAAAATAGTTGGATTTTGAGTTGATAAAGTAGGTTGATAAACTATTTCAAATCTCGAGTTGAACAAACCGGAATCAGTATTAAAGCTATATGATTCGTTGGATAAATTATGTTCTATGTTTAGCAAATTGTCTTTAAGATAAATCATTTGACCATCAGAAAATAATCCATCAACATTATCAATTTCAATGGTGTAATTTCCTGCAATTTCACTTTTAAATCCTAAAGGTACAATGTCTGATACTTCAAAAGGAGATCTTCCTTGAATGACAAATTCCTCTTCGTCAATCAAAGAACTAATTTTAGTAGGTTCCTCTTGAAGAAAATGACCGTCTATTGCTGGGTCAAATTCGTTTGTTGCATTTGATGAATAGGCAATCATGGTTTGACAAAAGAAACCGTCATTATTTGTCAAATTAAGCCATATTCGACTTTTTTGATCAGCTAATCTGAAAAATTGATTTAAACTATCGGCAACACGCATTGAATTTTTAAATGTTAATCTATTTGAAGTTGCTTTAGCAATAAAACCTTGTCCCGTTTGAATAATACCATTAGGCACAATATCTGAACCACCTAAAGCATTCGCTTTTGTGCCTGTGCCTCCCATATAGGTATAGGTTGCGTAAGATGGGTTGTTTGAATTATTTGTTTTTCTCCAAAAATAAATTGCTTCAGTTAAATTGTTTTCTTCGATAAACAAATCGGCATTGATAGGCGATGGATAAGGATTTCCAATAGCATTATAAGTTCCATCTGTTACGTCTAAATCGAATCTACCATTGTGTGGAACTCCTTCAAATTCTCCGTTCCAAATAGTGGGAACTGTTGGATGATTGTTTGGTATTCTAATTAAATAACCGTTGGCATCAGCAAAGTTAGAAGATGAAGGATTTATTACTTCATAGATATTAGTGTTGGGATTGTAGGTGTAAAATCTATTGGTCACTGTATTTGGTGAAAAAGTGAGTAAATTTTGTGCTTCTACAGGCGATGACCACATAGTATAGTCTAATCGCATCAATTCATTAGAATTTCTTTTTACAACTATATTACCAACATTAGGAAATTCGGTAGAATTTTGAATTAAACTGGCATTGTTATTTAGTGTAAAAGTTCCGGAATTTACTTTTATTGCACCGTTAAGTTTTACGTTAAATCCACTTCCAATTATTACATTGGCACTATTATTTACTGTTAAAACACAACCTTCAAGAGTTTTGTTTGGTTCATCAATATTGTCATCATCTGAAACATTATCGTTTGTAGTAGTATAGTTATGCGAAATAATTACATTACTGCCATACACGGGCTTACCGTTTGTCCATTCACCGTTAGGATTTTCTGCGGTTGATGCCCAAATGGTAGTATCATTACAATAACCATTTGGTCCAAATTCTGTCAACTTGATTTCATCAACCTTGAATGAACCTTGTGTATTTGTATCATATTCAATTTGAAAAGTTCCTACATTTCCAACTAAATTATTTGGTAAAGGTATGTATTGCTCGCTATCTGATTGATACAATTCAATTGATACTGGCAATCCTATTGGAACATTTTCGTGATTAAAGAAAGTTACTTTTAAAGATGGTTGATTTATACTTAAAAGCGTTGCTGCTTCGTAAACATTTATTTTTAAAAAGTTATAATTCTGAGGAAAATACATCAAGCTATGTCTTAATTTTGAAACTCTTGGATTAATTGTTGGAAAAAGTTCAGCCGCTATTTCAGCTTTCCCATTATCTATATCAACATCAATGCTAAATCCACCATTCTTATTCCAACCAGCATCATTCTCATTATCAAAATAGCCACCAAAAACTGTATGAAGTGCAACACCATTAGGATATTCAGAAAGCGTCAGACCATAACGCAAGGCAATACTTCTATTCATATCTGTTAAAGATTCTTTATCACTATTTGGAATTTCAGGAATAGGTTCTCCACCACCAATTCTACTGCGATTGAATCCTGTAGTGAATCTATTTTCATATTGCATAAAATCGTTGTTAATAATTGTGCTTGTTATGTTTGGTAAGTACCATTTAGTTGTATTTTCTTCAGCAGTAATATCAATAATTGTTTCAGCACCAAATTGATGTGTTGTTGGATATGCTACATTTTCATTTCTATTTATTGTACCCCTATACCATAAGCGGACTGCAGAATGCGTACCTCCAATACCAGGAGCACCAACACCTAAGACAGTATTGTTTAATTCTCTATTAAGTAATCCTAAATTATCTACAGGTATACCATCAAACGAAAATGCATCAAGTGTGCCTTCATAATACTCGTCTCTTCTAAAATAATTATCAGCTGATATTACATTAGTTGGAATTTTTATGGAGGTGTCCGAACTAACGTAGTAACATCCACCTATCAGTGTACAAGCTAAACCTTGTCCATTAACACATGGTAAATTTGGAGGTGACGTTGTTGTCCATGATGAGTTTGGCTCTTGCTGAATATCTCCGAAAGATGTCGCAGGATGTGGATCTAGTAAAGTAAATTGATTAACTTTAACTTCAGGAAAATAAGTGGCTAAACGATGTAAAAATTGAAGTGTAAGTATGTTTCCTCTGCTATGTGCAATAAAATGTTTTGGTTTTGCTAGAAGTTGTTCTTTTGTTAATAGAGCTGCTTCACCCCATAGAGCACTAGGAACATTTACTATAGTGGCTAATAAATTATCAGCTGCCGATTCCAAATATCCATTGCTTCCAAAATCGACATTAACTACTAAATTATTTGACAAATCTCTCCAATCATAAACTAATACTATTTCTTTTTTATTGTTCAAAGGATAACCCCAATCAGTAGAATTATTATCAACAAATTCAATTTGCCCATTATCTGGGTTATTTTTAAACATAACACCGCCACCAGCACGTTTGATAATTTCTGCTCCCATTTTTTTAAAATCTTCTGTTGAATCAGTTAATTCTCCAAATGCCTGAAACCCATGAACCAATACTGTAATTCCCGGTTCAGTAGGAAAAAATGAAAAAATACTACTCCAGCGGTTCATTTTATCTTTGTAGCGAACATATATGGTATTTTGAATGTTTGGAATTAATGTTAAATCTCTAATATCAAGAAATGCCTCTCCTGTTTGTTCCACCGGCATAGGTGTTCTATTAGCAAAATCGTCATTTAGCCACCATTCTAGTTCAACTATTTTATTATTGCGATTTTCTATTTCATCAATATTTGTTGATTGAATTACACTCCAATTTCCAATTGCATCTTGAAAACGATAATTAACCATTATGTCAGTTTGCGAAGTGTCACTAATAGGATAATTTAATTCTAAATTTATCTCATTGTTAGCATTTGTGGTAACAGTTTGTGAAGCTGGTGGACTACTAAAATCATTTCCAAACCAATATTCTACTTTAACTATTTGATTATTTTCAAGATTTATGTTGTTCAATGAATTGGTTTGAATACTTGTCCATTGATTATATGCACTTTTGAACCGATAATGAATTTTTTGAGCATTGTTTTCCCAAATAATTGGGATGCTATTTTGTAGATTTCCATTTGCCACAGTTGTCAACAATTGTAGCGTATTGGTTGGATTAAAATTATCATCAAACCAATATTGAACTTTAATTTCATTGTTAACAACAGTGTTTTCTGTTACCAAATTTTGTGTGTAGATAGCACTCCAATTGCCGGCATTATCTCTAAATCGACAATGAAAGAAGTCGTCAAGTTCGTTTGTGCCATTATCAGGAAAAGCGATGTCAAAAATAATTTCATTGTAGAAATTGGTAGTAACTAAAGTAGGAACTCTGCCTGCAAAATTATCACCAAACCAATATTGAGCCTCAATTATTTGTTGTGAATGCCCAATTTGGTAAAGTAGTAATATTGATAAAAAGAATATTTTTTTCATATTCTTAATGTGTTTGTGGAACTACTTTTACATTCAGTTTAAAAGTTTGGTTTTGAGCATCTAGATAGCTGTTGTTTTGTTCGATGTTCGGAATTATTGGTAAAGAGCCAACTTTCCAAGGGTAATCACCACTAAAAATTCCACAACTAGCTGCATTTGGAGATGTTGCTAAAATAGAAGGTAATAATTGAAAATTAAATAAAGGATTAAAACTAAAATCAGTTGCATTTACAAAAAGTGTATTAATAGTTCCGAATCCAATTAAATTGGCTTCTGAAATAATACCACTATCACTATATCCAGTTAGACAGGTCTGTGGAATTATATTATTTACAAAAGTAATGTTTGAACTTACAGATAATAAAAGACAATCTGATGTTTTTCCAAAAATATTATCTTGAACTGTCACATTGTCTAAAGCACCAATAGAATTTGAAATAATGCAGTTTTTAATGGTTGAGTTTTTAGTATAAGCTATATATGGAACAATTGAATTTAAAACATAATTACCTTGTCCTAATTCATAAGTACCTAAATGCAAATTTTCTCTTACAACACAATTTATAAAATATGAATTGTTAATTGTACTGTAATAGGGAGGAACTCCAAGCATATTGCATCTTTTAATTGTAATATTTTCTATAGCTACAGTTGGAATAAAATATTCTGTCAAGTAAAATCCTTCAAAAGTAGAGCCATTTGCACCTGCTCCTAAAGTAAGATTACCACTTATTGTTGTCTTTCCTGTAACATTCTGTCCATCTTGAAAACCAGTTCCTATGATATGAACTTGTTTAGTTATTACTGGTGTATGAGTGAAATACCCTCCTGGCAAATATATTTTATCTCCAGTTTGGGCAATTTCAATAGCTTGTTCTAAAGTATTTGCAATTGTATCTGTTACTGCACCTTTTATGGCTATAAGTCGTTGTTGCGCAAAAGTTGATGAGATAAATAGAATTGTTAAAAGTGTTATAAGCTTTTTCATGACGATATGTTATTTAAATTCTCTCAAACTTCCTACAAAAAAAATTAACATAAAAATTTGTTAACACGAAACCGCCAAAAAACGACTTGAAACGGAAATTGACTGAAAATCAAAGCATAAAAAAATATATTTTTGTCTCATGAAGAAAAGTATACTAGCGTTATTTTTTACTATTAAATTATTTACTCAAGAAATTCCAATCTCTGAAAGCAATTATTTTGTTTACGATAAATACAATTATGGTGTTACATTAAATAATATTAATGGTTATTTGTTTCCTCAAAATAATGGTGAATTAGTAGTTTCAGAATATTCTGGTCACATATATAAAATAAGCAATACAGCAATCACAAAAGCATTGCCGGGAATTGAAGAAAAAAACTTAATACTTATTGGATATTTCAAATTAAAAAATGGTTCAGAGTATTATTGTGGTAGCCATGAAATTATTCTTGTAAAAAATAATAAAATCATAAAAAAGGTTAAATTGAATTCTCAAAATGATTTTTCTTTAAGCTATGGTGTATTAAATGATGAGTTGTTTTTTTTAACAAATTATAATAAAGGTGATCTAATACTTAGAAAATTTGACGGAAATAAAGTTTATGATTTATTAAAAATTAAAAAAGACCATCATAGGTATTCAAGACAACTTTTTATAAATAAACAAGTATATATTGTAGAATATGTTGAAAACACAGCAATAATTTCTTGCTATTCAAATAGTAAACTTAAGGTTATTAAAAAGCATATATTCAAGAAATCGGCTAAATTACATGAAATTACTAATCTTACTAATTATGATAATTTTACAGGTATTTTTGAAAGCAATTCTTTTTTTTATTGTCAAGATGGAAACATTTTTTATCTAAATTCAAACTATAAATTGCCTTTTATTTCCTCATTTGAGGAAAATATATTTATCAATAAAAAGAGTACTTTTACTAATTTTGATGTGTTTTCGAATAATAAATTAAGTCCATTGATTACTACATCATTCAATTCTAGTAATTTTTGGAGTTCTTATAATAAAGAAACAAATAGTTTCTACTCAACCACGAATACCTCTTTTTTGCGTTTTTTTCCGCATATAAAAAAATATCCTCGGCTGTTTAATAATTCCAATAGTACTGCTGTTTTTTCTTTATTGCAGGATAATAAAGGTAAAATTTGGGCAGGAAGTTATCAAGGATATTTGTCAACAATAGATGATAATAAAGTGACGCAAAGTGACATCAACGAATTTATGTTTATGAATGGCGGTCTAGCTCATGAAGATAAAATGCTATTATTTGCTGAATCAGAAAAAGGTGCTTTACTCTTTACAAATGAAAATAATTATAGAAAAATAGCCGATTCTTCAACTTTTTTCTATGCTTATAAAACTAGCAATAATAAACTTTATTTGGGTTCAACTGGTAAAGGATTGTGGTTTACAAATATCTCTAATTTAGAAAAGAATGAAAGGATTAATTGGAAAATAGTTAATCATAAAAACGGGTTATCGCTATATAACATCTTGACTATTTGTGAAGATAAATTTGGCAATATTTGGACAGGGCACATCGTAAATGGTATTTCAGTTTATAATCCTGAAAAGCAAAAAGCAAAAACTTGGTTAGTAGAAAATAAAGAAATTGACTTTGGTTCGATGTCGATAATAAAAGATACTAATAATACAATGTGGTTTGGTCTTAGTAAAGGTGGTTTAGCTTTTTATGACGGAAAATCTAAAACAGATCTTGATGCTAAAAACTTCAAAACCATTAATCACCCATTGCTAGAAAATTCAAATGAAGTAACTTTTCTGCATCAATGGAAAAGTTATTTAATTATAGGAGGTCAAGATAGAATTTTACTTTTTGATTTAAAAAAATGGTATCATACAAAAAAAGTTTTTGTGAGATATCTAAATCCATTAGAGATTAACTTGTCAGGATTTACAGAGCAAAATACAATTTTCACGGATAAAAGAAATGGTGATATTTGGTTTGCTTCTACTGAAATGGTTTACCAATGGGATATTAAAAAATGGCTAACCTTTCCAACCTTCAAAATAAAGCCAGATGTATTAATAAAAAAGGATAGTCTAGAAAAAAAATATGTATCGAACAAATCCATAGAATTCAAACCCACTGAAAATAGTTTTGACATTGAGATAGTTTATCAAACTACTGATAATTTACCAAGGTATATTAATGCCACTTTAGTAAAAAAAGGAGAAAATCCAATTTTTGAAAATCCAAACCTTCAAACTAAGTTTCATTTTGCAAATTTAAATCCTGGGGATTATGATTTTTTAATTAGAGTTTGCCAACAGGATGGATCTTATGGAGTATTCAAATATCCTATTGTAATAAATAAGTTCTTATGGCAAAAATGGTGGTTTTGGATATTAATTTCATTAATACCTATCGGATTTATTGTTTTTTATTTTAAAAAGAAAAATGAAATAGAGCAAACAAAAAAGAAATTATCTCAACTTAATTTAGCTAGCTTAAGCAATCAATTTCGGCCTCATTTTATGTTAAATGCATTAAATAGTATAGGCTCTCAAATGGAAAATATGCCACATGCGGAAAAAGTAATAAGTAGATTGGGAGAAAGTATTAATATTTTGTATGGATTTACACAAAGTAATGATTTTGTTCATTCTTTTAAAAATGAATGGAAATTAGTAGAAAATATCATTGAAATTCAAAAGTTATTATTTATTCCAAATCTTAAAGTAATAATAGAAGGGATAGAGAAGATTAATGATAAGATTAAAGTTCCGGTTGGATTAATACAGATACCAATAGAAAATGCTTTATTACATGGATTAAGGAACAAAGAAGCAGGAAGTTATGTATTGAAATTCAATTTAGATGAAAATAATAATTACTACTTGATAACAATAGTGGATAATGGTGTAGGCAGAAAAATTGCATCTGAAATAAACAGTTATAAAAAAAATGGAAATGGATTGAAAACAATTTTTGAAATGATTGACATAATTAATCAATACGATTCTAAAGCAATTCAATTTCATATTGAAGATAATACTACTGAAATGGGCACAATTGTAAAAATTAAACTTAAAAAAGAGATAGATTATGCTAAAATCAAATTTTAGTTATATAGTAGTGGAAGATGATTTACACGCAAATCAAAGTATTGTTAAGCGAATGAATCAATTTGAAAATTGGAATTGCATAGGTTCCGAAACAACTTTAAATGATGCGATATTAAAAATTGAAGATAAGAAACCAAGTTTGCTTTTTTTAGATTGGGAAGTCATTGGAGGCAATACTTTTACTTTGTTAGAAAAAATAAATAAAATTGAGAAATATAAACCTTACATCATTTATTTTACTGGATATCAAAATGATAATCCTCAAATTCCTGTAGATATTGTAAATAAATACAAAGTGAATAAATATTTGGTTAAACCGATTTTTGAAGATTTAACTGAAAATTTGAGTTCTTACATTGAAGAGGCCGAAAATCAATTAAAACATCAGAATAAAGAATTATGGATTACAACCATAGAAAAACAAAAATTAAAAATTGATGCTAATCAAATCGTATGTATATCACAATCAAGAGCTAATCCTAGAAATAAATTTATTCATTGTTCAAATCATGATATATTTGAATTTAAAGCAAGCTGGGAAATTTGCGAAATGATTGCATTGAAGTATGGAATTAATTTCTTATTTGCAAATGCTAGAGATACTTTGGTCAATATAAATTACATTTCAAAAATTCAAAAACCATACATATGGTTAAATCAATCAATAAAAGTTGAAGTAACTAAAGATAAATGGAAAATTTTAGAATTAGAAATACTTAAAAGTAAATAATTACTTCAATAAACTTGAATAATCCTCCGGCAAAGCAGCATCGATATCACGAAGATACTTCTCTAACGCATCCATTGTTTGGTGTCCAGTAATTTGCATTAATCTACTTTTCGTTTCAAAAGGAGTTAATGTTTTACTTAATTCTCTGTACAGATTTGAAATTGAGGTATGTCTGAAACTATACAAACCATAGTTTTTGTCTAATTTAAATTCATCTTTAATTTCCTTAAATTTTTTGGTGAAATAATCTCTACGGTTTGTCTCTAGTGTTTCCCATTTACCTCCAAATTCAGTGGGTGTAAATACTAAATCATCATGGTTTTTTAAGCTTAAATCAGGCAATAAATCAATTAATTTTTGAGGAATCAATTTAGTTTTACCGAGTTTATTTTTTGCGTCTACTGTTAGCGTTTTATCTTTTAAATTGAGATCGCCAACTTTTAATCTACAAACCTCAATTGGTCTCAAGAAATTATAAGTTATAAATTGAATGAACAAAAGTAAAATAGGATCATTTTTTTCTAAGTATTCAAGAAGATCTGATTCTTGTTTTGAGCTGTATGATTTGTTTCTTTGTGGTTTTGATTTGGTAACAGAAATGTTTTTTATGAAATTTTCTGTTATTATATCATCATCTACAAGAGTTTGAAATAATGCACTTAAATCTGCTCGTGTATTGTTTCTATTTGATGCACTTGTTTTTTCAAGTACTTCATTAAGATAGATAATAACTGTGTTTTTATCTAATTCAGTAATAGGTTGCTTTGAGTAATCTTTTTTATATCCATCAAGCCATATTAAAAAACGATTTACTCTTGATTTAAATACAGGATATGAACTTTTTGACCACGTTTTCTCTTTAATGTTTAATACATAATTAAACGCATTCTGAATAGATAAAACAGATTCAACGTTTTCCTTTTCAATTGAAATGGTAATCTGGGTTGCTAAGCTCTCGTTTTTGTTATCCGATTTAGTTTTGTTTTGAGTTAATTTTTCCTCTAATTGTTTGTTTTCATCATATGGATTAAAACCCATTTTTAATAGCAGTTCTAGGTTGTCTCTTACATCAGAGAGAAATTTATATCTTTCTTCTTTTGTTTTTATTCTATTTGCACCTGCTTTGATATTTGCTTGTCGAACTAACTTTCCGGTTTCTGGATTTCTAAACTTAAAATATACATACCAATCTTTGGAAAGTGCTACTTCTTTTTCCTTTTTGGACAGTTTGTTCCATTGATTAATATCTTGACCGCCAGTGTAAATCAGAGGTTTAGAAAAGTTAGGTTTCATTTCGATTTGGTGTACGTTTTGGTGTACTGTCTGTAAAAGTAATAAAATTGAAGACATAAAAAAAACGGATTAAGGTTCTTAATCCGTTTAATTTCAAAGTAATAATCCTTGTAGCGAGACCGAGATTTGAACTCGGGACCTTTGGGTTATGAATCCAACGCTCTAACCAACTGAGCTATCTCGCCAATTTCATGAATTACCACGCCGGTAATGCGGGTGCAAATATATAAATAATAGTAAACCTTGCAAACATAAAATGATAAAATATTTTTATTTTAAAAAACGCTTTTTTTTTGAAGTAATATTCAATATATTGCCACGAAATAGTAAGAATGGACACAAAAGTACGCTACGAAATAGAGTTTCCTTTAAACTCATCACCTCAATTGCTTTATCAATACATTTCAACTCCTTCGGGTTTGTCTGAGTGGTTTGCTGATAATGTGAATTCCAGAGGCGAATTTTTTACTTTCATTTGGAATGATACGATGGAAAAAGCACGATTAGCTTCCAAAAAAACAAATGAGCGAATTAAATTTAAGTGGTTGGATGATCAAGATAAAGACACTGATTATTTTTTTGAATTGCGAATTATGGAAGACGAAATCACTAAAGATGTTTCTTTGGTCGTGGTTGATTTTGCTTTTGAAGACGAATTAAATGAGTCAAAATTATTATGGGAAAACCAAATATCTGATTTAAAGCACGTTATTGGTTCGGTGTAATTAACTGGAATAAACGTATATTTGCCCTGTAAAATCAGGGCTTTTTTTATGGTTAATCTCAACGGAAATTTAGTAGAACACGAGTCAGTGTTAAGTCAGAACCGTGCTTTTCTCTACGGTGATGCTGTATTTGAAACACTTAAAGTAGTAAATGGTAAGGTTTTGTTCATGGAAGATCATTACTTTCGATTAATGGCCTCAATGCGGATTATTCGGATGCAAATCCCAATGAACTTTACGTTAGAAAATTTAGAAGAACAAATTTTAGAATTGACTTCTAAAAATTTTTGTTCAGCTGCCGGTCGTGTTCGTTTCACCGTTTTTCGAAATGACGGTGGATTTTATTTACCAACCGATAGAAATGTATCGTTTCTTATTACTGCATCAAAACTGGAAAATAAGCCTTATTCCTTTAAGGAAGAATCATATGAAGTTGAATTGTACAAAGATTTCTATATTACAAAACAATTACTTTCAACTATCAAATCTACCAACAGATTAATCAATACAGTAGGAAGTATTTTTGCCGATGAAAACGGTTATCAAAACTGTCTTTTACTCAATGAAGAAAAAAACGTAGTAGAGGCATTGAATGGAAATTTATTTATGATTATCGGAAACCGATTGATCACTCCGCCACTTTCTGAAGGTTGTTTGAATGGAATTATGCGTAAACAAGTTTTGGCACTCGCGAAAAAAGTGGAAGGTTTAGAAGTTTCCGAAGAGCCTATTTCTCCTTTTGATTTACAAAAAGCCGATGAACTTTTTATAACCAACATAATTTTGGGGGTCCAACCCATTACAAAATACCGCAAAAAAGATTTTGCCATAAACTGGTCAAAAATTTTATTGGAAAAAGTTAATCAATTGGCTGAAATCAATTAATTCAACATTGGATTTTCAGGTGCGTTTGACCAAATTAGGTATTCGCCACCTAATTCCATGATTTTTTCTTTCCAAAAATTAGAGGATGATTTTTGAAGAATGTTTTGTTTATAGCTATTTTCAATTAAAATCCAGGAATTAGAATTCATTTCGGTTTCTAATTGATTGGCATCCCAGCCGGTGTATCCCAAGAAAAAGCGAATATTATCTTTGTTGATTTTTCCACTATTGATCAAGTCGCGTGTTTTTTCAAAATCACCGCCCCAGTAAATTCCGTTCGAAATTTCAACGCTATCCGGAATTAAATCTGGAATGCAGTGAATAAAATATAAATTATCTTGTTCAACAGGACCTCCGTTGTATATGGTGAAAGACGATTCAATTTCTGGAACTAAATCCATCAAAGTGTATTCTAACGGTTTGTTTAAAATAAATCCAACCGACCCTTCATTGTTGTGATCGGCCAGTAATATTACGGATCTATTAAAGGACAAATCACCTAAAATAGATGGTTCTGCAATGAGTAAATGACCTTTTTTAAGTTTTTCTGAAATCATATCCTTGCAATTTTTAGTTAAATTTAACAATTTTATTTTTAAATACACAACAATTTCAAAAAAAACTATAAAAAAAAGTCTTCCAAAATGGAAGACTTTTCTTTATATCAAATCGATTAGACTAGTTTACAGTACCTTCTAATTCTGCACCTGCTTTGAATTTAACAACATTCTTTGCAGCAATTTTGATAGTTTTTCCTGTTTGTGGGTTTCTACCATCTCTTGCAGCTCTTTTAGATACTGACCATGATCCGAAACCTACTAAAGAAACTCTTCCACCTTTTTTCAAAGTAGCACCTACGTTTCCTAAAAATGATTCTAAAGCCAATTTAGCAGCTGCTTTAGTGATACCTGCGTCTGCAGCAATAGCATCGATTAATTCTGATTTGTTCATAATAATAGTTATTAATTGTTGGTTAAACATAAAGTTAATTGTAACAAATTTAATAGGATTTCCTTACTGTACAAGTGTTTTCGTGAGTTTTCGTCACATTTGTTGATAACTTGGGCTGTATTGTTGATAAAGCCATGTAATTCGTCGGTTTTTTATTCTTTTTTGAGTGTTTTCAGTACCTAAAGAGCCTTAGCCGAGGAAGAAAATTTCATTCCATTCAGCAATTCTTGAATAGTCATTTTCTTTTTTCCCGGGAACTGAATCGCTACAAGTTGAATGAAACCATCCGATACGGCGATTTTCATTTCCTTTTTGGTAGAAATAATTGTTCCTATCGCAATTGAATGCGTTTCTTTTTCAAAAGAAGCTTCGTATATTTTTACATTCCATTCCTGTTCCTCGTCTTGAATTAAAGTATATGCCACCGGATACGGACTTAAACCTCTTATCAGGTTAAAAATTTCTTTACCGGATTTTGTCCAATCAATTTTACAATTGTCTCGATTGAGTTTGTTGGCGGTTTTTATTTGGGGAGAATCAGTTTGTAAAGTTGTTTGCACTGTACCGTTTTCAATAGCGGTCAGCGTTTCTATGACAGTTTTACTTCCCAACACCATTAATCTATCGTGCAATTGCCCCACATTTTCGGTCGGTTCTATTGGTGTTTCGGCAGAAAGGATGATGGCACCGGTATCAATTTTATCATCGATAAAAAAAGTGGTTACGCCGGTTTTGCTTTCGCCGTTAATAATTGCCCAATTAATCGGAGCAGCTCCTCTGTAATTAGGCAGGAGTGAAGCATGTAGGTTGAACGTACCTAGTTTTGGCATTTTCCAAACTACTTCCGGCAACATTCTAAAAGCGACCACCACTTGACAATTGGCATCCAGACTTTTTAATTCGCTTAGAAAAGCTTCGTCTTTTAAATTGGTTGGTTGTAAAATTTTTAACCCTTTTTTCAAAGCATAGTCTTTTACGGCAGATGTATTTATTTTCTGACCCCTACCGGCGGGTTTATCAGGAGCGGTGATTACGCCAACTACATTATATTTATGATGTACAATTGTATCTAAAATTCCAACGGCAAAATCGGGCGTTCCCATAAAAACAATACGTAATTTTTCCATGCTATGCTTTTGTATATTTATTATTAGGAAGAATAATGATTTTTTCTTCATCCAACAGTTCTTGTAAGGCAAAGATAAGTTCCTGTTCTTTACAATCCATTATTTTTTCCAATTCACGGGAAGAATAGGGTTTTTCGGAAATCTTATTCAGAATCAATTGACTAAGTTGATTTGAATTATTGTTTTTTTCTTTTTTGGAAATGCAGTAGGAGCAAATTCCGCAATTGGTTGTATTTTTTTCGCCAAAATATTCCAGTATAAAACGACTTTTACAGATTTCATGATTGGATACGTACTGAAAAACGTCTTCAATCTGTTCCTTTTTTAAATCGTTTTGTTTTTCTAAATATTTTGAAACGCGGTTTATGGTGCGTTCGTCTTCTCTCACTTCGTTAAAAGTGATCATTGCATCGTTATTTTTGGCAATGTAATCTACAATGCCTTTTTCTTTTAATCGATTTAAAACTTGTTCAACTTGTTCTTCTGAATTGTTGCTTTTTCGTGCAACAAGTGAGAGGTTTACAGCGGTTTGGTATTCGTAAATTCCCGGATACGTTCGTAAAAAAGCTAAAATGATTTCCTCTTCAGAGGGATTCAAACTAATGTATCGAATAACCTCTTTGCTTTCGATAATAAATTGTAAATTAATTTTTTCTGAATATTCCTGTGTAAAACTGATGATTCCTTGACGGTCTAAAAATTGCAAACCGGAATACGTTTTGATGATGGGAAAATTATAGTGCGAACAAAAATGATTTAAATTAAACGGAAATTGTTCGTTAATTCCTTCGCCATAAGCAATTTGAAAATAATTACACAATTTAATATATACTATTTTTAGAAATTCTTTATCCGGCAAACCCGCAATAAATTGTCCTCTAGCAGCAATTACATCGCTTGGACCAACCAATAAAGCGGCATATGATTTTTCACCATTTCTTCCTGCTCGACCGGCTTCTTGGTAATAATTCTCAATATTTTCTGGCAATTGAATGTGAATGATGGTTTTCACGTTGGCTTTATCAATCCCCATTCCAAACGCATTGGTGGCCACCATGACTTGCACTTTTTCATTCATCCATGAATCCATGTTTTTAGCCTTTTCTTTCATCGCTAAACCACCATGATAAAAAGTAGCTTTAAAACCAAGCTGTTGCAGCTGGTTGGATACATCAAAACACGATTTTCGATTTCTAACGTAAATGATAGATGATTCCGGGTTTTTTTTCAGGATTTGTTCAATCTTATGTAATTTATCTTCCGTTTCTATCACCATGTAGGCAATGTTTTCTCTGGCAAAGGACTTTTGAAAAACGGCTGGTTTTTCTAATTTTAATTGTTCGATGATGTCTTTCTTCACTCTTTGCGTTGCCGAAGCTGTTACTGCTAAAAAAGGTACATTCGGAAAGAACTCTTTTAATCGATTAATTTTTAAATAGGATGGGCGAAAATCGTGTCCCCACTGCGACACGCAATGTGCTTCGTCAATGGCAATTAAATTCAGCGGGAGATTTTTAATTTTTTCTAACACCCAATCTTGTTCTAATCGTTCGGGTGAGAGGTATAAAAATTTGTAGTTACCGAATAAACAATTATCTAACAACGTAATGGTTTCGTCGGAAGAAATTCCGCCAGTTAACGCCAACGCTTTGATATCTCTTTTGGACAGGTTTTCTACTTGATCTTTCATCAAGGCGATTAAAGGGGAAATAACCAAACCTATTCCGTCTTTCATTAAAGCCGGAACTTGAAAACATATTGATTTTCCGCCGCCTGTGGGCATTAACCCAAATGAATCTGAACCGGATAGAACGGCGTTTATAATTTCTTTTTGAGGTGTTCGAAACTCATCAAATCCCCAATATTTTTTTAAAATTTCTTCGGCTTTTATCATTTTTTTATCGCGATATGGCATCTAAGATAAAAAGAATTCTGTTATCTTGGTGATCCAATGGAACTTCTATGAGTTCATATCCATATTTTTCGTAGGTTTCTTTTAAATGATTGTAGATGAGTTTAGCTTGTTCAAAGTTTTCATAACGTTCTTCATCCGATTGATAAATTTCTTCCCACGGTGGTAAAAGAAAGACTTTTGTGTATTTATTTGTATGACATTCTTCATCAAAAAAGGCAGGATAACTATCGCCGATATAATGCATATAAGCCAAAATATCAGGAATGCCACGATCTAAAAAAATTAAGTGTTCTGCATGTTCTTTCGCCTGACTATATTGTTTTTTTCTTCCTTCCAACAACAATTCACTAAACAATAATGGTTTTTCCAGAAATAATTGTTCAATTCCCTGTTTTCGGGCATCGTTAATAATTTCTCTGGAAATTTCAGGAAAACAAGTGTAGCTTTTTTCAATTAAACCGTTAATAATTGTTGTTTTTCCAGTTCCGGGACCCCCGGTAATTACAATTAGTTTTTTATTCACAAGTATTCAATAAGTCGGTAAATTTAGAAAATATCTCAGCTTCTGAACAAACTTTTGACTTTATTTTAATTAGTTTTAATAGATTTTGTTCAAAATGTTTGCTAGTAGGTTAAAGATGTTTGATGGACAATACATGAATAACATAGATATAAAAAAATAGAATTTGTTGTTTGAAATTTCAAGACTAGGTGGTGTTACATCTGTTTAATCTGTAAAGAACTTCATTTTAAAGTATTTTTCTTTGTTTAAAACATTTCATAAAACTAAAAGCACAACATGTACATCTAAAAATGCAGTAACTTTATATTCTCAATTATTATATAATTCTATTGCTGTATAATATAAATTTAAAATTGCATCCTACATGTATCTTGTAGTATAGTAGTTTTTAATTGCTATTTAAGATAATTTTTTTGTTCTATTTAAAAAATCTAAAAATGTTTAACAAATATCAAAAATATGTATAGAGAAATTTAATAAAAGAAAGGAACTTTGAATATTAAAAAGACAAAAGACTTATTGCTACTGCTATAAGTCTTTTTGATTTGAAAGTATAAAATATCCGTTTTTGTTAAAGTCTAGGTTTGTTAAATTTAATACCACTAACCTGAGCATATTGCGGACTGGTTGCACCAAAAACAGATTTAATGTATTTTTTACTTCGCTTGCCGTTTCAAAAATACTGTTTTGATTTGTGTAAAGTGTTTCATTTCTAGAAATTCTAGAATTACTAACACTTGCATATGCTGCGGCAACTGCTGTATTTTTTTCTGTTAGTTCTGTTATTTTTGCATTTATTGTATCTATTTGTAAATCTGTTTCATTAGGTGTGTAACTTGGTTCTGATTCTAATACTGATTTTAGGCCAGTTAAGTGCTGGATTAGCTGGTCATAAGACTGTTGACTAGTAGAAATTGTAGCGGGAGCAGGAGCATTGGTATCCGTTGGTGTTTGTGTTGCAGAAACTTTTTTGCCTTGCATTTTGCGATTAAAAGTTTTTGCATCGTTAATTGTTTCAATTGTTGCTTCAGTTGTTTGTAATGCATTGACTAAACGTGTTGATAATGCTTTTACATTGCTAAAAGCTATCATGCGTTCGTTTACCTTATTATTGTAGTTTGTGTTTTTTGTGATAACATCGGCAAGTTTTGCTTCTGCTTCTACTTTTAAAGCGATAAGTTCTGATAGTTTTAAACTATTCTTTGAAGGATTATAGGTTGCACCGTAACCTGTTACAAATTCTATTAGGTCTTGAAAATTGGCTACATTTTTAGCGTGACCTACTTCTGATGTGGATGTCATGATAATAAAATTTTAAGTTAATAATTAGCATAAAAAAAAGATAAGTGATTTATTTTAAATGCTATTTTTTATTTTCTTTTCTAATTCTTCAATAATTTCATTTTTAAAATCCAATAAATTTATTTCTGACTTGTTTAAGTCATAGATTGGTTTATTATGTACAGCAGATAAAATTTGATTTGAGTCAATGTCAAGAATTTCAACAATTTTAGAGAAAATTTTAAAACTTAATTCTCTTTCTCCTCTTTCTAGACGAGCGTAATGGGTTTGAGATATTTTGAGCTTCTTGGCTAGCTCATTTTGAGTAAGTTTCTTTTTTACTCTTTCAATTTTGATTATTTCGAAAACAAGTAGCCCCATAGTAAAATGCGAATTTAGATGTTAAGTTTAAGTTCATTGGGGCTGAACAATTGCAAATATAAATAAATATTCAAAAATCACAACATTTTTTTTAACAAGAATTACATTATGTCTATACCGCATATTTAATGACAAAATATTTTTGTTTTTTTAAGTTTTATATTATATTATTGTGACTTTATTTACCGTAAAATACTTTCATCATGAAAAAAATCCATGTTTTTATTACTGTTTTTTTATTAGTTGTTGTACCCTTATTATTTTTAAATTGTTCTTCTGAAGAAGATTTTGTTACGGGAACACATTTTTCACCGCATAACAAAAAATTTACTTTTTCTGATTTTAAAAAAGAAACCGGATTAAAAAATTTTAGTTTTGTTAAAAAAGCGAGACTAAATACAAGTATACATGCAAGAGATATTGATAGCGATTTTTTAATAGATACATTAGAAATCAAACGACACATAAATCCATCGAACGATAAAACAACTTATTCTTTTAAGCTATATCCAATTTCTGAACAATTAGAGAGTAAAGAATATTACAATTTAGTTTTTGAAAAAATAGGTGAAGAATGGAATGAATTAATTTTTTTTAATAAAGAGAAAATTAACCCAATAGAAGGTGAACCTAAATTAGAAAGTTCTGAAATGGTTTATAATCGTATGAGCTTAGCTTTATCTCAAGGATATTCTGAAATTATTACTTATAATTTTCATTGTACCGGAACAGGGAAATGTTCCACAGGAACTTGCGATGAATGCCATCTTTGCATATCTGAAACAGTAACATATGTTTACACAGGCATAAATCACCATGACCCAGGTTCAGGAAGCTTGCCAGGTAGCTCTGATCCAGGAAGTGGAGGAAATAGTTCCGGAATATATATACCTAATCCATATGATGGGGCGGAGGATCTAAATAATCTTGGATTTATGTTGGCAGGTGATGTCGTCGCATATTTCAATACCTTGCCAAATACAATACAATCGTTGACAATTTCTTATCCATGGATTTTTAATTATTTAATTGATTATTTCAGTAATAATGGGGGAGTAAATCCAATTAGTGAACAAAATGCAACTATAGCGTTAACTACTTTTCAAACGTTAACACAAAATTTTAATAGTCCAAACTGGTTGACAACCTCAAATGAGCAAATAAATTTTTGGGCATTTTACACACTTTTAAATAACACTAATCAACGGGGTTTTAACCCTCAAGATCTTTTTGAAATTAAGGATTATTTATTATCTGCAAACCCACAAACAGCTGAGTCTATTATAGACTATTTGTTTAGTAATTTTAATGATACTGAATCGATGGAGTTTGTATTGGATTTTTTGAGAAATGTTGAAGAAAGCGGTTTAAATTTAGATTTTGAAAAAACATTAAATTCACCAGCAAATATTGATGACTCTGCAATTGACAAAAGCACTCCTGAAGGACAGAAATTTGATTGTATATATAAAAAATTAATGGAATCCCCTTCATTTAAAAATCTTTTTGTAAATACTTTTGGAGGTGAACAAACTAAGCTTAATGTAAAGTTTGAAATTGCTGAGAATTTACCAAATACTACGAACGGCAATTGTCTTTTATTACCCGCTAGTAACGGTAACTATACTAATTTGATACGAATTAATAAAAATATCTTAGCTGGCCCCAATGTTAGAAGTAATTTTAAAATAGCAAAAACAATTTTACATGAGTGTATTCACGCTTATTTAAACATTAAAAAAATTAATTGTAATTTAGGCTCTACAATTACGGAACTAAACGGTCTTGATTTACAACAATTAATAGGGACTTTTTATCAAAGTTTTGGATGCCATATTAGCGTTAACGGCTCACCTCAAAGTCAGCATGAATTTATGTTCAATCATTTAGTGCCAACTTTTCAGAACATATTTTCAGAAATTAGAGATTTACTAGCTCCTCAATCAAATATTGATTATGTAAATAATAATACATATCTAAATACTATCAATAATCAAAATTTCACTTGGAATTGGAATGACTTTTATAAATATTTTTCCTTAGAAGGTTTACATTTGTGCGAATCTTTCGTTCAAAATATTACTCAAGTTCCCGTTGAGAATTTCTATTATGATTTTTATAGATCACAAGCACAACAATTTTCAAAAGATTGTCAATAAAGATGGACATGAAAAACTTTAAATATAAAATTACAATAATTGCTTTGTTTCTATATCATTTAGAATATGCTCAAACAATGGAAAGCATCAAAAGTGCGGATACAGTTTATATATATTTTGATCATTCTGATTTTCAAAAAGCAAAAAATCCAAATGTAAATAGTGACAAATTATTGGAGGAAATCAAGATTTATGAGATCAGAGTTGACAGTATAAATTTTATAAATTTTTCTGAGAGAAAATATAAAGATTTTGACGAATATGAGAGAAAAAATGAATTGGAAAGAAAAATCATTTCAAAGAAAAAGCTAAAGCAAGAGAAAAATGCTATTATCGATATAAATTTTATAAAAAAATATGGATTAGAAGAAGTGTATTTTGCTATATACTATAAGAAAATATTTTTAATAGATAGCAAGGAAATTTTTAAGCGAAAAGTCATTTTAAAAGAAGTTGTTTTTGGATTGGCAAGTTATTCCTTCGAAGAATAATTTTGAAATTTTAAATCTAGTAATTTTTTTCTGTGAACATTCTAATTTTTCTATTGCTAAGACTATTTTACATGAGTGCATACATGCTTATTTAAACATAAAAAAAATAGATTCAAATTTAGGCACAACTATTGCTGAGCTTAGCGGTCTAGACCTTGGTCAATTATTAGGTAGCTTAAAAGGTGGTTTTGGAGGTGCGCCTATAGCAAATGGTATGTTAATTCAACAAGCATATGATGGTGTACTAGATTTAATAAATGATATCAGAATTGCAATTCAAAACAATCCTAATGTTCCAATTAATCAATTAAATTTTTAAGCCATGTATTACTCTATTCAATTCAGTATGAATAATAAAATTGTAGGTAAGTTTTTTCAATCTGAAAATATTGTATATAATTATGAAGATTTTTCAAATCCTAAATTTTTGAATAACATTTATTTCAAGAAAATAGATTTTGAACCAATTGTTTCAATTCCTATTTTGCATAAAAAAGCAAAAATTACAGATTTGATAAGTAATGTCAACGCAGGAGGTAACCTACATTTAATCATTAGTGAAAAGTTTAAAAATATCATTGAAAAATACAGAACAAAAGGATTACAGTTTTTTAAAACTTCTATTATTAAAGACAATGTAGAATATTATAACTATTTTTCTATAAATATGTACGAATCTAATATGGATTTCATTGATTTTGAAAAAAGTAATGTTGTGGTAAGAATTAAAAAAAAGGAAGGAGGAACAGAGTTAATAACGATTGGAGTAAATACATTAGATGATTTTTTGACTACTGTAAATTATCACAGAGAAAAAATGGAAGTGGTAACCATTAATAGTATTTTTTTAAACGAGAGAGTAAATGAAGATTTTTTTCTCTTAAAAAATGGAGTAAAATATATAGTTTCAGAAAAACTCAAACAAGAAATAGAAGATGCCGGTTGTACCGGCATCGAATTTCAACCTGTAGAATTAAGTTATAACGAATGGACAGCTCCTGGAGGGGAAAGGGAAAAAGTGTATGGAAAAATTTAGTAACTCTCCATTAGAAGATTGGATAAATAGTGATTCGGAACTTCTTGAGCTATTGGAGCATATAGATCTTCAGGCAGGGACAGATATTGAAAGAGCAAAAATGGCTTTTCACAAATTAGCAGAAAAATATAGTTTACCAAAGTACCCAGATGATATTAATGATCGAGAAACCCAACAAGTTGCTGATTTTCATCTTTATAATCCTATCTCAATGTATGAAGTATTAGGAAAAATAAAGTTTGCTGATAAAAACCCTGAAAATATAAAGTCTAATGTGCTTCTGGCTGCTTATTTAATAAAAAATAAACATGAACCTTTAATTGACGATGAATTAGATAAATATTTAGGTGATGATGAATTGATTGGATTTGGCTATAAAGGTGAAGATATTTATGTAGAGATGATACCTATAAAACAGGGCGAAAGTTGGTTTGATTTAGGATGTAAAATGTTTATAGAAACTCCGCTAATTTAAATTAAATAAAAAGAATTATGGATAAAAATTCAGAATATATTGCAGAGACAATTATCGATAAGTATTATGTTTTACATACTATATGGGCATTTATAAATATAGCGTTGTTAGTAATATTAATTTATTTTATAGTAAAGTTATACAGTAAAGTTTTAAAGTACTAAGAAGATAAACTGATTATCAATTTTGTATAGCAGATGTAGGAGAAGATTGGAGACACTGCACTGGCAATTAATTAAACTAACTAAATGAAGAAATTACACAAATTTATTATAGTTACCTTGTTGTTGTTATATTTTGTACTTCATTTTTCAATTGTAGAAAAAGATTATTTTCAATACATTCAGTACACAATGTTCATTATTTTGGTAATCTATGCTTTTTTTGATCTAATGAAGACAAAAAAGATTGATGAAAACATAAGTAAGGAAAATACTATGAGCTTTAAGAGTAAATTTTTTTTTAGATTTCTTTTTTTGTTCTAGTTTTTGTGTAATGACATTTTATCATTTAAAAAATTAAAATATTTAAAGAGATTTGTTAAAAAATTAAAACATGCAGAAAAAATATAAATACTTGTTGTTGTCAATCGGATGTTTCTTGAGTGCATCTATTTTACATATAGTGAATGTTTTTATAGGCTTGACAAAAGGAGAAAGCTCTTTAGCTAAATTTATTGTTGTTCTATTGATTGTTTTGTATATAATTTTCTTTGTTTTATTCTTATTAAACATTAAAAATAAGGTTGAAGAAAGTAAAGAAAGTGAAAATACTTAATTTAAAAATCTAATAGACTATTAAAATACAATGTAACCCTAGTGAATTGCTAGGGTTATTTTTTTTTATTATTGTTCTTATTTAAGTTGCAAGGAGTTAGGTTTAGATTTAGATTTATATTTTTTTTACTTATTTTAAAGTGTATCATGTCTTTTCAAATAATGAAATAAACTCTTTAAGTTAAGTGAATGTTTTATGCAAAGCCCTAAATCATTAAAATTCAAATTCAATTTTATAAAATCTAAAATCAATACTGTATATTTGCCTATAATAAAAATGTTATGGACAAAAAGACGGAAGAATTTTATGAAAGACTAAAAGAAGAATTGCGAACTACTTCAGATTGGCCTTCCATTTATCTCTATAAATTTATTGTACCAACCGATAGTTCAAAAATAATTGCGATAGAAGAAGCGTTTAATAACATGGGTGCAGTGATTAACACCGCACAATCAAAAACCGGAAAATTCACCAGTATTTCCATCAATGTTAGTATGGAAAGCCCGGAACATGTAGTTGCAAAGTACCTGGAAGTTTCTATTGTTGAAGGTATAATTTCGCTTTAAAAAAGACAAAAATGACTTACAATGAAAAAGCACATGAGATTGTGCATGTTTTAGAATATAACGCCGAGCGTCCGCATTTGATGATTCCTGAATACGGGCGTCATTTGCAAAAACTAATCGATCAAGCAACCATTATTGAGGATAGGGAAGAGCGAAATAAAGCCGCTCGATATATTATAAAAGTGATGGGAAGTTTGAACCCACATTTGCGTGATGTGCTGGATTTTCAACATAAACTTTGGGATCAATTATTTATCATGTCTGATTTTAAATTGGATGTTGATAGTCCGTATCCAATTCCAACCCGAGAAGTAATTAACCTCAAGCCGGAGCGATTGGGTTATCCTCAAAAATTTCCGAAGTATCGTTTTTACGGAAATAACATCAAATACATGATTGATGTGGCAAACAGTTGGGAAGAGGGCGAGTTAAAATCTGCGCTTGTTAAAGTCATTGCCAATCACATGAAGAAATCCTATTTAAGTTGGAATAAAGATACCGTTGACGATAAGGCCATCTTTGATCATTTATTTGAACTTTCCGGCGGAAGAATTGATTTACATCAAAGTGCAGAAGAGTTATTGAATACCTCCGATTTAATACGAACCAATAAAAAGGTTTCCAATAAAAATATGCCGCTTATTCAAAAAAATCCGCTGATTAAGAAAAACAACAAGATTATAAAGTCAAAACCGTATAAAAATAACAATCAGAAATAATCGCTAGAAACGAATATGGGAACATTCAAAATAGAAGGCGGGCATCGTCTTAAAGGAGAGATTCATCCGCAAGGAGCAAAAAACGAGGCATTACAAATTTTATGTACGGTATTACTAACCTCTGAAAAGGTTACGATTAATAACATTCCGGATATTTTGGATGTCAATAAATTAATTACACTTTTAGGAAACTTAGGTGTGAAAATGCAAAAAAACGGTCCGGGTTCCATTACGTTTCAAGCCGATGAAGTTAATGTAGGTTATCTTGAAACCGAAGCCTTTAAAAAAGAAGGGGGGTCGTTACGTGGCTCTATTATGATTGTTGGACCGCTGTTGGCTCGTTTCGGAAAAGGATATATCCCAAAACCGGGTGGCGATAAAATTGGAAGAAGACGATTAGATACGCACTTTGAAGGATTCATCAATTTAGGAGCGAAATTCCGTTACAACAGAGAAGATCATTTTTATGGTGTGGAAATCGAAGGTCGTTTGCAAGGAGCATACATGCTTTTGGACGAAGCTTCTGTAACCGGAACAGCTAATATTGTCATGGCTTCTGTTTTGGCGGAAGGAACCACAACCATTTATAATGCTGCTTGTGAACCGTATTTGCAGCAATTGTGTGGTATGCTTAATTCGATGGGAGCAAAAATCACCGGCGTTGGTTCAAATTTATTACACATTGAAGGTGTTGAAAGTTTAGGCGGATGCACACACCGCATTCTTCCCGATATGATTGAAATTGGGAGTTGGATTGGTTTAGCCGCCATGACCCGAAGTGAAATTACTATTAAAAATGTAAGTTGGGATAATTTAGGTGTCATTCCATCTGTTTTTAGAAAATTAGGCATCACGATTGAACGTCGTGGTGATGATATTTATATCCCGGAACACAAAGACGGTTATGAAATTAAGAAAGATATTGATGGTTCTATTTTAACCATAGCCGATGCTCCGTGGCCAGGATTTACACCTGATTTATTGAGTATTGTTCTCGTGGTGGCTACACAAGCCAAAGGTGAAGTATTGATTCACCAAAAAATGTTTGAAAGCCGCTTGTTCTTTGTGGATAAATTAATTGACATGGGGGCAAAAATTATTCTTTGTGATCCGCACCGTGCCATTGTAATCGGACACAATTTTCAATCGCAATTGAAAGCTACTACGATGTCTTCACCTGATATTAGAGCCGGAATTTCGTTGTTGATTGCTGCTTTGGCTGCTAAAGGAACGAGTACCATTCAAAATATTGAACAAATTGATCGCGGTTACGAGCGAATAGACGAACGTTTACGAGCTATTGGTGCAAACGTTGTCAGAATGTAGTATTACAAATAAAAAATAAAAAAAGAGAGTAGTTTTTAATTACTCTCTTTTTTGTTTTAGTCGATAATCTTCAATAATTCAATGCCAAGCATAATTCCATCATTTAAGAAAGTAGTTCCGTTATAGGATCGAATATAATCCAATCGTAGCAATTTAAATTTTCCAAAGCCTAATTTATCTAAACCGATACTAAATTCTTGATAAGGTTTATTTTCCGGTGTGGCTAAATGATGGTAGCCAATAATCATTGTAGATTTCAGTTTATTAAGCAATGGTATTTTGTTCATGATAAAACCATCAAAATTATGCTCAACATGCATTTCCGTATAGCTATCATTTGTGCTATACGAATAATACGGAAGCAAATTAAACATATCCAAATACCGATTATTTGGACTGATGATGATTTGATTTCCATTAAAATGTTTGTAGTCTACAAACGAAATTTCATCTGCATTAAAGAATTTCCCTCCTTTTAAATTGATTGCAAAATTTCCTTTGTTTCCAAGAGTTTGTTCATAAAATATGCGTGCTGCAACAAAATCATAATTATATTTTGATTCATTTCCAGCAAAACCTTTTTCATATCCTAAAAAGAGCGTAGGGTATTTTTCATTTGGAATAATGAATTTTCCATCTGGTCTTGAAAGGTATTTTTGTCCAAAATTGATTCGTGCATTTACATTTGCTTTTACTAAATTGTTTCGCTCAAAACCTGCATTTACATAATCATCCTCGTCTAACGGATTATTTGACATAAAATCAATTTTGTTTTTAATTATCACATAGTCAGTGGTATTAAAAAGAGGATTTCTTTCTGCATATTCCAATGAACCCTGCATGTGAAGTCCGTTCAAAACCTCTTGACTATAAGTGATAGAAGCAAAGTTTTTTTCATACACTTTCATATGATTTTCCTTCAAAAATAAAGAAACAACGGTGTTTGCAAGTTTGCCGATGGGTTCGTTTTGATTAAATTGTGTGACTTCGCTACCACCTTTTACACTTAAAAAACTATTTGTCTTTGCATTTAATCGTGACATAAAATAACCCGATGCCCGAAAACGTTCTTCGGCAAAACCATAATTAAATTTTGTTCCAAAGGTGGTGTATTTTCGATCATCTTTACTTCGTTTAGTATACGACAAGGAAGTTGATAAATTCCAACCTTGCACTGTGTTGTACAAAGGAATTTTAAATAATCCCGCATAATTTAACCGCCAATTTTTTTCTGAATTTTGATATGAATAACCTGTGATTATTTTTTGAATCTTAAATTTATTATTTAAACGATCGATAGAATCTAAATATGGTTTTGAATTTCGGACCAATTGAATGCTGTCTTTTCTACTATAATCATCGCTTTCTTCCTCAGTTAATGGAACCGGTCGCATTTGGTTCCAATAAGTAGAATCCTTTTTGTTGGCATTGTCTTCAAAACTTAAAATTTCTCTTGAAAAAGTTTTAGTGTCAAAGGCTTTTTTAAAGTCATAATTGCTGTAAACGTGCGTAAATTTTCCGGTAAATTTTATGCCAAAAGCTCCCGCTTCAAAATCAAGACTTTGCGAGTTTTTAGACCAAATTTGATTGGTTTCGTTGTAACTAAAATTTTGTTTGAGTTTCATTACATCCAAAAACTCTTCTTTCATTCGGTATCCTTTGATGTCTACATCCACGCCATAAATTGCCCAACTGTCTTCAATGATGTAAATATACCCTTCAAAGACCGGTTCAGAATCTCTTCTGGGAATTACTTTGATTTTATTAATGAGGTTATTTCTTTCATCATAAAAAGTACCTTCCAAACTGTATTTGTAATAGCTAAACGCATTCTCACTAATCGGAGAAATCAAACTGATACTCAATTGAATCGTGTTATCATAAAAATCATACATTGTTGATCTCGCTGTGTTGTAGCTAAAACCATTGTCTCTGCCACTAATTTTTGAAGCGATAATTTTTTCATTTAAGTTATCCGGTTTTTCAAACATGATTTTTGAAACAGTTTCCGATAAATATAAAATTCCGGTTCCTGTTGAATCTAACGCACCATCAAAATCACCAATTTCCTGACCTAGAATTTTTTTAGGAGCGTTTTTCAATCTGAAAATTCCACGTGAATAAAAATCAGCTGTAAATCGGGCTGTTTTCATAGCGTTTTTTTTCTTGTTTGCTATTGCATTTCGAATAATGGGATTGGCCGGATTATCTTTTGAACTTACAACGACTTCATTTAAATTATAATTTTCTTCTATCAATGTCACATCAAACTGAAAAGGAAGCTTAGTAATGTGAAGGATCTGTTTTTGCGTTTTATATCCCAGGTATTGAAAAATGACAGCCACTTTTTCTTGATTTTGAATCGTTAGTTCATAAAAGCCATTTTCGTTTGAAGTCGTTCCAATATAGGTGTTTTCTATATAGATATTAACAAATGGCAGCGGGTTTCCTGCTTCATCTGTTACTTTTCCTTTGATTTGGGCGAGTGAAATCAATGATACTAAATTAAGTATAAGAAGGATACGGTATTTCATGAATAGGATTTACGGGACAAATTAGTTGTAAAAAGTTTGTAGTGAATTTTATTTTAAAAAGGATAGGAGTGCAAGTTCATAACTTTTCAATCCAAAGCCAACAATAATTCCGGCAGCATTGGGTGAAATGTAGGAATGATGTCTAAATTCTTCCCGAGCAAATGTATTGGAAATATGCACTTCTATAACAGGGGTTTCAATCGCCTTTACAGCATCACCAATTCCAATAGAGGTATGGGTGTAGGCAGCAGCATTTAGAATAATTCCATCAAAAGAAAATCCTGTTTCTTGAATTTTGTCAATTAATTCTCCTTCGATGTTGCTTTGATAATAAACCAGTTCCAAATTTGCATATTTATCCTCAAGCGATTTGAAAAAATCTTCAAACGATAGATTGCCATAAATGTCCGGTTCTCTTTTACCCAAGAGATTTAAATTTGGACCATTAATTATTATAATTTTCATAACGAGTGATTTCGAGTAAAAATATCAAAAAAATCAAACCATCAAATCGTAAACTTTAAAACATTAGTTTAATATTAACATTTTGGTAGGTTTGAATCCACTATTTTTAACCTCCTAAATTAAATATCACGACATGAGAAAAAAAATACTAGTTTTCTTCCTCTTCCTTTTCGGATTCAGTCAAGCTCAAAATGGCTACCTTACTTACGAAGATTTATCCAAAAAGCTTAATGAATTACAAACTAAAAGTAAATTTTGTTCTGTAAAATCCATTGGTAAAAGTGCTGAAGGTAAAGACTTATGGCTCCTTACACTTTCAACATCTGAAAAAGCCAAACCAGCACTTTTGATTACTGCCGGAATCGATGGGAAACACCAAGCCGGAACTCAGATTGCTGTTAAATTAATTGAACAATTATTGAATGACAGTAATCTTTCAAAATTGTTAGAAGAAAAAACCTTGTATTTTGTTCCTTCCGTCAGTCCGGATGCGATAGCGGCTTATTTTAATAAAGTAAAATATGAAAAAAGTGGAAATGCCACCCAAACTGACGATGATCGCGATGGAAAAATAGGTGAAGATGGTTTTGAAGATTTGAATAACGATGGTTTGATAACGCAAGTTCGAATTGAAGACGTTACCGGAAGTTATATTGAAAGTCCGGATGATGCACGAATTTTAATTAAAGCCGACCCTTCGAAAAACCAAGTTGGAAAATATAGTCTTATTTCTGAAGGTTTTGATAATGATAAAGACGGCAAATTCAACGAAGATGCCTCAGAAGGTGTCAATATCGATAAGAATTTCACCTTTGATCATCCTGTTTTTGAAAAAGGGGCTGGTGTTTATGTTGCTTCTGAACCTGAAACCAGAGCGTTGTTGGATTTTTTATACCTCAATCAAAACATTTATGGCGTGCTAACATTTGGAATGCACAATAACTTATCGGAAGCACCAAAATTTGATAGCAAATCGGCCAACACCAGAATTATTAAAGGTTGGTTGGAAAATGATGTCAAAGCAGCTGAACACGTTTCAAAATTATATACTGAAAAAGCGGCGATTAAAGACGGACCAAAATTACCCATGACAAAAGGTAACTTTGCTCAAACGGCCTATTATCATGCCGGAAAATTCAGTTTTTCCACACCAGGTTGGTGGATGGATAAAGTAGAAGAGAAAAAAGATTCTACCGATACAAAAACTGACAAACCTAAAAAAGGTGAAAAAACAGAGTTAAACGCTGAAATTGAATTTTTAAAATGGGCAGAAAGAAATCAGTTAAACCCTGTTTTTGTGAATTGGACGAGTATCAAACATCCTGATTTTCCCAATCAAAAAGCTGAAGTAGGCGGATTTGTTCCGTATGTGATGAATAATCCTCCGTCAAAATTTTTGGATGAATCGGTTGCAAAACACAAACTTTTTTTGGTAGAATTAGTGAATGCGATGCCAAAAATTGAAACGACAATTCCTGTGGTAGAAAAATTAGATAGCAATTTATTCCGCATAACTATTAAAGTAGTCAACAAAGGAATGTTGCCTACGTATGCTGAAATTGGTGATAAAATCCGTTTTGTTTCTCGTATGAAAACCGAAATTAAATTAAATGGCAATCAGAAAATGGTTTCCGGAAGAAAATATTTTTTGCGAGATGCACTGCAACCGGATGAAACGGAAGCCTATTCATGGTTAGTTTCCGGGTCCGGAACAGCCACGATTTCAACAGGTTGTGCCACTACTGGAATTAAAGAAATTAAGGTTGAATTGAAATAAGCTACACATGAAAAAATATATACTGACTACTATTTTATGTTTGTTGCTCACAAATGTAAATGCTCAAAAAAATGATATTGCTCCGCAGGATTTAAACGGAATGCGTGCCATTGGTTCACCTGCCAATCCAAAAGTGCGCATGTCTTGGGACCGTTACCACGATTATGCTCAAATTACGCAGTTTGGAAAAGATTTGGTGAAAGCTTATCCCAATTTAGTAAAAATGGAATCCATCGGAAAATCTTTTGAAGGAAGAGACATTTGGTTGTTAACGGTTTCCGATTTCAAAACTGATAAAATTGACACTAAACCCGGTTTCTACATCGATGGTGGAATTCATGCCAATGAGTTGCAAGGGGTAGAGGTTGCCATGTATACGGCTTGGTATTTGGCAGAGAGTTTTCAAACGGTAAAATTCATCAATACTTTGTTAAAAGAAAAAGTATTTTATATTGCTTTGACCATTAGTCCGGATTCACGTGAGAATTTTATTTACAAAGAAAATTCAGCCAATTCTTCCCGTTCCGGTATGCGTCCGTTTGACAATGATGGTGATGGATTAGTCAATGAAGATCAATACAACGATTTAGATGGTGACGGAAATATCGTGATGATGCGAAGAAAATCAAAAACCGGTCGTTATAAAGTTGATCCGAAATATCCTTCTCGAATGTATCAAGTACGTGGCGATGAAATGGGTGAATATGAGTTATTGGGTTATGAAGGCATGGACAACGACGGCGATGGTTTAGTAAATGAAGATCAATTGGGCACTTATGATCCCAATCGCGATTGGGGTTGGAACTGGCAACCGGATTATGTGCAACGCGGAGCACTTTTTTATCCCGGAACGTTGCCGGAAACCCGAGCGGTCAAAAATTTTATTGTGAATCATTCCAACATTGCCGGAGCACAAAGTTATCATAATTATGGTGGGATGTTTCTCCGCGGTCCCGGAGCTGCGGAGGATGATGCGTTATTCAGCAGACAGGATATCGAAGTATACGACAACATCGGTAAATTGGGAGAAAAGATGATTCCGGGTTATAATTATTTTGTGTTGCACAAAGATTTATATACGGTTTATGGGGGTGAAATTGATTTTCTTTCCTTGACACGAGGCATTTTTACGTTTAGTAATGAGTTGATGACTTCCTATAAGTTATTCAATCAAAAAAGTTCATGGAGTCGTTGGGACAATGATGAGTTTAATGAATTTGACAAATATTTATTATTTGGTGATGGTTATGTGGAATGGAAACCTTTTACACACCCGCAATTTGGCGAAATTGAAATTGGTGGAGCCAAAAAGAATTATATCCGAAATCATCCGGGTTTTATGTTGCAGGAAGATGCTCATCGGAACATGGCGTTCACGTTGTACCATGCTTATCAAACACCAAAGTTGGAAATTGTGGATATTAAAACAGAAAAGCTTTCCAGCGGGTTGACTGCTGTAACTGCTACTATAATGAATACGCGAATCATTCCAACCCATTCGTCTATTGATGTAAAAAATAAAATTGAGCGACCGGACTATATTACGTTAAAAGGAGCAACGGTTGTGGCCGGAATGACGGTTCAAAACGAAGATTTGAATTTGTTTACGGAGCAGAAACACAGTCCACAAACTATTGAAATTGATAATATCCGTGGCATGGGAAGCGTTAAAGTTCGTTGGATTGTAAGCGGTAATGCAAATGGAGCAACCGTTGAGGTTTCTAGTGCCAAAGGCGGATTTGTTTCTGATAAAGTAGGGAAGTAGAAAAAAGATAGCCACGAATTTCACTAATTTTCACGAATTAATTTGTGCAAATTAGTGCAATTCGTGGCTAAATTGTTTTTTTTTGTTTGCGTCAAAATTTATAAGTATAGCCTTTTAAACTTTTAACCCTTTAAACTTTTAACCTTTTAAACCTTAAAATCGATAACCCAGCGAAACCTGAATCACTCTGTTTTTAACTTCCGCATCTTTGGTTGTATCTGTTAAACCGGCAACATAGCGTGCTTGAGCAAAAAAGTTTTCGGTAAATTGAAAACCCAAACCACCAACTGCTGCAAAATCAAATGATTCCGATTCAAATTGATCTCCAACATTATCATCAATTAAGAAAGAGAATTGTGGTCCGGCTTCAACGCTTAATTTTTCTGAAATAAGATAAAATTTGGCTAAAACAGGAACGGTAATGTAATTAAAATTAATGTCTTTTACATTTTCTTCATTTACTTTTGCACCTTGCGAAGAGTATAATAGCTCGGGTTGAATGGAAAAGTTTTCGAATACTTTTACTTCCAACAACGCTCCAAAGTGAAAACTGGTGTAAGTATCCAGACCTTCCACACCATCTCCCTCTAGACTAGCAAAGTTGGCTCCGGCCTTTACACCAAACTTGAGCATTTGCGCATTTGATTGGGTAACCCCTAGAATCAAGAAAGCAAGAACAATCATTAATTTTTTCATAATTTTAAGTATTTAGTTGATTATTAATCAAAATTCTATCGTAAAATTACTGTATTTTTCAGTAAATTTTCATTTTATTTTAGTTTTTATTTAATGGTTATCCGGTTGGGTGTCATTCAATTTGATAATAATTTAACCGCTAGTTCACTAGTTTTTAAAAAATTATTCGATTTAATTTGAATTTACATAAAAGATGAACAAATTATCACGTTTACTTTTTATAAAATCCGGGCAACTATTGTAAAACAAACCATGATCATCCAGTACTAAATAATTACCCCGAACGGGTCAGTATTTAATGAAAAAAAACCGTAGATTTCTGATTAAAAAAAAATATTTTTTTAAAATAAAATTTGTTTTTGATATATATTTGCGATTATTAACATAAATACATTTTATAATGAAAAAATTATTGTGCACTTTGGCATTGGGAGGTTTATTGGCATCATGTTCAGTTACAGTTCCTGTTAATGCTACTAGTAATCCAGTAGGTTCAAAAGTTGGTTCTGCTAGTACAACTTCAATTTTTGGTTTGTTTTTTGATGGAGGAGATGCTTCTATTCAAACAGCTGCTAAAAAAGGTGGTATTACAAAAATTTCAACTGTAGATTTTAAATCTACCAATTATTTATTCATCGTTGGGATGTTTGAAACAATTGTAACTGGAGAATAATAATCCAAAAGTTTTTAAAAGAGAGGGATTTTTTCCTCTCTTTTTTATTTTTTAAATTTTATGAAATGAAAAATCTATTTTATTTATTGCTATGTGTTTTTTTACTATTAAGTTGTAAAACCGGTGACACAAAAACGGTTGTTTTTGCATTTGAAGAAAAGTATGAACTTTCTAAGGAGGAGATGAACCAGCCACTAATTCAATCAGTAGTGGATGAATATGAACGTTTTTTGGAATTATCCGATTATAATATTCCTTTAAATAAATACATAACATCACCACAGTACAGCGTTTTTATTGGTGTTGCCATTGAAAATTCGCTGATAGAAACGACGAGCTATTTAAGCAAAAAAGAAAAGTTTACTATCCTGGAAACGAAAGACATTGATAAAATCACGGTAAATCATTTTTCAAGTGATAGTGCCGATGGAATTCGGATTTCTTATACGGAGAAAAAAAAGGGAATGCCTATTATTATTCATATCCTTAGTAAAGATAAAGCAATTATAAAAAAACTATATGATCAAGATTACTTTGTTAAAAAAATCAGTTAACTGCGTTCTTGGTTGTGCTGTTATGCTTTTAATTTCCTGCAAGGTTGGTCCAAAAGCAAATAGCAATAAGGGAGTTCCCAGTGGCAATTCTTCAAAATATACAACCTCTTTCTTTTTAGAAGGTGGCGAATCTCAATATTATGTCAAGCCATTAAAGTATACTTCAACTAGTTCTAAAAAAGTTTATTTGGATTTTGTTTACAAAACAAAATCAGATACACTTGAAAGTGGCTTGATTTATTTGTCTTTATTCCAAGATCAAAAGCTAACGAGTACTGATTTGAAAGAAATTAAGATTGGAAACATTTCGTTAAAGAACCGAAATCATTTATACACGGAGTTTAACAAAGGGAAATATGAGTTACGAGTTAGTTTACCGGTTACCTCAGACGAGCTTAAACAAATACAACCGAATTTAACAATTGAATTAGTGGTAGCGGATGAATTGAATTTATTCTTACCCGATAAAAAAACTATAAAAGTGCTGAATGATGTCATAAAAAATTTCTAGGTTTCATCAATTGGCTGGTAGTTAAATAAAATTTTAAGAATTAAAAGTTGAAATTTTCTTGTTCATAAAATTGTTAATAACTGCATTTTGTCCATCATTTACTTACAAAAAGAGTTCATAATTTTGTGTTATAACTTTAAAACAAGTAAAACATGAAAAAAATTATTTTAACAGTTGCTGCCGTATTCGCAATTAGCTTTGTAAATGCTCAAGAAGGCTCTGACAATCAAGGATTTGCAAAAGGAGATCTTTACATGTCTGGTTCAGTTGGAATTAATTCAACTAAAATGGGAGATATTAAATCTGATGGTTACACATTTTCTCCAGGTGTTGGTTATTTTGTAACTGAAAACATTGCATTAGAAGGTTCTATTTCATTAACTAAACAAACTGTTGGTGTAGAAGTTGAAGGTGAAACTTTTGATATTGAATCTACAGGTTTGGCTTTTGCTGTAGGTGGTAAATATTTTTTCACGCCAGCTGACAAATTCTCTTTCTTTGCAGGTTTAGGAGTAGGTTATGGTGTAAACGAAATTGGAGAAGGTGAAGAAACTGTAGATTTAAAAACTTTTTCAGTTGCTTTAGCTCCGGGCGTTAACTATTTCTTCAATTCTCATTTTGCTGCGCAAGCTTCTATTGGAGTATTGGGTTATTCAAGTTCTAAGTTTGATTTTGAAGGAGCAGAGGCAATGAATACTTTTAATTTGTCTTTGGATTTAACAAATGTTAATTTTTCTTTGATTTACAAATTCTAATTCGTAGAAAATACAATTTTAAACCACGCTTCGGCGTGGTTTTTTTATTCCTTTAAATTGTCGAACTTTGGCGGATGAATTGGCAAACCTATATTAAAAGTTTTCAGTCGTATTTAAAAATTGAACGCAGTTTATCAGCTAATACCATTGCTAACTATTCCTTTGATTTGTTGCGATTGACAAACTATTTAGAGGCGCATGGAATTTCTAAAAATCCAATCACTATTGGTGAAGAAGAAATTCAGCTTTTTATTTATGCGGTTTCCAAAGAAGTCAATCCGCGTTCGCAAGCCCGGATTATTTCGGGTTTAAAAAGTTTTTTTTCCTATTTAATTTTTGAAGATTATCGAACCGATAATCCGATGGAATTGATTGAAACACCCAAAATCGGCAGAAAATTACCCGATACACTTTCTGTCCAAGATATTGATGCGTTGATTGCAGCCATTGACTTGTCCAAAGAGGAAGGCGAACGCAACAAAGCCATGCTGGAAACTTTATACGGTTGTGGATTGCGTGTTTCCGAATTGATCACACTTAAAATTTCCGATTTGTTTTTTGACGAGGGTTTTATCAAAATTACGGGAAAAGGCAATAAACAACGTTTTGTGCCGATTGGAACTACCACACAAAAGTTTATTGAATTGTATAAAAATCATGTTCGCACGCATTTACGAATTCAAAAAGGACATGAAGACACCTTATTTCTCAACCGAAGAGGAAAGCAACTTACCCGAGCCATGATTTTTACTATTATTAAAGACTTAGCGGTAAAAATCAATTTAAATAAAGCAATTAGTCCGCATACGTTTCGACATTCGTTTGCCACGCATCTTTTAGAAAATGGTGCTGATTTGCGTTCCATTCAATTGATGTTGGGACATGAATCGATTACTACTACAGAAGTGTATGTGCATTTAGACCGAAAACATTTAACGCAGATTGTGAATCAGTTTCATCCTAGGAGGTGATATAGGTTTTAGGTAGTAGGTAGTAGGTTGTGTATTGAAAAAAAAAAAATGACCTACATTGCTGTAAGTCATTTCTATAAAATTTGTTTTTTTATTTTCGTAAACGAAAAACAGACAACCGATAACGGTTATTACTTCGCAATATTCACCGCTCTCGTTTCACGAATAACTGTAATCTTCACTTGTCCCGGATAAGTCATTTCCGTTTGAATTTTTTGAGAAACTTCAAAGGAAAGTTTAGCGGCTTGATCATCTGATACTTTTTCGCTTTCTACAATCACCCGCAATTCACGTCCGGCTTGAATAGCATACGCACTTTTCACTCCATTAAATCCAAAAGCAATTGCTTCTAAATCTTTCAAACGTTGAATGTATGAATCTAACACTTGACGTCTTGCACCCGGTCTTGCACCTGATATTGCATCACACACTTGGATAATTGGCGAAATCAAATATTTCATTTCAATTTCATCGTGGTGAGCACCAATGGCGTTGCACACTTCTTCTTTTTCACCGTATTTTTCAGCCCATTGCATCCCTAAGATGGCGTGAGGCAATTCGCTTTCAGCATCCGGCACTTTTCCGATGTCATGCAACAGTCCGGCACGTTTGGCTAATTTTACGTTTAAGCCTAATTCGGCGGCCATGATTCCACACAGTTTGGCTACTTCTCTCGAGTGTTGTAATAAGTTTTGTCCGTACGAAGAACGGTATTTCATTCTACCCACCACTTTAATCAATTCCGGATGTAAACCATGAATTCCTAAATCGATAACGGTTCGTTTACCTACTTCAATGATTTCATCATCAATTTGTTTGGTGGTTTTTGCTACTACTTCTTCAATTCTGGCTGGGTGAATACGACCGTCGGTAACTAATTTATGTAGAGCCAAACGGGCAATTTCTCTTCTCACCGGGTCAAAACAGGAGAGAATAATCGCTTCCGGCGTGTCATCCACAATAATTTCGACACCGGTTGCTGCTTCAAGGGCACGGATATTTCTTCCTTCACGACCAATAATTCTTCCTTTTACATCGTCTGATTCAATGTTGAACACTGAAACGCAATTTTCTACTGCTTCTTCTGTTCCGACACGTTGAATGGTATTGATAATTACTTTCTTCGCTTCTTGTTGAGCAGTTAATTTGGCTTCTTCTAAGGTATCTTGAATGTGAGCCATTGCTTTGGTTTTAGCTTCAGCTTTTAGGCTTTCTACCAATTGTTCTTTGGCATCTTCGGCCGATAAACCGGAAATAACTTCTAGTTGCTCAACTTGACTTTTGTGTAATTTTTCAACTTCAATTTGTTTTTTGTCAAGAATTTCGATTCGGTTATTATAATCTATAATTTTCGCATCAAACTCATCAGCTGATTTTTTTGCTTTGGCTAATTCGCTAGAAACTTGTGATTCTTTGTCACGCACTCTTTTTTCAACTTCAGCAATTTTTTTATCTTTTGATAAAATCTCTTTTTCGTGTTCCGATTTTAATTCTAAAAATTTTTCTTTAGCTTGAAGTAATTTGTCTTTTTTAATGTTTTCGGCCTCTACTTTAGCATCTTTTAGGATGGAAGTGGCTTCTTTTTTTGCATTTTTTATAAGGTTGGAAACGTTGCTTTTTTCAATGAATTTTGCAATTGCAAAACCCGCTGCTATGCCAACTATTCCGGCGATAATAAGTAGTAATGTACTGTCCATTTGTTTGTGTAAGGTTTATATATAAAAAAAGCCTACATTAGATGATTGTATAAACTCGATATGACAAGTTTTGAGCTAACTCACTGTTCAAGGATCCCACTACAAGGTGGGCATGCTATAGTAATGAAGATTTGCTCATTCTAAAATGTTAGTGTTGAGTTTATCAAATAGAAACTAATGTAGGCAGTATCTTAATTAATGTGTAAGAACGTATTTATTTTTCCAGATAGTTGGCCAATAAATCATTTATTTTTTTCAGTCTTTCTAACGATTCCTGATTGTCTTCCGTTTTTTCGATTTGTTTTTGCTCTAATTGTGAGGCAAACTGTAAAGCACACATGGCTAACACATCTTGTTTGTCTCGCACAGCATAGTTTTCTTCAAATTGCTTAATCATTACATCAATTTTTTTGGAAGCACTTCGCAGTCCTTCTTCTTGCGTTGGTTCAACCGTTAACGGATAAACGCGGTCTGCAATTGATATTTTAATTTTAAGCTTTTCGTTCATGCTGTATTAATCAGATAACTGTGCAATACAGTAATCAATTTCACGAATTAATGAATTTATTTTAAGCTTCGTATCTCTTTTGTTTTCGTCACTGCCTAATAATGAATTGGCTATTTTGAGTATTTCATACTGTTTTTTCAACCCTTCCATATCGGCGGCTTGTTTTTGTATAGTTGTGGTAGAATTCTTCAATTCTTGCTTTAATTCCTGAACTGTTGTCTCTAAACTTTGCATTTTGCTAATCAGTTTCGAGAGTCTATTTTCAAGAGAATCAACAATTTCTACCATTTCACTCATAGGAGCATGTATTCATTACACGAGTTACAAAGTTAGTATTCCTAAACGATTAACGCAAATAAAAAAAATAAATTTTGTTTTCATTTTTATTTTTGAGATAAAGTCAAGTAAATCAGTAAAATATTGATTTTTTTTGAATTTGGTTTGAATTTTGTACTACTTTTTTTAAATTAGCAAAAATTCTAAGCCATGAAATACATTCTTTACATCTTATTCTTTGCCTCAATTGCGGTTTTTTCTCAAAATCAATATCCAAAAGAGGATTTTATTCCGCCCTTAGAGATTCCACTTTCACTGTCCGGTACGTTTGGCGAATTACGTTCCAATCATTTTCATTCCGGAATCGATTTCAGAACCCAACAAAAAGAGGGTTTAAATGTCATTGCTGTTGCTGATGGTTACGTTTCCCGTATCAAAATATCTACTTTTGGTTACGGTAAAGCGATTTACATTACGCATCCAAATGGTTATACTTCGGTTTACGGACATTTATTGAAGACATCTTCCAAGATTGATGCTTATTTGAAAAAGCAACATTATGCTTTGGAGAGTTTTGAAATTGATATTTTTCCAAGACCCGAAGATTTGGTTGTAAAACAAGGTGAAATTGTTGCTTTGTCCGGAAATACGGGTGGTTCAGGCGGACCTCATTTACATTTTGAATACCGCGACACCAAAACGGAGAAAATTATAAATCCATTCTTTTTCGGGTTAGATACAAAAGTAAAAGATACCCGAATTCCGGTTATTAATGAAATTGTGGTTTATCCGTTGAGCGAAGACGGTTTGGTCAATCAATCGCAAATTCCAATACAAATTCCGATTTCTCAACAAAAAGACGGAAGTTATTTGGCTACAAAAGTTTTGGCTAAAGGTGAAATTGGCATTGGTGTAAATACTTACGATCAATCGGATAACAATTATGGTAAAAATGGCGTATATAAAATCAGTTCAACGTTAGATGGAAAACCATCGTTTGAAATTACATTTGATACATTTAGTTATGATGAAACCCGATACATCAATGCCTATCTGGATTATCCTCGCTTCAAAAAAATGAATCAGCGTGTACAAAAATTATTCTTAGCCAAAAAATATCCGTTGAGTTTAGTTTCTTCTAATCAAAACAATGGCATTATTAAAGTCGGAAATAATCTTTCTCACAATTATAAATTGGAAGTTTCGGATTATCATGGAAATAAGACTACTGTGACAATTCCGATTCAATATTCAAATCAACCGATTAAAATTCCTAAAAAAGAACAAAAGACCAATTATTTTGTAAAATCTTCCAACGATTACAACTTTACAAAAGACAATATTTCTGTTTTCATTCCGGAAAATACATTTTATGAAGACTTTTATTTGAATTTTGATGTAAAGGATAATGTATTGACCTTACAAGATGATGCCACTCCGGTTCATTCTAATTTGAATATTACTTTTCAAAATGATTCAATACCTTTGGAAGAAAGAGAAAAATATTTTATTGCGACTTTAAAAGGAAAGAAAATCATGTATAATTCTACTAAAATAAAAGAAAAAGTTTTTAGTACATGGACCAGAAATTTAGGTCAATTTCAATTGATAAAAGATACGGTAGCTCCGCAAATTAAATCGGTTAACTTTCAAGAAGGCAAATGGTTGAGTAAGGAAAAAGATCTTCAATTTACAATAACGGATGATCTTTCAGGAATTAAATCGTACAACGGTTATTTGAATGGAAGATGGATTTTGTTTGACTATGATTATAAAAGTGATACAATTGTACACGATTTTTCAGATAACATCGTTATAGAGGGACGAAACGAATTAAAGATTGTGGTTGTGGATAATGTCGGAAATTCTACTATATTTGAATCACATTTTTTTAGAAGTCAAAAACCTTAAATTCATCTTTTGAAAACAAAACAATTTATAGTGGCGTTGGTGCTTTTGTGCATCGGATTTGCTGCCAATGCACAAACAGCCAGAATAAAAGGAATCATTTTAGATAAAAATAACAATCCGGTTGAAGGTGTAAATATCAACTACCAAGATAAAGGAACAACTACCAATGTGAATGGTTTTTATGCCTTAACGATTCCTGCCAACCAAAAAGTCACTCTTGTTTTTACACATGTTTCTCTAAAAAAAGCTACGCTTAGATTGGAATTAAAAACCAATGAAGATTATGAATATAATTTTCAAATGAGTGATGCTGAAGATTTATTGGGAGAAGTGATTGTTACCGCCGGAAATCGGAAAAGGGTAGAAGGTATAACGACTATTGAACCGGCTGTTATCAGAACAATTCCGGGAGCAAATGCCGGTGTTGAGAATATATTAAAGTCATTACCAGGTGTGAATTCCAACAACGAATTAAGTACACAATATTCCGTTCGAGGTGGAAATTATGATGAAAATTTAGTCTACGTCAATGAAATAGAAATTTATCGTCCGTTTTTAATTCGTTCCGGTCAGCAAGAAGGGTTGAGTTTTACCAACACCGATATGGTGCAAAATGTTGACTTTTCTGCCGGAGGATTTCAAGCCAAATACGGCGATAAATTGTCTTCGGTTTTAGATATCACGTACCGCATTCCAACTCGCTATGCAGCCGCGTTAGAAGCTAGTTTTTTAGGTGGAAGTTTAACTGTTGAAGGTGTGAGCAAAAACCAGAAATGGGCCAATATTACCGGAGTTCGTTACCGAGATAACAGTTTGTTGGTGAATAGTCAGGAAACGGAATCTAACTTCAGACCCACGTTTACCGATGTGCAAACCTATTTGACTTTTACACCGAATACAAAATGGCAATTTGGATTTTTAGGAAATGCTTCTCAAAACAAATATAATTTTGAACCGCTCACTCGTCAAACTAATTTTGGAACAATAGATGAGCCAATTGCGTTACAAATTTTTTATGACGGACAAGAAAAAGATCAATATCAAACCTTGTTTGGAGCTTTAAAAACGTCTTACAATATTAATGACAACAATACTTTAAAGTTCATTGGGTCGGCTTACCACACACAAGAGCAAGAACATTTTGATATTTTTGCTGCTTATTTTTTAGGAGAAGTAGACAGTAACATTGGTTCAGAAACCTTTGGCGATGTTCGTTTTAACAGAGGTATCGGAACGCAACTGAATCATGGACGAAATGATTTAGACGCACTCATTATAAATACAGAGATAAAAGGTTTTCATAAATTAAACGAAAATACCATCGAATGGGGCATAAAATACACCAAAGAAGATATTCGTGATCGTCTGGTAGAGTGGGAAGTGATTGATTCTGCGGGATTTTCCATTAATCCACCTCGTGATTTTCCGGTAAACGACCAACCTTATAATCCGTATGTTGGACCGTTAGTTCCTTTTCAAAGTGTTCGAGCTACGAATTTCACTACGATTGATCGATTTTCAGGCTATGCTCAATGGAGTAAAAAATCGAATTTAGGTTCCAGTGAAGTTTGGTATAATGCCGGCGTGCGAATGCATCAATGGCAAGTTTCCGGCGATGATTTAGATGGAAAGAGTCAGCTTGTTTTAAGTCCAAGAGCACAATTTGCCATAAAACCAAAGTGGAATAGAGACATGGTGTTCAGGGCTTCAGGCGGATTATATCATCAGCCGCCATTCTATCGAGAACTTCGTGGATTTGACGGACAAGTTCGACCAAATGTAAAAGCACAGCAATCCACTCATTTTGTTTTGGGGAATGATTACAGTTTTAAAATGTGGGACAGACCATTCAAATTGGTGAGTGAGTTGTATTATAAAAGTTTAACGGATGTCAATACGTATACGTTAGACAACGTTCGTATTCGCTATATTGCTGATAACGAAGCGGAGGCTTATGTGCATGGTTTAGACATGCGTTTAAACGGTGAATTTGTTCCCGGAACCGAATCATGGTTTAGTTTTGGTTATTTAAAAACGGAGGAAAATTATCAAGACAGAGGATTTATTGCTCGACCAACCGATCAACGTTTGAAGTTTGGGGTTTTGTTTCAGGATTATGTTCCGAATATTCCAAGTTTAAAAATGTATTTGAATTTGGTTTACAACACCGGTTTGCCCGGTGGTTCGCCTTCCTATGCCGATCCGTATGATTATCAGTTACGTTTGCGTGATTACCGCAGAGCTGATTTAGGATTTCAGTATGTTTTAACCGAAAAGAATGAGCTTAGAGCAGCTAGTCATTGGTTAAAACGATTTAAAGATTTATCAGTAGGTTTAGAGATATTTAATTTATTTAATAATCAAAATGCTATTACAAACACTTGGGTGCGTGATGTTTATACAAAAACGCAATACGGTGTACCCAATTATATGACTACAAGAGTTTTTAATTTGAAGTTAACAGCGAGGTTATAATCTGATTAAATTTTATATCTTTGAAACATAACATATTTGGTATGCGATTTAATTTTAATTATAGTTTTTTGGTAGTTTTGGTTTTATTCAGTTGCAAGGAGCAAGAAGAAAAACCAAAAGTTATTTATGAAGAGTCTGCAACCAAGGTGGAAGCTAAAGTTGATACGACTCAGATAAGAGTAGCTGATCTTCCTGTGCACATGGAAGGAACTTCCTATTTACTTCATCCGGTGGGTGAGGTGAGGGTTTACGATACTAAATCTAAAATGAGTTACGGTTCATCCAGCACAAGTCGTGTGAGCTATGCTGTTTCTAATTATAATCGTTTTGAAATTACCGGTTTTTTAAAAAACATCTATATTCAGCATATTGATTCAGTGAACTCAAGACCCTTAACAGATAAATTGATGGTTATTCAAACGGCGACGTATTTGAATACGTTTGCTCAAAAAACAAAGAAGCAGGTTTTGGTTTATTCTATTTCGGATATGGATACCAATCGCGATGGTAAATTAGATGCTAATGATATCAAATCACTATATATTAGCGATATTTCCGGAGATAAATTCATTAAAATCACACCTGATTTTCAAGAGTTAATTGATTGGAATTTAATGGAAGTTAAAAACCGTTTGTACTTTAGAACTATCCAAGATACCAATAAAAATGGGGATTTTGATAAGGATGATGCTGTTTTCTATTACTTTGTCGATTTGATGGATGCAGAATGGCAATTAAACGAATACAAACCATTTAATTAAATCAGAATATCACTTTCTAAATCTGATTTTTCAATCGTAAAATTGAATCCGAGTTGTTCCATTAACTGAATAACCAAGTTTTTATACCAGTTTTCGGATTTGGGATGAATGTATATTTTTTCAATTAACTGCTGAATGTCTACATCAATTTTTACACCGTCATTTACGGTAATGTTATTCGGGGTTACATCCGAAATAATCCGAATTTCTCTTTCGTATTGAAAACTTTTTCGTTTGAATAAGAACGGGAAAAATGTATCATCAAACGGGATGTATTCTTTTTTATAATCGATATAATTGACTTCACCAATAAATTGTTCGGTTTTTCTCTCGGGTTTCAACGCTTCCTGCAAACGTTTTACTGTAGATTGAATCGCCAAACCTTCATTGTTTTTAGTAAAAATCTGCCACATGGCAAACGATTCATATTCGTTGATATGCCAACTACTGATGACAATTTTTTCGCGATGCGATTTGTAATAATCTAAAAATTTAGGATTGTTTTCGGCTATTCTTCGAATTTCTTCGTAAGTGGGTTCGCTAAATGTTCCTTCATATTGATCTTCAAATTTATCCGACCGCGACATAAACATTTTTTTTGAAAGTAACAAATCCAAAAATTTAGACAAATCCAAGTATTTCCAAACAATGGTGTCAGGATTTTCGGGAAGTTTTATAGTTGGATTGTGAACGAACATAATGGATTTTTAGATTTTTGGATTGTTGGCCTTATCTTTTTCTTTTGGAAATTTTGTTGAATATTGTCCGGCAGTATAGCCAGCTAAAATTAGAATAAAACTAAATTTCCCAAGCAAGTCCAATTTTTCAAAATGAGCTATTGCATAGAGGAATACAAACGCAATGATCATAAATATGACTGTAAATGTTGTTCTTGTCATTTTATTTTTTGTTAAGATTAATAAATTTCATCAACCCGCAACTCGTCACCCGCAACCTGTAACTTTCAACCTATTCGAACGACTGCATCGTTACCAATTTAGCATACATGCCATTCTTAGTTAACAATTCATCATGTGTTCCTTGCTCAACAATTTCACCTTTTTGCATCACCACAATCAAATCTGCTTTTTGAATGGTAGAAAGACGGTGAGCAATTACGATTGAAGTTCTGTTTTGCATCATATTTTCCAAAGCTACTTGCACGAATTTTTCGCTTTCGGTATCCAAGGCAGAAGTAGCTTCGTCCAAAATCATGATTGGTGGATTTTTCAACACGGCTCGTGCAATCGAAAGACGTTGTTTTTGTCCACCGGATAACTTTCCACCAGCATCACCAATGTTTGTGTTGATTCCATTCGGTAAATCTTTCACAAATTCATAAGCATTGGCAATTTTTAACGCTTCAATGATTTCATCATCCGAAGCATTTTGTTTTCCTAGAAGAATATTGTTTTTGATGGTATCGTTAAATAAGATGGAGTCTTGCGTTACTAATCCCATTAAATCTCTTAAAGAATGCAAAGTCATATCTTTACTATTAATTCCATCAATTTTTACTGTTCCTTCTTTTACATCATAAAAGCGTGTCAGTAAATTAGCAATGGTACTTTTTCCACTTCCGGATTGGCCAACTAAAGCCACAGTTTTTCCTTTGGGAATAGTTAGCGAGAAATTTTTCAAAACAATCTCCTCATCATATTTAAAGTTTATATTTTCTAACGAAATATTGTGTTCAAAGGTTGTCTTGTTGATGGCATCAGGTTTATCAGTAATTGTATTTTCAACTTCCAAGACTTCAAACACACGCTCTGCCGCAGCCAATCCGTTTTTTACAGCATAAGATGCTTTTGAAATTGCTTTTGCAGGCGTTAATATGTTGTAGGCTAATCCTAAATAAACGATGAACAACGCACCATTCAAGGATTGTTCTACTAAAACTAAATTACCACCATACCATAGTAAGATTGCTATTACAACAATCCCCATAAATTCGCTCATGGGTGAAGCTAAATTGTTTTTCTTGCCGATGCTGTTATTTAATCGTAATAATTTGTCGATGGAGTTATTGAAGATGTTTTTAAAATAACCTTCTGCATTATAGCTTTTAACCACTTTTAGTCCGCCCAAACTTTCTTCTACAATTGAAATTAGAAAACCATTTTCTTTTTGGGCATTTTGCGATTTCGATTTTAAACTTTTACCAATTTTAGTAATGATAAATCCTGAAATTGGAATAAAAATAAACACAAAAAGCGTCAGTTTTAAACTGATGTTCATCATCGCTATGATAGCAAACAAAATGGTAAGTGGTTCTTTTACAATTAGTTCTAAAATCATAAAGAACGAGTTTTGCACTTCGTTTACGTCGCCCAACATTCTAGCCATAATGTCTCCTTTTCTTTTTTCTGAATAATAGGAAACAGGAAGTGCAATAATTTTGCTGAACATTTTTTCTCGTAAATCACGAAGCACTCCGTTTTTAACCTTAGTTAAATGCTGAGAGGCCAAATAATTAAAAAGATTTTTAAATAAAAAAGTAGAAATTACTAAAGCAACCGTGAGTAATAAGGAATATTGCGGACCTTCTTCTTCTGATAATTTGGTAACATAGTATTGAAGATATTGTTTTCCGTAAGAACCTAAATTCATAATACCGTTGTACTTTGGCAATTCAATGACACGCTCATTCATTTTAAACAGTACTTCCATTAAGGGAAATAATGCAACAAATGAAAGTGTGCTAAACAAAGCATACAGTACATTAAAAGTTATATTCCAAAAAATATGACCTTTGAATTTTTTAGCAAACGGAATTATTTTTTTTAAATTTTCATCCATTAGTTTAACTGCATTTCTGCCACAATGTTTTTAATTTTTTGATCTAAATCAGCTTCTACTTTTTTGAAATTTTCGATGGAATCCAACGGTTCATTCACACTAAAATAGAATTTAATTTTTGGCTCTGTTCCGCTTGGGCGGGCACAAATTTTGGTTCCGTCTTCCAAATAATAAATCAATACATCCGATTTTGGAATGTGTAACGTTTCGATTTTGTTGGTAAATAAATTCAAAACGGTCGAATTTTGATAATCTTCCACACAAACCACTCGTTGATTATTAATTTCTTTCAATGGATTTTCACGTAAATCAATCATCATTTGTTTGATTTCATTGGCACCTTCAATTCCTTTTTTGGTTAGTGAAATTAAATATTCTTTATAAAATCCGAAATCCACATATAAATTTAAAAGTTCTTGATACAAAGTACTTCCGGCTGCTTTGGCTTGAGCAGCTACTTCGCAAACGAGTAGGGTAGCGGCTACGGCATCTTTATCGCGAACGGCATCGCCTACCATGTAACCAAAACTTTCTTCGCCACCCCCAATGAATTTTTGGTTAGGAAAATCTTTAATCATTTTGGCAATCCATTTGAATCCGGTCAATCCAACTTTGCATTCTACGCCATAACCCGATGCAATTTCTGTCATCATTGGTGTAGAAACAATTGTTGAGCCAATGAATTCATTTCCGGTTATTTTGCCAGCTCTTTTCCATTGTTCCAATAAAAAGGCCGTCATGATCACCATGGTTTGATTGCCGTTGAGCAATGTCATTTTTCCTTCCAAATTTCTTACAGCAATTCCCAATCGGTCGCCATCCGGATCGGTTCCAATGACAATATCCGCATTTATTTTTTCGGCTAAATCAGTTGCCATTAATAAAGCTTCCGGTTCTTCGGGATTTGGTGATTTTACGGTTGGGAAATTACCATCGGGAACTTCTTGTTCTTTCACGATATTCACATCGGTATAACCTGCTTTTGAAAATGTTTCAGGAACTAGTGTAATAGCAGTTCCGTGAAGCGAAGTAAAAACGATTTTTAGATTTTCTTTCGCTTCTTTTGGTGTGTTAAAACTAGCATTTTCAATCGATGATTGGATGAACGCTTGATCTACTTCCGTATCAATATATTCGATTAAATCTTCGTTAGCTGAAAATTTGATTTCGCTGTATTTTAGTTCTTCAATTAATTTGATGATTTCTTCGTCTTGTGGTGGCACTAATTGTCCGCCATCTTGCCAATATACTTTGTATCCGTTGTATTCCGGCGGATTGTGTGATGCGGTTAAAACAATTCCTGCATGACAATTCAAATACTTTAGAGCAAAGGATAAAATAGGAGTAGGGCGTAAAGCCGAAAATAGATACACTTTAATTCCGTTGGCCGAAAAAACATCAGCAACCACTTTGGCTAATGTGTCGCTGTTATGGCGACAATCATAGGCAATTACGACTTTAGTTTGTTCGTTTGGAAACGATTTTAAAATATAATCCGAAAGACCTTGTGTGTTTTTTCCAAGTGTATATTTGTTGATTCTGTTGGTGCCAACGCCCATAATTCCTCGCATTCCGCCGGTACCGAATTCTAGGTTTTTATAGAAACTTTCTTCTAACTCTTTTGGTGAAGAAGTCATCATTTCTTCGATTATTTTGTGCGTTTCATTATCAAAAACTGGTGTTAACCATTCGTTTACTTTGTCTAAGATGTTTTGTGGAATGTTCATATTCTTATTTTTTAAATCCTATTTTATTTCGTTCTTTTGATGAAGTTGAATCTTCTTTATCCATTAAAAAATTTAAAATTTTATAGATGTCAGGAAATTGCTTTTCTATTTCGGTTATTTTATCATTTAATTCTTTGTAATTCAGTGCAAATTGCCTTAGTGAAACAAATGTTCGCATAATGGCAATGTTTATAGCGATGGCTTTATCAGAATTTAAAACGCTTGAAAGCATGGCAACACCTTGTTCTGTAAAGGCAAATGGCATATAACGTATTCCACCTCTTTTTGAGGTCACAAATTGTGACCTCAAACTTTCAAATTCTTCTTTACTAAGTTCAAACATAAAATCAGTTGGGAAACGATTTATATTTCGTTTGACAGCTTGTTTTAGAACTTTTGTTTCGATTTCATACAAATCGGCTAAATGAAAATCGAGCATTACTTTTTGTCCTCTTAACTCGATGATTTGTTGTTGGATAATTTCTAATTTCATGATTTTGGCGTTTATAAATTTTTAATGGCTTTGATTTTTTTTAGTTCATATTTAATTGGTTTGAAATTTTATAATTTTCGTTTGATTCTTTACTTCGTAAAATAATTTCGCCTAAAAATCCGGCTAAAAATAATTGTGTTCCAATGATCATAGTGGTAAGCGAAATATAAAAATACGGACTATTTGCCACTAAATCATAGGGTAAATCATTATACATTCTGTATAATTTTGAAATTCCGATATAACCAGCAGAACCAAATCCGATAATAAACATCAAAACTCCCCAAGCACCAAAAAGATGCATCGGTCGTTTTCCAAATCGAGATAAAAACCAAATGGTGATTAAATCCAGAAATCCGTTAATGAACCTTTCCATTCCGAATTTTGTTTCGCCGTATTTTCTGGCTTGGTGTTTTACTACTTTTTCACCAATTTTAGAAAAACCTGCATTTTTGGCTAAAACGGGAATATAACGGTGCATTTCGCCGGAAACGACAATGTTTTTTACGACAAGATTTTTATAGGCTTTTAAACCGCAGTTGAAATCATTCAATTGAACACCGGAAGTTTTTCGGGCAGCCCAATTAAATAATTTGGAGGGTAAGTTTTTGGAGACGATGGAATCATATCGTTTTTTCTTCCAACCGGAGACTAAATCGAAATTTTCAGTTGAAATCAAATCAAAAAGTTCCGGAATTTCTTCCGGATTGTCTTGTAAATCGGCATCCATCGTGATGACAACATCACCTTGGGCTTTGGCAAATCCGGCATGAAGAGCTTGTGATTTTCCGAAGTTTTTGAGAAAACGAATGGCTTTCACGTTTGGATTTTGATCTGCCAGTGATTCAATTACATTCCATGAATTGTCTGTACTACCATCATCGATAAAGATAATTTCGTAGCTATAGTTGTGACTGTTCATCACCTGAACAATCCAGGAATGTAATTCTGAGAGTGACTCTTCTTCGTTGAGTAGTGGTATAACTACTGATATATCCATAAAGTTTCAATAAGAATGGTCAAAAATACGAAGAAGAATCCAAAGATTATTCTTTTTTCATAGCCAATCCAGCAATAAGTGAAATGATAAAACCTAAAAATAAATTTACAACAATTATTCCGCCGTATAACATAGGCATTACAAATTTTTGTCCCATTTCTCTTCCCTTTTCTAGATCAGCAGAAGAAAGGTTCGGATTTTGTTTGATTGCTTCTGACATTTGAACATCCATCACTTCTTTTGCAAAGTTAGGTTCGATGTAATTAGCAAACACAAAGAAATAGACAATCGAAATAATTCCGGAAACAGCGGCCACACCTAAACCAATTTTTATGGATTGACTTAGGTTTAACAACCCGTTATTATCTTTTTTTAATTGCATAATAGGGTATACAGTCAAGGCTATCATTAAGGCAATACCGAGAACACTCTCCCAGACGTTTCTTTCGAGATGGTTGCCCATGGCATACTTTACAACTGAAATTAGAATTGTTACAATAGCTAAAATAGTACCGTAGAGCAGAATTAAACTTTTAATTGATTGTTTTTGGTTTTCCATTATTTTTAAGTTTAGTTTATCTAAGTTAGTAATTAAATTTCATTAAATGTTACACTCTCCAGCGTAAAAAAACGCATTAAATTATTTTTTTAAAACGTGTTGTCAATTCATTAAAAATGATTAAATTTGCAACCTTAAAATAGTATAAACAAAAAGTTGTGTCTCGTTTATACCTTTTCAATAGAGAGAAGCCGCAAAAAGATGCACAATTATTAAAAGAAAAAGATTTACATAAAATGAAAAAAGGAATTCACCCAGAAAATTACAGATTAGTTGCTTTTAAAGACATGTCTAACGAAGACGTTTTTATTACTAAATCTACTGTTGAAACAAAAGAAACAATTACACACGAAGGAGTTGAATATCCGGTGTTTAAAATGGAGATCTCCAGAACATCTCATCCATTTTACACAGGTAAATCTAAACTTATCGATACAGCAGGTCGTATTGATAAATTCAAAACTAAATATGCCAGCAGAGCTAAATAAGTTCTTGCAACAAAACATAAAAAAATCCCGAGCAATCGGGATTTTTTGTTTTTATAGGTATTTCTATTTTTTATAAAATTGTTCCTGTTGATGTATTGACTAACATAATCCACAATTCATCCTCATAGTTTCCTTCAGCATTGGAGTAGTAAAATTTGATGGCATCCGACCATGTTCCAAATTTTCCAATGTAAACACTTTTTAAATTGGTAGTTGGATTGTATAAAATTTCTGCGTCTATGCCTTTCTTTTTCAATTTTTCTTTAAAACGCTCTGCATTATTTGGTTTGGCAAAAACATTGGCTACCACATAATACCCTTTTGGTTGGTTTGGAATTAAAACATCGGCACCAGGCAAAACAGTAACCCTTTTTTTGAAATCAGTATTGCTAATTTCTGCATTTATTTTTTCACTTTCTTTAATCATATCGCGAATACTGGAAAATGATCTTGCTGGAGAAGGTATTGTTTTTTGCTCTTCCGATTGTGTTGGAGCGGCTTCCGAGACAATTATTTTTTCTTTATTTTCAGTTTTTGGCTCTATTTCTAAAATAGCTTGCTCTAAAATAGAAGGTTTTTCCGGAGCTGCATTTTTATTTTTTACCTCATTAGCTTCTGTATTTTGTGTTTCAGCAAGAACTAAATTAGGATTCGTTCCCCTAAGTTTTTGGCTATCACTTTTTTCTGTTCCTACTATTAAGTTGGATTCAATTTCTTCTACAGGATCTTGTACTTCTACATTAAAAGCACTGAAAAACATAGCATATCGATCACCGGATGATTTTAATTTTAAAGAGACTTTAGAACTATTATTTTGAATAATGCCATTGTTTTGATTGTCTATTGGAATTAAAAAAGTGTCATAACCTAAGGTGTTTAAACTGTTTGGTTTTCTGTTTTCAAAATAGGAGTCGTTAATGACAATCGTACTGTTAAAAAAATTGTCGATGGGTTTTAGGGCATGACTTAGCAAAGTATAATTTTTACTTTCACCGGATTTAATTTCCAGTTGGTCACCTACTAAATTTCTATCGCCTTCTAAAACTGAACCTGCTAGTTTTGCATTTACTTTTCCTTCGGGAAGTGTGCTAAAACCGGAATATAGGATTTCAACCGGTCTAGCAGTTATCCCTACAAAACCATCAAACGAAGTGATGAATTTTCCGGTCTCTGTAGTATCTTCGTACACTAAAAATAATGTCCATCCTCCAGCAACACCGCCACTGATTATACCTTGTGTAGCTCTAATGTTCGCTACGGTATATTCTCCATTTGGGTTTGAAAGTGCTTGAATGTGTTTTGTTACGTCGGCATAAACCGCATAGGGAGCACTTTCTTTGAAATTTTTAACATTCAATCCATCAAAAATAACATCACCATTAATAGCGATATAATTGTTTTGTCCGGGAAGTTTTAGTTTAATTTCGTTAACAGAAGCTCTAGTATTGTCAACTGCCACATAATTCCATTTTTTATCCCTGACTCCTGAATCGTATTTGTAAGTGGCTGACCAATATAAGCCTGCGTATTTGATTTTTTTTGAAGATATATTTTCTAAACTTAATTCGGCAGAACTTGAGCTAAACGTTGATTCATCATCATCAATGTCAATGTAATTCATCTCAAATTGATCATTTAGCTTGGCATTTTCACTTATGTCATTATATGGTTCGGAAGTAAAAGTTCTGCTTTCTTTTCGATTAACAATGTTATTAGAAATAACCGTCATATCTCCTTTTACATACGATTGATAACGAACTTTAAAAGGAACAGCGAGTTGAGAGTAACTGTTTTCACTCAAAAAAAATAAAAGAAAAAAGAGGGCAGCAAATTTTGAGGATACTTTGTGAATAGTTATCATTGTGCGTATAATTAGATGATTTTTTCAATAACTAAATTAAGGAATATTAAACAGTTCTGATAATTTAGGCTGATTTATTTTTTAACATTTATATTTAATAACTTTTTTTAGGTTACATAAGTTCAAAATGAGTTCTCTCAATTTTGTAATAAAAATGTCATTGGAATAGGAAGTCTTTTTTTCCAAGCCTTTTCAGAATGATTTTCTCCTTTAAACTCCTTAGTCATCCAGTTTACTTTGGTAAATCCTTTTGACACCATGATTTCATCAACTTTTGCTTGTAGGGGAGGATACATCGCGTCTAATTCTACTGTACCGTAATCAAAATATATTTTAACGGTTTGTGGTTCAGGTAGTTTTTCTTTTAAGTAGGCGTAAAACGATTCAGGAACCGGATTATTTTCAGCTTCAAATATTCCGGGCCAGTGTGTTGATAAACAGGCAGCTCCGCCAAAAATTTGAGGGTATTCACAAATGGCATATATCGAAATTAGTCCACCCATACTCGAACCGGCAATGAATGTGTTTGCTTTATCTTGCAGGGTAGAATACGTATTGTCAATAAAAGGTTTAAGTTCTTCTACAATGAATTTTAAATAATCGTCGGAAGTTGGTTTGAATTCTTTTGGCTTTCCACTTTTCACATAGGAACGTTCCACTTTTTCTTTGTCTTCTTTTGCTAAACTTTCATATGGTTTTTGAGGAAAATATTCTTGACGTCTATTTTCTTGTGTATTCCAAATGCCTACAACAATAGTGTTTTTTATTTTGCCTTCTCGAATGAGTTTTGTTAAACATTCATCTACACCCCATTCCATTTTATTAAAAGTGATAGTGGAATCAAAAAGCATTTGCCCATCGTGCATGTACAGTACAGCATATTTTTTTTTGGACGAATAATTTTGTGGAAGCCAAACACCAACATTTCTGGGTTGCACATGTGCTGAAGCAAATTTTTCATAAAGCTCTACAATTCCATATTTAGCTGTTATTTTTTGAGCATTAACCATTGAAAAACAAAAATAAAAGAGTGCAAAAAAAATTATTTTTTTCATGTTTATCTTTTTAAAGCAAAATGACCTTTCGCTGTTCTTCCGTCTTCAAATTGAATGGAATACCAATAATCATCTGCAGGAAGAGGACTTCCGTTATACGTTCCATCCCAACCTTCACCAGTTGTGCCAATTTGTTTAATTAGTTTTCCAAATCGGTTAAAAATATAAATCGTTGATTTAAAGTTGTATTTTTCATTTGCCCCCCTAATTTTCCATGTATCATTATATCCATCTCCATTTGGCGTAAAAAACTTAGGCACACCTAAGACCGCTATTTCTTGTTCAACAATTCCGCAACCATTTTGGTCTTTTACATAAACGGTATAAATTCCGGCTATTACGTTTTCAAAAACGTTAGTACTTTGGTATAATCCATTTGCAGAATCCAAACTGTAAACATAATCACCTGAACCACTCACAAGCACAGTAACGGTGTTGTTTTCTACTAAATCAACCACAATAATATCATCAAAAGAGGCTGGTTGCGAATAAACAATTTCAATGATTCGCTCTTGTTCGCAGCCAAAAGAATTTGTGACAATTACTTTGTATACGCCATCTTCATCAACGGTTATTGCATAATTTGTTTCATTAGCAATAATTACATCATTTCGGTACCATTGATAAGTGAAGTCAGAAACATTTCCTTCTTTTAAACCGGCATTAAATGTAATGGCATCGACACCAAAGCAAATAATTTCTTTGAAGCCATCTTCTAATTGAGGTAATGGATTTACAATGAAATTAATGTTAGTTGAAACGCTACAATTTGTATTGGCCGTATTGGTGATAATAGCAGTAATGGTCTGCGTTTTTGTTGTAAATGTTGTTGGTAGTGGATTGATTTCGATCCCATTTTCATCAAAATAGGTCACAATCATTCCAGTTTGACTTCCTAACAAAATGCTGCTAAAAGTAGTGGTGTCAAAGTTGAAAAAACCGTCTTCATCATCGTCGATATCACAGCTTATCTGATCAGGGATTGGATTTGCGATTAAAGGAAGTTTATCGACTACAAAAGTTAAAGATGTTTCTTCCCCACATGGACCGTCCGGGTCTGCAGTAGTTGCATTTGTAACAACAATTTTGATGGTTTGTGAGGCAGTTAAAAAAGGATTTGGTAGCGGACTTGGTAACGCAACATTATTTTCATCAAAATAGGTTATTATAAAATCAGCCGGATTTTGTGCTCCCAATAGATCTGTCACTATCGATGATGTGTCAAAAGGAAATTCACCATCTTGATCATCATCACATTCTATTCTATCAGATAATACATTTAAGGATGGTAATGGTTCTACGGTTAGCTCAATAAATGGTCCTAATCCGTAACAAGCATTGTCTAAAGTGCTTTCCACACGAACCCATATTTGTTGAAAATTAGGAAAATCAGTGTTTCTATAATTACTTATGTTTGTTATTTCCAGCGAATTACCGTTGCTGTCCGTTTCAGCCAATGCATCGGATTCTGTTTTGTAATATTTAATCGTGAATGGAGTGGAAGCGGGTAGTATCCCAACTAAATCAGCTGTAACAGTGCTAAAATCAAAAGTAGAAATACCGTCTCTATCGTCATTTGTAACATCCACAAAATCATCGCATCTGGCAAACGTTCGTAAAAACGTGCTTGGAATTTGAGTGGCCGAAACGAAAACATCAATTTGACCTACTTCATAACAGCCCAATGCATTTTCTACCCGAACCCAAACGATTGAATTTCCCGTGGTATACGCTACAGGGTTTGTAATTTGAAGTGACGCATCGTTATTTTCAGCGGCAATTTGTGTAGTAAAATAGCTAAACGTTTCATCGGTGAAATTTAGCGATAACACGTCATTTTTCTGAAGCAAGTTAACCTCAGAAATACCATCATTGCTATCATCAGTATCACATTGAATGATAGAAACGGGTGAAGTTAAAATAGGCGTCGGATTAATAGTTAAAATAGCCCCTTCAGAAATTAAACCGCAACTGTTGCCATTTCGATTTAAGACTATACGATAGCGATAGGTATTCATTGAATTAGTAGCTCCACTAATTTGTAAAATTTCGGTTGCGGTTCCTGAATAGATTGCATTGTTATTGATGTTGTTCCAATTTGAGCCATTATCTGTGCTCAATTGCCATTGATAACTATCTACCGCAGTTCCCGTATAGGTAATATTTACATTTTGAAAATTACAAGTTGTTTGATTTGACGGTTGTGTTGTAATTTCAATTGGTGCCGCAATACTATAGTTTTGATTTGGCAATGTGTAACCTCCAGCATTCAGTACCAATCCATTTGAGTTAACGGAAATAGGAATGTCGCCTAATAAACCATTTCCATTGACGTCAATGAATCCCGCTTCAATGACATCATTACATAAATCTCCATCGCTATCCAATGCTATATAATTTGCAATTCCATCTACATTGGTATCGGCAACAACATAGTTTATTACACCGCTGTTTGGGTTTGTTTCCAAAGGATTAAATAAACCGTTTGAGCCAAAATTATTGCCATCAATCACACCATTAAAATCAGCGTCCGGAGCATTTGCCCCCGATTCTATCACATCATAAATACCATCGTTATCACTATCTAAATCCACATAATCGGGTATTCCATCAGCATCGGTGTCAATTGGTGTTAATCCAATTCCATATGCATCGCTAATTCCATCATTGTTAAAATCTTCCGGGGTGTAAGCGACAAAGTTTTGACCTTGGGCTTCAATGTTATCAGGAATACCATCGTTGTCACTATCTAAATCTAACGAATCAGGAATTCCATCGCCGTCAGTATCTTTTGGAACACAAGTAGCTACGAATTTGAATGTCGCTTTGGAAGAATTTTCAGAAATATTTTTATGTGTAATAGTAATAAAATCAGCTAAATTCACCCTAAATTTAAACGTTCCGTTTCCAGCAGCAAGTGGAACAGCACTATTTAATCTAAAGCGGATTTGAAAAGAGGAATATTCGGTTACATCACTTTCAAAAATCCCATCATAATTAGTGTCAACCAATAATTGCCCGTCCGGATTTAATAAGGTAATTGTTTTGTTTACTGAAGTTTCAATGATAAATTCTCCCGTAGAGGAAAGTAAGTCAGCATTATTTGCTGTTAAAACATATTCCATTGAAAGGCTTATAGGTTGAGCAAAATCTAATCGATACGATACGGTATTGTCTTTTCCGTTTGCGGGATGGGTCACAAAACCACCTTGATTATTTCCAGTAAGTGGTTGTGCAACTGCAACAGCGGGACCGTCGGTAGAAATTGTTCCGTTGAAAGTAGTTGAATAACTGCCAACTACAATAGTACCTGATGCTGTGTTGCTTAAGTTGAGGTCTTGATTGCCATAAGACTCTGTGCAATTGGTTATGCCATCATTATCTAAATCTAAATCAATATTATCGTTTACACCATCGTTATCACTATCTATCGGACAATCACTCACAGGAATTTCATCTGAAATGAGTGTTATATTACATTCTGAAACTGTTGCAGAAAGATAATATAGTCCGGGTTGTGTGGGCGTATAGTCAGGATTAGTTGCCCCTGCTATTGGATTGCCATTAAAAAACCATTGATAGGTGTCAAAAGGAGAAAGTGAGTTGATGGACAAATTTACATTAGGAATACAGTTTGATGAGCTTACGTCTAATCGCTCAAATGATATCTCCGGTTTAAATGTAAAACCTGAATAATATCCGCCATAGGTGGCTGCATCATTTGAACCAAAATAGGATAAATACAGTTGTTTGTTTGCAAATACGGAAATATTACCTGTAAAACCCGTTAGTTTATAAGTAATATAATTAGTATTTCCAGTTATGGTGAAAGGGCCTTGAACCGATATACCTACCGGTAAATTATTTAATAAATAATTGGTGCCATTTATAATAAATTCTATTTCGGCACCGGTTTCTGTTACAATATTTATACCGCTGTTGGTGGTGTAGGATATATTGCCAATTAAACTGATTAATGGAATATTATCAATGATTTTGGGCGTTTGACAACTTAAGGGTGGAACAAAATACATTTCTTGATTCGCTTGCGAGTTGCCGCCAACACCTTGATAGGCAAATACATTTTTTGACGTATTGACATATAAGTTTCCATCCAAGCTGTAATTACCTCCATCGATTGCGACATATTCTCCGGCATTTAAGGTAAATTCCGGTACCGTATTTCCGTTTAAAAAAACTTCAGTGTCATTTTCATGTGCCACAATCAAGGGTCTTTCAGTGAGGTTTTCTCCAAAACCTCTTACAAAAATATATTCGTTTCCTGTTCTTTCGGCCGACACAATTTGGTCGAATCCTAAGTCTAAATTATTATCGATGTTTCCGTTTGTTCCGGCAAATGAACCACAATTTACAGTAATTGGTTTATCTGAACTAACCAAAGCACCAATCAATCCGTCTCTATTTGCAAAGTTAGGTCCGGTGGTTGCTAGGGTAAATGACTGACCTCTATTTAGCACAATAGCAGGAGGAGAATTTCCAACACCGGCGTTATTAATGAGTTGAACACCCGGTTTTATGTCGCTAAACGAAACAGTTGTGTTATTTTCTGTAGCTAAAATAGAAATAAAGGTAAGGTGATTGTTTGTGTAACCGCTCGGACTTAGTCCGGTATTGACTAAAGCACCAATTCTAAATTGAGTTCCTAATCCGGCTAATCCTTTTGACACTAATCCACCTGCTTGAAAATTTTGTGTTGAAGCAGTTACTCGCACGGCAACATATACTTGGTCTTCGGCTTCCACAATAAACCCTTTATTATTTAAAATAGAGTTAATATTTGCAGGGGTTACATGTAATTGGGAGTTGGTGCCAAATCCAATATTATACACATAGGGATTGTTTCTTGAAACTATTCCGTTAACAATTCCACCTCCCAATACAGTAATAGAAAAGTTTACCGGCGTTGTACTTGGTGAAGAAATGTAAATAAATTGGTTTTGAATGGGTTGAATGTCGGAGCCGCAAATTGGTGGGATGTAATGCGTTTTACTGAATTGTGCAAAACAATTTATCGCAAAGAGCAAGAAGAGTAAGGTAATTTTTTTCATTTTTCTTTTTCAAAGGATAACAAAGATAACGAATTATCTTTTTAGTGCGAAGTGTCCTTTGATGATTCTTCCGTCTTCTAAAAACAACGTAAACCAATAATCTGATGCAGGAAGTGGTGACCCTGAAAAAGTACCATCCCAACCATTACCGTTTGAAGCGATTTGTTTTACTAATTTACCATAGCGGTTGAAAATATAAATCTTTGCTCCTGGCTGATTGAGGTTTTCTATTTTCCAAAAATCATTGATTCCGTCACCATTCGGCGTAAAGAATTTTGGGTAGTCTACTACAAAAATGGATTGCGATACCGAATCACATCCATTTACATCATTAATAACGACAGTATATTCGCCTGCACCAACATTGTTGAAAATCGGACTATCTTGAAAATAACTTCCATCCAATGAAAAAACGTAATTGCCCAAACCAGTATAATTAATTTGAACGGTATTATTATTTCCTAAAAAGTCATTTATTGAGATAGAGGTAATTGTAGCGGGACCGGAAGCCGTAACAACAAATGTTTTTTGAGCTAAACATCCATCAACATTGCTCACTACAACTGTGTAAGTTCCGGGTTGAGAAATTATAATTTCGGGGGTAATTTCACCATTATTCCATACATAACTTTCAAAAATATCACTTACACCGATCGTAATCGATTCATTTTCGCACACAAAAAGTTCTTCGTTTTCAAAATTAGCCGGTTCAAATGTTTTGATGTTTATTGTGATGGGAATAATTCCGAAACAACTCACACCATCTGTAATGCGTGCATAAATGATTTCTTCAAAAGCAGTTATATTCGTGAAAGGTGAAGCTATTTGATTGGTTTGGAGTTGAGCATTTCCTTCTGTTTGATAATAATTCACGATTAATCCTGGGGCAAAATTAGATAAAACCGTCGGCGAAATTTCGGTATTCAAATCGATGGAAGTTATTCCGTCTTGGATGGCATCACTATCACAAACATCAAATGACGGAATCGTTACTGTGCTTGTTGAAGTTGAAAGTGTTACTTCCGAAATTCCAAAACAGCCAAAATTATTTTGTAATCTTGCAAAAATGACTTGATTTACTGTTGTGTTTTGAAAAGCTGAAAAGTTAGTTATTGGGTTTTGAGCATTTTCTGCGTCAACTTGTGTAAGATAATAAAAAGGTGAGCCCACATTTGTGTTTGAACCGATCACACCGCCATTGGCATCGTTTAGATTGAATAAAGCGAAGCCGTCTCCGTCAGCATCACATTGTGTAATGGTTGTGTTACTGGGTATTGGATTGGTGCTGTATTCGATTTCAATTTCACCAAACGACGAACAAGTAGAATTAAAAATAACTTCCACTTTATAACTTCCAAACTCTTCTACTAAAAAAGTGGGGTTGTTTTCACCAACTAACTCAATATTATTTCTAAACCATTTAAATCCAATTGCTGTTGCATTTGTGGCATCTAAAAGTACAGTTTCATCAGGGCAAAGCGGATTTCCAGTGGAAATTAAACGAGGCGTTCCCAAATCAGTTTCAACTGAAAAACTTCCTCCGCCCAAAAAAATGGCCGAATCATATAAATTATTTCCTTGGTCGGCAATTACTAATTTAATATGGTACAAAACGCCGGGAACGACTGAACTTTCTGCGGTTAGAATTCTAGTTTGACCATTAAAATTAGTAGGGTGTTCGTTTCCGTTAAAAGCATCAAAATATTGTTCATTAGCGGGAGGACAAATTGTTCCTGAACCACGAACGGTTGGTATTTTTACCGGTATGTTTGTGCCGGGAACCACCGCAAGATTGGTGTAATCAGATGAACTAGCCTCTTTTAGTAGAAAAGCAAAGCCATCCGAGAAATTACATTGATTTGGGTTGGGATTGGATAAATATTGTTCAGAAGAAAAAATATATTGAAAACTTACTTTGTTTGCAAAGGGTAAAAAATCAAATTCAATCACAGTGGCATTGATGGTATTGTTTTCGTTAATCGCATTTTGCAAATCATTATCACCGGGCCAATTGGTTGGTCCTTCACTTAATAAATTTGTATTAGGACCAACAGCAGAGGCTGCTCTCCCGGTTGAAAGAATGACTCCATCTGCAAATGGAAATGAGCTTCCGTTTGCATTAAAATAACCATAACTATTCCCGTTTGTAAATGCCCAACCGGAAACAGATATGTTAGATACATTGGCACAAGACGAGTTGATAAGAATATTTTCAACCAACTCTTCCACAGTGCGGTTGTCATCTACTTGGATGTATTGTGCATAACTGCTTTGCAAAAAAGCAATCAAAAAAAATAAAAAGAAGGTGTTTTTGGCAAACTTCATAGCGTTTGCAAAGATACTACAAATCTCTTTTCTGTAGAATTTTATAAGACATTAACACAAATATAACAATCCAGCAAAAAACGATGAACATCGAATACCAATGTACACCATAATCTTTTACATTGGGAACACCACCAATGGACTCTTCAATGTTTTTAATTACATTTAATCGCGTAAAAGGTTCTTTTATTAAATTAGACATGGATTCTAAAGGAAGAAATTGAGCAATAGTATCAGCAGTATCAGAATTTTTAAAAATTCGCCATTTCATTAGACCGATTATAATTCCTTCAATGATGTTCCAAACGAATAAAAATCCGATGGCAAACGCCGATCTTTTGACCAATATACCTAGAAATAAACAAAAAGAGAAAAAGGCAGTGAGCTTTAAAAAGTAAGCGAGAATATACTCCAAATCTGAAAAAATAATATCAATTTCATTATAGGAAGAAAAGCTTAATCCCAGTATTAGCGACATAATGAAAACAAAAACAGTGGATGCCAACGCAAACACCAAAACGGTTATGAATTTGGATTGAATGAATTCTTTTTTACTGAAACCATCTATTAAATTTTGTTTTAAGGTGCCGTAACTGTATTCATTTGCCATCATCGAAACGATAACAATCGCAAGAAAAAACTTTAAAATAGCTGCAATATATGTGTAGAAATGCCAAATATAGGGGAAATTAAAAATGCCTTGATCGGCAATTTGCAACTCAAAATTTCCGATGTTGAATTTAATCGAAGCAATTAAGGCGATGAAAGAAAGAATGACAAAATACGAAATCGTTAATATCCGACTCGCTTTGTTTTTCCATATTTTTTTAAATTCTATTTGAAGAAGACGTATCATATAAGGTGATGGGTTATTGGTAATGGGTTATTGGTGATGGGTTATTGGTAATGGGAAATAGGTTTAGTTGTTATTGGTCAATTGCAAAAACTGTTCTTCTAAACTGTGTTTTCTTTTCACTAAATGGTTTAGGTAAATTCCTTTATCCACTAAATATTTATTCATGTCTTTTGCTTCCAAAGCTGATTTTAAATAAACGACCAATTTACCCTCTTCCAATTCCATTTTTTCGATGGAAGGATGATTTTGCAGAGCCGATTCTAATTCGTTTAAATTATCGGATTGAAGTTCAAAAAATCCCTCGTTGGAAATCATTCCGTCCACTTTTCCGGAATATAAAATTTCGCCTTTTCGAAGAACTAAGACGTGACTACAGACTTTTTCCACTTCATCCAACAAGTGCGAAGCCAATAAAATAGTAGTTCCTTGCGAAGCGATGGTTTTGATGATATCGCGAATTTGACGAATTCCTTGCGGATCTAGTCCGTTCGTTGGTTCGTCTAAAATTAAAATTTCGGGGTCGTTGAGTAGGGCGGAAGCTATCGCTAACCGCTGTTTCATTCCCAATGAAAAAGTTCTGAATTTGCTGTCTTTTCGATCTAAAAGTCCAACAACTTCTAGTTTTTCTGCGACTTTAGTATTTGGCGTTCCTTTGATTTTACAGACCAATTCCAAATTTTCTTGAGCTGTCATGTAGGGATAAAAGTTGGGGCGTTCGATGATGGCTCCTACTTTTTTGAGAGCTTCGTGCGTTTCCATCGCACCGCCAAACCATCGGTATTCTCCGGAAGTTTTGTTCACTACATTCAGTACAATTCCTAACGTAGTCGATTTCCCGCTACCATTTGGACCTAAAATTCCGTAAACATTTCCTTTTTTGATTTCAAGCGAGACATTTTTAACCGCATGAACGGGTCCGAATCGTTTGTTCAGATTTTCGATGGTGAGAATAGTTTCCAAGATAAATTGTTTAGTCGTTAGAGATAGGACGACTAAGATAACAATTTGTTACGGATGAGTGTTGAAATCAATTCAAGTTTTGTGAATGCGTAATTTAAATATGGATTTGTCTTCTTCTGAAAATCATATTTAATGTCTCGTTAATATCACGCAATTCGGGTGTTAATGAAATCAAACGACCTCTTGTGTCTTCGGTCATTTGTTTTCCGCAACAGCGGCATTGGTATTCGCTAAAATGATTGGTAATTTTTCTGGTCGAACGGTATTTGTGCCCCAAAACGGAGCAAATCACGGAAGTTGGTGAAACGGAATTGTTGTTTGTGTAGGTTTTCATAACTATGGTATTTAATTTGTGGTTAGCGAAAACTACAAAAACATAGATGAAATGCCAAATAAAGTCGATAAACTGATTAAAATTTAAATTTTATGACATAAAAAGATTACAAATTTTACGACATAAAAAATCCTCAACCGTTTTAACTGATTGAGGATATGTTAATTATGATTTTTGTTCTTTATTAAAATAAACCAAGTAGTAATACATTTGCTTTTCTTCGTCCCAGCCTTTTTCAACAAATTTTTCGGCACTTTCCGGGTTGATGAAATCGAGTTTAATTTGAATATTGGTATCCAAATTAATTACGTTTTTAATTTTCTTTCGAGCATCCGAAACGGCAGCATTGGCAATTGGGAAATTGGTGACATCTTCGATGCTGTATTTTTCACCTTTATCCACTTTATAGCTTTTAAATTCAGGAATTAAATCAGGATTATCCATCACTTCATTCAAGAAATTGGTTTCTTCGAATTCATCATTCTTTGCAAAATAATTCACCGAACGATTCATAAACATCACTTCTTGTTTTTTGTCTTCGGCAGGAAAAACTACATCTTTGGCAAAATCTTGACAGAATTTCAAGTATTTTTTGGTGATGAAATTTTCATCTTGAAAAGCATCTACGCTTAAAAAATGTTCCAACCAATAACGTGCATCATAACGATTGCTGTCCACCGTCAGAATTTTATAACCTTCGTCTTTTTTATAATTGAAAATCAAACAACCTTTGTCTAATTTATTCAAATTGATGCCGTGTTGCAACAACATTTCTAAATTTGTTCCTTTTTCTTCAAATTGTAAAAAGTCGGCTTGCAACTCACTTTTGAATACGCCGATTGCATCCACTTGATTGTTATCAATGGTCAAATGCGTAAAATGCACCACATACACTTCACCATTTTTAATGTGTGGATGATTGGATTGTTCAAACAAATGTTTTGTAATTTTCTTTGAAACATCGTGAACGGTTGACGGATTATCAAAAACTTCCGAAGCCAATTTGAACATATCATTGTATTCTAAATCGACTTCATGAGCAAATTGATAATAATTTTCCTCTTTCTCACGGAAAGATTTTAGGAAAAACTCTTTCAATAATGGCGTGATTTCGTCATTGGTTTGATACGGTTGTTCCGATAAAAAAATAGCTTCGTTACGGCTTTTGTTTCCAACTCGGTGGATGGAAAGGGATTCGATGTGGGCGTTGAAAAGATTTATCATAAGGTTCTAAGGTGCTGAGGCACTAAGGTTCTAAGGTTTGTTTCGGTCTTTAATTTTTTTTATAAAGGCAACTAACATTCGTTCTAATTCTCTTAAATCTTCATATAGAATGTTGAATTCTTGTTCGTTTAAATAGTTAATGTTTTTTGCTATTTCTAGTTGTGTTTGCAACTCGAATAGCGAACTTAAAGCAATATTGAGAAACCTTAAATAATCGTTGTTTCCCTCTCTTCCATAACCTTCAGCAATATTACTCGGAATGGAAATAGAGCTTCTTCTTATTTGAGAGGTTAATCCAAATTGCTCATCTTTAGGAAATAATCTGGTTGATTGGTAAATTTTTGTAACAAAGTTCATGGCTTTTTGCCAAATCAGGAGGTCTTTAAATGTGCTCATAATAAAAAATTGTATGGTTTATAATAGAATTACAAATGAATACAATTTTAGCAACATTTCCAAACCTTAGTTCCTAAGAACCTAAGAACCTTAAAATTAATTCCAGTTTTCTTCAAACCCAAAATCTTCAAAAGAATCATCTCCGCCTTCAAACATATCCAAATCGTCTTCGTCTAATTCGTCTTCAAATTCAGCGAATAAATTGTCGTCATCGGCTTCAAAAGTGGGATCGTTAGCTCCAATTGGCATTAATCCGTGAGAGAATAAAAGTTCAGGATAAGTGGCACCCGCTTGTTTTTCTTCGATGGCGGCTAATTCAACCAAAAAGGTCCACATATTTAGAAAATCATACACATAAATAATTTTGGTTTGCTTTTCGTAGAGCATGTCTTCCAATGACAAGTCGCTCATGATTCGCATTTCACCCGGAACATCGCCTGTATCAAAAAGCGGAATTTCGTCTTCTTGATTCCAATTGTCGTCGCACGTGTAAAAGGAGGCCATCTCGCTTCCATCAAATCCAAAAGCATTTACGATGGCATTGTGTAAATCTTCTAATGTATCTGTGTTTTCGATGGCTAAATCTCTAAAAACATCGTCTTCATTATCAAGTATGATACGTAATTTATAAATCATTTGTTATGAATTTTTAGGGATACAAAAGTAGTTATTATTTACTTTAGAAGAAAAGATGAAATCATTTTGTTGAAAACATTTCTGTCTAAAAAAATCGAATCAACTTGTTTTCGATATCTAATTCGACTTTGAAAAAAAAATTAGTTTGCTGAAAGGAATTATATCGCTGTATTAATTACAATTGTAAAAGAGTAAGCACTTTCTATTTTGAGCGTAGGGTGATGTGGTTAAAAAAAATAACCTGCATGAATTTTGTACCTGTAAATTTATTTCAAGTTGTACACGTCGATTTCATCTTTCGTATTGGTTTACGTTTTGCAAGTAAAAGTACAAACGACTATTTCTTTTAGTAGTAATTAAATACAGTTGTTAAGAAAGATGTATCCATTTTTTATCGCTGTTGAGTTTAAACGTACCAATATGTTCCTTATTCCATTCTTGCGGACCAATTAAAGAAAGAAAATTTGTGCCATCACTATTTCTGTAAAGATGATAAATTTCACCAACAACCGGCTCGAATGAAAATTTGGCACTGTATACTAATTCATTCCATTCAAACTCCTGAACCAACATTTGATATTGAAGTTTTAGTTCATCAAATTTACTTTGAAATTCCTTATTTACATTCGTTATTCCTCTGCTTTTCCATGAAACTAAATCATCAATTCTTATGGCAGGTGCCCCAACATTAGTAGAATAGGGTAGAACATTTGCATTATACCCGTCGGTTTCAGAGTAGACAACATTGTCAGGTCTTTTATCTTCCATTGAAATGATGATTTTACTTATTATTCTTAGTTTGATACATTTATTCAACAGCAAGTATCAAAACCAGTTGCAAATATAAGCATATTTCGTTTAACATTATAAAGATATTGTTAAACAAAATAAAACTATTAAATGAACAATAAATTTGTACTATGTTGTTTGTTTTAAATTATTTGATTTACATCACTTGTTTGCTATATTTTTTCTACAATAAAAATTCACTTTTGGCATGTAGCAACAACATTATTGTCTTCGCATCTTTGATTTCGCCGTTGTAAACCATTTTCATCGCTTCATTAAAATTGATTTCCAACACTTCAATGTATTCGTGTTCAGAAGCTAGCCCGCCACCTTCACTCACTTTCATTTCGGGTTGGTATTCTGCAGTAAAAAAGTATAAAATTTCAGTGACAGCTCCCGGCGACATATAAGCTTCAAATACTTTTTTGACGTCTTGAATGCGGTAACCGGTTTCTTCTTCCGTTTCTCGTTTGATACAATCTTCGGGATTTTTTTCGTCTAATAGGCCGGCACAAACTTCAATCATCATGCCGGTTTCATTTCCGTTTAAAAATGTTGGTAATCGAAATTGACGGGTTAAAATAACGGTTTGTTTTTTTTTGTTATATAATAAAATTGCGGCACCGTTTCCACGGTCATAGACTTCTCTTCGTTGGATTTCAGGTTCGCCGTTTTGGGGAGTAAATTCGTAAGTAACTTTGTTAAGTAAATACCAATTGTCGGAAAGTAATTCGGTTTTGGTGATTTGGATTTTTGGGTTCATTGAGTTTTGTTATCTGGTTTACAAATATCATAAACTTAAACGGAGAAATGAAGTTTTTATTCGATTTGATATAACTAAAAATTTAAACCATTAAGAAGTTAAGGTTCATTAAGTTTGTAACATTTATACACTAAACCTTAATGAAAAAGGCTTAATTTTCTTAACTTCTTAATGGTTAAAAAAAAATATTGTCATAAAACACAATTCATCCTTGATTTTTAACAACTCAGTAACATTCAATTTTAAAACGGTTTGGTTTGAAGCAACTTTGTCTCATCAAAATCAAACGCAATGAAAACTATTATTACTTTTTTACTTTTTATCGTAGCAATTCAAAGCAATGCTCAAACCGAAATTTCAGGTAAAGTTACCGATGAAAAAGGAATGGTTATTCCGGGAGCCAATATTTATTTAGAAGGAACCTACGACGGAGCCTCATCGGATGAAAACGGAGATTTTAAATTTTCAACTTTAGAAACCGGAACGAAAGTAATAGTGGTAAGTTTTCTTTCGTTTGAAACCTTTAAAAAGTCAATTGCGGTAGCCAATTTCAAAAACCAAACCATCAAACTTCGTGAAAGTGTTAATGCCCTAGATGCTGTGATTGTTACCGCAGGAACTTTTGAAGCCGGCGATAAAGCGAGGGTTTCCGTATTAAAACCGCTTGATATTGTTACTACCGCAGGAGCTGCCGGTGATATTATTGCTGCCTTAAATACATTACCAGGAACGCAAACAGTAGGGGAAAGCGGTCGTTTGTTCGTACGCGGTGGTGAAGCAGATGAAACCCAAACGTTTGTAGATGGTTTGCGTGTAGCTCAACCGTATGGAGCAGCAGCAAACAATCTTCCCACTCGAAGTAGATTCTCACCTTTTCTGTTTGACGGTATTTCATTTTCAACGGGCGGTTATAGTGCAGAATATGGAGAAGCTCTATCGAGTGTGTTGACCCTAAGTACGATTGATGAACCGGTGCAAGAACAAACCGATATTTCCTTAATGACCGTTGGTTTAGGCATTGGCAATACGCAAAAATGGAATAAAAATTCGTTGACGTTTAATGCGGCTTACATCAATTTGGAACCCTATCAAAAATTAGTGCCACAGGCTGTCGATTGGAATAAACCTTTTCAATCGTTGGGTGGCGAAATGGTTTATCGGTATCAATTTAGAAATGGCTTATTGAAAGTGTATGGAGCTTTTGAGGTAGCTCGATTAGATATTAACCAAGAAGACATTAACCAATCCGAAAAAGTGCGATTTGATTTAAAAAATGATAATTTTTATGGAAATGCCTCTTACAAAGGAACTTTTGGAGACAATTGGAATCTACACACCGGTTTAAGTTATGGATTAGGTTTAAACAAGATTGGCCTCAATTCAAATCAAATTACAAATAGCGAAAATGCTGTTCATTTAAAAATGAAATTGGGAAAAAAAGTCACCGAACGGATTAAAATTTCAGTCGGAGCCGATTATTTTGTGACCGATTTGGATGAAGATTTCACCGAGCTTCAGGGGGAAACATTCAATGTTGGTTATCAAAATTCGATTGTTGCTGCTTATGCTGAATCGGATATTTTCTTCAGTAAAAAACTAGCAATGAAAGTAGGAGCAAGGGCTTCGCAAACTAGTTTGTTGGATGAATTTCGTCTTTCGCCGAGAGCTTCATTTGCTTATAAAGTTTCTAAAAACGGACAATTTTCGTTTGCTTACGGTGATTTCGTGCAAACGCCAAGAGCTGATTATATCAAATATTCAGGTGATTTTCAATCAGAAAAAGCCAGACATTATATCTTGAATTTTCAACACACTAAAGATGGTCGTTTGTTTCGAGCAGAAGCCTATTATAAAAAATATGATGATTTAGTGAAATTCGAAACACCAGTGGCTCAATTCAATTCTGTTTTCACGAATGAAGGCTCAGGATTCGCCAAAGGAATTGATATTTTTTGGCGAGACAATAAAACCTTCAAAAACACCGATTATTGGGTTTCGTATTCGTACATCGACACGGAACGTGATTATTTAAATTTTCCAAATCAAGTTACCCCAAGTTTTGTAGCGAATCATACCTTATCACTTGTTACAAAACATTGGATAGAAAGTTGGAAATCACAAATCGGATTTTCTTATGTGCTAAATTCAGGTCGTCCGTATAACAATCCTAATGAATTGGAATTTATGGACGGTAAAACGAACGCTTTTCAAAATTTAAGTTTCAATTGGGCTTATTTGCTTTCGCAACAAAAGATTTTGTATTTCTCGGTTTCTAACATCATCGGAACGGATAATGTTTTTGGCTATCAATATGCTAATTCACCGGATATGAATGGTCAATTTCAACGCAGAGCCATTGGTCAACCGGCGGATCGCTTTTTCTTTGTCGGTTTCTTTTGGACGATTAGTGAGAATAAGAAGACGAATCAGTTGGAGAATCTATAGGTTCTGAGGCACTAAGGCTCTAAGGAACTAAGGTTTTTAAATGGTAGTTAACTCAGCAACTTAGTTCCTCAGAACCTAAGTACCTAAAAAACAATTCATCCTCAAAAATCAACAACTCAGTCAAACTCTTTTTTCAAATGATAATTTTCAAACGAAATTTGACTCATTAATAAACGATAAACCTTTAAATTAATACGATATGAAAAAATTACTATTTATGATGATTTTGTGCTTTAGTAGCCATGCATTTGCGCAAAACAAACTAACCGTTCATGTAACAGGATTGAAAAACAATAAAGGGCAAGTTGTTGTTGGTTTGTACCAAGGAGAAAATAATTTTTTACGAAAATTATATTTCGGAAAAATAGTTGCCATTAAAAATCAAGAAGCAATTGTTGAATTTGATCATTTGCCAGCCGGAGAATTTGCTATTTCATTATTTCATGATGAAAATGAAAACGGAAAATTGGAAACAGGATGGTTTGGAATACCGAAAGAAGATTACGCTTGTTCAAACGGAGCAAAAGGATTCATGGGACCACCAAAATATGCAGATGCAAAATTTAAAATTAACGAAAACAAAAAAATAACAATTAAAATCTAATATCATGACAAAAATTATCATTACCATCGTTTTACTTGTGACTTCACAATTATTTTCACAGGGTCAGTTTGAACAAGGTATGGGAAAAGCATTCGCACTTTGGGGAGAGGGAAAAAACACAGAAGCTTCTGCTGTTTTTGAACGAATTGCTTCAGCAGAAAAGGAAAGTTGGTTACCCAATTATTATGTTGCTTTAGTGAACACCACAACCGCTTTTTCTACAAAAGATAAAGATCAAATGAACGCATTGCTCACCAAAGCACAATCGGCATTAGATGTTGAGTTAAGTAAATACCCAAATAACGCAGAATTATTAGTAATGCAAGCCATGATTCATACCGCTTGGATTTCTTTTGACCCGATGACCAATGGCATGAAATTATCAGGAAAAGTAATGGAATTGTACGGAAAAGCAGCGCATATTGAGCCTAATAATCCACGAGTAGTGTTAAGTAAAGCTGAATTTGAAATGGGGTCCGCACGTTTTTTTGGAACAGACATTAAACCAATGTGTTTGGAAATTGATAAATCTATTGAACTTTTTGCTACTTTTAAACCTCAAACTGTTTTTCATCCTAAATGGGGTGTAGACAGAGCACTAGAAGTGGCAAAAACCTGTAAAAAATAACAACAATGCAAAAGTATATCAAAGAATTTCCCAGAGCAACGTTGATTAGCATCAGTATTTTTATTGTCTTAGTTTTTATTCAACTTTTGAACGGAAGAAAAATTAATGTCGATCTAAATTTGCTTGTCAATTTTGGTTATACCATGTTGTATGGATATTCTTTATACTTTGCCAATAGTTTTGTATTCAGTAAGCTAGATGATATTTTCAAGAACAATCGCTTTAATCGCAAAAGAATAGTCATTGGAGGAATACTTTCGTTTGTTGTTTCCATGTTTGTTATCTTTTTAATGCGGATTTTTGAAGATGTGATCATTGAAAAGAAATCATTAAGTGAATTTTTATCCACCGAAAAGCCATCCAATTATATCGTGGCGATGGTGATTACGCTCATAATAACATTAGGAATTCATGCTTTTTATTTTTACAAAGCCTATCAGGAAAATAAAGTCAAAGAGCAGAAAGTCATAGCAGGAACAGCTTCGGCACAGTTTGAGAGTTTAAAAAATCAAATTGACCCGCATTTTTTGTTTAATAGTTTGAATGTTTTGAGTTCATTGATAGAAGAAAATCCGGACAGTGCTCAAAAGTTTACGACTTCCTTGTCTAAAATATACCGCTATGTTTTGGAACAAAAAGATAAGGAGTTGGTTCCGGTTTCAGAAGAATTGGCTTTTGCTAAAACGTATATGAATTTATTGAAAATGCGTTTTGAAAACAGCATCACATTCGAACTACCGGAGGATTTTATTACTGAAGAAGCAAAAGTAGTTCCGTTATCCTTACAATTATTGTTAGAAAATTGCATCAAACACAATGTGGTGAGTGAGAGCAAACCCTTGCATATTAAAATTTACATCGAGAATAACCAATTGGTTGTTGAAAACAATTTGCAAAAGAAAGAGGTGCTATCAGACAGAAAAGGCGTTGGATTACAAAATATAGTTAACCGTTATGCTATTTTAACCCAACGAAAAGTGCTAGTAGAAGAAACAGAAAAAACATTTAAAATACTACTACCTATTTTAACAAAACAAATTTCAATTATGGAAACACAATTAAAATACAATGAAAACACAGCTTATTTGAGAGCTAAAGACCGTGTAGAAAAGCTAAAAGGTTTTTATGGTAACTTAATCTCCTATTGCATAGTTATACCGGTTTTAATTATTGTGAATTTGAATACCTCAAAATTCCAGTGGTTTTGGTTCCCAATGTTAGGCTGGGGATTGGGCTTGACTTTTCATGCCTTGGAGACTTTTGGTTACGGAAAATCTTGGGAAGAAAGAAAAATTCAGGAGATTTTAGACAAGGAAGACAAACAAAAAAATAAATGGAATTAAACGTTGTAAGTATGGAAACGAAAGATGATTACGAAAGATATCAAAAAGCAAGCAAGAAAGTAGAAGAAATCAAAGGATTTTACAGCCATTTGGCCGCCTACATTTTCATTATTTTATTATTAACCTTCGTTAATTTAAACTACTCACCTGAGCATTATTGGTTTTTTTATCCAATGATTGGATGGGGAATTGGGGTGTTGTTTCACGGAATAGGTGTTTTTGGCACCGATACGATTTTTAGTAGTGATTGGGAAAATCGAAAGATTAAACAATTTATGGAAGAGGAAAAAAACAAGAATAAATAGTAATAAAAACCGACTAAATTATGAATACTCAAGACGAAATAAAATACCAAGAAGCTCTTAAACGAGTGAAAAAAATAAAAGGATTTTACACACATGCTACTGTTTATGTAATCATTAATTTGATGATTGTAATTGTAAATTTTCAAAATTTAGAACCCGGAGAATCTTATTTTCAGTACAAAAATTTTACGACACTCTTGTTCTGGGGAATTGGTTTAGTAGCACACGGATTTTCGGTGTTTGTTCCGCAATGGTTTTTAGGAGCTAATTGGGAAGAACGAAAAATCAGAGAATTGATGGATAAAGAAAAAAACAAGAAATGGGAATAGTTACTGTAGTCAGTTTTTAGTCTCAGTTTACACTTGCAGTTTACGGTTTAATTCCTATTGTCATTTACCAATAACCCATTACCATTAATAGCATGAGAATCATCATCATCGAAGACGAAAAACCCGCCGCCCGATTATTGCAACGGAAAGTTGAAAAATTAGGATTGCAAGTTGAAACGCTTTTGCATTCTGTGGAAGAAGCATTGCACTGGTTTGAAAACAATCAGCACCCGGATTTAATTTTTTTAGACATTCAATTATCTGACGGATTATCCTTTGAAATTTTTGAAAAAGTAGAAATCAAAAGTGCTGTCATTTTTACTACCGCTTTTGATGAATATGCTTTGCGTGCTTTCAAGTTAAATAGTATTGATTATTTGCTTAAACCTATTGATGAAGATGAACTTTCAATTGCAATTTCAAAATTCAAAAATCAATTTCAAAAAAATAGTATAAGTTCACTAGATTTTGAGATGATAAAACGAATGCTGGTTAATCCGTTAGAAAAAACGTATAAAAAAAGATTTACCATTAAAATAGGAGAACATCTGAAAATGATTTCTATTGAGGAAGTAGAATGTTTTTATAGTGAAAACAAAGGAACTTATTTGCACACCTTGGACAATCGCGATTATCTTTTAGATTCTACTTTAGAACAATTGGAAACCGAATTAAATCCGAAGGAATTTTTTAGAGTGAGTCGGAAATTCATCATTCCTTTCAAAACAATTAAGGATATTGTGGTGTATAGCAATTCACGATTAAAAGTCATTTTACCAACTTACAAAGCTGATGAGGTCATTGTGAGTCGCGAACGTGTGAATGATTTTAAGGATTGGTTAGAATAAAAAAAGACTGCCAAAATTAGCAGTCTTTGTATGTTGCATATATGTTTTTAAAGCTCTTCAAAATCTTGATTCTCTCCCACGCCCGCTTTTCTCACATTAATACTTTTATTATTTTCATCAACTATAAAAGCAACAAACTCGATATTGTTTAAGTTCGCAATATTACTTGGAACAGGAACAGAAATAGTTTTGGTATAGGTTTGACCAAGACCGGAGTTACTATTTGCAATTGATTCACCCAAAAGAGGCGTTAAACAAGCTCTGAGTACATGGTTGTGCTGAAAATTTGAAATCGTACCCGGACCTGTGTAAAAATTAGTGTAATTAACTTGGTCATAAATTAAACCATTTTCCAAAACATAAATTACAAGTTTAATATTTGAAAAGTTTTTACTAAATTTTACATTGGTTTCCAGATTGAGTGTAGAACCATCAATTGAAGTAGTCATCGCTAAGCCTAATTTTGGATTTTCACCTTGTGTTAGGTTGATCACTTGTGTGATGTTATTCTGTTCCAAAGGTGTCCATCGCGTCATTCTATTTAAAAGTGCCCTCGGATATCCGGAAATGTTAACAATTGCTTCTAGTTCAGATGTGTCGAAATTAAAGGGATCATAGTTAGCATCGGCCGGATTTGAGCTTGAACGATGTATGCCAACTGTCACAATTTTATCAGTTTGTGCATAAGCCAATTCTACAGCATGATTCACTCTTGGACAATTACCACACCATGTTCCGGTATAATCTTCTATTAAAACACGTTTGATAAAATTAGTCTCTGAGCCATCATGAAATCGTATCGTGATGGGAGCAGATTCAACTCCTAGGTATTCTGCTTTTATCATTAAATCACCCGTTTCGGAACCTGTAAAAGTATTACCGTCAATAAGCGTATTATTTACAAAAATTGTAGCTTCTTCGGTTATATTAGTTCCAGAATTAGTAGTGACCGAAAATACAATTGTTTCTCCAATCACTTTAACAGAACTATCAGCTGTTAAACTGATTGATTCTACGGGTTCTAAAATTTTGTACTCGTTACTGCAAGAAAAGCAGCAGAAAAGAGCAACGAAAAAACCTATTAAACCAAATTTATTCATTGATTTAGTTTTTTATTATTTTAATTGAGGAAGTTTTCCCATCAGTTGTTATAAAATTAGCAATGTAAACAGCTGAACTCAATGACGTTAAGTTAACGTTGTGAGCACCTTCTGTAAATTTATACTCATTAATCAACTGGCCATTTAAATTAAAAATCGAAAGGTTTCCGTTTTGCGTTGTATTGAATTTGAAATCACCGCTAATCGTTGTGTTTTCAATATTTATACCAATAGATGATAAATTTTCAAACGAGTTGAGACTTAATAGCGGGTCAAAACGATAAATAAAATTGATTGCATCGTTTTCAAAACCAAGTGCATAAACGGAAAAGTGTAATTCCATTATTTGTCCATTTCCTACATTGAAATTAACAAAATGATCTCCTTGAGAAGGATTACTTTGACCAGGAGCCAAAATGTTTTCATAGTCAGGATATACGCCATTTAAAGAAACACTGTCATAACACGATCCTCCATAACAAAGCTCAAACTGAGTTCCTGTTGTGTTAATTAGATTGGTACATTTTATTTTGACATCAAGGTCTTGATTACTTGTATTTTGTACTCTAAAGTTAAGGTAGTTATTTCCCGGACCATACGTTAAAATTGTTCCGTTAGTGATGGCTGTTCCGTCTGATTTTCTAAAAATAAATTGAGAAAATGCATTGAAAAACACCAAAGAAAATAAAATGGATAATGTGATTTTTTTCATTTTTGAAGTTTTAGTAGTTACAAATCTAATAAAAAAAATAGATTTTTAGGAATAAGGGTGTTAAATGTATTTTCAACACCCTTATTTAATTTATCTAATAATGATTTTATCTGTTTTGGAGAAATTGTCACCAGAGAAATTGATTAAATATAATCCACTTGAAAGTGAGCCTAAGTTTAGCTCTGATTCGCCCGATTCTACTTGGCTAATTAAAACTTGTTTTCCGCTTAAATCTGTTAACGTAATTGTAGCCGATTCAGGTAATGAAACAGTTACCAATCCATTGGTTGGATTTGGATAAAATTTAATTAGTGAAGCATTGAAATTATCGATACTCAAATTGTTATTAACACCAAACTTTCTTGTATCCGAACTTCCAAAGACACCACCATTCATACCTGGAATTAAAACACCGTTTGCTAAAATTTGATATCCACCAAAACCGTATGCAGCACTATTTATCCCATCTCCAAAAGAATCGTTTATTGTAAAAGTGTAACAATCATTTGGCAAAGTTACGTTAACATCTGGCTGGGGGTATGCACCAGCCGCAGCAGCATCTGTATAAGGACCTCCTTGGGCTACATTGACCCCAGCAGCATTTTTTAAATTCCACGTTGTCTCTGTACCATACGCATCTGTTGTGATTTTTATTGTGATGTTTGTTTGGTCTGTTTCAATGGCTTTATTGAAGTTTGTACTACCGCTATTGTCGGCATTATTGTCATCATTCGGGATGCTTACATTTAGAGTGTTGGTCGGATTTAACGAATAATTATAAGCTGGTAATTGAACTACAGTACTAGTTAACGGAGCAAGATTACCTGTCCAATTGAAAGTAGAAATTTCTCCCGAGTTAATGCTATATTCGATCGGTAAACTTGTCAAAGCAGTTTGACTCATGTTTTGAATAGTCACTTTTGGACTTAATGATGTTAAACACTGTGAACTAATTCCTTCGATACTTTTTAACTTTACATCATTAGCAGCTAAACCGGTAAAAGTTGGTTTTGCACCATTACCACTAATAATTCGTTGTTGTGTCTCTGTCACAAATGCAACAAATTCCATTTCACCAATTTCTGCAGGTATGTTATTATAAGCAGCCGGTATCGTATAATTAAATGTTTGCGTATAAAAAGAGCCTGCTGAAGTGGTAGTAATATCAGTACCCCATTGACCGGTGATCATGTGCACTAAACGGTGCATGTGGTTGTAATTATTCCCCATGTTACCGCCTGTTTGTGGTCCAAAAGTATTGTTTTGTAAAAGGGCAATATTTAGTTTGTTAGTACTAACAGGACTATTTCCTGTATAGTAAACTTCTACAGTTACTGTTAACTGTCTAGTTTGAGCATCAATCACACCCTGAACACCAACGTTAACATATGAACTTTGATTCAAAGTTTGATTTGAAGCATTAGACCAGCTTCCTCTGTTCATAGCAGTTGTTCCAGCAACTCCTTGAGACAAACCGGTAAATACAGAGCGATTTACTGTCCCCGCCGGGTAACCGGTTAATCCGGATTGACTTGCAATTGCAGTTCCAAAAGGTGTTCTAAAATCAGGTTGTCCTGCACTTGGTGTAGCAAAATTTCCAGTATGAATGTTAATCAAAAATACATTAGCAGGATTGGCATTTTTAATATTGTTGGCAATTACATGGCCTTGAGGACAAAAAACACAATTTACACCTGTAAATTCCTCTAAGATAACTTTTTTGTTTTCAGGTGTGGTATTAACGAAAGTCTGGCTACTAGCATAACCAAATGTCAGCAAAAGTGCTGAAAGTAATGTTTTTTTCATGGTTTAGTGGTTTGTTAATTAAAATTGTTTAGTGGTTTGTTAATTAATAGTTTAGCTATAGTTTAATAATCTCCAAAAATATACTTTTTTTTAAAAGAATTCACATTTCATTAAATTTTTTTAAACATTTTATTAACTAATAAACTTAAATTGAAAGTATTTTTTTAATATTGTCCTAAATTCGTAAAACAAACAAATACTAACCTAACTACTTTTTTCAAACCACATTTACAATGAAAAATATTTTTTTTATCCTACTTTTTATTTCAAGCTTTTCCCTTCATGCTCAAAAACAAATGCCTAATGTTTCTTTAAAATCAAACGACAACAAACCATTTAATGTTAAAACTGATTTTAATGAAAAAGATAAATTATATGTCTTCACGTTTTGGGCAACTTGGTGTGCCCCTTGTTTAAATGAACTCGATGCCATTAAAGAAAATTATGCCGAGTGGATCAAGGAAGTGAATATGGAAGTTGTTGCTGTTTCGATAGATGACACGCGAACACAAAAAAGAGTCAAACCACTTTTAAATGGAAAGAATTGGCCTTACACCGTTTTGTTAGATACCAATCAAGATTTAAAACGAGCTTTGTCTATTGCCAATGTTCCTTATACGGTGGTTGTGAAAAATCAAAAGATTGTGTATGTACATAATGGATATAGTCAAGGTGCAGAAAAAGAGTTGTTTAACAAATTGAAACAACTTTAAAATGCAATTTAAAAATATAGTCCTAACAGCTTTTTTAGGCTGTTCCGTTTTAACCTTTGCTCAAGTAGATTCTACCGAAGTTAAAAAAGATTACGGGAGAGTTTTTGGTGGATTTGAATCTATCTCGCAATGGTATTTGAATGACAAAGGTCGCGGAATCATTCAACCGGAAGATCCACTTCGTTCCAATAGTTATTTGTTTTTAAATTATCAAATCAAAGGTTGGACAGCCGGTGTTCAAGTGGAAGCGTATGAAAAAAATGCGCTATTAAATTATAATCCTGAGTTTGAAGGAACCAACGTTGCTACTTATTTCATCAACTACAAAACCAATAAATTTGACCTAACGGCAGGTTATTTCTATGAACAATTTGGTAGTGGAATGTTGCTTCGTGCTTGGGAGGACAGACCATTGGGAATTAATACGGCTTTACGTGGCGGAAGAATAATTTACCGCCCTTCTGATAATGTTCGATTGACTGCTTTGTACGGACAGCAACGTACCGGTTTTGATGTATCTAACGGAGGCATATATGGATTTGATTCCGATTTTCAATTAGCACAATTATTAAAATTGGATAAATCAGATTTGTCGTTTGGATTGAGTTATGTAGGGAGGGATGAAGCCATTGATTTATCCATTGAAAATCCAAATTTTGATGAAATTACACATGGAATTTCCGGAAGAGTCAATTATTCTATAAATTCATTTTATTCAAATTTTGAATACAATTACAAATCCAAAGATGCCGTTTTAAACCGAATTAGTAACACATTGGATGAAGATTTAATCAGAGATGGTAATGCGGTTAGTTTAAATTTGGGTTATTCTAAACAAGGTCTGGGTATCGATGCTACCTTACGCAGAACCGAAAATATGACTTTTTTATCCGAAAGAGTTCCAACCGTATCCGGTGAAAATACCAGTTTAAATTTTAATGATAAAGTTTTGAATTTTACACCGGCACTCACCAAACAACACCATTCTAATTTAGCCAATATTTATGTTTATCAAGCTCAAGTTGGTTTTGATTTCAAAGACCCACGAATTTTAAAAGTAGGAGAAACCGGTGGTCAAATTGATATTTTTTATGAGTTTGCCAAAGACACAAAAATAGGCGGCAAATATGGAACGAAAGTAGCTTTAAATATGGCATCGTGGTATAATTTACCAGGCCAATATCGATTAACTCCGGCTGATTATGAAACAAACTTTTTTGGAGTAGGAACAAAATATTTTTCCGATTATAATTTAGAAGTTAAAAAACAATTGTCTGAAAATTGGCGAACGGGATTTTACTACATCAATCAATATTACAACAAGCCTTGGGTAGAAGATGGAAGTTCGGATGTTCGAACGAATATCGTTACAGCAGAAGCCGTTTATAACTTTGAATCCAACAAGTCCATCCGTTTTGAAGCAGAACATTTATGGGCAGACACCGATTTTAAAAATTGGGCAGGAGGAACGGTTGAACTGAACTTAAATGATAAATATTCTTTCTATGTTTGGGATATTATCAATTATGGAAATGATGACACATCTAAACAAAAACATTACTACAATTTTGGTGGAGCCTACCGAATCAATTCAACGCGTATTGCCATGAATTATGGTCGTCAACGTGGTGGTTTAGTGTGTGTGGGTGGCGTTTGTCGTTTTGTTCCGGAAAGTACCGGTTTTACGCTTTCGATTAATACGGCGTTTTAAAGCAGGATTTCAGCAATAATTTATAGAGCCTTTTCATTTTTGGAAAGGCTTTTTTAATGAATCCATATTTTTCTAATTCCAATCAACACAAATAACAAAATCGAATAGATTACAAAAAAAGGTACAATCCATTCTATCCAACCCAGTGGAAGCATAATGGCAATAATTAACAATTGAAAACCTAATCCATAAGCAGAAAGTAAGGTCATAAACCAGTTTGGAAAGGTTTTTACTTTGTAGGCATCCGCATCTAAAAAGTGAATAATTTCGTCAAATTGTCCATAAACAACAGTATAAATTTTAAAAAGAATGTTCACTAATTCCTGACTTTCTCCCGGCAACGCTTTGGGTGTTTTGTATTCAAAAATTTTACTGGTCGAATCACCACCCACCGATTTTGTTCGTAAGATGACATAGTAATAATTGTATAATGTTCCTTGCAACTGAATAGCCCAAAAAGCTACAATCGTAAACCACAAAGAGGTGGATGAAACATAGCAAATGACCATTAAAAAACCAAAATTCAGGAAAATATCAAATATACTATCCAAATACCTGCCTGAATAGGAAGGCGTTTTTTTCAGTCGAGCCAATTCACCATCGGCCGCATCAATAATCGATTTAAGAATAATGAAAAAAGCAGCCCAAACATAATGTTGATAAAGGATGCAATACATCGCAATTAATCCACTGATGCCAAAAAGTAGCGTCACATGGATCGGTGTAAAGCGTGTGTTTTTTAATTGTAAAGCAAAAATTCTTCCGAACGTTCTACCATAATCGGATAAATCTAAAAATTTATCCTGAGCGGCGAGTTTAGACATGTAATGTATTCTAACAAAAAAATGCGACAATATAGTCTGAAATTTATTTACTAAAGCGATGCAAAGTAAATGTCATGGCACTTAGTAATAAAAAAGCCATCAATTGATGAGCTAATCCCAGCCAAAGCGGTACATGAAATAAAAGCGTAAAAATACCCAAAATAAATTGAATAAATACAAATAAAACCAATGTTTTAACTGATTTTGATTGAAGTGCTGAAAGCGTATATTTTTTACTTCTTATAAACAATAAAATCATCAAACCAACGACTACATAGGCTAACGTTCGATGAACGAATTGCACACCACTTTTTCCTTCGGTTAAATTTTTTACTATGGTTGGTTGTTCAATCCAAACGGTTTCATGAATCACTTTTCCTTCACTCATCAACGGCCAGTGATTGTGAATTAATCCGGCGTTTAATCCGGCGACAAATCCACCATAAATGATTTGAATGATTAAAACCACCATCGCAATTCGAGCTAATTTTCGCAACGGTAAAATCACTTCAATTTTGTTGGGATAAATTAAATCCAACGCCACCCAAAGTGTATAAGCAAACGTGATGAATGCAAAAGTTAAGTGCAAAGCCAAACGATAATGACTCACATCGGGATTGTCAATTAAACCGCTTTTGACCATAAACCATCCTAAAAAACCTTGAAATCCACCCATCAATAGAAGGATGATACATTTTTTTATAGTTGAAGCGTCTAATTTTTTCTTAATCAAAAAATATACAAATGGAATGATGAAAACAATACCAATAATTCTTCCGATGAAGCGGTGAAACCATTCCCAGAAATAAATGAATTTGTAATCATCCATGGTAAAATCATTATGAATATTGATTTTTTGGTATTCGGGAAATTTCTTGTATTCTTCAAATGCTTCATTCCACGCTTGGTCGGATGTGGGAGGAAAAGTATCGGTCACCAAATGCCAATCGGTCATCGAAAGTCCGGAGTTGGTAAGGCGAGTGATACCACCCACCATCACCATAATAAACAATAAGACACAGCCGGAAAGAAGCCAAATTATAACGGGTTTGTTCGTTTTCATGTTTTATAAACTTAATGCAAAATTACAGCACTTTTGCTGATTGGCTTTTATAAACAAAAGTTAATCTTATAGTTAATTTTTTAGTATTTGCAATCCTAATTTTTCAGCTCTTTTCAGCATATAAGCGTATGCTGCATCATATTCATTCGGGATTTCACCTTCTAAAATCGCTTCTTTAATTGCCTCTTTCAAAACCCCAATTTCACGAGAAGGTTTTAAATTGAAAATAGCCATAATCTCTTCCCCGGAAATGGGTGGTTGAAAATTTCGCACATGGTCGCGTTCTTCCACTTCCACAATTTTTTGACGAACGATTTTGAAATTATTATGGTATTTTTTAAATTTATTGGGATTTTTAGTGGTAATGTCAGCTTCGCATAAAATCATCAAATCTTCAATGTCTTCGCCGGCATCAAATAGCAAACGGCGCACAGCAGAATCGGTCACTAAATCTTGTGAAAGAACAATCGGTCTTGAACTCAACATCACCAATTTGGAAACGAATTTCATTTTATGATTTTGTGGCATGTGTAAACGCTCGAAGATTCTCTTGACCATTTTTCCACCTAAAAATTCGTGTCCGTGAAACGTCCAACCTTGTTTTTTGTTGAACTTTTTGGTGGGAGCTTTTCCGATATCATGCAACAACGCTGCCCAACGCAACCAAACATCCTTGGTATTGGGACAAATGTTATCGACGACTTCTAAGGTGTGATAAAAGTTGTTTTTGTGGGTGTGACCTTCCATTTCTTCTACTTGATTTAAAGCGGTCAGTTCCGGTAAAATCAAATCCAATAATCCGGTTTGATACATTAAAATAAATCCTATTGACGGTTTTTCGGTTGCTAAAATTTTGTTTAACTCCTCTACAATTCGTTCACCGGAAATGATGTTGATGCGTTCACAATTTTTAGAAATGGAAGTCAATGATTTTTCTTCAATCGTAAAATTTAATTGCGAAGCAAAACGAATGGCACGCATCATTCGCAGTGGATCATCCGAAAAAGTGATGTCAGCATCTAAAGGTGTTCTGATGATTTTATTTTCCAAATCTTCCACTCCATTGAAAGGATCGATTAAATCGCCATAATTTTTTTCATTCAATGAAAAAGCCAAAGCATTGATGGTAAAATCACGCCGGTTTTGATCGTCTTGCAAGGTTCCATTTTCCACAATCGGATTTCGACTTTCAAATTGATAGCTTTCTTTTCGGGCACCTACAAATTCGATATCAATTTCTTGAAAACGAAGCATGGCGGTGCCGTAGTTTTTAAAAACCTGCACTTTTGGTTTGTTGGGAAGTAGTTCTGAAACTTTGAGAGCCAGTTCGATTCCGCTTCCAATGGCTACAATATCGATGTCTTTTTTGAAATCTCTTTCTAGCAAAAAATCACGTACAAAGCCACCAATTACGTAGCTTTCAACACCAAGTTCATTTGCTGCTTGTGAGATAATTTTGAAGATGGGGTTATGTAGGGCTTGTGTGTAATTCATTTTTTATTTTAGCCGCTGATTCGCTGATTTATTTGGAATTTATAATTCTTTTGTATTCAACTGATGTTTGGTTAAAGTTTACTAATAAAGCTAGTTTATTTTTTTGAAACTTTTAAATAGTTTAGACATTGAGCATAGTGATTGTTAACAAACGAATCAGTAGATTTAATTTCTAAAATTATTTTATCAAACACCACAAAATCAGCATAAAATTTGTGTTTTAAGACTGTGTCTTTATAATTTACTTTATATTCTTTTTCTCTTTCAAATGGAATATTATTTTTATTGAATTCATATTCTAATGCATCTTTGTAAACTATTTCAGAAAACCCTTTTCCTAGATTTTTATGAACTTCATATAAAATTCCAATTATTTTATAACTTTCATTTTCGTACAGATATTCAGGCATATATTAATTATTTTGGTTTATAAAAATTTTAAAAAGAATCAGCGAATCAGTGGCGAAAAACTATAATTATTCGTAGCGTATAACTTTATTTCCGAATAATCTGAACTTTACTATCCAACGTCAATTTAATAATCGTGGATGGCTTGTCACAAATTTTTTCGCGGTGCAAATTTACAACATAGTCTACACCTTTAATAATTTCGGGACTGATTTCTTTAAATGATTTTGGAGTAGGTTGACTGGAGATGTTTGCCGATGTAGAAACCAGCGGTCTTTTCATGCGTTCCATCAATTTAAAACAAAAGGGTTCTTTCACTATACGAACGGCCAACGATTGGTCTTCGGCAATAATATTTGGAGCAACATTTCGTGGATTGTCTAAAATTAAAGTCGTTGGTTTCTCCGATAAATCCAGAATTTGCCAAGCTACTTCGGGGATGGCTGCAAAAACAGTGTACATCATTTTTTCGCCATTCATTAACACAATCATACTTTTGGATTCTTCTCTTTTTTTGAGGGCATAGATTTTTTTAACGGCTTCCGGATTGGTAGCATCACAACCAATTCCCCAAACGGTATCGGTCGGGTAGAGGATGATGCCTCCGTTTTGGATGACTTGGAAGGCGTTGTGGATTTCGGTGTTGATGTCTTGCATGATTAGTTTTGTTTGTATTGTAGTGATTCACTCATTGGAGCACCTCTCCAAATTAATGAAAACAAAGGTCTGTTTTTAGCTTTAATTAAACTACTTAATCCGTATTTGAAAAGCAGAAACAACCTGACAGATTGATAACCAAAATTTCCATAATGTTTCCTCATTACGTATAATAACGAAATTTTAAGTTCTTTTTTTATGGCTAGTGATTTTTCGGTACTTGCTCCGTGATAATGAATAAATTCAGCCTCAGGAATCAGATAAGCATACTTATTTATATTGGCTAATCGCAAACATAAATCGGTTTCTTCATAGTATAAAAAAATTTGCTTATCAAATCCACCAGCATCAATAAAATCTTTGGTTTTTAAAAACATAAAGCTACCCGGAATAAAATTTACTTGGATTGGGGCGTTGTATTTTTTTTTTCGTTTGGGATATTTTTTAGGATTAATTAATTCTAAAAAGCCTCTTCCAAGTATCTCTCTAGTTGGTGAGGCAAAATGATCGAGTGAAATCAAAAATTTATTGCCTTCTTTGTAAGCCTGAGCACCAGCAATTCCTATTGAGTTATTAATGTCCAGCTGTTTTTTTAAAATTGCCAAACAATCATTTAAAAAGAGAGTATCATTGTTAACAAAAGCTAAGTATTTTGCGTTTGCTTGGTTAAAACCATACATGTTTCCTCCGCCAAATCCAGTATTCGCACTATTTACAAGCAGTGTTAGATGGGGTAAATTTGAATTGTCGCAAAAGCTTTTTAAATTTTCAAAATCTTCTATTTCAGAACAATTGTCTGTAATAATTACTTGAAAATTTATACCGTTTGACGTTTTTTCGTAAATAGACTTTATGCAATCAATACTAAGTTGACTTGAATTATAGTTGATTAAAATTACGGCAATATCAAACATATTATAAAAATTGGTTTATACCTTTTTCAATGTAAGTCAATTTCTTTTCTTTGGTTTGACGTTCAATTTCGTGGTTAATTTCAAGGTGACTTTTTGATTGTTCGTTGTGATAAATATGGTAGGCAATTCCGGCAAATTTTAAACGTTTGCCTTTGATTCCAATGTTATGCAATCGTTCAATCATTTCAGAATCATCAATTCCCCAACCTACCAAATCTTCATTAAAACCATTGACTTTTATAAAGTCTTCACGCCAAAAAGACATGTTACATCCTCTAAGTTTTGAAGATCTCTTTTCTACAATTTTGGTAAAGTTCATCATAAATGGAATACGAATTGTTCTGCCTCGTTTTTTAATTCCTTTTGAAAAGAAATCAAAATGAGTGATTTTTTTAAAAAAAAGCTCTTTTAAAAGAGATGCTTGAATATTTACTCTTGAACCAAAAAGATAAAACCCTTTTTGAGCAAATTGCAGATGGTCTTCCACAAAATGTTTATTTATAATAATATCGCCATCAATTTCAATAATGTACTCGTATTGCGCTTTAGCAATGGCTTGATTCATTATTCTGGGTTTCCTGTTTTTAATGTCTTCATGCCAAATATGGATTAAAGGAACGGGGAATTTTTTTTGAAAATCTTCTATTGCTATTCTTGTATCTTCTCTTGAACCATCATCTGCAATAATTACTTCATTCGGCAAAATGGTTTGATTCATTATGCTCAACAACAATAATTCCAAGGCTTCAGGCCAATTGTATGTTGGAGTTACCAGCGAACATTTAAGTTTATTTTTCATACTTGTAAATAAGCAGGCAAGTTAGGATATTTTTTTATATTTGTAAAAAAATACATTATGTTATATGATTGTTTTATTTTTTTCAATGAATTGGATTTGTTGGAAATTAGATTGAATGAATTGGATGGTGTGGTTGATAAATTTGTTTTAGTTGAAGCTGACAGAACTTTTCAAAACACCAAAAAACCGTTCATTTTTGAGGAAAATAAAGAGCGATTTTCAAAATATTTGCATAAAATAATACATATAAAACTTACCAAATATCCTTTGTTTGTCCCTGTTATTAATCCGTTTTCTCCTTGGAAAATTGAATTTTTTCAACGTGATTCGGTTGTGAAAGGATTAGTTGATTGTAAACCCGATGATATTATTATGATTTCGGATGTGGATGAGATTCCAAATTCGGAAGTGATTAAAATTCAATTAGAAAAAGGGATTCAAAAAATATATGGGTTAAAAATGGATATGTTTATGTATTATTTAAACAATAAGCTCACTTATGATGGCGGAAGTAACATTTCTAAAGAGGAATCTAAAGATGGTATTTGGCATTGTACCGCATTATTACCTTATAAATTTTTGAAGAAAAAACCTTATCGAATTAGAAAAATAATTATGCGAACTAAACGAAGAGGGGAAGTATATGAAATTATTCCAAATGCTGGATGGCATTTTACTTATATTGGTGGAGCCAAAAAAATTATTGAAAAGTTAGAATCGTTTTCGCACACGGAATACAATTTAGAAGAATTTAAAAATTTTGATAAAATTAGCCACTTGATAAAAAAGGGCAAAGATTTATTTGGAAGAGAGATGGAATTTGAAGTGGTTGATTTATCGTATAATTTACCAAAGTATTTAAAAACATCAGAAGCTCAACAAAAATTCAAGGATTTATTTATCTACTAAAAATATGAAATCATCCTTTTTTATTCAACAAAATGTTGATAAAGAAAAAATTATTGATATCATTCAATATTTCAATCAAAAAGGAAAACTATTTGATGATAGAAAACGAAATAAAATCAAACTTTTTGAATTTAATGAAATTACAATTAATGTAAAATCCTTTAAAATCCCAAACCTTTTTAACAAAATAATTTACCGTTATTTCAGAAAATCAAAAGCGAGACGTTCCTTTGAATTTGCAAATAAGTTGTTAGAAAACAAAATCGGCACACCGCAACCCATTGCTTATTTTGAGAATTTTGATTGGCTAGGTTTAAAAGATAGCTATTATGTTAGCGAACATTTGAATTGCGATTTAACCTACCGTGAGTTGGTAGAAGTTCCGAACTATCCCGATCGAGAAACAATTTTAAGACAATTTACTAGGTTTTCTTATCTATTGCATCAAAAAGGAATTGAATTTTTAGATCATTCTCCCGGTAATACTTTAATAAAAAAGGAAAATAATGCCAATTATTCTTTCTATTTGGTCGATTTAAATCGAATGAAATTTCATAAAACATTAGATTTTCAAAGTCGAATGAAAAACCTATCTCGCTTGACTCCTCAGAAGGAAATGATAGCAATCATGAGTAATGAATATGCAAAACTTTCAGGTGAAGATGAAAATACTGTTTTTGAAACCATGTGGAAGTATACGGAAGATTTTCAATATGGTTTTCACAGGAAAAAAAGAATAAAAAAGAAATTAAAGTTCTGGAAAAAGTAGTATTTTCACTTTTTATTCTTTAGATGAAATTATCGCTAATTATTACCACTTATAATTCAGAAGATTGGCTCCAAAAGGTTCTCGTTGGCTATAGTATCCAAACCGAGCAGGATTTTGAAGTGGTTATCGCTGATGACGGTTCTAATGAAAAAACAAAAGAAGTGATCGACTCGTTTAAAAATGTTTTCAAATATCCTATTATTCACGTTTGGCAAGAAGATCAAGGATTTCAAAAATGTAAAATTTTAAACAAAGCGATTTTAAAAACAACTACCGATTATCTGCTTTTTACAGATGGTGATTGTATTCCAAGAAAAGATTTTGTTGCCCAACATTTAAAACACAAAGAAGAAGGATATTTTCTTTCTGGAGGCTATTTTAAGTTACCAATGGAAACTTCTCAAAAAATTTCACTAGATATTATTAAAAGTCAGGATTGTTTTTCAATTTCTTGGTTGATTAAAAACGGTGTGCCCAAAACGTTTAAGTTGTCAAAACTAACCAAAGTTGGATTTTTTGCAGCCTTTATGAATTGGTTAACTCCTACCAAAAGAACATTTAACGGACATAATACTTCTTGTTTTAAAGCCGATTTATTGGCAATTAATGGTTTTAACGAAGAGATGCAATACGGCGGATTAGATAGAGAAGTTGGCGAGCGATTGTTTAATTTAGGTTTGCTCTCAAAACAAATTAGGTATAGTGCTGTTTGTTTGCATTTAGATCACAAAAGAGGCTATGCCAGTGAAGAAATCTGGAAAAAAAACCATCAAATTCGCGAGTTTAATCGAAAAAATAAAATCATTAAAATTAGTAAAGGGATTAGTCAATATTAAATTCACACAACATATTCATTGTTGAGCAATGTTATCATTTTAATTGTTTAACTAGGATTGTCAACATGATTTTTGAGAAAACTTGATAAAGAAGGAATGACCAACTTTGGCTCAAACTTTTCATAATAAAATGAATAGTTTTTTTTCACTTCTTTAGCCGATTTGTTTAAAAAAACTTCAGGTAAAAATTCTTCTAGATGCAATGAAACATGATTTCTTCCATCTTCCAAAAGTGCCCAACCTTTTTTATCAATCCAAGGACAGAACAAAATAAAACTGGGTTTCTGAAGTGCTTTTGCCATATTTGTTGCACCACCATCATTGCCAATAATTAAGTCACATTGATTCATAATAGCTATAAACTCTCTAATCGAATTTCCAATAACTTTAAAATATATTTTTTGTTGCGTTGAAGTCGTACACAAATCATATACTTTTTTTGCCTCCTCTTGTTGATTAGGTGAATAATTAAATAACAAGTTTACATCAAAATTAGCCGCTAGATCATCAATAATACTAGCCATGTAATGTAGTGGATAAGTTTTTGTTTTATCACTACCTAAAACACTTATCATGATAGTTTTTTTGTGCGTGTCAATTGCATTCTCTTCAAACAAAGCTGAAGCAAAAGTTTTTTCAGATGCACTTACTGTAATTGAAGGAAAAGTTATTTTTTTTTCAACACGTAGTGGTTCTAACAAAGCCAAACGCTGTTCGATTATCAACCCTAAATTGGAAGAATAATTGGAATGTCTCGTGATTAAATCTGTATAAAATAAATTTCGAAATTTTTTATTAAAGGAAATTTTTTTGGAAGCTCCAGAAAAGAGAACAATAAGCAAACTCTCTAATTTTGAATAAGCATCAATAACAATATCATATTTTGTTTTTCTAATTCTGCAGGCAAATTTTAGTAAAGCAATTTTATTTTTTCTTTCTTTTTCCGTAAACAAAATAAAATTAGAAATAGAGGTTGAACCCTCAACAACAGGTAACGTACTTTCATAAATCAAATAATCAATTTGAGCATCAGGAAAGCTTAATCGTAAATTTTTGCAAAGAATGGAGCTAACTAAAACATCACCAATCATTTTCTGTTGAATTACTAAAATTTTTTTCATCCTCTTGCGTTTTTTTTAAAATGTAAACTTCTGGGGCTCAAAATTGTATTGTTTTTTATTGCATGTGAAACATACCTAAAATAATTTGACAAAATAATTGTATTTACTTTTAATTTTACATTAAAAAATAATGGAATAGATAAAATGGAAAGTACAATTTTTTCTAAAAAGACTCCACCAAATAGTCTGATATGAAGAAAAAAACCAACAAATTTAGAAAAATGTTTAGTAATATAAACGTGTTTTGAAATAATTACTTCGGTTTTAGTTAGTGCTTTTGTTTTAATATTAATCCGAGAGGCACCACCGTGTTTGTGAAAAATAGTGCAATTCTTTGTCACAGCTACACGTCCGTTTTGTGCCGAAATTCTTTTGCAAAAATCAACATCTTCCATGTACATCCAGTACGATTCGTCCCATCCATCTATCGCTTCAAACCATTTTTTATGGATGAGAATCACTGCACCAGTTACCCATTCTGGATAAAAAAAATGCTGATCTTCTCTGAAAATTTGTTTGATTTTAGTTTTGTGAATCCATTGAAAAATCGCCCTAGGAAGGCCAAAAAAGGTGAAAAAAGTAGGAAATAAACGTTTTTGATTGTAGTACCTGTTATTTTCGTCAATTTGCAAACAAGACAGCAAAGCTATTTCCGGATTATTAACGTAGTCGCTCACAAAAATGTCTAAGCTATTTTCAAGAATAATTGTATCTGGGTTCAAAAACAAAAATAAATCATATTTGGCGTTTTTAGCCCCGACATTACAACCATTAGCAAAACCATTATTTCCTGAATTTTCAATGAAAATAAAGTTTGAATATTTTTGTTGGAACATTTTTAAATGACCGTCATTTGAGAAGTTATCTACAATAATTACCTCAAAAAGAAACGTGTTTGACGCATAATTGTGCAAGGAATCCAAACAAGCTTCTAGTGAGTTCCAACCTTTATAATTGACAATAATTATTGATAAATTTTGCATCTTAAACCGCCACATTATATTCCCTCAACGCATCGTTAAGTGAAGTTTTTAAATCAGTCGAAGGTTTTCGCTGACCAATAATCAACGCACACGGAACTTGAAATTCGCCAGCAGGAAATTTTTTGGTATAGGTTCCCGGAATTACCACCGATCGAGCAGGAACATAACCTTTATATTCAATCGGACTTTCGCCGGTCACGTCAATAATTTTTGTTGAACCGGTCAGAACAACATTTGCTCCTAAAACGGCTTCTTTTTCCACCCGAATTCCTTCTACTACAATACATCTTGAACCAATAAAAGCGCCATCTTCTATAATAACCGGTGCAGCTTGAAGCGGTTCTAATACTCCACCAATACCAACGCCACCACTTAAATGAACATCTTTTCCAATTTGAGCACAACTTCCCACGGTTGCCCACGTGTCAACCATTGTTCCTTCATCCACATACGCTCCGATGTTTACATAACTTGGCATCATGATTACGCCCTTGGAAATATATGAACCATATCTTGCAACAGCTGGCGGAACAACACGAATTCCTTTTTCGGCATAATCGCGTTTTAAAAGCATTTTGTCGTGGTATTCAAAAATACCGGCTTCCCACGTTTCCATTTTTTGAATTGGGAAATACATCACTACGGCTTTCTTAACCCATTCATTCACTTGCCAACCATTAGTTGTTGGTTCAGCTACGCGAAGTTTTCCGTTATCTAATAAATCAATAACATTTCTAATGGCTGAAATTGTAGTTTCTTCTTGCAATAAAGCTCTGTTTTCCCAAGCTTTTTCTATGATAGGTTGTAATTCGGTCATGATTATTTTATTTTGAAACAAAGATAAAATCTTTTAACCACAAAAAATGGTTTGATTTTTGTAAACTTTAATTTTTTTGAAAACAAAAAGCAGCAAGTTTGTGATAAACCTTAAAGTAGCAAATGTGAAAATAAAAGTAATTACCCTAGTGACTCTATTTTTTTTGGTGTTAAGTTGTGCTAAAAAGGATAAAAATGAAACAACCGATACAATGGTTGTAGATTCAACAGAAGTTGTTGTTAATGATGATCACAATGCCCGAAATTCTCTTGATTATATGGGAGTTTATGAAGGAATTCTTCCTTGTGCCGATTGTGAAGGCATTGAAACCATATTACAATTAGAAAATGATGAAAGTTATATTTTAAACACAATATATTTAGTTAAAACGAAACATATAAATAAAACGAAAAAATCGAATAATGAAGTTCGAGGTGTTTATACATGGAATGATGCTGGAAACACTATTGTTTTGTCAGGAATTGAAAATGCCCCAAATCAATTTTTTGTTGGTGAAAATTACCTAATACAATTAGATATGGATGGAAATAAAATTGAAGGTGATTTGGCTGAGAAATATGTGTTGCAAAAGAAATCAGACTCAGGAGAAATCCCACCACCACCTCCGCCACCAGCACCAGATTCAATAAAAGGGAATTTTATACCTCAAAAGACCTTATTTACATTTAATAAATGGAAGCTAGTTGAGTTAAACGGTGAACCAGTTCAAAATACTAGTGATTCCAAAAAAGAAATGTTTATTCAATTAAACAAAGAAAACCGTTATGCTGCATTTATCGGTTGTAATAATATGATGGGTGGTTTTGAGTTGAAAGAAGATGTAATGCGAATCAAATTCACAAAAGGAGCTTCCACCATGATGGCTTGCCCTGACATGACAACCGAGCAAGAATTTGCAGAAATGCTTGAAAAAGTAGATAATTATAGTTTAAACGGAAATAGTTTGTCATTTAATAGAGCAAGAATGGCTCCGTTAGCGAGGTTTGAAGCAATGAAATAATCATGTATATTTGTAAAAACTATTTGTTATGGAAACGATAAGAATTGATTGCGAACCAAATATCAAAACGAAAATTGTTGAGTTTTTGAATAATTTTTCTTCAAACGATTATAAAATAATCACAGAAGATGCATCATTTATAAACGATAAGAAAAAACTTGAGGCCACTTTAGAAAAAATGGCTAATGGAACGGCCGACTATTATTCACCTGATGAACTTGATAATTATTTAGAAAAAACGATTTCTAATTATGAATATTAGATTTGAAAAAGATTTTTTATTGGCATTAAACGAACAAGTTGAATATATTGCAAAAGATAAACCAAAAGCCGCAAGAAAGTTTAAAACGGATTTGATTAAAAATATCCGCAAAGACTTAAACAGACCATTTCATTTTAAAAAATCCATCCATTTTGATAATGAAATTATCGGAGATTATGTTTTCAAAGGATATGTCTGTGTTTACTTAGTTGACACAGAAAATCAATTAGTTACAATTTTTGGTTTCATTAAATACAAAGAATCTTTATAAAATGCCAAGAATCCTCGCCATAGATTACGGAATAAAACGCACCGGAATTGCCGTTACCGATGAATTGCAAATCATTGCATCGGGACTCACTACCATTCCATCCGAAACAATCATTCCTTTTTTAAAAGACTATTTTTCCAAAGAAAATGTTTCTACTGTTTTAATTGGCGAACCTAAACAAATGAACGGTTTACCATCTGAAAGCACACCAATTATTGAAAAATTTGTAACGACCTTTTCAACTGAATTTCCGGAGATGAAAGTCGTTCGAGTAGATGAACGATTTACCTCTAAAATGGCTTTTCAAACGATGATAGACAGCGGTTTAAGTAAAAAACAACGCCAAAATAAAGGTCTGGTAGATGAAATTGCCGCTACTATTTTGTTGCAGGATTTTTTGATTAGAAAAATGATTTAACAGAAAACCGACCAATTTTAAAGTAAAAGTCAGAATTCTTTTTATTACTTTTGTATCCGAATTTAATTAAAATTTTTTAAATTCTAAATTACAAAAATTGCTCTCATGATTTTACCAATTGTTGGATATGGTGATCCGGTTTTACGAAAAGTAGGTGCAGAAATTTCACCTGAATATCCCAATTTATCGGAACTTATTGCAAACATGTACGACACCATGTACAATGCGTATGGCGTTGGCTTGGCTGCTCCACAAATTGGTTCGGCCATTCGTTTATTTATTGTTGATACAGCACCATTCGCTGAAAGCGATGATTTATCAACAGAAGAAATAGCGCAATTAAAATCATTTAAAAAAACATTCATCAACGCCAAAATTCTTAAAGAAGAAGGCAACGAATGGGCATTCAACGAAGGTTGTTTGAGCATTCCCGAAGTGCGTGAGGATGTTTTTAGAAAAGAGCGAATCACCATTGAATATGTTGATGAAAATTTCGTTAAACATACTGATGTTTACGATGGCTTAATCGCCAGAGTGATTCAGCATGAATACGATCATATTGAAGGAGTTTTGTTTACGGATAAAATATCGTCACTCAAAAAAACGTTGATTAAAAAAAGATTACAAAACATCATCGACGGAAAAATTTTTCCTGATTACAGAATGAAGTTTTTCAACAAAAAAGGAAGATAATACACAAGTTTAATTTATATCTTAAAAATGAGTTTACAAAAAATATTAGCCATTTCCGGAAAACCGGGATTATTCGAATTAAAAATTCAAACCAGAACAGGATTTGTTGCTGAAAGCTTTTTAGACGGGAAAAAAATCACTGTTGGAATGCGAAGCAATGTGAGTTTACTTTCTGAAATTGCCGTGTACACGTACAGCGAAGAAATTAAATTAGCCGAAGTTTTTAAAGCCATTGCTACCAAAGAAAGTAATGGAGCAACCGCAATTTCTCACAAAGAGGACAACAGTGTATTGGTGTCTTATTTTCGTGAAGTTTTACCAGAATTTGACGAAGATCGCGTATATCCATCCGATATCAAAAAAATCATTAATTGGTATAATATGTTGCAACCAAAAGGATTAGTTTCGGTCGATGCGTTATCAAAAGAATTGAAAGAAGCGGAAAAAGACGCTGAAAAGGAGGCTGAAAAGGAGGCTGAAAAACCAGCCGAATAATTTTATAAATAAAATCATAATTAAATCCTGCTTTCGAGTAGGATTTTTTATTTTTACATAAATCAAAATCAAATGAATACCCGACAACAACAATTAGAAGCTTTTGGCAGATTATTAGACATTATGGACGACCTTCGAGAAAAATGTCCGTGGGATAAAAAGCAAACCTTAGCAAGTTTACGCCATCTTACCATCGAGGAAACCTACGAATTAGGCGATGCCATTTTGGATAATGATTTGCAGGAAATCAAAAAAGAATTAGGCGATTTGTTGTTGCATATTGTTTTTTATGCCAAAATCGGTAGCGAAACCAATGCTTTTGATATCGCCGATGTAGCTAATAGTATTTGTGATAAATTGATTGATCGTCATCCGCATATTTATGGTGATGTCGTTGTTGCAAATGAAGAGGAAGTAAAGCAAAACTGGGAAAAGCTCAAACTCAAAGAGGGTAAAAAGTCAGTTTTAGAAGGGGTGCCAAAAAGTTTGCCTGCTCTTGTCAAAGCAAGTCGAATTCAAGATAAAGTGAAAGGTGTTGGTTTTGATTGGGAAGAACCACACCAAGTTTGGGATAAAGTTCAAGAGGAAATTTCTGAATTTCAAGTGGAAGTAAAATCAGGAAATTTTAACAAAATGGAAGCCGAATTTGGCGATGTTTTGTTTTCGATGATTAATTATGCACGGTTTTTAAAAATCAATCCTGAAGATGCTTTAGAGCGAACCAATAAAAAATTCATAAAACGGTTTATGTATTTAGAAAGCAAAGCAGGTGAATTAGGAAAACCTTTATCAGATATGACTTTAGCTGAGATGGATGTGTTTTGGGAACAGGCGAAGAAATTATGATTTTATTCCGCCATCCTTTTTAATTTATTTTTATCTAAAATCACTATTTTTTTTCCGGTTAAATCAATTAAACCACTTTTGTTAAATTCGGAAAGTAAGCGTATGCAACTTTCTGTAGCAGTACCAATCATACCGGCGAGCTCTTCTCTTGATAACTGAATATGAAGGGAGCCATCCTCATTTTTTCCAAAAGTATCTTCCAAGTAGAGTAATGTTTCGGCTAATCGTTCTTTAACGGTTTTTTGAGCCATAGAAACCATATGGTCATCTGCTTCTTTTAAATCTCCACAGATCGATTTCATCATATTCATCGAAAATTGATTGTTGTTGTTAAAAAATCCTAAGACTTCCGATTTGGGAATAAAACAAACCTCCATATCTTCCAACGCCACTGCACTCAAATTGGCAGGCTCATCGCTAATCATAGAGCGTTGTCCTAATAATTCACCGGGTTTAACCAATTTTACAATCTGATCTTTTCCGTTGGCACTTAATTTGGATAGTTTACAAATACCATCTTTGATGCAAAAAATTCCATTAACAGATTCACCTTCTTCAAAGATAGGTTCACCTTTTTTAATGATATAGGAAGTTTTACAATTGGCCATTTTGATTAATTCATCTTTGTTTAGGGCTTTTAACGAACTAAATTCTCTGACGATGCATTGTTCACATTTACTCATGATGTACTAATTTATTGGTTTTACAAAGATAATTAAAGTATGACAAATATCATATTTTAAATTTATTCCTTTTGCAACCTTTGTTACAGGTAAAATGAGCAAATTATGAACACTGGAAATTGTTTCCATTGTGGTATTGAAATTAATAAAAAAGAAGAAATTATTTATGATGAGAAAAGTTTCTGTTGCAACGGTTGCAAGACAGTTTATGAAATTTTTAGTCAAAATGATTTATCGTGTTATTATGATTTTCAAGCATCTCCCGGTGCAACACCACTTGACATTAAAGGCAAATATGATTTTTTAGACAATGAAGATATCGTTGCAAAACTTCTCGAATTTCAAGAGGATACAACACATATTGTTTCACTCTTTATTCCTCATATACACTGTAGTTCGTGTATTTGGATTTTGGAGAATCTACAGAAACTTCAATCAGGAATAAGTACTTCGCAAGTTAATTTCCCGGAGAAAAAAGTTAGAATTACTTTCAATTCAGAGGGAACGTCGCTCAAAAAAATTGTAGAGTTGCTTTGTTCCATCGGTTATGAACCCTATATTAGTTTAGAAAATTTTGACGAAGGAAAAAAAGTCATCGACCGAAGTTTGATTTATAAAATCGGAGTTGCCTTTTTCTGTTTCGGGAACATTATGTTGCTCTCTTTTCCGGAATATTTTGAAGTAGAGGAATATTGGATTAATGAATACAGAGGATTTTTCCGTTGGTTGATTTTTGCAATTTCACTTCCGGCCTTCTTTTATTCGGCCAGTGGTTATTATGTTTCGGCCTATAAAAGCATCAAATCAGGAATGCTCAACATCGATATTCCGATTGCGTTGGGAATTGTGGTCATGTTTATCAGAAGTACCGTTGATATTGTTTTTGATTATGGTCAAGGTTTTTTCGACAGCATGACCGGACTCATTTTCTTTATGCTATTGGGAAAATTATTTCAAAAGAAAACCTATGATTTTTTGTCTTTTGAACGCGACTATAAATCCTATTTTCCCATTGCAATCACTAAAATTTTAGCGGATGGTTCAGAAACCTCTGTTCAAGTATATGAAATTGAAAAGGGCGATCGGCTACTGATCAGAAACCAAGAATTGATTCCGGTTGATGGTATTTTAATTTCCGAAAAAGCGTCTGTTGATTATAGTTTTGTAACCGGTGAAGCAGTGGCCATCGAGAAAAAATCAGGCGATAAAATTTTTGCCGGCGGAAAACAAATGGGCAAAGTCATCGAAATGGAAGTGCTTTTTTCAGTTTCACAAAGTTACCTTACACAATTGTGGAGCAACGATGTTTTTCAGAAAAAAGTGGATATCAAACATAAAACCATAACCGACAAAATTAGTCGTTATTTTACACCGGCGTTACTGGGACTAGCCTTTGTTTCTTTCTTCTACTGGTTATTTATTGACGTTTCAACCGCTTTTAATGTATTTACCGCCATTTTAATTGTGGCTTGTCCGTGTGCGTTGGCATTAACTGCTCCCTTTACCTTAGGAAATGTGTTGCGTATTCTAGGAAAGCGAAAATTCTACCTCAAAAATGCGACGGTAATTGAACAATTAGCCAAAGTAGATAGTATCGTTTTTGATAAAACAGGAACCATCACTACCAATAAAAAAACGGCTATTACGTATGAAGGAGCACCTTTAAATGATTTTGATTTAAAGTTGCTATATAACGCTTTGAGAGGATCCAATCATCCGTTGAGCAGGCGATTATATGATTTTATTCCCAAACAAACTAAACTCGTTCCCACTCATTTTGAAGAAATTATCGGAAAAGGAATTGACGCAGAAATTGACGGGAACACCATCAAATTAGGTTCTTCGCAGTTTTTAAAAACGATGACTGAAAACACGCACAAAAAAACGAAAGTGCACGTTGAAATTAATGGTGAATATAAAGGTAGTTATGTGTTTAATAATCAATACCGTGAAGGTTTGGAACAATTATTTTCTCAATTATCTAAACACTATCAGCTGATTATTTTGTCAGGTGATAATGATGGTGAGCGAAAAATTTTAGAGAAGATGCTTCCTTCTACCACAACATTAGTATTCAATCAAAAACCGGAACAAAAACTTCACTACATCAAGGAACTTCAGGACCAAGGTAAAAATGTAATGATGATTGGCGATGGCCTAAATGATGCAGGTGCTTTGGCTCAAAGTAACATCGGAATTTCACTCTCTGAGAATGTAAATGTTTTTTCACCCGCTTGCGACGGAATTTTAGATGCTTCTCAATTTCAAAAAATTGGGTTTTTTATGCAGTATTCCAAAAATGCTATGAAGACGATTTATATGAGTTTTGGCCTTTCTATCGCTTATAATATTGTTGGATTGACCTATGCAGTCTCCGGAAATTTATCGCCTTTGGTGGCGGCAATTATAATGCCTTTGAGCACAGTTACCATCGTGAGTTTTGTCACCGTCATGACGAATATTTACGCCCAAAATTCGCAACCCGCAACCCGCAACTTTCAACCCGCAACAAAAAATAATCAAGCATGATAAATATCATATTTTATAAAACCGAGTAAGTCTAATTTTGTTAACATATTTTTAAGGTATGGGCGTCATTTACATTTTAATCACCATCAGTATTATTGTTGCTGTTTTTTTTCTTTATGCTTTTATCAGAGCGGTAAGAAGTGGGCAGTACGATGATGACTACACACCATCAGTCAGAATGCTTTTTGACGATGAACTCAAAATCAAAACCAAAACCAACAAAAAACCAATACAAACAATTAAAGAAAAACAAGTATAATTATGGAGATGCAACAATTTTATTACGACAACAAAATTGTAAAGAAGTTCCTCTACGCCTGTATCCTTTTTGGTGTAGTCGGAATGTTAGTCGGCCTGATTCTGGCCATCATGTTTTTATTTCCCAACCTAACCGATGGAATTTCCTGGTTGAGTTTTGGTAGATTAAGACCTTTACACACCAACGCCGTCATCTTTGCCTTCGTTGGAAATGCCATATTTGCGGGGGTCTACTATTCCATGCAGCGATTACTCAAAACAAGAATGTATAGTGATTTATTGAGTAACATCAACTTTTGGGGATGGCAATTAATTATTGTAGCGGCGGCAATAACGCTACCGTTGGGTTATTCTACCTCAAAAGAATATGCCGAATTGGAATGGCCGATTGATATTGCCATTGCATTAATTTGGGTAGTTTTTGGTATCAACATGATTATGACAATTCTAAAACGCAGAGAGCGTCATATTTATGTGGCGATTTGGTTTTATATCGCCACGTTTGTTACGGTTGCCATTCTTCATATTTTTAACAGTTTGGCATTGCCGGTTTCAGGTTTAAAAAGTTATTCTGTTTATGCCGGTGTTCAAGATGCTTTGGTGCAATGGTGGTACGGACATAACGCCGTTGCGTTTTTCTTAACAACTCCGTTTCTAGGTTTAATGTATTATTTCGTGCCTAAGGTGGCGAATCGTCCGGTGTATTCTTACCGGTTATCAATCATTCACTTTTGGTCTTTAATTTTCATTTACATCTGGGCAGGACCGCACCATTTATTATACACAGCTTTGCCGGATTGGGCTCAAAACTTAGGCGTCGTTTTCTCTGTTATGTTAATTGCTCCTTCTTGGGGGGGTATGATTAACGGATTGCTTACGTTACGAGGTGTTTGGGATAAAGTACGCACAGATGCTGTTTTAAAATTCTTTGTGGTGGGAATTACCGGTTATGGTATGGCAACATTTGAAGGACCAATGCTTTCGCTTAAAAATGTAAACGCAATTGCTCACTTTACAGATTGGATTATTGCCCACGTTCACGTTGGAGCTTTGGCTTGGAACGGATTTATGACGTTCGGTATGATTTATTGGTTAATACCACGAATGACAAAAACCAAATTATTTTCTGAAAAATTAGCCAATTTCCATTTCTGGATTGGAACACTGGGGATTATTTTATATGCATTACCTCTTTATGTAGCTGGATTTACACAAGCTTCGATGTGGAAACAATTTAATCCAGACGGAACATTAGTATATGGTAACTTCCTTGAAACAGTAACGCAAATTATGCCAATGTATTGGATGCGTGCCATTGGTGGAACTTTATACGTTGCAGGTTTATTGGTTTTAGTTTACAATGTAATCAGAACCGTAGCTGCCGGTTCTACTGTAGAGGATGAATTGGCCGAAGCACCGGCATTAGCCGTAATTTCTCCAAAAAGAATGAAAGGCGAAAAATGGCATTCTTGGTTAGAAAGAAGACCAATTCAATTTACAGTGCTATCCTTAGTGGCTATTTTAATTGGTGGAGTCATTCAAATTATTCCAACAATAGTTGTGAAGTCCAATATACCAACGATTGCCTCAGTAAAACCGTATTCACCAATGGAGTTGGAAGGCCGTGATTTATATATCCGCGAAGGTTGTGTGGGCTGTCACTCTCAAATGATTCGCCCGTTCCGTTCTGAAGTTGAACGTTATGGTGAATATTCAAAAGGAGGAGAATATGTATATGATCATCCATTTTTATGGGGCTCTAAACGTACTGGTCCGGATTTGCATAGAGTCGGAGCTAAATATAACGATAATTGGCACTTTAACCACATGTGGGACCCACAAAGTACCTCGCCTGGGTCCATCATGCCGGGATACAAATGGATGTATGACAACAAGCCAATGGATTACTCTTCAATTGAGAAAAAAATGGAAGTAATGGTCACCTTAGGTGTTCCTTATACAGAAGAGGACATTAAAAATGCCAGAAAATCCATAGATGAACAAGGTGCTCAAATTGAAAAAAATCTTTATGCCGATCCCGATTTTGTAAAATCGTATGAAGAAAGCAAAAAGAATGCAGCTACTCGTGGAGAAGAATTTGTTCCGATGAAAGACAGAGAAATTACTGCGTTAATTGCTTACCTACAACGTTTGGGAACAGATATTAAAGTAAAAGAAACCGCTCAAAATAAATAGTTATGCTAAAGTTTATCAAACACCATATGGATACGATTATAGGCATTGAAATATATCCTATCATTTCCTTGAGTATTTTCTTTTTATTCTTTGTATTGCTTTTAGTTTGGGTATTTTCCTATAGCAAAGAAGCAATTAATGAACTAGGAGAAATACCTTTAAAAGAAGATAATTAGTTAACCTTATCATACGTTAAAAATGAAAAAATTAATCCCATCATACGTTAGAGTTCCATTGATTTTTGCCCTTGTTATGGGTGCAATGGAATATTTTATAGACTCAGGAGACAAACCGGCATTTATAGAATACCCAATGGTTTCTTTATTTTTAGGAGTTTTCCTGTTCTTGTTGGTTGCCATCGAAATTGTAGTGAGTGCTGTGGATAAAGTAACTTATCACTTGCTTACCGATGAGCAGAAAAAACAATTAGAGGAAGTGCAGTCATTGCCCTTTACGGAAAGTGCTTTTTATCAAAGTTTGACAAAAAAATTAACCCGTTCCAAGGAAATGGAGGAGGAGCACGATATACTGTTGGACCACGATTATGATGGTATCAAAGAACTTGACAATGTATTGCCACCTTGGTGGGTGAATTTATTCTATATAACTATTGTTTTTGCTTTTGTTTATATGGTGAGATTCCATATCTACAATGATTACGACCAAGCATCAGAATTTGAAACTGAAATGGCTATTGCAAAAGCGGAAGTTGAAAAATATAAGTTAACTGCACCGGATCTAATGGATAAGGATAAAGTAACCTTATTAACAGATGCTTCTGATTTAGCTCAAGGTAAAAAGTTATATGAAGTAAATTGTGTAGCTTGCCATAAAGCAGATGGTGGTGGTTCGATTGGGCCCAACCTCACAGATGAACACTGGATTTTAGGAGGAGGTATAAAAAATGTATTTAATACCTTAATGGAGGGTGGTCGCGAAGGAAAAGGAATGGTGGCCTGGAAATCGACCATAAAACCATCCGATTTGCAAAAAGTAGCCAGTTACGTTTTATCAATGCAAGGAACAAATCCACCGGATGCAAAACCTGCAGAAGGCGATATTTGGGTCGATGAAAATGCACCAAAAACTGAGGTAGTTTCAGACTCTACTAAAACAGTGGCAGAAGTTGCCATAAAATAAAAAATACAAATCCCGTTTCAAAGCGGGATTTGTAAATTTAAAAGCCAAATCATGAACACCTTACCCGAAGAAAGTTTTAGAGACACGATCGGAACCATCAATAAAGAGGGAAAAAGGGCCTTTATTCTTCCAAAGAAACCCAAAGGTCCTTTTTATGATAAGAGAAAACTCGTAAGCTATTTTTTATTGGTTTTTTTAGTTTTAGCACCTTTTATTAAAATTAATGGGCATCAATTTTTGATGTTTAATGTATTAGAAAGAAGATTTACTGTTTTTAGTTTTCCGTTTTGGCCACAAGATTTTTATCTTTTTGTTGTTTCGATGATCATTGGGGTAGTTGGATTGGCTTTGTTTACTGTTGCTTTTGGAAGAATTTTTTGCGGATGGTTTTGTCCACAAACGATTTTTATGGAAATGGTTTTCCGCCGAATCGAATATTGGATTGACGGCGACAGAGGAGCTCAAATTCGTTTGCAAAAACAAGAATGGAATGCTGAAAAAATCAGAAAGAGAGTTACAAAATGGATTATCTTTTTTATATTTTCCTTCCTCATTGCCAATGTGTTTTTAGCCTATTTGGTTAGTAGCGACCGATTGTTATTAATGATTAAAGAAGGGCCGGCTTTGCACACCAGTACGCTCATTGCCTTGTTGATTTTTACAGGCGTATTCTATTTTATTTTTGCATGGTTTAGAGAACAAGTCTGCATAATTGCTTGTCCATACGGAAGAATGCAAGGGGTTTTGTTAGATAATAAATCCATCAATGTTGCGTATGATTATGTGCGTGGCGAAAAAGAATTAGGAAGAGCCAAATTCAATAAACAGGAAGACAGAGCAACAACCGGAAAAGGCGATTGTATCGATTGTAAACAATGCGTGCATGTTTGCCCAACCGGAATAGACATTCGAAACGGAACGCAGTTGGAATGCATCAATTGCACTGCTTGTATTGACGAATGTGATACAATTATGGAAGGCGTTGGGTTGCCAAAGGGCTTAATTCGTTATGCCAGTGAAAATGAAATTGTTAAAAAAGAAAAATTCGTTTTTACCACAAGAATGAAGGGTTATGCCGCAGTTTTAGTAATTTTAATTGGTGTTTTAATCGGAATGTTATTTTTGCGAAATGATGTGGAAGCCAACGTCTTACGATTGCCTGGACAACTTTTTCAACATAAAGGAGAAAATATTAGCAACGTATATACCTATAAAATCGTCAATAAAACAACAAAACAATTTGATGAAGTGACGTTTAAACTTATCGAACCAAAAGGTAAAATTATTTTAGTTGGCAAACCAAAAGTAAAAGTAAAACCGGACGGAATTGCCAAAGGAACATTGTTTATAGAAATTAATCCTGCCTATCTGGAAGGTGACAAAATAGAAATAAAAATAGAAGTATATGACGGTGAAGACTTAATAGAAACCACTACCACCAACTTCATGGGACCAAGAAGCTTTAACTAACACAGTAACTTAGCTACTCAGTAACTTAGCTACTCAGAAACTTAAAAAAAATGAAAATAAATTGGGGAATAGGAATCGTGATTGCAATAGTATTATTTATCTCATTTATATTGTATTTTGTAATCAAAGTACAGGTTGACTCAACTTATGATCATGATTTGGTTGTAGAAGAATATTACAAACAAGAACTTGTTTTTGAAAAACGAATGGAGAAAGAGCAAAATGATAAAAATTTAGCTCTTCCCGTTGAGATTATCGCTCAAGAAGATGGATTAAAAATCGTTTTCCCAACCGATATAGATGCCACAAAAATCAAAGGAAAAGTGTCCCTTTACCGACCGTCTAACCTGAAACTGGATTTTGAAGTTCCGATTTCGCTTTCCGGTTCACATTTGCTCATACCTAAAAACAATTTGGTGGGCGGTCGTTGGGACATTTCTATTGATTGGACGTATGAAGGAAAAGAAATTTTAACAAAGAAAACAATTTATTTATAAAAAGTAATAGGTTATAGGTGATGGGTAATTGGTTAAATTCATCACCCATCACCTATAACCAATTACCCATCACCCTAATGCTTTACACCGCTCTCATATTTGGTTTACTCAGCAGCTTCCATTGCATCGGCATGTGTGGCCCAATAGCCATGATGATTCCGGTTGATCGAAACAATGCAACCAAACGAGTTTTTCAACTTTTTCTTTATCATTTGGGTAGATTAACTGCATACGGAATGCTAGGCTTGTTTTTCGGAATTTTAGGAAAAGGACTTTTTCTGGCCGGATTTCAACAACAATTATCCATTTTGGTTGGGATTTTAATGATTCTTTTTGTCATTATTCCCGAAAGAAAATTAGCTCAGTACAACTTTTCTAAACCAATTTATAGATTAATTTCTAAAGTAAAAAGTCATCTGGGAGCTCAATTCAAAAAGAAAACATTTGATGCCTTATTTACCATCGGTTTATTAAACGGATTTTTACCATGCGGAATGGTGTATGCAGCACTTTTTGGTGCCATTGCCATGCAAAATGAATGGTTGGGAGCATCCTATATGATTCTATTCGGATTAGGAACCATTCCAATGATGAGTGCCGTGGTACTAATTTCAAATTTTATAACAGTACCGGTTCGAAACAAAATTCAAAAATTTATTCCCATCATGGTGATTATTATTGGCGGATTATTTATCATCCGTGGAATGGGATTAGATATTCCTTACATCTCTCCAAAAACAACGAGTTTAATCGTTCAGGCAAATCCGGATTGCCATTAATAAATTTTTTAGTTTTCCAATTTTTTTAGTAGACAACAACTCAAAAGGTTTGTCGGCTTTTTTGTGCTTATACCTGATTTTAATCATGTTTTTTATCCATAAAAAATCCGAAATTTATAGTATTAATTATAAAAAGTTAGGATATGTTACAGTTTGACAGCAAGCACGTAAAAAATGTGGTTTTACTCGGGCATACCGGAAGCGGTAAGACCACTTTGGCAGAAACCATGTTGTTTGAATCAGGTGTAATTAATCGCCGTGGTACCGTGGAAGATCAAAATACCATTGCCGATTATACCGATATTGAACACGAAAAAGGTAAAACACTTTTTTCAAAATTACTCAATTCGAAATGGAAAGGCTATAAAATTAATATCCTGGATACGCCTGGTTATGATGACTTATCAGGCGATATTATTGCTTCGATGCGAGTGGCAGAATGTGGATTAATGCTACTTAATGCACGAATGGGCGTAGAAGTGGGCACCGATATCATTTGGCAATATACCAACGAATTCAAATTGCCTACCATTTTTGCTGTGAACCAGTTGGATCATGAAAAAGCCGATTTCGATAAAACAGTAGCCGAAGCTAAAGCTCATTTTGGCAATCAAGTTGTCATTGTTCAATACCCGGTAAATCAAGGGCCAAATTTCAATGCGGTGATTGATGTGCTCAACATGGTCATGTATCAATATCCTCCTGAAGGTGGAAAACCGGAAAAATTGCCTATTCCAAATTCCGAAAAAGAAAAAGCCATTCAGTTACACAAAGAATTAATTGAAACTATTGCCGCCAATGACGAACAATTAATGGAAAACTATTTTGAAAAAGGCGAATTGAATGAAGACGAAATGAAATTAGGTTTACATCATTCCTTGATTAAACACGAAATTTTCCCTGTTTTTTGTATTTCAGCCAAGCAAAATATGGGTGGTGGTCGATTAATGGGTTTTATTGATAATGTTTGTCCGTCCGCCTATGAAATGCCACCGCAATTAACTATTGATAACCGTGAAATAGCATGTTCCGATAAAGGAAAAACAGCTATTTTTATTTATAAAACAATAGCAGAACCACATGTTGGCGAACTGAGTTTCTTTAAAGTCCTTTCCGGAACTGTAAAAGTAGGAGACGAATTAACTAATGAAGAGACCGGTCAAGTCGAAAAAATCATGCAGTTGTTTGAAATGGAAGGAAACAAGAGAATTGCTGTAGATGAATTAACTGCCGGCGATATTGGTGCGACTTTAAAACTAAAAAACACACATACCAACAACACGTTGCATGAAAAAGGATTTCCTATTGCCATTCAACCCATCCAATTTCCTACACCAACATTTACCATCGCAGTTGAAGGTACTAAAAAAGGCGAAGAAGAAAAATTATCATCCGCTTTACACCAATTAGTAGAAGAAGATCCTAGTATACAAGTAGAAGTTTCTGCCGAATTAAAACAAACACTTTTGCATTGTCAAGGAGAACTTCATTTGGCTATTATCAAGTGGAAATTAGAAAATACCTATAAACTATCAGTAAATTTCAATAAACCAAAAGTGGCCTACCGAGAAACCATTCAAACGGAAGCAGATACAACCTATCGTCACAAAAAGCAATCCGGTGGAGCAGGGCAGTTTGGTGAAATTTCGATGAAAATTTATCCGTGGACAGAAGATACGCCCGATCCAAAAGGCTATTCCATCCGAGGAAAAGAAGAAATTGAATTGCCTTGGGGTGGAAAATTAGTGTATTATAATTGCATTGTGGGCGGAGCTATTGACACACGTTTCCATCCGTCTATCCTGAAAGGTGTGATGGAAAAAATGCAAGAAGGACCACTCACCGGCTCACACGTACAAGATGTTTGTGTTGTTGTTTACGACGGAAAAATGCACGCAGTAGATAGTAACGACCTTTCCTTTAAAATTGCAGGAATGATGGCTTTTAAAGAGAATTTTGTAAACGCCAATCCGCAATTGTTAGAACCAATTTATACCACAATAATTACAGCTCCTGATGAAATAACCGGTTCGGTGATGAGTGCCATTCAATCGCATCGCTCTATGGTAGAAGGGATGGATGCGGAAGGACATTTCACTAAAATTAAAGCCTTAGTTCCAATTGCCGAAATGCATGAATTTTCAGCCGCTGTTCGTTCGCTATCACAAGGAAGAGCTAAAATAGCCATGGCGTTTTCGCATTATGATAAAGTGCCTTATGAAATTCAAAATGAGTTGATTAAATCATTCAAAAAAGAGTTACAAGAAGTGTAAATTCATAATGAACATTCTAAATTAAAGCTCGATATTTGTCGGGCTTTAATTTTTAAATAGTTATTCATAAAGAGTATAAATTAATTTTATTTAGATTTCGCAAAGTGATATGAAGTATAGAAACGTTTTCAGGATAGTCTTATTTTTCTTTTTTATAACTACAAATTTTGTTGCCCAAAACAAATCGTATGACTTAAAAGTAATTTGGGAAAATACTAAAAATGCTGATTCTATACGATTTAACGCTTTAGCTGACTATTATAAATTAAATAATCAAGCCCAACCGGATTCTACGCTCAAAGTATTGGATTACTACTACCAACTAGCCAAAGAAAAAAACAATACAAAGGAACTTTACAATGTTGCAAATGACAGAGGTGGTATTTATAGATTAAAAGGTGAATTAGACACTTCTATGAGCTACTATCAAGAAGCAGAAAAATTAGCAACAAAATTAAATGATTCCATTTTAAAAGCTGCAAATTTAGGTAATATAGGTAATGTTTATGCCAACAAAAAAGATTATAAGAAAGCGTTACAATACTTTACTAATTCATTAACGATTTATAAGAAAATAAAAGACAAAACAGGAGAATCGCGAATGTTAAGTAGCATAGGCAATGTGTACTTATACATACAAAATTATGATTTAGCTTTAGCGTATTATCAAAAGGCACTAACGGCTATTAAAAATAGTGATGTTCCTCCAAGAAGCATAGCGGTTATTTATATAAACATAGGTTGGACAAACTATGAATTAAAAAAGTACAAGGAATCTATAATACATTACGACAAAGCTCTAAAAATATTGGAGGTGACTAACGATAAGTTCTTTTTAGTCTCTTGTTATTCCACCTTGGCTAATATTTATATTGAATTAAATGAATTGGAAAAAGCCAATTTTTATGCTAAAAAAAATAGTTTCCTGTGTAACGAATTAAAAATAGAAGGTTATACCCTTGATAGTGAAATCATATTTGCAAAAATTGCTTTCAAAGAAGGAAATATTGCGGAGGCTAGAAAAAAAGGAGAAACGATATTGGCAGGTTTAGATATAAATTCTGGCCATGAAATAAAATTAAGTCTTTATGATTTATTATACAAATGTTATCAAGCTGAGAATAACCCCGAAAAATCTTTAGAAATGTTTCAGAAGTATACCATCTATAAAGATAGTATACAATTAGAAAAGAATAAAATATCACTTATAAGAGAAGTTATCAAAAATGAATTTGATGATATAGTTCAAGAAAATAAATTAAAAAACGAAAAAGAAAAGGCAGAACTTGAATTAAAACAATTAAAAAAAACCTATGGAATTATTATTGGCTCATTAATTTTAATTGGGCTAATTACTTTATATTTCAATAGAAACTTAAAAAGGAATAGAAAAAAAAGAGATGAATTGCTTCAGGAAATCGAAAAACTTAAAAATAATGAGGTAAATGCTCTTGTGGTAAATCCACATGAATTTCAATTAGTAAGAGAAAAGATAGAAAATTTCATCCAACGAAAGTTAAACGATACCGACTGGAACGTGCTTAATATCTTATTAAAAGAACCGGATATTTCTAACAAAGAACTTGCTGAAAAAGCATTTTTGAGTGTGGATGGTATTGGATCTGCACTTCGAAGAATGTATATTTATTTTGATATTAAAGAATCAAAGTACAAAAAAATCGCTCTTATCACGGAAGCTATAAAAATTTCAAATCATTAATAGTAAATAATTTAAGTTTATTACATGTAAATTTCACTCCTGAACGTGAAAGATTATATAAAAGGATAGTTGAATTTTGTTTAAAGAATTAATTCAACCCCTTAAAACTTAAACTATGAAAAAAATTACATTATTTTTATTATTTACTTCATTCATCACTACTGCACAATGGAACCAATTAGGCACAAATATTAATGGGCAAGCCACAAATGAACAATCTGGTAGTTCAAGCAAATTAAATGCTGACGGTACTGTTTTAGTTGTAAGTGCTCCTCGGGCGATGGACAACGGAATTATGACAGGTAAAGTCAGAGTTTTTACTTGGAATGGCTCTAATTGGATACAACGAGGTAATGATATCATTGGTTCTGAACAAGGTGATATTTTTGGTGAACGTGTAAGCATAAGTGCTGATGGAAATATAATTGTAATTGGAGCTCCAAGTTATCTAAATCCAGCATATTTAAGTCCAACTGGTCCAACTGGATATACCCGAGTTTTTGAATGGAATGGTACTAATTGGATTCAAAAAGGAACTGATATTACAGGGTCAGCTCCAAATGATATAGCAGGAAGTGATGTTAGTATCAATGCAAATGGAACAATAATCGGGATTAGTTTTCCTGGTTTCGATGGAGCTAATGGAACAAACTGTGGAGCTATTCGTACCTATGAATGGAATGGAACTACTTGGTTGCAAAAAGGACAAGATATAGTAGGACCAAATGCAGACGCCTATATTGGTACAATATCCCTGAATTCAACTGGAAACATAATTGCTATTGGCAATGCAGGAGATGATACCGGAGGCACCAACGCAGGAAATGTAAAGGTTTATGAATTTAGTGGCAACAGTTGGATACAAAAAGGAAATACTGTAATAGGTAATAATTCTATATTACAAGGTCATGGTAGTACGTTAGCAATTGATGACTCCGGGACCAACTTTATAACAGGTGGTTTTTCTTTTACAAATGGTGCTTTAGGCTATGTGAAAGCATATTCATGGAATGGAACAAACTGGATTCCAAAAGGTGCAACTTTACCAGGAACTACTGGCAGTGATTTTTTTGGTACAGCGGTAGATATTAGTCAAGATGGTAATATCATAGCAGCTAGTTCATTAACCCTTCTTAATGGCTATGTTCGTGTTTTTAAATTTGTTGGAAGTTCTTGGATACAACAAGGTTCGGATATTTTAGGTGAAGCATCCGGAGACCAATTTGGAAGATCATTGAGTTTAAGTGCAGATGGAAGTATTCTTGCCGCAGGTACACCATTTAATGATGGTAACGGAAACAATGCAGGTCATGTAAGAGTTTTTGAAAACACTACACTTTCAACGGCTGGTTTTGAAAATAGCACTATTTCTTTTTATCCTAATCCAACAAACAATAGTGTGAATTTTTCTTCATCGGAAACTATTAAAAGAATTTCATTATACAATTTGTTAGGGCAAGAAGTTTTATCAAAACAAGTTAATTCTGATAGATTTAGTTTAGATTTGACCAACTTATCAAACGGAACTTACATTGCTAAATTAAATTCAAATGAAAAATTAGAGTCTACTAGAATAATTAAAAGATAGCTTTATTTTTTTCAATTTTAGTGTCATATTGATTAAAGAAAGATTTTTCACAACTACACGTGAAGTGATTTGTACTTTATATATAGATATTTGACATCAGTAAATACTAATTAAAAAATTTTGAGCTATGAAAAAAATCCTACTACTAAAAATCGTTTTTTTAATTTGTTCCGTTGGGTACACACAAACCTTAGATTTCACCTTAGCAAATCCGCAACCTAACTTAATGGAGGCATATGGCGGGACATTTGCAAGCGGTGATATAGATGGAGATGGCGATTTAGACTTGTTCATGACTGGAATAACTCCCCAAATATGGACTAGACTTTATAAAAATGATGGTGCTGGAAATTTTACCGAAGTAACTCACAATTTTCCTCGTTCAGGTAATAGTCAAGCATTCTTTAAAGACTTAGATGGTGATGGAGATTTAGATTTGTTTTTCTCTGGACAGGATCAACTTGCTCAAAAATTTGCAAATATTTATAGAAATGATGGCACGGGTAATTTTACTCTAGTACCTAATAATTTACCTGTATTTATTAAAGGAGCTGCAATTGCAGACGTGGATAATGATGGTGACCAAGACTTGGTTATTACTACTTCTACTGTTGCAGGAATTTATCTTAATAATGGAAACGCAGTTTTCACGGCACAAGGAAACTCCGTTTTTACTCCAGTAGATGGAATTGCACAAATTATTGATATAGATAACGATGGAGACCAAGATGTTATTATTTCTGGTTCAAATACCATTAAATTATATCAAAATAATGGTTCTGGTGTATATACTTTAAACACAAATACAACATTCCCAGCAATTTCTGCTGCAGGTATTGAAGTGGCTGATACCGATAATGATGGAGATTTAGATTTACTTATCAATGGTAATACACAAAACTTATTATATATCAATAATGGAACAGGAGTTTTTACACAAATTGCTACTACTATTCAACAAACTTTTGCAGGGAAAAATGCCTTTGCTGATTTGGATAACGATGGAGACCAAGACTTACTAATAGTGGGTAGTCAAGCTGGTGGTTTGCCGAACATTTTCAATATTCTTTATAGAAATGACGGGAATAATACATTTGTCCAAACCCAAATTTTGGGTGGTGAATATATTGCCGATTGTATAATAGATGATTTTAATGGAGATGGACTAAAAGATATTATTATACAAGGATTTGTAGATAAAACAAATGTCTATTGGAATACATCTACAACATTAAGTACTTCTGAAATAGCTTCAAATCAAGAAGTAAACTTTTATCCCAATCCAGCAAAAGATTTTGTTTATTTTAATTTAAATGAAACAATCGAAAGTCTATCGCTTTATAATTTAGTGGGGCAAGAAGTAGTGTCAAAACAAGTAAATGATGAAAATTTCTCATTGGATATTAGTCACTTGTCTGCGGGTACTTATATTGCAAAATTGAATAGTAATGGAAAATCCAAATCGATCAAAATAATTAAATTTTTAAAAAAAAGAATTTTCACCCTTGAAAAAGCGCCTTATGGAATTGAAAATGAGCTGATTAAGTCATTTAAAAAAGCATTGCAAGAAGTGTAAATTCAAAATAAGCAAACAAAAGTAAAGCCCGAAAAAAATTGGGCTTTTTAATTGTATAATCTATTAAATAGTTCTAAACCGTCATCGAAAACAACTTTGTTTCAGGCTTGTTTCGGTTCATCCGTAAATCAAAAGCCATGCAAATGTTGCGAATGTAGGGTTTTCCTTTTTCTGTTACAGTGAGCGAATGATTGGTGATGATGACTAATCCGTCTTCTTCCATTTCATGTAGTCGCTCCAATACTTGATTAATTTCAGAAAAATAGAAACCATATTCATGCCAAGAAGTATGCAATTGACACATAATATTCAAAATATGTTTACGAATAATTAAATCTTCATCGGTTAAAAGATGACCTCTAAAAACCGGTAATTCATTTTCTGCTAAACAAACATAATACTCTTCCAATGTTTTTACGTTTTGAGCAAAACTGTACCAACTATCGCTAATGGATGATAAGCCTAATCCAATCATTACTTGTGTTTTAGATGACGTATAACCCATGAAATTGCGATGCAGTTTTCGTTCTTGAAACGAATGATATAAACTGTCTGTTTCCAATGCAAAATGGTCCATTCCGATTTCGTGATAGCCATTTTCAGAAAGGCGTTTTTTACCTAATTCATATAACATCCTTTTTTCTTCATCTTTTGGCAAATCGTCATCTTTAAAACCACGTTGTCCATTTCCTTTAATCCACGGAACGTGAGCATAACTGTAAAATGCCAATCGGTCGGGTTGTAGTGAATTGGTTTTGTCGATCGTATCAATCACATCTTCAACAGTTTGAAACGGTAATCCGAAAATCAAATCATGACCAACTGAAGTATAACCAATTTCTCTCGCCCAAAAAGTCACTTTTGCCACATTATGAAACGATTGAATGCGATGAATGGCTTTTTGCACGGTTTCAGAATAATCTTGAACGCCAAAACTCACTCTGCGAAAGCCTAAATCAAATAATTTTTGAAGATGTGTTCGTGTAGTATTGTTGGGATGACCTTCAAAACTAAATTCGTGATTCGGGTGTTTAGTTGCATTTTCAAATAAACCGTTTATCAATCGTTCTAAATTTTCTGGCGAAAAGAAGGTCGGGGTGCCACCACCCAAGTGAATTTCTCTGATGATTGGTTTTTTGGGTAATAATTCGCAATACAATTGCCATTCTTTTAAAACGGCTTCTATATACGGATTTTCTACATCGTGGCGTTTGGTGATGCGTTTATTGCATCCACAAAACGTACATAAACTTTCGCAAAACGGTAAATGAATATATAAACTTATCCCTTCTGCAGTATTGCTCTGCAAAAATGACTTTTTAAGGGTTTCTTTCCAGTCGGCTACCGAAAAACCATCCTCATCCCAATAAGGAACGGTGGGGTAACTGGTGTAACGAGGTCCCGGAACATTATATTTTTGAATCAATGACATCTTTTATCGTTTTTAAACAGTAAAAAGTCAAGAATGAATGAGAACATTTTCCTCTTAACTTCTCACTATCGAAGTAAAATATAGTTCAAAAGTAAGCGGATTGGATGAAGAATAAAATGATAATTGTCATACGCTTTCTTTTGCCACATTTTTTACAATTCCTTCAATTTTCCACATCCGTGTTCCCTCTTAAACTTTTAACCCTCTAAACCATTTTATCAATTTTCCTAATTTTGCAAATCCGTGTTCCCTCTAAAACTTTTAACCCTTTAAAGCATTTTATCAATTTTCCTAATTTTCCAAATCCGTGTTCCCTCTTAAACTTTTAACCCTTTAAACTTTTAAACCCTTTTCAAATTCCAAAATACTTCCCTATATTTGAACACCTATGCAACCAGTAAAAATAATTGAATGTCCACGCGATGCCATGCAAGGCATTAAAACGTTTATTCCTACGGAAAGAAAGGTCACCTATTTGCAATCACTTTTGCGAGTTGGCTTTGATACATTGGACTTTGGGAGTTTTGTTTCACCAAAAGCTATTCCGCAAATGGTTGATACAGCTGAGGTTTTGGCTCGATTAGATTTGTCGCAAACCCGAAGTAAATTGTTGGCTATTATTGCCAATACAAAAGGGGCAGAACTGGCAGCGGTGCACAAAGAAATTCAGTATTTAGGTTTTCCGTTTTCGATTTCAGAGAATTTTCAGATGCGAAATACACACAAAACGATTGCGGAATCAATTGTAACCTTAAATGAAATTTTAGAAATAGCCGACAAATCTAACAAAGAAGTCGTGGCTTATTTATCAATGGGTTTCGGAAATCCGTACGGCGATCCGTGGAACGTGGAGATAGTAGGCGAGTGGACAGAAAAAATGGCAGGAATGGGCGTGAAAATTTTATCACTTTCCGACACAGTTGGCAGCTCAACCCCCGAAGTTATAGATTATTTATTCTCCAATCTCATCACAAAATATCCCGAAATTGAGTTTGGAGCTCATTTGCACACCACACCCGATAAATGGTTTGAAAAAGTGGATGCTGCCTACAAAGCCGGTTGCCGCCGATTTGATGGTGCCATTCAAGGTTTTGGTGGTTGCCCCATGGCGAAAGACGACCTCACCGGAAATATGCCTACGGAGAAATTACTATCTTATTTTACTACCCAAAAAGAAAATACCAACACCAGCCCGATGAGTTTTGAAAGTGCTTATAATGAAGCGACAAAGGTGTTTGGGGAGTTTCATTAGGAGCTGTTGTCTGTTGACAGTTGTCGGTTTTTCGTCACTTAGAATTAGGATTGCAATATTTTTTCAATAAATTAGTTCTATTATTGATATTAAAAATTAAGACGTGCATAAACTAACAGTTTTATTATTTCTACTAATTACAAATCTTTTCTTCGGACAAGAAAGTAAGTCAATGGAAGATAAAATTCTTTACGAAAAGGGTCAGGCTATTATAGCTCTTTTACATGAAGATTATTATTTCTTTGAAAATTTAAATTCAACTAATCTTGAGCGGAAAAAAGTAACACAAGAAACATATAATTTTATTGTTTCACAGGCATTGGTTTATTTTAATGATTTAATAACTAATTATCCTTATTCAGATTATTATGTGCTTGCTCTCTATGAGAAAGCTCATTTTGAATATCAACTAGACAATAAAAAAGCAGCGAAAGAAATGTTTCTTAGTATTTTGAATTTAGAAAATAACAAATGGAAATTTACGATTAATGACAGTCTAATGTCACTTGCAGCAATTGCAATTGAAGAACATGAATTTGAACAAGCTCTCCAATATTTAGATAGAAGAAAAAGCAATGGCCTTTTTTATTTTTGTGGTAATGAAAGAGAGACTACTGAAATAAGAATGAAAAACATGTATGATGAAATTCAAAAGGGTTTAAAAAAGAAATAGTTCAAATTTATTGGATACTAAAAAGGTAATCTGATTTATTTATAAAACTCTTCAGTTAAATAAAAAACAGTATCAATAAAATAGAGATTTCCTTCATAAGTCAAGACATTTTCATCATGTAAATCTTCTAAAATGATGCCCCATTCAGGATGATAATAATCATTGTTTTTTTTGTTTTTAAACCCATTTGCTTCTAAGAAACTTTTGACATTTTCTAAAGAAGTCACCTGATCAAACTTTATAAATGGCTGTTGTACGACTGCGTACAATACTGATTCAGATTCGTAAAACCCAATTAGTTTGTAGGCAGTATCTGGAAAGAAATAATTATTCAATAATAAGTTAGAAAAATAATCTTCCCATGTTTCATAATAAATAGAGTCGTTTAACTTAAAAACCTGAAATTCATCTTGAAGGTAAACTTTCTGTTCTGCACCGCTTGATACAAAAGAAGTTATATCAATTTCATTAAACCAAAAATTGTTTTCATCACAAAACCGACTTATAGTCGCTGTTTCTTGACTTTTGATTTGCTTTTTTTCTTTAGTCTTGCTACCTGATCCCTTGCTTCTTCTAAGGTAATTGGCAATCTTTTGGATAGCATCTCCATGCCTAACTTGGCTCTTTCCTGAAATGATATTCTGTAGTTCATGTTTCATGGAATTTTAACAAAGGTAAAACAAAATTCTTTTTTTTACAAAGATTGAAAATTTTGTCAATCGGTTTTTTCAGACAACTGAGAACGGAAAACCGACAACCGAAATCTATTCCTCCACCCTTATCTCAAACATTTTATCCCAATTCTTACCCGTTACAAAAAGTGTTTTGGTTTTCGGGTTATAAGCAATACCGTTTAACACATCAATATCCGGGTGTTGCGAAACCAATTTTTTTAAATCACCCAAATAAATTACTGATTCTATTGCTCCGTTTTTTGGATTAATGATGGCAATCGCATCTTTTTGGTATATGTTTCCGTAGATTTTTCCATCGATCCATTCTAATTCGTTCACCGATTTGATTTTATTGGCACCGGAATACACGTTGATATTTCCTTCAATTTGAAGGGATTCCGGATTTAAGAAGTAAATTTTCTCCGTACCATCTGATTGATATAGCATTTTTCCGTCGTTGCATAATCCCCAGCCTTGAATTCGTTTGGAGTAATTGAAACGTTTGATTTCTTTAAAAGTATCTGCGTCATAAATAAAACCAATTAAATTTTGCCAAGTTAATTGGTACACTTTATTATTTAAAATGGTTATGCCTTCTCCAAAGATTTCTTGTGGATGTTCTACTTTTTTATAGACTTCTCCGGTTTTGTAATTGGTTTTGCGTAAGCTTGAAATTCCTTTTAATCCGGTAGTATTTCCTGCTCCGTTTCCGGTTCCTTCGTACAAGGTGTCACGGTGAAACTCCAGTCCTTGCGTGTAGGCTTTGATGTCGTGTGGATAGGTGTTTACTAACGTATATTTAAGTAATTTGGGTTCTTTAATTGCAGAAATTAGTTCTATGCGGTGTGTCGCTTCGGCATAGTCATTTTCATAATAAACCAACGCTTTTAGGTTTTGGTAACCTAATTTTTCATCGGTTAATGTAAATTCGACGTTTTTTGCACCGGTAACAGTTCCCACTTTTTTATCATTAGCGAAATAAACAATGCTGTCTATTGTTTTGTTTTTGGTGTTTGAAATAGTCAAAGTAGCTTTTTCATCCGTTGAAAATTGTGCTTTTGATTGAGTAGTATTCAATAAAAACAAACCTGATTTATCTTTTTTTGAGTCTTCACAACTTGCAAAAAGAATGGCTAATAAAATGAATGAGAATAAGTTATAGTTTTTCATATGAATTTCTGAATAATATTGACAAATATAACAATTTGAATCGAACTATTTTCCTTGTAAAAATATAAAAAGATTGTATATTTGCAGTGGCAAGTCCTACACGACCAGCTCCTGCAAACTCCTCCAGGGTGGGAACACAGCAAAGGTATGTGGTTGTAGCGGTGCGATGTAGGTCGCTTGCCATTTTTAATCTGAACTCGTTTCAGATTCTTGTATCCAACTTGTTTCAGATTCTTTTGAGTGCAGTTCAACTCTTTCCTTTAAACTTTCAGAAATTTTCCTAATTACATCCTATGCAATTAAATTGGAAAATAGTGCACCACCAACTGAAAGAACCTTTCAAAATTGCTTACGGTGTTTATCATTTCAGAAAAGCGTTAATTATTTCAATCGATTTTAATGGAAAAACCGGTTTTGGGGAATGTACCGAAATTGATTATTATCACATTCATTTGGATGATTTTGTGAATGATTTAGAACGAATTCAGCCCATTTTCAGCAATTTTCTGATTGAACATCCATTTAATTTTTTCAAGAAACTTCAAGCTTTTTTATTACATCCTTTTTTACAATCGGCAATAGATTGTGCGTTTTGGGATTTGTATGGAAAGTTAGAAAACAAAACATTTGCTGAACTTAATCAAATAAAAATAACATATTTTCCTCCATCTTCCATTACGATTAGCATGGATGAGGAAGCCGTTCAGCTCAAGAAAATCATTGATTCGGATTGGGAATTTTGTAAAGTAAAAGTCAATTCGTGGTCTACTTCCTTGCGGGATAAATTGTTGGCTACAGGAAAAAAAATCAGCATCGATTCCAATGGCAGTTTTTCATTGGAAATATGTGAATTCATTCAAAATGATCCGCTTTCTGCAAAATTCTTATATTTCGAACAACCGATGCCAAAAGGTACAGATAATTACAGAAATTTATCGCAAACTAGTTATGCCAATTGGATGGCGGATGAAGATTTGCAAAGTATTGATGATTTGGAATTGTTACAACCTCATTACAAAACCTTGAATATAAAAGTGATGAAATGCGGTGGATTGACACCTTCTTTAGACATTATTCAAAAAGCAAAAGCAATGAATTTCAAAATTATGATTGGATGCATGACAGAATCAACAGTTGGTATTTCTGCTGGAATTGCATTAGCTTCTTTTGCTGATTATTTAGATTTGGATGGAGCTAATTTAATTGCGAATGATTTGTTTAATGGTTCAAAAATTGTGAATGGGGAAGTGGTTTTGAGCGAGGGTTCGGGGTTGGGAATTTTTTTGTGAAAGTTTAATAATTATTTTTTACAGTAATGTCTTTTTTTAGCTTCTGAAAGTATAAAGCAATTTTTAAATCAAATAAGGCAAACTATTACCTTTGCCTTTTGGATTTAAATTTTATTTAAGTATTGATTTACTTGGGTTAAGTTTTGGATTTTAGTTCATCTTAGTTTTGGACATCATCAATTTTGATTTTATCATTCCAAACATAATCACAACTATCATCTAAAACTATAACAACATCTTTATTCCAATATTCAGGTGTTGATTTTTTCAAAATGAAGTTTACAAAAATCATTTTGTTGCCGTTCTCATCAATTTCACCAAAATATTGTCTGTTATATTTACATAATTTATTATAATTCCAACATTTGTTTTCGGTTGATAATTTATTGCGTTTTATATCTTTTGATTTTTGATTTAATAACTTTTCAACCTCCATAATATTTTCTATTGTTGGAGTAAATAATTTATCAGTGTCTCTCACAAAATACTTGTTCTTATATTCCTTAGAAAATATATAACCTTTAAAACCTTTTCCTTCTACTAAAACTGTATTATTAAATACAAGTGATAATGTTATTAATGTTAAATAGGACATCATTGTTGAATATTTATTATGATTGTTGGTATAGTTTGTGCTTTACTTGAAATTGCTGATGCAGTTGAAATGCTTGAGTTCAAACCTCCGCTTCACAAAGTCTGCTTAGTAACGACGCTCCGCAAATGTCTCCGGACTTTGCGGAATGTAAGGTAGTCATTACTTTTGTATTTCATTAATAAATTAAGCTTTGCTATCTAATGCCATATCTTTCCTTAGTAGCGTATAATTTTACATAAAAATAATAAAATTTCGACAATTTCTTACTTTATTTTTACTACTTTAAATTTCGCAAAGTCAAGACATTTGCCTTTTCATAGGAAATCTTTTTTAGAACTCGTTGAGGAGCAAGGTTAACAAATAACAAATAACAGAAAACCGACAACCGACAGCCGATAACTTTTTCACTATATTTGCTTTTTAAACCCAACCATGTCAAAAGTAATTCTCATCACTGGCGGTTCCAGCGGAATTGGTAAATCAATTGGCACTTTTCTACATCAAAAAGGCTATGTTGTTTATGGAACAAGTAGAAATCCTAATCAAGTGAAAGATTCCGTTTTTCAATTGTTAGAATTGGATGTACGTGATGTGAACAGTATTAAAAATGCCATTTCCGAATTAATTCAAAAAGAAGGCAAATTGGATGTTGTCATCAATAATGCCGGAGTCGGAATTACCGGTCCGCTTGAAGAAATTCCAACCCAAGAAATCAAAAACAATTTTGAAACCAATTTTTTTGGTCCGATTGAAGTGATAAAAGCTGTTTTGCCTCAAATGAGAAGTCAAAAATCAGGCTTAATAATCAATATTACTTCTATTGCCGGTTATATGGGTTTGCCTTATCGGAGTGTGTATTCTGCCTCCAAAGGTGCGTTGGAACTCATTACCGAAGCCATTCGAATGGAAGTCAAATCGTTCGGCATTCAATTAACCAATGTGGCTCCCGGTGATTTTGCTACCAATATAGCTTCAGGTCGTTATCATGCTCCTTTAAATGATGAATCATCTTACGAAATTCCTTATGGAAATACACTAAAAATGATGGATGAACACGTTGATTCAGGTAGTAATCCCAACGAAATGGCCTTTGCAATTCATAAAATAATTGAAACTTCCAAACCGAATGTTCATTATAAAGTTGGGAGTTTTATGCAACGTTTTTCAGTTGTTTTAAAACGAATTTTGCCTGATAAAATGTATGAAAAAATGTTGATGAGGCATTACAAACTTTAAATTGTGGTTGTTGCTCCATCTCTCTAATTTTCTCGCATTGAAAAAATGAAAGAAAATCTCGCAAAGACGCAAAGACGCAAATTTCCGGACGTAGTTTTTGCGACTTTGCGACTTTACGTGAGATAAATTGAACGCTTGTTTGAAGAAAAACTTGAAACTTGAAACTTGAAACTTGAAACTTGAAACAAAAATAGTAACTTTGCATCCGAATTTAAACACAACTCACATATGAAATTTTTTATTGACACCGCCAACCTCGATCAAATCAAAGAAGCTCAGGCTTTGGGTGTTTTAGATGGAGTAACAACCAATCCGTCTTTGATGGCCAAAGAAGGCATCAGCGGAAAGAATAATGTTTTAAAGCATTATGTAGATATTTGTAACATTGTAACCGGCGATGTAAGTGCCGAAGTAATCGCAACCGATTATGACGGAATGATAAAAGAAGGCGAAGAGTTATCGGAATTACACGATCAAATCGTTGTAAAATTACCAATGACTAAAGAAGGTATCAAAGCATGTAAATATTTCTCAGATAGAGGAGTAAAAACGAATGTAACGTTGGTTTTTTCTGCCGGACAAGCTTTGTTAGCAGCGAAAGCAGGAGCTACGTATGTTTCGCCATTTATTGGAAGGTTGGATGATGTTTCTACTGATGGTTTAGCTCTTATCGAAGAAATCCGTGATATTTATGACAACTATGGTTATGATACACAAATTTTGGCTGCTTCAGTTCGTCACACAATGCACATTGTGAATTGTGCAAAAATTGGTGCCGATGTAATGACCGGACCATTATCAGCCATTTTAGGATTGTTAAAACATCCGTTAACAGATATTGGTTTGGCTCAGTTTTTAGCCGATCATGCAAAAGCAAATCAATAGTTTTTAAACATAAAAAAATCCCGTAATTTTTTCAAGTGACGGGATTTTCTATTTTATAATTTTTCTATTTTAAATTCTCTGCAAATTTCACATCAAACAGGTTTACAAAACCATTATGAATTTTTCCGGTTTCATCTAAAATGATGGTGCGGTGCAATTTTGTAATTACCCATTTATCTTTTAATTCTTCAAAATTATCGGCTCTAAATTCATTGATCGTTCCAAATCTGTGATTTTCTAACACTTTTTTCCATTTCGTTTGATCTTCATCAATATTAATAGCTACAAACTGATAATCAGGATTGTTTTTGTGAAAATCCAATGCCTTTTTGTGAACGGCTAATAAATGTGATTCTGCATTTTCTGTCCAAAAGAAAATAACAGTTTTTTTGTTTAAAATGGTTTGACTATTGATTTTATTACCATTTAAATCAATCAGCGTAACGGCTGGTAAATCATTTCCAAGTGACAGGTATTGTATGGAAGAACCGATTTTATTAATCTCGTTTTGTTTGCCTTTATCTGTGGACAGTTGGTTGTAACGTGCTAGGAATTTTTGATTATTCACAATATTTTGATCTTCTAATAAATAGGAAAAAGCAATATTGTCAAGAATTCTATTTTTTATTTTCTCATTCTTAAAAAGCGTATCGGCAATGTTTAATTTGTGAATGTGTTGCACTAAATCTTCGTCCTCCAAATTTGATGAAATGGGTTGACTAAAGGAAACATTTCCTAAAAAATGGGTTAAGTATCGAACAAAGGGCGAATAATTTACTAATGACTTATTGTTAAAATCAACTTCATTTCTATGGTTGTAATAATTGGCAGGGAGCTTATTCGCAACATTTGCACCCGTTCTCATTTTGTGAGCCATCGGATAAATTTCTTTCTTAGAAAAATGATGAAATTTCAGCATTGTTTTCGCATACAAATCAAAGTCATCATTCCATTTAATTTTCTCTTTTTTGGAATTATAAAACTTTGCTTTACTGTCGTAGGATGAATCACAATTTGAGATAAATTTATCTACATCATAATCAAAAACATCAAACATTTTATTTTTGTCGTCTTCATTTTTGAGATAAAGTTCCATCAAAAAGTTATTCTTTTCATCACCGCGGCCACAAAACACTATCGATTCATCAAATTCAATCGGATTAATGCGAACCATTAAACTGTCGTTTTTATCAAAGTAAACATATTGATATTCAGGTTCATGCTTAAAAGTATATAAACCGGGAGTTAACGAATCAAATTTCTTAATAAATCGATTGTTTTTATCCAAAAAAAGAGTATCAATAACTTCATCGTCTTTTAGAAACAAGACAAAGTTACTTTTGGGATTAATTACTTCACCACCAAAATAAGCTGTATAATTATCTTTGTCAAATTCTTTTTGACATCCAATAACTACAAACAGTATGGAAATGGGTAAGAAGGAAAGTATTTTTTTTGAATAGGCAATCATTATGTGGTATTAGATTATAGCAAAAGTATTTTTTCTACCGTTTATATCTTGTTAACAGACAGTTAAATTAAACCTATATTTATTCTAAATAACTGTGGTTTAAAAGTGCTTTATTTTTTCTACTTTTGCAACGCTTTTTAAAATATAGAAAACACATGTTGACAGTTTCAAATTTATCGGTTCAGTTTGGCAAAAGAATTTTGTTTGACGAAGTAAATGTAACCTTCACACAAGGCAATTGCTACGGAATTATAGGGGCAAATGGTGCAGGAAAATCCACGTTTATGAAAATTATTTCAGGCGATATGGATCCAACCTCCGGTCGTATAATTTTGGAACCCGGAAAAAGAATGTCGGTTTTAAACCAAAATCACAATATGTTTGATGAACATACGGTGTTGGAAACGGTTCTAATGGGGAATAAAGTTTTATATGCCGTTAAAACAGAAATGGATGCGTTGTATGCCGATTATAATGATAGCAATGCCGATAAAATTGGTGAATTGCAAGTGCAATTTGAAGAAATGAATGGTTGGAATGCCGATTCAGATGCGGCTTCAATGCTTTCAAATTTAGGAATTTCTGCTGATTACCACTATAATTTAATGGGTGAATTGGAAGGGAAATTGAAAGTTCGTGTCCTTTTAGCTCAAGCTCTTTTTGGGAATCCTGACGTCTTGATTATGGATGAGCCTACCAACGATTTGGATTTTGAAACCATTGGATGGTTAGAGAATTTCTTAGCCAATTATGAGAACACCGTTTTGGTTGTCTCGCATGATCGTCACTTTTTAGATGCAGTTTGTACGCATGTTTCGGATATCGACTTCGGAAAAATAACCCATTATTCAGGAAACTATACTTTTTGGTATGAAAGTAGCCAATTAGCCGCCAAACAACGAGCACAACAAAACAAAAAAGCAGAGGAGAAGAAAGCTGAATTAGAAGAATTTATCCGTCGTTTTAGTGCCAATGTAGCCAAATCAAAACAAGCTACTTCCCGTAAAAAAATGATTGAAAAATTAAATTTAGATGAAATAAAACCTTCGAGTAGAAGATATCCAGCCATTATTTTTGACCAAGAGCGAGAAGCCGGTGATCAAATTTTAAATGTGGTTGGTTTGAGTACTTCTCAAGAAGGAGAAGTGTTGTTTAAAAACATCGATTTAAACATGGCCAAAGGTGATAAAGTGGTTGTTTTTTCTAAAGATTCACGAGCTACTTCCGCTTTTTATGAGATTTTAAACGGAAACTTAAAAGCAGATTCCGGAACTTTTGATTGGGGAATTACAACCATTCAATCCTATTTACCTGCTGATAATCATTCCTTTTTTGAAAATGATTTAACCTTAGTAGATTGGTTACGCCAATGGGCAAAAACCGAAGAAGAACGCGACGAAGTTCATGTGCGAGGCTTCTTAGGAAAAATGATTTTTTCCGGTGAGGAAGCTCTCAAAACCGGTCGTGTTTTGTCCGGTGGAGAAAAAGTACGTTGTATGATTTCAAGAATGATGATGCTTCGTGCCAACGTTTTAATGCTAGACGAACCAACCAATCACTTGGACTTGGAATCGATTCAAGCGTTCAACAATTCCTTAAAGAACTTCAAGGGTTCGGTATTGTTTACTACACATGACCACGAATTTGCTCAAACTGTTGCTAATCGCGTAGTTGAAATTACACCAAATGGAGTAATCGACCGCTATATGACCTTTGATGAATATTTAGAAGATGAAAAAGTAAAAGAATTAAGAAAGAAAATGTATTCATAATGATAAATAGAATCCTGAGACGTTGTTTCGGGATTTTTTTTAAATCCAAATCGTAAAAAAAATTATATCTTTACACACCAAACACCACCACCATGAGTCAAAAAGTATTGCTCACTTCCAAAGAAGTCAATATCATTCTCCATCGTTTGGCCTGTCAGCTGATTGAAAAACACCTTGATTTCACAGATACGATCATTATTGGATTACAGCCGCGTGGTTCTTTTTTAGCCAAACGGATTGTTAAATTATTGCAGGAAGAATACAACATCAACACCATACAATTCGGATTGTTAGACATCACTTTTTTTAGAGATGATTTCCGTCGTGGCGAAAAACCGTTGGAAGCCAACAAAACCGAAATTGATTTTATTGTAGAAGATAAAAAAGTCATTTTTATTGATGATGTTTTATATACCGGCCGAAGCATTCGTTCTGCTTTAACTGCCATTCAATCCTTCGGAAGACCAAGCGAAATTGAGCTTTTGGTACTCATTGATAGACGATTTAGCCGTCATTTGCCCATTCAACCCGATTACAGAGGAAGACAAGTGGATGCCATTAACAACGAAAAAGTAAAAGTTTGCTGGACTGAAAATGAAGGCGAAGACACCGTATATTTAGTAACTACTAACACACAAACACCTGAAAATGTCTGAACTAACTGTCAACCATTTATTAGGCATAAAATACCTTCAACCGGAAGATATTCAACTTATTTTTGAAACAGCCGATCATTTTAAAGAAGTGATTAATCGTCCGATTAAAAAAGTTCCGTCTTTACGGGATATTACCATTGCCAATATCTTTTTTGAAAACAGTACACGGACGAAATTATCATTCGAACTGGCTCAAAAAAGACTTTCTGCTGATGTGATTAGTTTTTCTGCGGCTCAATCATCCGTCAAAAAAGGGGAAACCTTAATTGATACCGTCAATAATATTTTGGCTATGAAAGTGGATATGGTCGTCATGCGTCACGCCAATCCGGGAGCCGCTTATTTCCTTTCTAAAAATGTAAAAGCAAGTATTATCAATGCCGGAGACGGAGCACACGAACATCCTACACAAGCGTTATTAGACAGTTATTCTATAAGAGAACGATTAGGCGAAGTAGGCGGAAAAAAGGTTGTAATTGTGGGTGATATTCTGCATTCCAGAGTAGCACTTTCAAATATTTTTGCGCTGCAAATGCAAGGAGCAGAAGTGAAAGTGTGCGGACCAAAAACACTAATCCCAAAACACATTGAAAGTTTAGGTGTTTCGGTTGAACCCAATTTGAGAAAAGCTCTAGAATGGTGCGATGTAGCCAATATGCTTCGTGTGCAAAACGAACGAATGGATGTCAATTATTTTCCATCAACAAGAGAATATGCGCAACAATATGGTGTAGATAAAGCACTTTTGGATTCACTTAGCAAAGAAATTGTCATCATGCATCCCGGACCAATCAACCGTGGAGTTGAAATCACAAGTGATGTAGCCGACTCCAAACAATCCGTTATTTTGGAACAAGTTGAGAACGGTGTCGCTATTAGAATGGCAGTAATTTACCTTTTGGCTTCTAAAATTAAATAATTTTTTGTAACTTAGAGCCTCAGAACCTTAGTACCTCAGCACCTTAAAATACATGAAAGTCGAACAAAAAGGACATACTACCATTTTAAAAAACACCCAAGGTGACTGCGAAGCTTTTCTTGAAAAAGTCACTTCGCAGCATACTAGTTTTAAAAGTCAGAATCTCATTTTAGATATGTCAAAAGACAAGGATGTGGATTTAAAACAAATACAATTGTTCAATGATTTATCCAAAACCCATAAAAAAGGAAAAAAATCATTTGTCATGGTGGTTCAAGATATTAATTTTAATGATGTTCCAACCAAATTAACCGTTGTTCCTACACTATTAGAAGCCCACGACATTATTGAAATGGAAGAAATTGAACGTGATTTGGGTTTTTAACCGACAACAAATAACCGACAACCGACAACTTCCTTATGAAACTTACCATCCTCGGCTGTTACGCCGCCACACCACGCACCATCACCAATCCAACTTCACAAGTGTTAGAAATTAAAAACCGTATGTTTTTGATTGATTGTGGAGAAGGAACGCAAGTGCAATTGCGGAAAAACAAAATCAAATTCTCAAAAATCAATCACATCTTTATTTCGCATTTACACGGTGATCATTTTTTTGGTTTGGTGGGATTGATTTCTACGTTTATGTTGCTTAATCGCGAAAGTGATTTGCACGTTTACGGCCCAAAAGGTGTGAAAGAAATTATATTGTTGCAATTACGAGCAGGAAATTCATTTACGGGTTACAACCTTTATTTCCATGAATTAGAGTCAAAAGAAAGCGAAGTTTTGTTTGAAGATGAGAAAGTTATCGTTAAAACCATTCCGCTCAAACACCGCATTTACACCAACGGATTTTTATTCCAAGAAAAAAATAAAGAACGAAAATTGAACATTGATAAAATTCAACACCTTGGAATTGATGTCGTTTACTACCAAAAAATAAAATACGGAGGAGATATCACTTTAGATAATGGAACAATTATTCCCAATCACGAAATTACTTTTGACCCCGAACACGAAAAAAGTTATGCTTTTTGTTCGGATACGGTTTATGACGAGAATTTAATTTCATTAATTGAAAACGTGGATGTGTTGTATCATGAAGCTACTTTTTTAGAAAAGGAATCTCATCTTGCTGAAAAAACGATGCATACAACAGCCAAGCAAGCCGCTACAATCGCTTTAAGAGCCAATGTTAAAAAGTTGGTACTTGGGCATTACTCTACCCGTTACGAATCCATTGAACTGTTTAAAACAGAAGCAGAAACTATTTTTACAAATGTACTTTTGGCGGAGGATGGCAAGGAGTTTGAATTTTAGAAATTATTTTTTACTCATTTTTCAATAGCTGTTTTCAAATACAACTGTTTTCAAATACAACAACTATTTTAACAGCCACCTAACAGCTTCCCCAAAATTTTCCCGCCACAACTTTTCATTGTGTTTTCCATCTTTGATAATGACTTGTTTAAAATTTGATTTTTTATACATTCGTTTTTCAACCAAAGTGGTCATTTTAGTCAAATCACTTACCATGTCTTCGCTTTCACTGTCGCCACAGAGGAAATAGAGCTTTGCATTTATTTTTTCTTTGTTTTCTGTCAACGCAAAAATATCATTTGTAAACCAAAAAGAAGGAGAGAAGACACCCGCTTTTTCAAATACTTCCGCATACTTTAACACCGCATAGTACGAAACCAATCCGCCCAACGAACTACCGAAAATAGTGGTGTGTTTGGCTTTTGTTTTGGTTCGATAGGTTTTATCAACGTGCGGTTTTAACGAAGTTACAATAAAATCTAAATACGCATCTGCATTACCACCACCGTATTTTTCATGTTGATAGGGTGTCAATTCTTCCAAACGTTTTTCGTTTCCGTGTTCGATACCAATCACAATGACGTTTAATTTTAAGCTATCTAAGGTTTCATCCACGTTCCATTCGCCGGCATAAGAAGTTTGGGCATCAAACAGATTTTGAGCATCGTGCATATAAATTACCGGATAATTTCGGGTTTGTTTCGAATAGTCTTTTGGGAGATATACCCATATTTTTTTGGTGGTTTTCAGTTGCGGTGATTCTATCTCGAAAGTTGCATAGCGTTTTTGACTCCAAACATTCTGACTCATAAAAACGAGTAAACTTAGTAGTAGGCGTAACGAGAAAATTAACTTCATTTTTTGATAAATTAAATGGAAAAACTAAATTAGCCAAAAATAGGGTTTTATGATTACTTACAAAGAAAAATTAAGTTTATTGGGCGACATGATTGAATTGTCTAAAGTTGACGGACAATTACATGACCGCGAGTATGAGTTTATCAAAATGGTGGCTGAAGAACTTAAAGTTCGAGCCGCTGATTTTGAGGAATTATTTTCAATTCCAAACGAACTCTTGGTTTTTAAGTCGGAATTTAAACGTATTGAGCATTTTTATCGCTTAGCCTTACTTTCGCATTGCGATAACCATCACCATGACCGTGAACATGAATTTATGTATCAGTTAGGTTTAAAATTAGGACTAAATCCTTTTTCCATTAAGCGTGTTTTACATGAGATTGAAAAATCACCTACGCGAATGATTGAAGCTGATTTGTTGTTTGGGATTTTTAAGGAGCAGCACAATTGATAAGTTTAGATGATTACAGTTTTAAAGTTTAAAATATTTTCAGTTTAAAAGGGAATCTGTGCCGTTTTATGATTTTTAAATATTGGATTGGACCTATCAAAATCTTATCGTATTTACGAAAGGAGAAATTTTCAATTTTTAATGAGCAGTAATACAGTTTCTAAATCCTTAAAAACTTCATCAATTGTTATTCTTTTTTTATTTAATGGCAGCAGAAGAATCTTCAGTTTGCATTTTAGACTCGAATCTAAATTATTAGCAAAGCAAATGTAGACTTAATTGTTTGGTGCAAGTTGAATACACCGCAGCTCGCACCAATTCAATCGATTATTGAATAGTCTTTACTGCATTTATTAAATTAGAGTTGCATTGAAATTTGAATTTATTTTATCGATGCTAAGAAAATATATAAATTCAGCAACATAAAAAATCCTGCTGGTATCGAAATCCAGATGCTATCTTTTAATTTTATCCTTACAATCAAACCACACAACATAAGTAAACAGAGTCCTAGAGACGATAATGTTAAAAGTATATTGTGGACTAAGCCTAATAATAAACCCGTCGCACCAATAAATTCGATGATAATTGTTAATAAGCCAAGCTTTTCTAAATTAAAACGTTTGAATTCGTTTTTCATATGAGGTGATATGAAATAAGAAATTATGTAGGCATAAAAAGAAAAACTTGACAGTAGCACACAAAGTGTGAGAAGCGTCACTTTCAAAATGATTGCGTTGAACCTACTGCAATGATTGCAGACAAAATCAACAGAATTAAAGAAGGTAGGTGTTTGCTAAAGGGATTTTTAATTTTGAAATGGAAATATTGAGCAGCAATCATAAATAAACCCATAAAAACAGCTGAAATTTGCACTAATGACGGGTGCCAAACACCTGCAATGAGCAATGTCGATACGGCAATTTTAGATGTTCCCACAAAGTTGCGGGTGATATCACTTAATCCAAATTGTTTAAATTCTTTGGCTACATTATCAAATCTAAAAACCCAAACATAGACTACGGATAGTCCTAAAACAAATTGTATTACGTTTAAAAAAACAGTTCCCATTTTCTGTATTTGTTGCGTTATAGTTGCTTTTTCAAGATCAATAGCTCTGTTTTCACAAGCCCTGTATTTTACATAAGGCCGATTCGTTTCAAAAACGTATTCATTTTTCGATTATGACTAAAGATAAAATTTTAAAAAAACAAAGTTTATTTTTTTTTATCTTTTTTGAAATCCCAGCCGTCAGTAAGAGCATAACTGAAAGCAACACCGAATAGTATTGTTATAATTCCGGCAAAATAGGGTATAAAATCAGTCATTATTTTTGTTATTTATTAGTTTCAAATAAATACCAAATGCTAAAATACTTGGAACCCATAGCCCAATAAAAATCGCCTGATCTGTATTTCCAGTAAAAAACAATATCTCGGCGTAAACCAGCGAGAGCATAGCTGAAATAAAGAGTAATTTGTCTGTGAGTGTAAATTTCTTAAACATGCTTTTAAATTTCTTTACCTACTCATATGGCTTTTCAGGAGACGCCCCGTTTTTTTTAGTGGATTCTGGACTCCACTTAAGATTTTAAGTTGTTGTCAACAATCGACAAATTCTTATTCTCAAAGATACAATTTAATTTGACAAATATGAGGTTTTATAATTTCTTGCAATTAAGTGAGGTTTGTTCGTGCAGAGGGTAACTTCTTTAAGATTATCAAGATAAAATTTCTTCGCATTTTGAATTTTAATCGAACTTTCAACGGTCATATTTCTGCTATTTTCTTAACTCCTCTTTTATTAAAAATAGATTTTGAAGAAAATGCAATTTCAATTTTTATCGTTTAGAATTCTTCGGTTTTTAATTTACTTACTATCAATCGGAAAATTCAAAAGAATAATAAAACTAGGTGAAATAAAAGAAGAATTTAAAACTGTTTAATAGGTGTTAATTTAAAATCCTCGCTAAAGAAAATATCTTCGTCTGATTTCTATAGACTTACTGATTTATTTTTGAATTTTCATGCCAAAGTATTTTAGGTGATACAAGCATTAGTAAGCGTGGGTATTGCTAAAGAAATAGCTATAAACTACAGTTTTTTAATTTTCACAAATCTACTTTTCTAAGCTTTAAACATTAGTTAAATATCTATCATTTTAATATTTGTATTTATTATTGTAATAGCTTTAACGTAAATAATTGCGGAATCAATAATATTTTAGGTTTATCAAAATTTATGGCTATGAAAAATACACTACTATTAATCGGAATTTTGGCAACCGCATTTCAAATTAATGCTCAATCCACTGATGAATTGTACACGGTTGTGTCGAAGTATAATGCTCAATCCGGATCAACTACCCGGATGGGTAAATTAAATCCCACCGATGGAACTGTTGCAAATGTGGGGGAGGCAACCAGTCCAAATATTTTTAATGTGACCGGTGGTTCATTGAATCAATCATCCAATCGATTTAATCTAGTTTCTACTAATTTTATGATGTCGTTTGATATTTTTACAGGAGATATTGTGGACGAATTACCCATCCATAGTTTTTTTGAAGGAACTACCTTTTTTGCGAATGTTCGTTATAATAATTCAAACAACAAACTCTATGGTTTAGCAAGCACCTTCGCAGAAAATAATCAATTAATTGGTATGTATTTGGCGGAATTGAATAGCGAAAATGGCGATTTAACCCAACTTTCGCAAACGTCCATTGGTTCAGGTTATCAATTGGCAGGAACTGCAATAGACCCTGAAGAAATGGTGTATTATTACTCAACCGGATCAAAATTTATGGGGATCGATTTATATAACGGAGCAGTTTACAGCAATCCGGACATTGTTTTTAGTCATCCAAATGAGTTTAATTTTACGAATTTCAGCTATAATTGTGCCGATCAAACGGTTTACGGTTTGGTGGTAGAAAACACGCAAGTTCAAAATCCTGATGTTTCGTTTCCTTTCTCGATTTATCTAATGCGTTTCGGGAAAATTAATCCTACCACCGGTGAAGTGACAAACATTTCTGAAGTTCCGTTGCCAACCGCTGTGTATTCAGTAAATGGCGGATCTACAATCGATCCAATTACAGGGACTTACTATTTTAATAATGGTTCTAATGTGTTTGGCATCTCGCTTGAAACAGGACTTGTTACAAGTAATACGGTCATCAATAATGAAGAAGGTTCGGTTATCAATATGATGACAAATTACAACAATTGTCTAGGAGCAATTGCGACACGTCCGGATTCAACATTGAATCTACCGCCATCAGATTTGGAAGCTAGAATCTCACTATATCCAAATCCAACTACAAGTATGCTCATGATTACTTCATCATTAGCTATTGATGCATTGGAAGTGATTGATATGCATGGAAAAATAGTGAAAAGCAGTCATAATCCAAGCAATAATCTAGACGTGCAAGACTTGCAAGCGGGTGTTTATTTCTTGAAACTTATTGCAGGAAATGTAATAGAAAACAGGAAATTTGTAAAGAACTAAAGGTGGGTCGTAAACTAAATTTCGATGCTTTCTAATCCTTTTCAGATAAAATTCAACATCCTGAAAAAATGTCTGTTAAAACCTTGTTAATCAAGCTGTAAAACTGAATTTTTGACGGTTTTTGTGTGGAAAAAATGTCAATTTGACTTAAATAGTGAACTGGTATAAACTTTGTCTGTAGTAAGTCAAAAGAAATGTTTAACCATAAATAATAAAGTTATGACACTTGTAAAAACAAACAATCGTTTTGCGTTCCCATCATTAATTGATGAATTTTTAAAACCTGATTGGATGGGTGGAGTGGAACGCTTTAATGTAAATGTTCCAGCAGTGAACATCAAAGAAACTGACACTACCTTTGTAGTGGAGTTAGCCGCTCCCGGCAAGAAAAAAGAAGATTTCAACATTGAGTTGGATGATAACGTATTGACTATTTCATCTGAAGCAAGTTCTGAAAACGAAGAAAAAGACAAAGAAGGGAAATATACCCGCAAAGAGTTCAGCTATTCTTCTTTCAAACGTTCTTTTACGCTGCCTGAAATTGTCAATGAATTTGATATCAACGCAACGTATGAAAATGGTGTGCTTCACATCGCTCTTCCCAAACGCGAAGAAGCTTTACCAAAACCAAAACGAATGATCGAGATTGGTTAAAAATAAAGTGGAATAAGAAAAAGCACCTTTCGAGGTGCTTTTGTTGTACTATGGTAAAACGTTAAAAATTATGGCACAATCGGCACAGCATTAAAATAGCCATTTATTGAAGTGATGCCTTTGTAATCAATTCCGGCTCCTTCCACTTTAATAATTCCGGAAATTTCAGCAGCATTATTTTGAGTAATTTTTATATAACCGTCATAGGCATACCAAGTATTTGGATTTGATGGCAAGTTATAGGTAAAACTGTTTGAACCGCCAATAAAATAAGTACCAACCTCTATAGAGCTAAGTGGTATTTTTATCACATTAAATGAACCGTCCATTGCGTAGATTACATTGTTAGAAATGACCACAAATGCTTCAGGAACACTGGTGTAAGGCATAACGCCATTGTATCGATAATAAAATTCAGATAATCCCGGAGGTGGCGGTTTTAAAAGACTTGAATTACTGCTGTTGGTTGCATTTTCATTGGTAACAATAGCATCGCTACTGCAAGAAAATAGGCCAGTACTCATAAATAGTACTATTGCAACTGATTTTAAAATTGTTGTTTTCATTTGTATTAAAATTTGATTGTTAAAGTTTTGTGTTGTTTTAAAAAGCTCTTATGGCTCGAACTACATTAGTATCTGATTTATCTTGTTGTCCAAAAGTGCCTGTGAAAGAAAACAAGGAATATGCACTGTTGCCAATATATTCAGTGCTACTCCAATAAAGTGCTGTTCGGGAAATAAGTGTATAGCCTCCTAATCTCAAGGCTTTATTTGCATAATATCGATTGTTGTACAGAATATTTAACTCATCAATACTAGGTATATACCAACCAGCACCAAGCGAAGATACATAGCTTGCGGCTGGGCTACTTGTCATCTGTGCGGTATTAAATGCACCATCTTCCGATCTGTTCGCATTAACTAATGTATTGGTCGTTTGCCAAGCATGAGAAGATTCTGTAAGTGAAACAATAAGTCCATGTTCCAGTCCATCACTACCTTTATATAGTTCAAAAATAATTCCACCAAGGTATAATTCACCTAAATAATGTGTAAAACCGGATGGTGTTGGGTTTTGCCAAGTAGCAACACCATTTAGATCAGATGTTAATACTCTGCCTGCTGCCTGAGTGCCATCAACAATACGTACAGCACCTGAAGTTGCATTTTCCACATGAAGCCTTGTTGATGGTGTTTCGGTACCTAAACCGGTTCTTCCACCCAATATAGGTACCACTATGGCATAATTATTTGCACCACCAGCAGCATAAAATCGAGCTGCAATATTGGTAGCATTGTTAAATCCTGCAGCAGTAAATTGAGAATTATAATATAATTCATTGGTTCCTCCGCCTGTTGAAGTTGTAGTTACAATCAAAGTAGGAGAAACATAACTACCACCTGCAATAATTGATCCTGAAAGATTTGACTTTTTTAACCAACTAGTTATGTAGGGCGAGTTAATATCTTCAATTTCAAATTTTGCATTTGGATTATTAGTTCCTATTCCAATATTTCCAAATGCAGATATTTTCATTCTACTCCTATTATTAGCTCCAAAAACTAAATCTTCATAATCAGTTGTTCCAATAAAATTTTCGGTTGCAGCAACTGGAGAATCAATTGTAGAGGGTGGATTTGTGCCCGCATTACCATTTAATAACCAACCATTGCTACTCGAAGGCGTTTGCCAAGAAAGTGTACCTGTACCGTTGGTTTGTAAAACTTGGTTGGCTGTTCCGTCTGTATTAGGTAAAGTATAAGCTTCGTTAATATTTAATCTTCCGTCTTTAAAAACCGTTAGTGCGTTATGTGTTGCTATTGCCGAAGTGCCATTTCCTAAATTAAACAAGTGATCGTTTCCATCAAGAGTGGTAGAACCAGAAGGCGACATTGTGTACAATCTGTTGAAAACGCCTAAGGTCGTTTCGCCAATAGATTGTGCTGTGGTTCCAAATCCTCCGGAAAACGAATAAGCACCATTGGCAGTAGAAAATCCCGTTGATACACTTGAGTCGCCATTGGCAGTACTCTCTACCATTGCAATGGTGTTCTGTCCATTGGCAATCGAATTATTGAAAGCCGTAGCATATTGTCCTGTTGCACTAGCACTACCAAATGCTGCCGAATCAGCAGCAGTTGCAGATGCAGATCTTCCCATAGCAACAGCATTTTGTCCACTGGCAATAGAGGAGTCACCAGTTGCTACTGAGTTGTTTCCACTGGCAACACTTCCAGCACCACCTGATATGGCATAGTTTCCAAAGGTTGTTGAAAAACCAGTGGCAAGACTACCATAACCATTGGCAGTTGCAATTCCCATTGAAGTTGCATTTTCTTCATTGGCTGTAGAAGTATTTAAAGCGGTAGCATAAGAGGCATTTGCTGTAGAATTTCCCATTGCTACAGAATGCTCTCCTGTTGCTGTTGCACTATTTCCCATTGCCACAGTATTTGTACCACTGGCTATTGAACCTTCGCCCATGGCAAAAGAGCCATAACCTGATGCTGTATTGTTTCTTCCCATAGCGGCTGAATTGGCACCTACATTTGAATTATCCCATTGTGTTCCTGAAACACTACCGGCACGAAATGCATTTTTACCCGGAAAAAACATCATTCTAGTTCCAGCACCTAAATTGGGTACCGTTCCAGCACCATTATTAGCACCATTAAATAGTATTCCATCAGTAGTACTTGCACCTAACTCTACTTGTAATACGGCAGTTGCTGCTGGCGTTGCAGAGCCAATGACTACTTTTCCAAGGTTAAACATATTATCTGTAATCGCATTGGGTGCTACTGTAGTTCCCACTTCATACCAATCATGGTCTGATGGAGCATTTCCGGCAATAGCAGTCCACTGTGAACCATTCCAATAATAAAAACCTGCCACAACATTATTTGGTACAACTCCAGCCGGTGCAATATTATATACCAATGTTGAGGTTTCTAGTGGACCTGCATTTGGGTTAACTACGGTCGTTATATCAAGTGTAGATGTCAGTTGAACTCTTGGAATCAATACACCATTATTTGTTGATTCAACATCCAAAGCTGCTTTTGGAGCCGTTGTATTTACTCCAACTTGTGCAATTGATAAATAAGGCAATAACAGTAAAAGTATTAGAATTTTTTTCATGGTTATTTCTTTTTGAATGTTGTTTTTACGATGAGTTTATTTTTATTGATGATGTTCAATTCATAATTCCCATTGTCTAAATGGTTCACATTAATAATTATCTTCTTATCAAAAAACTGATCAATTTTAGCTTCATATTTAGCCGTTTCTTTTTTTGACATTGAGTAATCGTTTTTGTGTTGATGTAAAAGTATAGGAAGCACAAAAAAATCCCTGTGACTATTGTAACAGGGATTATGATTATTGTAACAAGGTGTTACATCTCAATAAAATTTGGGTCTAAGCAGCGTAATTTAGTTTCTTTCCATGTATTCAGTTGGAGTGCAATGATACATTTCTTTGAAGCATTTTGAAAAATAGGACACATCATTAAAACCAACAGAATAAGCAACTTCGGATATGTTTGCTTTGCCCTTTTTAAGTAATTGTGTGCTTGCTTTTAATCGTTCGTTTCGTAAAAACTCGGAAGTTGAAACACCTAAAAGTGATTTTAATTTACGATGTAACTGCATTCTACTCATACCAATGGAAGCAGCAAAGTCGTCTGAACTAAATTCAGAGTTAGCTAGTTCTTTGATTAAAATGAGTTGCAATTTTTCAATAAATTTTTCTTCTACGGAATTGATAACAATATCCACCGGGCGTAAAACCAATTCCTGACTGTAACGTGTGTGCAGTTTTTTGCGTTCTTCGATTAATTGTAAGACAGTTGCTTTTACGATTTCGTTGTTAAATGGTTTGGTTAAAAAAGCATCGGCGGTACTTTTTAATCCTTCTAAATGAGCTTCGTCTGATGTTTTGGCAGTTAACAGAATAACCGGAATGAAAGAAGTTAATTCGTTGGTTTTAATTTGTTTAGTAAATTCAAATCCGTCCATTTTGGGCATCATGACATCGGAAATAATGCAATCCGGAATTTCTTTCTTGGCGATTTTCAAAGCTTGTTCGCCATCTGCCGCTTCTATAATTTGATAGTTTTCTTTGAAAATGTCTTTCAAAACTGTTCTTACATCTTGATTGTCATCTACAAGCAAAAGAATAGGTAGTTCTGATTCGGTGGTGTTTTGATCACTTAGTGAATGTGTAGTTTCTTTTGATACAACGATAGCATTTGAATTAGATTTCTCTAATGGTAACAGTACTGTAAAACTTAAAAGTCCATTTTCAACGGTTGTTTCAATTTTTCCGTTATACAATTCAACTAATTCTTTCACTAACGCCAAACCAATTCCGACACCTTGATGGTTTTCTTTTTTCTGATAAAAACGTTCAAATAGTTTGGGTAGTTCTTCTTTTTTAACTTCAGAACCTGAATTAGAAACAACCAATTGCAATTGATTGTTTTCTATTTTAGATTGAAAGCTAATTTTTTCATTTTCAGATGTATATTTAATAGCGTTGGAAAGTAAATTGGTTACTATTTTTTCAACCACATCTTTATCAAAATGATGATTTTCTGTGTTTTTTTCAATGGTAGAACTAAATGAAAGTTTATTTTCCTTGGCTTGAAAGGTAAAAGATTCAATGATTGAATTTAAAAACAAACCAATATTTCCTTCTTTTAAAATAAGTTTCAGTTTACCACTATCGAGCTTTGAAAGTTCCAAAAGTTGATCGACTAAATCCAACATTCGATTGGAATTTTTGTCAATTAAATGGAGTTTGTTTTTTTGGTTTTCATCTGAAATCTCGGCTTGCAAACTTTGGACAGGACTTTTAATCAATGTCAACGGTGTTCTAAATTCGTGCGAAATATTAGTAAAAAAGCGAGATTTTAATTCGTTTAACTCATTTAGTTTTTGAGCTATTTTAATTTTAATGCGATAACCATAGAATAAACTTGCTCCTAAAATTGCTAATAAACCTAATAATCCGATGTAAATGTATTTTTGTTTTTCTGCTAATTCATTTTGAGTGGATAGAAGTTGAATTTGTTGTTCTTTTTTTTCTGTTTCGTAAATGGTTTGTAATTCATTGAGATTAGTTAAGTCTGTTTTATTTTTCAAAATAGTATTTATTGAATCTCTGCTACTTATAGCTGTAATTGCCTCTTTCAAATTATTAGATTTCACTAAATAGTCAATTTCAGTAGTTAAAATTTCTATATAATTCCTAGATTCTTTGTTTTTCATTAAAGATTTAGACAATTCAATATCTTCTTTAGCTTCATCAAGCTTATTAAATTTTAAATCTATTCTCGCTCTATTGTTTAACGCTCTTGCATAATCGATGTTATTTTGCGACTTTTCATAGATTTTTATTGCTTCATTAGAATATTCAAGCGATTTGGTGTAGTTTTTTAATTCATAATAACATCTTCCTAAAAAATATGCTCCCATTCCTTTTAGGTTGATATTATTTGTTTCACTATGATATTCGTATGCTTCCAATAAGTATGGTAATGCAGCAGTATAATTTTTTGCTGTCGATTCAATAAAACCACGATTTCGAATAACATTCATTTTTATTGACATATCATTTAGCTTTTCGGCTATTTTGATAGCTTTGTTGTTGTATTCTCTTGCTTTATTATGATTTTCAATGTTAGAATAAATTACACCAATCATATTGATAATGTCGATTTGTGTTTTTAAATCTTCCGGTTTTGTTTTCAATAACGTTTTTTCTGCGAGAATATAATTTTCTAGCCCTAACTTGTAGTATGATCTATCAGCATTTAAAGTTCCTTTTAAATAATATAGAAAATAAAGGTTATCTTTTAAGTTGTGTTTTTTACTGAAATTTATAACATTATTTAAAACTAACTCCGCTTTTTCATGATTGTGAAGTGCTAAATAGTCCTGTGCAATTTGCATTTGAGCTAATTCATAATTTTCATAGTCGTTTATTTTTAAACAATTTTTAGCACACTTTTCAAAATAATAAATCGATTTTTCATTTTCGGCTAACATATCATGATAATAACCATTGTTTAAATCAGCTATAATTTCACATTCTATACAATTGCCGTTTTTGTTTAAATCGTATAAACTTTGAATGTGTTTTTTTGCAATTTTTAAGTCAATGTCTAAATAGAGTTGAATTAAGACATCATATGCTTTTGATTTTTCTTTGTTTTCTTTTTTTGAAGAAATAATTTTAGTCAACGAATCAATTTCTTTCTCATATTGACTGTAAGAAAAATTGCAAATAAAAAACAGAAGTAGATAGACTTTTTTCATAAAATGATGAATTATAAAGTAAATTTATACAATTCTACTTAATATAAATCATTCCGTTTAGTAAATATGTAACAATTTTGTGTTACAAAAATCACAGTATCTTTTTGCTTAATTGCTCACCTACAACGCTTTATTTTTCCTAACTTTTTTGTAGATTTTGAAGTAGATTTATTTTTTATGCAGAAATGAGCTTTTTGATTAACACAATTTGTCCTAAATGATAATAACTGTGTTCAATCATGCCATCGATATTTCTGTGATAACTGCCATAATTCGGATTCGTAAAATTGGAATCCAGTTGTTTATCCGTGAGTTGTTCTACCTGTTTAGCGAACGTTTCTGCATCATTCCAAAACCGTTGTAAAAAAGTTTCCCATTGTTCTTGTGAGGTGATTGGCGGAAAATCGAAACTGTATTTGTCTTTAATGGCTAATGGTCCACCTTTGAATACTTGATTAATTCCGTTGATGTAATAATGAATATGTTGTGCTAACACGGCAATGGTGTTGAGGTCGTTTATTGGTGTGGTAACCGTTTTCCAATCGGTGCCAGAAAGTTGTGCTTTAACGTTGGTGTTGGCTACCCAAGTGCCGTTTAAAATGACTTCTCGAAAACAGGAGGCGAGTTGGTGAGGGGTTTTCATAGTTTGTTTATTTTAAAACATATAAGTAATATAAGTTTTTTGAAAAGTTAAGAGATTCTTGTAGTAACGGATGTTTTTTGCTGCGAAGTCAGAGACATTCGCAGAGCAGCGTGCTATCAAAGAAGATTTAAGAGAGCTTGGGTGTTGATATTTAAATTGGAATAGTATTTTCAATGATATTTTTTTCATTTTTTAAATAAAAACTATGAATGAAATTATTCCTGGTAAAAAGCACACTCTTTACTTCTGTAAATTTTAGATTATATCTTGATTTTGTAGATTCACGTTCAAGATAAATTTCAAATAAATCAAAAGCAAAAAATCCGTAATTATTTTTCATTCTTAATAATGTTTCAAGAAATACTTCATCAAGCAAATTTAATATATTTGAGCAATCTGTTTCCCAACTTTCGATAACAGTATTGTCCGAATACCCAAATATTTGATGACCATTAAAACCACCTAATTTTTGTGAATACTCATCACAAAATGTATTTAGTTCTGGTTTGTCAAAGTAATCATCTATTTTTTTACATTCCGAAACTATCTTGTCAAGATTATGAGATAACTTTTTGATATCTAATGCTGGATTGTATGTAAGTAAAAACAATTTTAATAATTTTTCTAAACAATCAGCAGCTGTTTTGACAAGCTTACTTACTAGAAAAAATGAATTATCTGTTAAATATAAAAGTCTGTAACAATAATAATCTATGTAGGCACTTTTAGAAAAATAATTTTGCCTCAAATAATATTCATTATCATCATTTTTATTTTCTCTGAGGTTAATTTTTAAAATAAGATTTTCGTCATCTGGACCCCACGAGAGAATTGTTGTAGCTTTAGTAGATGTTCCTTTTGTGCTTTGAATTTTCATTTTTGTTTTTTTTTGAATTAAAATCTTTAGCTTTTAGAATTAATTACCAATTTTAGATTGAGTTTACATAGTTGTTTTAATCATTGGAAAGAACTCAATTTTTTTTCTAATTTTATTTACAAAATAAAATTTAGCATCATATTTTGAATGTATCAGTTTGATAGCCTCTCAAATTTAATAAATAAATCGTACAAATCATCAAAACGGCTTTATTCACTAATTTTTGTTTTGAAGCACAATCTCCTAGCCCCGATTACAGCGGAAAGCCTTTTGGGAAGAAAACCTATTTTTTCTTGGTTTGGCAGAGCGACCTTGGGAGCTCCTGATGAACCTTAGAAAAAAAGGTTTTTGAGCAAAAGCTTGTAGCGAAAATCGGGAATAGCTTCAAAAAAAATCACATCTTCTCCTGCCAACTTTTGATTTCATCACGCAATTTGGCGGCATCGATAAAGTTCAGTTCTTTGGTGGCTTTTTTGACAAAGTAAAATTTAAAATAAATAACCAATTCTAATTAATGGTGAAATTTTTGTCCAGTTCCATTGATTAACATTATAATTAATTTCTTGGCTTATTTCAATGTTTTCAGAACTGCCATCTTCAAAGATTGTGTCAGAAGTTTCTAATCTAAATGTCTGGTCTTTTGTGAAAGTATTCATAAAATATACTTGAAACTCCGCCGATACAACTAACCTATCTGAGAAATTATACAGCGGTTTTAAAATTGGGCCAAATCCAATGCTTTGTATTGAACCAATTCTATCATTAACATTTATAATTTGATCTTTTAATAAACGATTATCTGAAATTGTTTTTTCATTTATATTGTATTGTAATTTACCTTCAGCTTTTTGATAATGTACAAATGCAAAATCAATTCCGAAATCAAAATCAAAATTATTTACAAGATTAACTCTCTTTATTACCCCAATTAAACTATTAATATGAATTTGTTTATAACTATATTCTTTTGATAAGATAGAAGTAAAGTTTTGTTCTTCACTAATATATTCATATCCATTACTTTCTTCAATTTTCCTGACAGAAACCCCAAAACGTGTTCTAAGAATAAAATTTTTTAGAACTCTTTCATAGCTAATCCCAAAAGCATTTGAAAATGCGTTTCTTGAATAATTACTCTTTTCGGAGGGTTCATAACCTAAGATCCAATCATCATTATAGAATTCACGTATATTATTTTGAAAGGGCTGATAAAATTCTAAGGAAATTGTATTTTTAAATTTACTGTTTTCCTCTAAATTTTGAGATTTTACAGTAGATGTAAATAGTACTAACAAGAATAAAGTTTTTCTCATTGTAAATGTTTTAATATTAAATTTTTTCCTGCAAACTTTTTATTTCATCACGCAATTTAGCAGCATCGATGAAGTTGAGTTCTTTGGCGGCTTTTTCCATCATTTTTCGGAGGTCGCGGATTTTCTTTTCAATTTCGGGTTTGGTGAGGTACAAACTTTCGGGTTCGGCGGCTTTGAGGAGTTTATCTTCGTAGTATTGCGTTGAAACGGAATTGTTGCTCAACGCATTGCCGAGACTTTTGTTTAGGGCTTTGGGCGATAATCCGTGCAACGTGTTGTAGGCAATTTGCTTTTCGCGACGGTACGTGGTTTCGTCCATCGTTTTTTGCATGCTGTTGGTGATTTTATCGGCATATAAAATGGCTTTTCCGTTGACGTTTCGAGCGGCTCGACCCACGGTTTGGGTAAGCGAACGATGACTGCGGAGGAAACCTTCTTTATCAGCATCCAAAATGGCAACAAGCGAAACTTCGGGTAAATCCAGTCCTTCACGGAGTAAGTTTACACCGATTAAAACATCAAACAACCCTTTACGCAAATCTTGCATGATTTCCACTCGTTCGAGGGTATCCACATCAGAGTGAATATAACGACAGCGAATGGAAACTTTGGTCAAATATTTGGTGAGTTCTTCCGCCATTCGTTTGGTTAACGTGGTGACTAAAACGCGTTCGTCGGCTTCGCAACGAAGTTGAATTTCTTCGATTAAATCGTCGATTTGGTTTAAACTCGGACGGACTTCGATGATTGGGTCTAATAATCCGGTAGGACGAATGACTTGTTCGACAAAGATTCCTTCGCTTTTTTGTAATTCGTAATCAGCCGGTGTGGCAGAAACGTAGATGACTTGGTTTTGCAAGGCTTCAAATTCTTCAAACTTTAACGGACGGTTGTCCATTGCAGCGGGAAGTCGGAATCCGAATTCGACGAGGTTTTCTTTTCGGCTTCTGTCGCCACCGTACATGGCGTGCACTTGCGAAATGGTCACGTGACTTTCATCCACCACCATTAAAAAATCATCCGGAAAATAATCTAACAAACAGAATGGACGTGTGCCGGGCAAACGACCATCTAAATAACGTGAATAATTTTCAATACCGGAACAATAGCCCAATTCACGTATCATTTCTAAATCAAAATTCGTTCGTTCTTCCAAGCGTTTGGCTTCTAAATGTTTACCGATTTCTTTGAAATAATCCACTTGTTTGACCAAATCTTGTTGGATTTCCCAAATGGCGGCTTGCAATACATCGGGTGAAGTCACGAACATATTGGCGGGATAAATGTTTAATTTGGTGTAACGTTCGATTACTTTGGTTGTTTTCGTGTCAAAGGCTTCGATTTCTTCGATTTCATCGCCAAAGAAATGGACGCGAAACGGATCGTCGGCATAACTTGGGAAAATTTCAACCGTATCGCCTTTGATGCGGAAGGTTCCGGGGGTAAAATCGGCTTCGGTTCGTGAATATAAACTTTGCACTAAACGGTGTAATAATTTGGTTCGGGAGATGATTTCGCCCCGATCAATGGAAATGACGTTTTTTTGAAATTCGACCGGATTTCCAATACCATACAAACACGAAACGGAAGCCACGACCAACACATCTCTGCGACCTGAAAGTAGGGCAGAAGTAGTGCTGAGACGGAGTTTTTCTAATTCTTCGTTGATGGATAAATCTTTTTCTATATAGGTTCCCGTAACCGGAATATAGGCTTCGGGTTGATAATAATCGTAGTACGAAACAAAATACTGCACGGAATTATTCGGAAAAAATTGCTTGAATTCGGAGTATAATTGAGCGGCAAGTGTTTTGTTGTGAGCGAGAACTAAGGTTGGTTTTTCTACTTTTTCAATCACATTGGCCACAGTAAATGTCTTTCCGGAACCGGTAACGCCCAATAACGTTTGATATTTTTCACCATTCAGGATTCCGTTGGCTAATTTGTCAATGGCTTGCGGTTGATCGCCGGTGGGTATGTAATCTGAGATGACTTGGAATTTCACTATTAAAATAATTCTGAAGGAAAATCGTCCTTAGTTAATTCATGATTTATTACTAAATTACTTTTTAATTCTTTTTGAAGTACATCTAATTTTATCATTTCATCATTGAATGAGTCACCATAATATATACCTGATAAGAGTCCAAATATTTCAATAATTATTTGTCTTGCTTTCTGGTTTATATTTTTTTCTTTGTATGCGAAAATTTCTTTAACGAAAGGATGGTTAAAATTAATATCATAATCCTCATATTCAAATTTGTATTCGGTAGAATATGTATTTATAGCTGTATATTTATCTATTATTACTGTATTAATATTTTTTGTGTTAATGAAAATTGTGCCATTTCGCATAAATTCCATTTTTTTTGGGATTGAAAGTTCTTTAGATAACTCTAAATAATAAAAATCATCACTTTTAATTAATATTTGAGCGTAGTTATTTTCTTCATAAAAAGTAAAATCCAAATCAATGGTTCTATAACGATAATTAGGATTATCATCATAAAACTCAATCACTAGTTTATTTTCAATTTTTGAATTTAAAAAATCTGTATGAACTTTATTTAAACTAATCATGATTGATTTGAAATCTTTTTTTAAAAATTCTTCAAAACTTAAATATTTGTAATAATTATTTTCATCATTAATTGTTAAAAATAATTTTGGATAAATTGATTTTTCTAATTTTATTCTGTTTTGATGTATAAAATTAAAAGTGATTCTAGATAATTCTATAGGACTATATTCATTAATTAATTTCCCAAAAAAATTAATTAATAATTCCGACATTATATCATAAATTATTTCATTAATTATTGATTCATTTGAAAAATTATTTCTGTTAATTTGAATGTCTATCTTTTGTTTTAAATTTAAATTACAATAAGTATCTGATATTATAGAGTATTCACTTCCTTTATTAATTAAAACTCCTTTTTGGCAAATATTAAAAATACTTTTATTATGATTGTATTTATTATTTTCATTTTTGAATTTAAAAGAATCGTCTTTTAGTAAATATCCAATTTTTTGAAAATACAAATTTTTTAAATAAACAAATGAGATGGAACCTTCATAATTTTCATTTGAAAAATTATGAGTGAATATTTCTATTTCATTGGATAATGATTTATGTTGATGCATAAGAGATTCTATTAACTTCTCTTTTAAATTTTTATCTTCGAAATCTTCAGAATTTAATATAAAAGTTCCATTTTTAGATATTACAGAAATTGGAAATTCAATATACCTGAATTTATCTTTTATGTATTCAATAAAATCATTTTCATTATAATTTATATATTCTTCTTTTAAATTTAATGTTATTGAAGTTCCAGTAACATTTCTTTCTGAGGTTTTAAAAAAATGGAAATAGTTTTTTGGATCTTTATCTAATCTAAAATGTAAGGTACTTTCTTTCTCTGTCTTAGTTTCAATGTCAATGTAGTCAGCCATTAAAAAATAAGAAAAAACACCAACTCCAAATTGCCCTATTGCATCATAATCTTTTTTTATACTTTCTTGCTGGTAAAAACTACTACACAATTTTCCAAAAAAATTTTTTATTATAAATTCATCCATTCCTAAACCATTATCTTCAATTTTTATTGACTCTTTATTTATGGTTAGTTTAATTTCAGGAATGTAATCTGGGTTTAAAACTTTTTTATAACGACAAGTATCTATTGAATTTTGTATTAATTCTCTCAATGAAGTCAATTTATCGTTATATAGATTTTCTCCAACAAACGCATTAATCACATTGTCAACATCAAAAGAATACTTTATACCTTTTGGATCAAAATCAACATAAGTAATTTTTGGTCTTACTTGTTCCAATCTTAAAGAAAATTTTCTATTTTCAGTATTACTAATATTCTTAATTACTTTTTGACAATAATTAATTACGTTTCCAATTTTATTAAATTGGTCTTCAAGTGCTGCTAACATACTATGATTAGAACACTTTACTTCAAATTCAACATAATTTTCAGATATGAATCTTAATGTGTTTGCAATATGTTTATTCCATTCAACTATACTTTTTTCATTATCAGGCATATAATACTTAGTGAGTAAACTAGGAGTTCTAATATTTGTAATGTCAAGTTCATCCGCTATCCTTAAAACTGCTGATAAATAGGGTAAACAAACGAACTCTCTTCCATTTTTAACACTAAATTTTGGCTTATATATTTCTGGATTACCAATATCAACAACTCGATGCCCTTCTGAAACAAGTCCAATAGCTTCTGCATATTTTTCGGAAGGAATTTTAAGTAATTCCCATTCTTCCAATATAAATTTTCTACTTAATGTATGATGAATGTCACGAAGATATTTTTCTCTGCTTACATTAGGATGTAATTCTCTTTCTTTGACTAGTTCTTCAGTATCTGCTATTTCCTTAATTTTATCTTCAGGAATGCACATACCAATATCGTGTAAATAACTCGACATTGAGAGAATATAAATTTCATCATCATTTAAATTATCAATTTCATCATTAGTTAATACTTCACTAACAATTTCATAAACGGCATTTGTATGATGAATAGAATGATCTGTGTAATCAGGAAAATTTTTAATATATTGATTTAAAAGTAATTTTACAGCTTCTTTTGTTTCGTTTAATTTTCCAAACAAATTTGGATTTAATTCTTTAAGTTTTTTTTCTAAACTTGTCATAATTACTTTTAATTTAGTCAACTGCAATATAGTTATTTTGCAATTATCGGTGATATTATATTACATAAATTAAATATCTAATAAAAATTCTTAATTGATTTTTCATTAGTTATATAATCTGAGATGACTTGGAATTTCATTTTTGAGGAGCTGAGTTACTGAGTTGCTGAGATTTATTTCTTTTTAATTTTTAGTTTTTTTTCCATTGCTCCATTTTATCTTTCACTTCTTGATGAGAAAAATAATTTCCTTTTTCAATTTCTTCTTCAGCAATTAGAAGCTCATTATTATATTCTTCAAGGTAACTATTGGAAAAGTTTGATTTACTTTCAATAATCGTTCTCAATGCATTTAAATAAGATTCATCATCAATTTGATTGATGTGGGAAATCAAAATATTTTTTAATTCAGCTGTTTTCATATTTCCTCTCTTTTTACAAAGTTACGAAAAAAACAATGCGATTTATTCAACAGAAAACTTCCAATCTTTTTGTTGATTTTCGCTTAAAAATGTCCAAGCAACTAAACGACTGATTTTTTGGCCTTGGTTCATTTCAATGGTTTTGATGTTAGAAGCTTCCACTTTATTGAGTGTTTTATAAATGCTTTTTAAATGGTCTTTTTTAGAAACTAACGTGGTAAACCAAAAACATTGTTTGGGATATTTAACACTTTCGTAAATCATTTGGGTGATAAAAGCAAGTTCGCCTCCTTCGCACCAAAGTTCGTTGTTTTGTCCGCCGAAATTTAGTATCGGATTGGTCGTTTTTTGATTGGTTAAATTAGAAACTTTTCGAGCAGCACTTTTGGCAGCTTCTTCTTTGGAATCGTGAAAAGGAGGATTGCAAATGGTAAACGCAAATTTATCTTCGGGTTGAATAATGTCTTTAAAAATAAATCGGGAATCCATTTGTTGTTGCAAGCTGATGACATCGGTTAAATGTGGATTTTTTTCAATAATTGACACACAATTTTCGAGAGCATTAGCATCGATATCGGTGGCAACGAAACTCCAGTCATATTCGGCATTTCCTAAAATAGGGTAGATGCAATTGGCACCAACCCCAATATCCAAACCCATAATATTATTTCCGTTTGGGATAATTTGCTGATTGACTTCAGCCAATAAATCGGCAATATGATGAATGTAATCGGCTCTACCAGGAATGGGCGGACAAAGATAATCTTCGGGTAAATCCCAGTCTAAAATTCCGTAATAGGTTTTTAATAAGGATTTGTTCAGTGTTTTAACTGCCATCGGATTACTGAAATCGATGGTTTCGATTTCATATTCGTTACTATAAATAAACGGTTTTAATTCAGGAGTTTTAATTAGTAAAACTTCAAAATCATAACGAGAACGATGCTTATTGCGAGGATGTAATGATGACTTTTCTGAGTTGGTATTATTTTTCAAAGTATGATTTGTGTAAAATATAAATTTACAGAATTTTTATTGATTAAAAGCTTTTAATCCCAACATTCCATCAAAATTAAATCGCCTTCTAGGTGTTCAATAATCACAATTCCGTCTTCGGCAACATGATTACTGCTCCCGCTTCGATAACCAATTTGCAACGAATCGTTTTGCAACGGATAAAATAAATTCTGGGAATGAATGCCATGAACAGCTCCAATTGGAATTAGCGAAATGACTGTATTTTTCGGATACCATTTTTCGTATTTTCTGGGTAAATGAAAGATTTTGGAATGATCGTCAAACAAAACAATTTTTAATTTTTCACTAAATTTAACAACGGAAGTGATATTAGTAATGGTATGATCGGCTCTTTTTCCGGTTGCCCAAACCACATTTACCGCAGGAATATTTCGTTCAATTAAATAATCAAAGGCTTTTTCTAAATCGGTTTTATTTTGATCCGGTGTGTTTACAATTTCCAGCGGGTACTGAATTTCTCTATAATAATTAGGATCAAAGTCTCGATCAAAATCACCTAGCAAAACATCTACTTTAATGCCAAGTTCCAACACTCGACTAATAGCGGAATCTAAGACAATAACCAACGGCGACCATTCTAATAATTGACCCAAAAGCTCTTGATTACAAGCGGCTCCATTGGCTATGATTAAGGCTGGTTCCTGGTCGTCTTTGATGATGTGGTGTGATGACATAATTTTTTCTCTTGAATAATGTAGCAGGAAGAACACAGATTTTAGAAATTTTAAAATCTTAAAAACCTATTTTTTTTAAAATTCTTAAATCTAATTTTATTAATTATTTAAATTTTTAAAATCGGTGTTCCAAAAAAATCATTCAATTTATTTACAATTGTTATTGTATAACATATTCATTAATCTCGGTCTGACTCAACCTAAAATACCCCAATGCAAAATTATCAAAATTAGTTTGATTGATTATATTACCGCGAACAGTTGAATTTGGTGTACTAAATGGTCCTCCACTGTTTGTTCCTGCTTGTGCCAACAAAATATTCATGTAATTAAAATACTGTTGTGATACACCACTCATAGTGAAAGTGATGGTATCACCCGGAACAAATTCGTCACTAAAATACAAACCGAACATCTCGTTATTTTCAAAAAAACGATCTTCAAGAACACCATATTCAGGAATTACTTTGTAGGGGTCAATAATACCTAAGAAGTAAAAATTAGTTTCGTTTGGAATATCATCAAAAAAGAACTTTACTTCGATGGCATCTCCCAAAATGCCGGCATCACTGCGTTGTTCGACTCTTGTGATTTCAGGAGTAGCCAGCAATCTTTCGGTTGCAGTATAGGTTTCACCGTTTGAAACAACTACCAGCGTATAATTTTCATTCACAACCGGCACAAAATCAGTACAAATATACAAACCCGGTTGATCAATTTCCGCAAAATTAAAAACCGTTCCTTGACTATTGGTGATGGTTACACTTGCACCTGTAACGGGTGGAACACCCTCGGCAAAATAACCGGCAGTGGTTGATAATTTTATCGCTTGACTATTTCCCTGTGTTCCTCTCACCCAATTAATAGAAGCCTCAATCACCAACCTTGGTGGTGCTGTATTCAAATTAACATCGATAACTTCTTCACATCCAACTGTTATGATTACAATGAATAGGAGCACACTATATTTAAAAAGTTTCATTTTTTAAAATTTAAAATTATACGTTACACTCGGAACAATTCCGAATATAGATAATCGAACTGCTTCATTTCTTGCCGTTTCATCGTTTTGACGAAACGTAATGGAAGCCGCATTTTGACGATTGTAAATATTATAAAACCCAAAAACCCATTCGGCATCCCACTTTCTGTCTTTATTTTTATTTGGTGTTAAGGTGGCAGAAATATCCAAACGATGATAGGTTGGCAATCGGTCTGCGTTTCGATTATTAAAACTTGGAACCGTGATTCCTAAGTATTCATATTGACCATTTGGAAAAGTGACCGGTTGGCCGGTTTGTAGAGAAAAATTAGCTCCAAAACGCCATTTTTCATTTAATTTATAATTTCCAACTACTGAAATATCGTTGAGTTTATCAAAGCCGGTTTTGTACCAATTTCCATTATTGATTCCCACTTCTTCCGGTGTTCTTCCCACCACTTGTTGTTCGGTTCTGGCTAATGTATAGGATAACCAACCGTTGAAACGACCTGCATTTTTTCGGAATAAAATTTCCATTCCGTAGGCTCGTCCTCGTCCGTTTAAAACGACTCTTTCAATGGCTTCATTGGCAATTAAATTCGCTCCATCAATATAATCTACTCGGTTTTTGATATTTTTATAGTACGTTTCTACTTCCAATGAATATTCATCATCTTTAAAATTCTGAAAATAACCAATGGCATATTGATCTAACAATTGCGGTTTCAAAAAATTATCGCTTGGAGCCCAAACATCCAATGGAGTAGGTGATTGTGTGTTTGAAATCAGATGCAAATACTGACTCATTCGGTTGTAACTAGCTTTAATGGATTGATTGTCATTTAATGCATATGAAACAGAAAAACGTGGTTCGATATTGTTGAAACTGGCGATGGTTTCATTTTTTCCGTAGGAAATTGTTCCAATTGGCGTAGCACTTTCATAGACTTGAAAATCAGCATTAAAATTGACCGCTTGATTGTTTTCATACACATTCAATGTCTGATTACCTAAACGTAAAAAGTTACTGAATCGAAAACCATAGGAAACGGTTATTTTTTCAGATAATTGATGTTCTGCATCAACATAAACCGCTGATTCAAGTGCATATTTTCTGTCTAATTGATCTTCATTAATACCGGAATCCGGACGGCTTGGTTCAATTTTACCCGGATTAAAATCATAGTAAATCGTATTCAATCCATAGGTTAATTTCAATTTATCACTTAAATAATGTTTGAAATCATATTTAAAGTTGTAATTTTTGATTCCGCTATTCCATTCAAATCCAACAAAATCCAATTCCAAACCATAGTAATAATCAGAATAAATAAAAGACATATTGCTGAATAATTTATCAGAAAACAAATGATTCCAACGTAAATTCAACACCGCATTTCCATATGTATTCACAAAAGCATTATTCAAACTAAAGACGTCACGACCAAAATAACCGGAAAAATAAACGTTATTATTATCGTTAATTTTATAACTCAATTTTGTATTCAAATCATAAAAATAAGCCGAGTTGTTGTTGTCGGTCAGTTTTAAAAATAAGTGAGCATACGAACCTCTTCCGGCAACCAGAAATGAACCACGATCTTTTACAATCGGGCCTTCGGCTAATAATCGACTGGAAATAATTCCGATTCCACCATTCACGTGATATTCTTTACTGTTTCCTTCTTTTTGATAAATATCTAAAACAGAGGATAATCTTCCGCCATAACGAGCCGGAATTCCACCTTTATACAATTTTAAATCTTTAATCGCATCAGGATTAAACACCGAAAACAAACCAAATAAATGGGAAGAATTATAGATGGTAGCTTCGTCTAATAAAATCAAATTTTGATCGGCTCCACCACCACGAACGTTGAACCCGGACTGACCTTCGCCTGCACTGGTGACACCCGGTAAAGTCAGCAACGATTTTATGATATCCACTTCACCCAATAAAACAGGCATTTCTTTGATTTCCTGAATAGAGAGTTTGTTGACGCTCATTTCTGGTTTACGAATTTCAGCTTTGGCTTTTCGTTCGGTTAAAATGACTTCGCTTAATTGCTGACTCGATTCGAATAATGAAAAGTTTTTTCGAATGTTTTTATCCAAAATTATTGTTTCTTCAATGGTTTGAAAACCAACGTAACTAATTTGAATTAAATACGTTCCTTTTGTAAGGGAAATGGAGTAAAATCCGTATTCGTTGGTTGTTGCACCTGTTTTTGTGTCCGTTACAATGATATTTACACCATAAAGCGATTCATTGCTTTTTTGGTCGGAAATCGTTCCGCTAATGGTGAATTTTTCCTGAGCGGAAAGTGTCAAAATTCCTGATAATAGTAGAATTATCGGAAAACTGATTTTATTAAAAGGCATAGGTAATTTTTTTAACAAAAGTGATGAAATTTTTTCAGAAATTTCGTGTTTCATTTGTTAAAGTACGGTTAATAAAAAACCTGACAATTTATGCTAATTGTCAGGTTTTCAGTGTAACCAATTTTTTATTTTACGGTTTCAACCAATCGGATAAATTCTGTTTTATACCCTTCTTCATCGTTAGAAAGTCCTTTTTTTGCTAAGGTTTTAATGGCTTCGCTGTCTTTGTTTTGAACTAATTTTGAATCTCTTAATTTTAATCCAAACCAAGCGACGGCAGACGAAAATTTAAAATCATCGGATGATTTATCAATTGGGATTGATTTGTTTTCAATCACTTGAACCATTTCGATACTTTTTTCACCATCCGGTTTTTTATATCGAAATTTGATAGTCGCCAATTCATTTCCAAAGACAGTTGAAGAATTTTCTGTTTTAGAATATTTCAAGTCAATTGGTTCTTTGAAAAAATCGCTTTTCACGTTCGTCGGAATAATTTCATACAACGCCGTAACGGTGTGACCGCTTCCTAATTCGCCGGCATCAATGGCATCATTCACAAAATCTTCGTCATTCAATTTTCGGTTTTCATACCCAATTAAGCGATACGCTTGCACGTGTTGCGGATTGAATTCGATTTGAATTTTCACATCTTTCGCAATAGCAAACATCGAACCTTTAAACTCTTTTCCTAAAAAGCGATTGGCTTCTTGAATATTATCGATGTAAGCATAATTTCCGTTTCCTTTGTTGGCAATGGTTTCCATTTTGCTGTCTTTGTAATTACCCATTCCGTACCCTAAACAAGTTAGGAAAACACCACTTTTTCTTTTTTCTTCAATCAATGTTTGCATGTCTGTATTAGATGAAGCTCCCACATTAAAGTCGCCGTCAGTAGCTAAAATCACTCGGTTATTTCCGTTTTTGACAAAGTTTTCTTCAGCAGTTTTGTAGGCCAATTCAATTCCTGCTCCACCTGCAGTGCTTCCGCCAGCTTGTAAATTTTCTAAGGCATCAATGATTGTCTTTTTTTCATCACCGGAAGTGGGTGGCAAAACCAATCCGGCAGCTCCGGCATACACCACAATAGAAACTTTATCTTTTTTGCGAAGTTGTTCAACCAAAATTTTCATCGATTGTTTAAGCAATGGCAATTTATTTTGATCGTTCATCGAACCCGAAACATCCACCAGAAAAACTAAGTTGGAAGCCGGTAAATTTTCGGTTGGAATGTTTTTGCCTTGTAAACCAACTTTCAACACTTTGTGATTTCTGTTCCAAGCACAATCGCTGTATTCGGTGTGAATGGAAAACGGATGTTCATCGGTTGGTTCAGTATAGTTGTATTTGAAAAAATTAACCATTTCTTCCACACGAACCGCATCTTTTGGAACAGTTTGTCCGTTGTTAATAAAACGGCGAATGTTGGTGTAAGAGGCGTTGTCCACATCAATCGAAAACGTAGAAAGTGGTGCGGTAGTCGGACTCTCGAAGGCGTTTTCTTCAAATGATTCATACGATTCATCTTGCGTTGGATCATTAACCGGCCATTGAATTGGTGCTTGTTGTTGAGCTTCTTCTAATTCTTTTAGTTTCTTTTTGAGTTGTCTTTTAGACAATTTTTCAACTTTTCCGCTTTTGGAGGTGATGACGATTACGCCATTTCTTCCGCTACTTCCATATAAAGATGTGGCTGATGCATCTTTTAAAACCGTAATATCTTTGATATCATTTGGATTAAGCACTTGCATTTCTTTTTGGGAAATTGGTTGTCCGTCTAAAATGATCAATGGTTCATTTTTCGAGTTTATTGAATTAGTTCCTCTTATAGTTATATTATTGTTTCCCTTATATTTTTGATTAGCATCATTAATATAGACTCCTGCTACTTTTCCTTGTAAAGATTGAGTATTTGATTTCTTAATTTCTGCTTTTACTTTAAACTCTTTTTGATCTGATATCGAATTCCAAACTAAAGTCTTATTTGGAGTATTTGTTTTTTTACCTTTTTTAATTTCATTTGAAGTAATTGATGTAGCTGCACTAGTTGTTTTTTTTGCTACTCGTGTACCATAACCAACAACTACCACTTCCTCCAATGTGGTACCATTATCAACTAATGCAATATTCAAATTAGTAGAACTATCAATTTTAGTCGTTTGGGTTAGCATTCCAACATAACTAAACTCCAATGTTTCTCCTTTTTTGGCTTTGATTGAAAATTTACCGTCAAAATCAGTATTAGTTCCTTTTGAAGTTCCTTTGATAAGAACAGTTGCACCAGAAAGAGGAAGATTATAACTATCCATCACAACACCGGTAATCATTCGTTCTCCGGTTAGTTTATTTATTTCTTCACTCGAAATTTTTACGGTTGGAATTTCTTTAGAAACAAGTTTGTTTTTTTCTTCATCTAAAGCAATTAAATCATTCAATTTCATCAAACTATCTTTAAAAACAGAAACCACTTGTTGTTCTTTCTTTATAGAATTTTTTAGGATTGATTCTTTTAAAATTGGTTCAACATTTGAATTCTTCTCCGTTTCAACATCTGAAGAAACCACCATTTCTTCTTTCGATTTTTCAATTTTTAAAGGAGAAACATTCTGAATCGTATCCTTATTTTCATTCACAATCGGATTTTCAATTGTAATAATTTCTTTATCCGATTTTAAAAATTGATAACCAAGGGAAACAAACAATAGGAGCGAAGCAGCAACGGCTATTTTTTTCCAAAGAATGATTACTTTTTTATCTTCTTTTTTATCTAATTTTTCTTCAACACGTGCCCAAACTTTTTCCATTCCGGGAAATGAATTTGCTTCGGCATTTTTTGCCGCTTGTTTCATTTTATCGTATAATTTATCTTGATTTTCCATAACTATTTTGCCTTTTGATAATAAAAATTGTTCACTAACTCTTTCAATTTGGTTTTTGAAGCGTTCAATTGTGATTTTGAAGTACCTTCTGAAATGCCTAATTGCATTGCAATTTCTTTGTGTGAATAGCCTTCGATAACAAACAGATTAAAGATGGCTTTGCATCCGTCGGGAATCAGTTGAAGCAGATTCAGTAAATCTTCCTCTTCCAAATCAGTAATTTCGTCCGTTGTGGGTTGCGAGGATAATTTGACATCATCCAAATACAAATTAAAGTTCACATTTTTTCGCAACGTGAGTAAACACTGATTGACTGTGATTTTTCTAGCCCAAGCTTCAAACGCATGGTCTTCCTTTAATTGATCAATTTTGGTAAAAATAGTAAAGAATGCATCGGCCAAAGCTTCTTCTATTTCTTCCTCTTTTTTGAGATACCGTTTGCATAACTGATACAATTTGGGTCCCATGTGCTCATACACCTTCCGCTGGGCGTCTCGATGCATTTTTCTGCAGGCTTGAATGATATTTTTTTCCATCAAAATTGGTTTGCTTTCTTATAAAGAGCACAATAGTTGGCAAAAGGTTGGGAAGAACCTAAAACTTTTTTCGATTTTATAAATTTAGGGTTTTATATGAAACAAAAAAGACAACCGGTTAGGATTGTCTTTTTTGTATAAAAATCATTTGAAATTATCGTCCCTTAAATACTACTATGTTAGACTGTGTCATTTCGACGAAGGAGAAATCACATAAAGTAGATAATATCCTAATTGCTTAACGCTATGTGATTTCTCCTTCGTCGAAATGACACAGCTGTGCAATTCTTGTTTCTAACCCAACTTCGCCAAAACAGCATTTAAAGTCTCACTCGGACGCATCGCTTTTTCTAACAATTTAAAATCAGGTTTGTAATAACCACCGATTTCTTGTTTTTTGCCTTGCGAACCAATCAATTCTTCATTGATTTTAGATTCATTTTCAGTTAATTCTTTAGCAATAGGAGTGAAGAGGTTTTTTAATTCCTCATCTTTGTTTTGATCTGCCAACGCCTGAGCCCAATATAAAGCTAAATAAAAATGCGAACCTCTGTTGTCAATTTGACCCACTTCTCGGGCAGGCGATTTATCGGTTTCTAAGAATTTTTCAGTAGCCAAATCTAACGTTTCTGAAAGAACCAATGCTTTTGCATTATTCAACGACTGACCTAAATGTTCTAACGAAACACCAAGTGCTAAAAATTCGCCTAATGAATCCCAACGCAAATAGCCCTCTTCAATAAATTGTTCAATATGTTTGGGAGCAGAACCACCGGCACCGGTTTCAAACAATCCACCGCCATTCATTAACGGAACGATGGATAACATTTTAGCTGAAGTACCCACTTCCAAAATCGGAAACAAATCGGTTAAATAATCGCGTAAAACGTTTCCTGTTACAGAAATGGTGTCTAATCCTTTGATTATTCTTTCTAAGGTGAAAGTAGTCGCATCAATAGGATTCAGAATACGAATATCTAATCCGCTTGTATCGTGGTTTTTTAAATATAAATTTACTCTTTCAATTATTTGTCTGTCGTGAGCTCGGTTTTCATCCAACCAAAAAACAGCAGGCGTGTTAGATAATCTCGCACGGTTTACGGCTAATTTTACCCAATCTTGAATAGGAGCATCTTTGACTTGACACATTCTAAAAATGTCGCCTTTTTCAACGGCTTGTTGCATTAAAATGGCTCCTTCTGCATTAATTACTTTAACTGTACCAAAGTCATCTATTTGGAATGTTTTATCGTGCGAACCATATTCTTCAGCAGCTTGAGCCATCAAACCAACATTAGGAACGCTTCCCATTGTTTTTGGGTCAAAAGCTCCGTGTTTTTTACAAAAATTAATCGTAGCGGTATAAATTCCGGCATAACATCTGTCCGGAATAATCGCTTTGGTGTCTTGAGGTTTTCCTTCCTGGTTCCACATTTGACCGGAAGTTCGAATCATTGCCGGCATTGAAGCATCCACAATCACATCCGAAGGAACATGAAGATTGGTAATTCCTTTATCCGAATTTACCATCGCAATCGCTGGTCCTTTTGCCATAGCATCCGTTAAAGCAGCTTCAACCTCGGCTTGTTTTGGATGACCTGAAATTTTATCATATACATCACCTAAACCATTCTTAGTGTTTACACCTAATTCTTTGAACAAATCGGCATATTTTTCAAATACATCGGCAAAGAAAACATCCACAATCGCTCCGAAAATAATAGGGTCGGAAACCTTCATCATGGTTGCTTTTAAATGAACTGAAAACAAAACATTTTTCGCTTTTGCATCTTCAATTTCGTTGGCAATGAATTTTTTTAAACTATTCAAATTCATTACTGAACTATCAATTATTTCGCCTGCTTTTAAAGGCGTTGTATCTTTTAAAACTTTAGTTGTTCCATCTTTTGCTTCAAAAACAATTTTGAAAGTAGTTGCTTCAGGAATTGAAACCGATTGCTCACTACCATAAAAATCACCACCTGTCATGTGAGCAACGTGCGTTTTAGAATCAGCACTCCAAGCACCCATACTGTGCGGGTGTTTACGAGCGTAATTTTTGACTGCTTTCGGAGCACGGCGATCGGAATTTCCTTCACGTAGAACCGGATTTACTGCCGAACCTAATACTTTAGCATATTTAGCTTTGATTGCTTTTTCTTCTTCGGTTTGTGGATTTTCAACAAATTCGGGAATGGCATAGCCTAATTTCTGTAGTTCAGCAATCGCTTCTTTTAATTGAGGAACAGAGGCGGATATATTTGGAAGTTTAATTATATTGGCTTCCGGAGTAGTGGCCAGTTGACCTAATTCTAATAAATCGTTTGGAATGCGTTGATCTTCTTTTAAATATTCCGAAAAATTTGAAATAATTCGTCCGGCTAATGAAATATCTCGAGTTTCTACTGATATGGCTGCCGGGGCAGTAAAGGCTTTTACAATAGGTAAAAAAGAATGAGTGGCAAGCATGGGAGCTTCATCCGTAATTGTATAAATAATTTTGGATTTTGACATGATGTGTTTGTTTGTTTGTTTGTTTTTGTTTTGTAAGCTTTTCTGAAAAAATCAGGATTACAAAGATAAGAAAAAGGAAGTGGAAATCAGGTAGATTCCATAAACGAAAACGATTGAATTACGGATATGATAATCTGAACTTTAAAAATTAGTAATTTGACAAAAAATGAATTAAAAATTGAGTGAGTTGTTAAAATTGAAGGAAATAAAAAATCCCGTTCTGAATTTCAAAACGGGATTCTTTATGAGTAGAAAGTTGATTATCTTCTTCTTTCTTTGATTTTTGCTTTTTTACCGGTAAGGTCTCTGAAGTAGAAAATACGAGCTCTTCTAACTTTACCTCTTTGGTTAACTTCTACTTTTTGAAGTGCAGGCATGTTAACCGGGAAAATTCTTTCCACACCAACAGCACCTGACATTTTACGGATGGTAAAGGTTTCGGTTGCACCAGAACCTCTTCTTTGGATTACAACTCCTTTGAAGAACTGTGTTCTTGTTTTTTCACCCTCTTTAATTTCGTAATACACAGTGATAGTATCACCTGCTCCAAATACTGGAAAGTCTTTTTTTGTAACAAATTCGTCTTGAACGAATTTCATTAAATCTGCCATAACAATTAAGTTAAAATAGTGATTATCAGAGCAACATACACGATTATCGTCAGAGGTTGGTCCAAATGTGGGTGCAAATTTACAATTTATTTTGAAATTACAATTAAATTGGTTGATTTTTATTTGATAAGCGTTTTGGTTTATAATTAAAATAAGTAATTTTTTGTTTTTAAACCATTAAGGTATTAAAAGACATTAAGGTTTTTTGAATAACTCGATAGCATATTAAAATCTAATACTTTTCTCGAAATTAGTATGGGAGTTTTATTTTAGTTTTTTCTAAATGAAACTTAATACCTTAATGGTTTAAAATTTAAAAAAGTTAATTTTCAATGCAAATCAATATTCTAATCTGCTCCAAAATCTCCTCATTCCTAACAGAAAACGTTTTTTCATCCCGAATACATTCATACACTTCATCAAACAAACCATTAAAATTTCCTTTTAGAGAAGGAATTAGTTCTGTAATCACATTATTATTTTCATCAACATAAGTCAATTTTCCCTCTTTGTTTTCCAATTCCAACCCAAAATCCGGATGATTTGGAGTCATTCCTGCCATCAATTGATTTTCTTGCTCGTCACAAAAATCTTTAATGAAACTTCCTTTTGTGCCTTGAATCACAATTCCCGATTGAACGTCAAGCACATGTAAACTCGCAGTTATAAAAGCATTTACTTGATTTTCAAACAAAAGATGCACAAACGCATAATCATCCACCAAAGTGCCATTGCGATACATTCCTTTTTGAACATAATGCTTTTTCGGTTTGCCAAAAATTGAAATCGCTTGATCAATTAAATGTGAACCTAAATCATATAAAATTCCGCTTCCGGGCAATTCATTTTCTTTAAATCCTTTTACACTAATATCGGGACGAAAACGATCAAAACGCAAATGAACTTCAACAATATCGCCTAATTTTCCTGATTTTATGATGTCTTTTGCCGCACAAATGTCACTGCTCCATCGGCGGTTTTGATAGACTAAAAGTTGTTTGTTGACCGATTTAGCCAATTCCATTAATTCTAAAAATTCTTCAGGAGTTGCCGTTGCAGGTTTTTCTAATAAGACGTGTTTTTTTGCTTGCAAACATTGTTTCGCCAATTCAAAATGTGTGTTATTTGGTGTGTTGACCACCACTAATTCAATCGAATTATCCGCCAAAAGTTCTTCTAACGAAGCATAACTTTTCACATCCGGAAAATCATTTTTTGCTTTTTGATTATTTCGTTCTAAAACAGCATACAATTCAAATCCTTCATTAGTCGCCAAAAAAGGAGCGTGAAAAATTTTTCCGGAAAGTCCATAGGCTAGAAGGGCTGTTTTGATTGGAGTCATAAAATTTATTCTAATTTAAAGAAATGAAATGTCATTTATCACAAAACCAACTCCGCATACAATCGTTCAAAAGTTCCATCCAAATCAAAACTTAAACCCGAATGCGGTCTTGATGTTTGTATGCTTGAACTCTTCACGGCGGTTAACCATCTAAATCGTTCCGCCGCTTCAAAAGCGGCAATTGGACCACCCTCTTTTTTGCCTGAGCAGATTTTTGAAAAAGCTTCTAAATTGATTTTTAATTGAGCTAAATCGAATTCAGCATCCAAAAAACGAATTTTTTCAACCGGAATTTCATATTGAATCCGTAAATATTTTTGATGTTTACAAAAAACCATCAAACCAATATTAATGAATTCTTCACGCTCCACCCTTGGTACAACGCGGATTACGGCGTACTCATATAAGTGTGGTGCGGACATCTTGTGCTTGTTTTAAAAATACGGATGCATTTGCCAATCTAATGGACAAAAATTGAAAATAAACTTCTTTTATTTCAGTAGGGGTTATCGCTTGATCTTCCCAGAGTAACCAATCTTCCGGAATTTGATTTACAATTTCACGTAAAACAGTATCGTTTAATTTTGATGTAAATTCGTTGTTTACATCCTCTAAACGAGTGGCTTTTGGTAATAAAACGTGGTCTTTAATCAAGGAAAACGGAGTCAACGCATTTTCTTTCCAATTATCCCACGAATGATGGAAATAAAAAGCTGCTCCGTGGTCAATTAGCCAAAGTTCTTTTTTCCAAATCAATAAGTTGGTGTTCTTAAAAGTGCGGTCAACATTGGTAATATATGCATCCAACCAAACAATTTTGGATGCCAAAAGAGCATCACAATCATTCACAGCTGCATCATACGTTAATGCTCCCGAAAGAAAGTGCAAACCTAAATTCAGACCTTGACTGCCTTGCAATAAATCCTGAATTTCCTCATCACCTTCAGTTCTTCCAAAGGCTTCATCAAGCGTAGCAAAAACTAATTCAGGAACAGGTAAACCTAAAAACCGTGCAATTTGACCACCCAAAAATTCAGCAATCAACGCTTTCACACCGTGACCGGCACCACGAAATTTTAAAACATACTTAAAATCATCATCGGCTTCGGCCAACGCTGGCAAAGAACCACCTTCTCGCAAAGGAGTGATATAGCGGGTAACATTTACCGTTCGTAAATTGGTGTGCATAAATTGGTATTTCAATAACAAAGATAGTGAAAAACAAAAGCTTCTTAACCAAAAACAGATAACAGACAACGGACAACAGTCAACTATTCCTCCAACAAATCCGGCCGTCTATTCTTCGTATGCTCATACGCTTGATTCTCACGCCATTTATCAATTTCGGCAAAATTTCCGCTCAACAAAACAGCAGGTACTTTCCACCCTTTGTATTCTGCCGGACGTGTATAAATCGGACCTGAAAGCAAATTATCCTGAAAACTATCCGTCAAAGCCGACGTTTCATTGCTCAAAACTCCCGGAATCAACCGAATAATCGCATCACTCAAAACAGCCGCACCCAATTCGCCACCCGAAAGTACATAATCACCAATCGAAATTTCTTTCGTAATAAAATGATCACGAACCCGTTGGTCAACACCTTTATAATGGCCGCAAAGAATAATAATATTGTGCAACATCGACATCGAATTCGCCATTTTCTGATTCAGCGTTTCACCGTCCGGAGACATATAAATCACTTCGTCATAGTCACGTTCACTCTTCAATTTCGCAATACAATCGTCAATCGGCTGAATCGACATCACCATTCCGGCACCACCGCCAAACTGATAATCGTCCACATTTTTCTGCTTGTTGGTCGTATAATCACGCAAATTATGCACGTGCACTTCCACCAAACCTTTGTCGATCGCACGTTTCAAAATCGATGCCTCAAACGGACTTCGTAAAAGTTCAGGTAAAACCGTGATAATATCAATTCGCATACAACTAATTTTTGGCAAAAATACTTATTTTTCAGAAGCTATTCCGGCTTTTCACTACAAGTTTTTTTCAAAACAAAAGTTTTGTAAGCCTCGGCAAGAGCTCCCAAGGTCGCTTTGCCAAGCCAACAAAACTAATTTGTTTTTTCAAAAAAAGCTTTCCGTTTCAACCTGCCTGCCGGTAGGCAAGGTCCGGGCTAGGGGATTCTGCTTTCAAAATAAATTCATTTTCAACAATCAGCCTTCATAAAAATAAGGTTAATCAACAATAATATCTTAAATTTGCACCTCAATTAAAATAAAACATACGATGGAAAACGGAATATACGCTAAATTCAATACCACAAAAGGTACCATTTTAGTAAAATTGACGCATGATAAAACACCGGGAACAGTAGGGAACTTTGTTGGTTTAGCCGAAGGACAATTAGAAAACGACGCCAAACCAATGGGAAAACCGTATTATGATGGATTAAAATTTCACCGGGTTATTTCTGATTTTATGATTCAAGGTGGTTGTCCGCAAGGTCAAGGAACCGGTGGACCGGGTTATCAATTTGACGACGAATTTCACCCTGATTTGCGTCACGATACTCCAGGCGTTTTGTCAATGGCAAATTCAGGACCGGGTTCAAACGGATCGCAATTTTTCATCACGCATGTTGCAACACCTTGGTTAGATAAAAAACATTCTGTGTTTGGAAATGTGTTAGAAGGACAAGATGTGGTGGATGCAATCGCTCAAGGGGATGTGTTAGAAACCCTAGAAATTGTTAGAGTAGGCGAGGAAACTCAAAAGTGGAATGCCATCGAAGCGTTCAGAACATTTGAAGGTTCAAGAGAAAAAAGAATTGCCGAAGAAAAACAAAAAGCAGAAGAAGCCTTAGAAAAATTATCCGCCGGTTTTGAAAAAACAGAGAGCGGTTTACGCTATAAAATTATCCAAAAAGGAAATGGAAAACAAGCTGAAAAAGGGAAAACCGTTTCGGTTCATTATTCCGGTTCTTTAGAAAACGGAGTAGTTTTTGATTCGTCGTACAAAAGAAAACAACCCATCGATTTTCCACTCGGAAAAGGTCACGTAATTGAAGGTTGGGACGAAGGAATTCAATTATTACAAGTAGGCGATAAAGCTCGTTTTGTGATTCCATCTTATCTAGGTTACGGATCTCGTGGTGCCGGTGGTGTAATTCCACCTGATGCTACGTTGATTTTTGACGTGGAGTTGATGGAGGTGAAGTAGGGAAGTTGCGGGTTACGAGTTGCGGGTTCTAGGTTGGAGACTTTTTCTTCAAAGAAAATGTTTGCTAAATGAATCCTTTTTAATCCATTATAGCAAAGCTATCATAATCAGCGGAAATCCATTCAATCTATAAAATCCGTGTTCCATTAAAAATAAAAGAAGCATTCTGAAAAGAGTGCTTTTTTTTTTTAAATTTCTTTAATTTTAAAATCCGTGTTCACCAGCGTTTAGCTTTGCTAATCTGTTTAAACCGTGTTCTATTTATTTTGGAATAACTTTTGCTTTCGTATCTTTACAACATCATCAAATTATTATGAGAATTCTACTTTTATTTATTCTACTTCTTAACTTTTCTGCAAAAGCACAAGTCATCAACGCACAACATTGCGGTTATGATTTCACTTCGTACTTAGTTATCAATGTTCACGAAAAAGGAAAAACCATAACTATCAAAGGATTGCGAATTACCGTCGCAGACAGCTTGGGAAGAGAAGTGATTAACGTGAATAATTTATTGAGTTGGACGAACAGAAACGAACCGTTAGTTTTTAAAATGAATTACAAAATAGACAACAATAACAATAAAGTGTCAACTGATGCACCGGATGCTAAATGGTTTTTTCCGTTTGCGAAAGAGAATTATTTACTTTCGGTTGCTACTACTTTTAAAGCAGAAAATTATTTTATCAAGATACAAGATATCGACGGCGAAGAAAACGGAGGCTCATTTGAAACACAACTCATTCAGCTTTATCCGTTTAATATGTATGTTTTATGTTCATCCGAAAATGAACGTCAAGCTCAGCAATTTGGACCTCGAACGAATCGACCGGTGGAAGTGATTTTGGAAAGAAAAAATAAATAAAAAAAGGTTTGCCGAATTTTACTTCAACAAACCTTTTCAATTTTGAATAAAAAATATTATTTCACAGTCGTTGCTGCCGTATATTTTTCAGTTACTTTATCCCAATTAATTACATTAAAGAAACCTTCTAAGTAATCTTTTCTTTTATTTTGGTGTTTTAGATAATAAGCATGTTCCCAAACATCAACAGCTAATATTGGTGTTCCTGAATTTCCTAATTTTGTCATTAATGGATTGTCTTGATTAGCGGTTGTTGTGATAACTAATTTCCCGGTTTTATCAACAATTAACCATGCCCAACCTGAACCGAATTGTTTTGTTGCAGCATCAACAAATTGTGTTTTAAAATCGGCAAAACTTCCAAAATCTTTTGTGATAGCTTCTGCAACGGCTCCGGTTGGTTCGCCACCTTTGTTGGCAGCCATTATTTCCCAAAAGAAATTGTGGTTATAATAGCCTCCACCATTATTTCTAACCGCTTTGTTTTCTAAATCTAATTTTTTAAAGATATCTTCAATAGACATATTTGCCATTTCTGTTCCGGCAGTGGCTTTGTTCAAATTGTTTGCATAGCCTAAATGATGCTTTGAAAAATGAATTTCCATAGTTTTGGCATCAATGTGCGGTTCTAAAGCATCGTAGGCATAAGGCAATGCAATCATTTCAAAAGCTCCCCCTTCATCCACTTTCACATCGGCAGGGTTGCCCATTTCTGTCACGACTTCTTCTTTTTCCGGTAATGGAACTTCAACTACTTCTTCTAATTTTTTGCTGTTGTTACAACTTAATAGGGTTGAGACAATTAAAGCAGATAAAATTAATTTTTTCATAATATTATTTTTTTTTATTTAGTAATGAATTAATTGTTTCGATATACAATTCTTTGGCTTCATCGTGTGTTATATGACTAATTTGCATCCAAGCATTCGTTTTAAAAGCATTTCTCAGATCGTTATTGCTCAATTGTTTATAACCTACAGTATCATGTGTAGCCTGTTTGTAATACGCATAAATACGTAGCATGACATCCTGAGGCAATTGCTCAGTCATGTTTGATGCTTTTTCAAAAGCTTCTTGAAAGCGTGTATCTAAATCTTTCTCCGCCATTTATTTTTCGGCTACAACGGTTTCTCCACCTTTTACGGTTTGGTTTAAACTAACGTTTATTTTAGAACCTAAAGGTAAGAATAAATCTACTCTTGAACCAAATTTAATAAAACCGGCGTCTGTTCCTTGTTTTACCATTGTTCCTTCTTTGGCATAGTTTACAATTCTTCGAGCCAATGCTCCTGCAATTTGGCGGTATAAAACTTCGCCAAAAATTTGGTTTTCAATCACAACTGTGGTTCGTTCGTTTTCGGTACTGGCTTTAGGATGCCAAGCAACTAAATATTTTCCGGGATGATATTTGCTAAAATTTATTTTTCCATTCACGGCATAACGTGTAACGTGAACATTGATTGGCGACATGAAAATAGATACTTGAAGTCGTTTATCCTTAAAATATTCCGGTTCAAAAACTTCTTCTATCACCACTACTTTTCCATCAACAGGAGCAATTACATGATGATCATTGTTTTGAGTGAATCGTTTTGGATTTCTAAAAAATTGCAAGATTAGTATCAAAAAAATCAAACCAATAATCTGAATTGTCATTCTTAACCACGTTAATGATATGAAATGATCTGCTAATAAAATCAAAGCCGCCACAAAAATGGTTGCTATTAAAATGATTTTTGCTCCTTCTTTATGAAACATAATTTAAAATTTGGTAAAACAAAAAAATGAATGGTGCCACGTAAATAATACTGTCTAACCGGTCTAATATGCCTCCGTGACCGGGCATGATTTTTCCACTGTCTTTCACTCCCGCTAGTCGTTTGAACTTTGACTGAATTAAATCGCCTAGTGTTGCAAATATACTAACTAAAATGGCTATTCCAATCCATATTCCGATATTGGCTGTTCCGATTAAAAACTTTGCAATTACAATGCTACCTAAAACACTGAAGGTTAAACCTCCAAAAAATCCTTCGATGGTTTTTTTGGGAGAAATACGTTCAAAAAGTTTATGTTTTCCGATTGATTTTCCAACCACGTAAGCAAACGTATCATTCGTCCAAATTAAAATAAAAATACCCATTAATATTCTGGGATTATAACCCTGAACCCCAATTGGAATTTTAGTTAAAATAATAAACGGTAAGATGATATAGCCTACAACGTAGAGCCACTTTTCATATTCTTTAAAAATTTTATCTTTCTTTGAAAACAGAAAAAAGATCAATTGAATTGCAACTAAAATACTAATTAATGTAATAATTCCATCGTATAATGCATTAAAAGGTGTGTTGTAGAAAATAATATAACTCACTACGGCTATGATCAGCGGAGTTACATAATTGAGTCGAACTAATTTGCAAAATTCAAGTACAGCCAGAGCCAAAAAGAGACCGAACAAAATGTAGAAAGTAATGTTTGAATAGAGTATGCAGCTTAATAATAACAGAACATAGACTGCACCCGATAAAGCTCTTATAAGCGTTTCATTCATCTTATAAATCTTCTAAAAGCAGGAGGTACAGGTTTTTGGCTGCACTTCCATAATGAAGAAAATCTTCTTCTTTTGCTTTTTCAAAATATTTAATGGTCGTAATATTGGTGGGGTAATCTTTGTCGTAGCGTTTTTTAATTTCTCTTAAACCATCACTTTTGCTTTCTAAAATTTGACTTGTAGTGGCAAAAACTACAATATTTGCGGGTAATTCGTGTGGTTTATTTTGTTTAATTTGATTGGATGTTAATAAAACTGAACCTTCATCAGCAATTAAATTCTCACAGCTTGCCAAAAGAAATCTTGGACTGGCTGTGTTTTTGTAGGTTAATCTGTTATCATCCAAAAAGTGATAAAGTTTTGGTTCATAACATACAGCCTCACACTCAAACCAATCATTTTCTTCTAAAATATTTAAGAACTGTTCATTAACTTCTTCTAAATTTTCACAATATAAAAATTTACCTCCATTTTTTTTAAAATTGAAAGTAAACATTTCGTCCACTGGAATTTTTGATTCGGGGTTGAACGGACTAGCTTCGTCCCTCTTATTTTCATCAGAAGCATCGTTTCCGGTACCAAATAATTTTTTAAAAAGACTCATATTTTTGTGACAAATTCTGCAATTCGTAATTGAAATCGTTCAAAGATAAAAAAAACTCAATTCAAAAGTGATTTTGAATTGAGTTTTTTATGTTTTTTACCTTAAAATAGAAAATTTATTCTACACCAACCGAAACATGACTTTCGTCTCCGTAAGGTCTTTTACCGAAAATTGCTTCTAAATCATCTTTAAAAATCACTTCTTTTTCAATTAAAATATCGGCTAATTGAATCAATTTATCTTTGTTTTCCTCTAATAATTTGATAGCTCTTTGGTACTGACTTTCGATTAATCCTGAGATTTCTTTATCAATTGTTACTGCTGTTTCTTCTGAATAAGGTTTAGAAAAACTATACTCGCTTTGTCCAGTCGAATCATAGTAAGTAATGTTTCCAAGTTTATCATTTAAACCGTAGATTGTTACCATAGCACGTGCCTGTTTAGTCACTTTTTCTAAATCACTTAATGCTCCGGTAGAAATGGTATCAAAAATCACTTTTTCTGCCGCTCTTCCACCCATAGTGGCACACATTTCGTCCAGCATTTGATCCGGGCGAACAATAAGTCTTTCTTCCGGCAAATACCAAGCGGCACCTAAACTTTGTCCTCTCGGAACAATAGTTACTTTTACCAATGGTGCAGCGTGTTCCAACATCCAACTCACGGTAGCATGTCCTGCTTCGTGTGTAGCAATGGCTCTTTTTTCTGCAGGTGTAACAATTTTGTTTTTCTTTTCTAATCCGCCAACAATTCTGTCAACGGCATCCAAGAAATCCTGTTTATCTACTGCTGTTTTGTTATTTCTAGCGGCAATTAAAGCAGCTTCATTACATACGTTTGCGATATCAGCCCCAGAAAAACCTGGTGTTTGCTTGGCTAAGAAATCGGTATCTAAACCTTCTACTTTCTTTAAAGGAGCGAGATGTACTTCAAAAATTTCTTTACGTTCACGAATATCCGGTAAATCAACGTAAATCTGACGATCAAAGCGACCTGCTCTCATTAATGCTTTATCCAGTACATCAGCACGGTTGGTTGCAGCTAACACGATCACATTTGTGTTGGTTCCAAAACCATCCATTTCTGTAAGCAATTGATTTAGTGTATTTTCTCTTTCGTCATTAGAGCCCGACATATTGTTTTTTCCACGAGCACGACCCACGGCATCAATTTCATCAATAAAAATAATGGCAGGCGATTTGTCTTTGGCTTGTTTGAATAAGTCACGAACCCTAGATGCTCCAACACCCACAAACATTTCAACGAAATCGGAACCTGATAAGGAGAAGAAGGGCACTTTTGCTTCACCGGCAACCGCTTTAGCTAGTAATGTTTTTCCTGTTCCAGGAGGACCAACGAGCAAAGCACCTTTTGGAATTTTCCCTCCTAAGTTTGTATATTTTTCAGGATTTTTTAAAAATTCTACAATTTCTTGCACTTCCTCTTTGGCACCTTCTAATCCGGCTACATCTTTAAAAGAAACCTTTACGTCTGTTTTTTCGTCAAATAACTTAGCCCTCGATTTCCCGATATTAAAGATTTGACCACCGCCTCCACCGGCACCTCCACCAGACATTCTACGCATGATAATAATCCAAATGACAATGATTAGAATTATGGGTAAAAAATTAATCAAAATACCAGACCAATTACTCTTTACTAAATAATTGTAATCCGCTAGTTTGTTTTCTTTTTTTGCCGTTTCAAGTTTATCTTGAAATAACTTCACATCACCAATATTAGGCAAAAGATAATGAGCACCTTTATTCTCTCTACCTAACACGTCATTGATAACACCTTTATGTTTTTGGTCTTTGAGAGCTTCCTTGGTAATATAAATTTCAGCTTCACTAAGGTTTTCCCCTTTGTTATAAACTAAAACTTTTTCAATTTCACCATTTTCGAGGTATTCATTGAATTTTGAAATAGTAAGTTTTCCCGGTTCTTGAAATGAACTTCCGCCGGAAATAACGCTGATAAAAATAAAAATACCGGCAACAATAAAATAAATTAGCCAGGGATTAAATTTAAATTTATTCGGATTTGGAGTAGAATTATTTTCTTTTGACATTATTTATTTTTTTCTTTAGCAATTTTTTAAATTTTGTTGGGAATCGTGGTGATTTTAGCATCACCCCACAATCCTTCTATGTTATAAAATTCACGCACGTGTTTTTGAAATACATGAACAACAATGTCCACATAATCCATCAAAACCCACTCGGCATTGTCTGAGCCTTCTACATGCCAAGGTTTGTCTTTTAATTCTTTTGAAACTGTTTTTTGAACCGAGTTCACAATCGCATTAACTTGCGTATTGGAGTTACCGTTGCAAATGATGAAGTAATCGCAAACAGTATTTTCGATTTCTCGTAAATCTAAAATGTCGATGTCATTTCCCTTAACTTCTTCTATTCCTTTGATGATGTTTACTAGCAACTCATCTTTACTAACTTTCTTGTTCGCCATTTACTATTTTAATATTTTCGCAAAGTTATCAAAAATTGTGTTTATTTTTGAAGCTTAACACAACTTTAGAACGATTTATATATAATTTATTTCTATGGATATCATCAAACTAAGTGCCATTCATTCAACAAATGACTATTTAAAGGAGTTGATGTCCAAACAAGTGGTTGATAATTTTACCATTATTGTATCGGATAGTCAGACCAATGGGAAAGGACAAATGGGGTCGGTTTGGCAATCTGATTTCGGTAAAAACTTGACATTTAGTATTTTAGTAAAAGATTTAATTGTAGATTTTAAACAACTTTACACCTTAAATATCGTTGTTTCTTTGGCTGTAATTTCTGTTTTAGAACAATATAAAATTCCTTCAATAACTGTAAAATGGCCAAACGACATTATGTCAGGTAATCATAAAATTGGCGGTATTTTGATAGAAAACAGTTTTAAATCGAATGGTGAAGTTTTTTCGATAGTTGGAATTGGACTGAATGTGAATCAAATTAAGTTTGAAAATCTTCCAAATGCTTCTTCTTTACAACTTAAAACAGGCGTTAATTACGATTTGGGTGCTATGCTGCAAGAACTTTGTCTTTCCATCAAACAGTTTGTTATTAAAATTGATTTGCAGTCTGATTTGATTTGGAATTTATATCATCAAAAATTATTTAAAATAGGAATTCCAATGGCATTTGAAAATGTGAAAGGCGAAAAGTTTATGGGTATTATTCAACATGTATCACCTAATGGATTATTGAATGTTTTATTAGAAAATGATTCAATAGTTTCTTTTGGAATTAAAGAAATTAAGCTGTTATTTTAAACAAAAAGAGAGCCAAATTAGGCTCTCTTTTTAATATTCTTCTTCTTCTTCGTCATCGGAAGGTTCATCATCAAAATCATCGTCGTCGTCATCGTCGTCGTCCGAACCACCTGTATCCTTTAATAAATCAATTTCTACATCATCATCAGATGGTGCATCTTCATCTTCTTCATCCACGTCTACTTCATCTATATCATCTTCTAAATCGAGACCCTTTACGGGTGCAATAGTTTCAACTTCTACATCTAAATCTTCATCCTCTTCAAAGTTTTCAATTCGTGTGGCAAGTTTTTTACTGACTTTAACCAAATAAATGGTATCTTCAGTTCGAACTTCAACCGCTTCAATCAATTCGTTTTGAGCATTTCTAAAGCGAATAATATCGCTATCTTCGTAGCCATCAGGAAATTTTTCCACAAGCATCGAAAGAATATCATTCGTTAGTTTAGCATAGTCAACAATAATTCTTCTCATAAAAAAATCTGTTATAAATCAAGTAAGTAAGCAAATATTAATGGGGCAACAATGGTTGCATCGGATTCTATAATAAATTTGGGTGTGGCAATATCTAATTTTCCCCACGTAATTTTTTCGTTCGGAACCGCTCCGGAATAGGAACCATAACTTGTTGTTGAATCAGAAATTTGGCAGAAATAACTCCAAAACGGAACATCATGCATTTCCATATCTTGGTATAGCATTGGTACCACACAAATCGGGAAATCACCTGCAATTCCTCCACCAATTTGGAAGAATCCAACTCCTTTTCCGGTTGAATTTTTAGGATACCAATCGGCCAACCACATCATATATTCAATTCCACTTTTCATCGTGGTCGGTTTAAAAGTACCTTTGATGCAATAGGAAGCGAAAATATTACCCATTGTGCTGTCTTCCCATCCCGGAACAACAATTGGTAAATTTTTCTCAGCCGCAGCAACCATCCAAGAATCCTTTGGATCAATTTCGTAATATTGTTTTAAAACACCCGAATTAATCATCTGATACATAAATTCATGCGGAAAATAACGTTCTCCTTTTGAATCAGCATTGTTCCAAATGTCAAACAAATGCGATTGTAATCTACGGAAAGCTTCTTCTTCAGGAATACACGTGTCAGTAACTCTATTATAGTGATTTTCAAGTAAATCCCATTCATCTTCAGGACTCAAATCCCGGTAATTTGGAACTCTTTTGTATGAATTATGAGCGACCAAATTCATAATATCTTCCTCTAAGTTCGCACCCGTACACGAAATGATATGTACTTTGTCTTGACGAATCATTTCTGCTAACGATTTTCCTAACTCAGCGGTGCTCATGGCACCGGCAAGAGTAATCATCATTTTCCCGTTTTCAAGCAAATGTTGTTCATATCCCTTTGCTGCATCGACTAAAGCTGCTGCATTAAAATGAAGATAATTTTTTTCAATAAATTGACTGATAGGTCCTTTACTCATTTTGTTATTCTTAAATTGTATTCGTATTTGTGTGGGTCAAAGAAAAACCTTTTTTCTGAAAAGAAAAAAGGTTTTTAAAACAAAAAATGTTATTTTTTATCGTATCCCAAAATAGACAGTACTTGCTCAGCACTTTGCTGTTCAGAAAAAACTTCTGTTGCCAAGATGCCGTTTTCATCACGGTCTATTAATATATGTTTGGGTTGCGGAATCAAACAGTGGTGTAATCCACCAAATCCGCCTATGGTTTCTTGGTATGCTCCGGTATTAAAAAAGCCGATATAGAGCGGTTTTTCTTTATTGTATTTTGGTAAGTAAACCGCGTTCATGTTTTGTTCTGAGTTGTAATAATCGTCACTGTCGCATGTTAATCCTCCCAACAAAACACGTTCGTATGTATCGTTCCATCGGTTGATGGCCAACATCACAAAACGTTTGTTAATGGCCCACGTATCCGGCAAAGTAGTGATGAAAGACGAATCAATCATATTCCACTTTTCACGGTCATTTTGTTGTTTTTGGTATAAAACTTGGTAAATGGCACCGCCACTTTCACCAACGGTGAACGAACCGAATTCTGTAAAAATGTTTGGTACATCTACTTCTGCTTCTTCGCATGATATTTTAATTTGATTGATGATTTCGTCAATCATATATTGGTAATCGTATTCAAAAGCTAGTGAGTTTTTAATGGGAAAACCACCACCGATGTTCAAGCTGTCTAATGTTGGACATTCTTTTTTCAAAGCAACGTATACTTTCATACACTTTAATAGCTCATTCCAATAATAGGCGGTATCACGTATTCCGGTATTAATAAAAAAGTGAAGCATTTTTAGTTCTACTTTTTTATTCTCTTCAATTTGTTTTCTGTAAAAAGGAACAATATTTTTATAACCAATGCCTAAACGAGAGGTGTAAAATTCAAATTTTGGTTCTTCTTCGGCAGCAATACGAATTCCGATTTTGAATTTACCGTCAATTTTTTCTTGCAGCAAATCCAATTCCTCAAAATTGTCGATTACAGGAATTGTTTTATTATGGCCGTTGTTAATCAATCGTGCGATATTATCAATGTATTGTTCACGTTTAAAACCATTGCAAACAACATAAGTGTTTTTATTGATTTTACCTTCTGCCATTAAATTTTCAACAATATTTATGTCAAATGCAGAAGATGTTTCGATATGAATGTTGTTCTTAAATGCTTCATTCATAATAAAGCTGAAGTGCGAGCTTTTCGTACAATAACAATAGTAATACTTAGCATCGTACTTATTTTTCTCCATCGCTTTTCTAAACCAACCTTTTGCACGGTTGATGTTATTAGAAATTTGAGGTAAATAAGTAAATTTTAGTGGCGTTCCGTACTGTTCCACAATTTTCATCAAGTCGATTTGGTGAAATTGAAGGTTGTCTTTGTTTAGCGTGAACTCTTCTTGCGGAAAGTAGAATGTTTGATTGATTAAGTCGAAATATTTAGTATTCATTTAGATTTAAGTAATTTAGATTAAAAGTAAAATAAAAAATTAATTAATCTAAATTTCAAACCCGAATATTTGCAAATATAATTTGCAGTTTTTCCTGAAACATTTTGGAATTTTCTGAATTATCAAAATTAAAAGCATTTTTAGAATTTATACTATTCATAATAAAACATTGAAAAGGCCAATGATTATTGAACGTCGTTAAATTTTCCCACTTTTTGTTTTGATTGTTTTTCATTGAGGCAAATGTAAAAAATAATATAACCTAAATGCAAGCTCTAAGATAAAAAAAATGTTATGTTTTATAATCATCAAAAGCTTCAGCAATTAATTCGTTATCAGCCAGTTGGTTCAGTTTGGTGTTTCCAATTCCGTCCAAAAGAGCAAATTGAATTGTTCCATATTCATTTTTTTTGTCGTGAATCAACAAATCGATGATTGGATCAATGTCATTTTCATCAACAACAACCCTTTCGAAAATGGAATTGATGGTGGTTTTTATCTCTAAATGTTCATCCCAACTAATTAATTCTTTTTTCATTGAAATAAAACTTTCCAAAATCATTCCAACAGCAATGGCTTCTCCGTGTAAAAGTGTTTTTTTTAAAGGATTTTCTAGGAAAAAACTTTCGATAGCGTGACCTAATGTGTGACCGAAATTCAATGCTTTTCGAATACCGTTTTCCGTTGGATCTTGCATCACGATAGCATTTTTTATAGCAACGGATTGATAAATTAAATCATCTAAATCATCCGAAGATAATTTGCCCAAATTGTCAAATTTATTCCAATATTCTTTGTCAAAAATGAGTCCGTGTTTCAACATTTCGGCTAAACCGGAACGCATTTCGTTTTGAGGTAACGTTTCTAAATAAATAGTATCCACTAAAACCGCTTTTGGGGAATTAATTACACCGATTTGGTTTTTTAAATTTCCTAAATCAACGCCGTTTTTTCCTCCAATTGACGCATCGACCATTCCTAGTAAAGTTGTGGGAACATTTATAAAATCGATACCGCGTTTGAAAGTAGAAGCTATAAAACCGCCAATGTCTGTAATCACGCCACCACCAAGATTAATAATCAAACTTTTTCGATCGCCACCCAATTCTGTAAGTGCTTCCCATATTTGAAGACAACTTTCTATGTTTTTATGTTCTTCGCCCGACTCAATTTCAATGATTTCGATGACGATTTCGGTAGCAATTAATGAAAGAAAATGAGGCAGACAATTTTCATTTGTATTTGAATCAACTAGAATAAAAAGTTTGGAATACTTATTTTCTACTAAGAAAGAATCCAAAAAAGTATAGCAATCTTGGTTAAAGTAAATCGAATAATTAGTTGCTTGAATGGGTTGCATGAAAAAGGTTGATTTTATTTTTTGTAATTAGAATACAAATTAAATCAAAAATTTGATAACATTCTCAAACACTCCTTATCTTTGCTACATTATTTTCAACAAAACATGGATAAAATCTTCGATAATACGCAAGTTGCTTTTTCGTTAAAAAGTGATACTGAATTGGATAGAGCCTATTTTTTATTTAAAATGATTGATAGCGAGCCACTTGTTCGCATTGGCACAGCGGTAACCAATTTTGCTCTTAAAGCACATTTGCCGGTTGAAGGATTAATTAGAGCTTCAGTTTTTGATCATTTTTGTGGCGGAATTAGCGAAGAAGATTGTTTGCCCGTGATGGAAAAAATGTTTACCAAAGGCGTTTGTTCTGTGTTGGATTATTCTGTGGAAGGCAAAGAAGACGAAATTGAATTTGATGCCGCGATGAAAAAAACGCTTAAAATCATTGAATTTGCTAAAGAAAAGAAAGCCATTCCGTTCGCGGTTTTTAAACCAACCGGTTTTGGTCGATTTGATCTATATAAAAAAATAGGAAAGAAAAAACCGCTCACTTTTGAAGAACATGCCGAGTGGGATAGAGTAGTGGCTCGTTATGAAGCCGTTTGCCAATTTGCTCATGAAAAAGATGTGGCGTTGTTGATTGATGGTGAAGAAAGTTGGATGCAAGATGCTGCCGATGAGTTGGTGCTTCAAATGATGCAAAAATACAACAAGGAAAAAGCCATTGTTTTTAATACGTTGCAAATGTATCGTTGGGATCGATTGGATTACCTGAAAAAAATCCATGAACAAGCTAAATCAGAAGGTTTTTTTATTGGGATGAAACTCGTTCGCGGTGCCTACATGGAAAAAGAAAACAAACGTGCCGAAGAAAAAGGATATAAAACACCTATTTGTGCCACCAAAACCGCTTCCGATGAAAATTATGATGCAGCCGTAACTTATATGGTTGAAAACATTGATAAAATGGCCATTTTTGCGGGAACGCACAATGAACTGAGTTCATATAAATTAATGGAGTTGATGAAATCGAAAGGTTTATCCTCCAATGATCAACGCATTTGGTTCGGACAATTGTACGGCATGAGCGACAATATCAGTTATAATTTAGCCGCCAATGGTTACAACGTGGCAAAATACTTGCCTTTCGGACCGGTTCGTGATGTGATGCCATACTTAATTCGTAGAGCAGAAGAAAATACTTCTGTGGCCGGACAAACGAGTCGGGAGTTGATGTTGATTAAGAAGGAGAGAGAAAGACGAAAAGTATAGTAGCAATAAAAAAGACACAGCCATAAACTGTGTTTTTTTATGCATTTATCAACCTTAAAATTTATTTTCCACTTCCGCTGCTTCCAACATAAAATAATGTAAATCGGTGTTTTTAATAAAGGGTTTTAGTTTTTCACTTCCCGGTCCAAACATTGCTAATTCTGTGTAATCTGCCGAGTGATCCATACTAATCCATCCTACGGATGTTCTGCTTTTTTGCATCTCAGCAAAGGTTTTGAAAGGTAAGTTTTTGTAGTTGTATAATCCGTCGTCTTGTTTTTGTAAATTGGAATAATAACTCAAAATCGTTTTGGCTTCGTCATCGGTTAATGCAAAACCGTTTGCAAATTCAATGCGTTCTTTGATTTGAGCTACTGTTGATTGCGGTGTAAAACCATTTAAAATCCATTCATTCGTGTGTTTATGCTGTTGCACGCTGTCAAAATGATCGTTGACGTTCTTGCCATAAATTAAGCCCGGATTTGCATTTCCGTGGTCAGTGGTAATAACGACTAACGTTTCTTTGTCTTTTTCAGCAAAATCGATGGCAACTTTCACCGCTTCATCAAAAGCAACTTGGTCATATAGCAAACCGGCAATGTCGTTGGCGTGTGCTGCCCAATCTACTTTTCCGGCTTCCACTTGTAACACGAACCCGTTTTTGTGACTTTTCATTCGGTCAATAGCTTTTTCCGTCATTTCTGCCAATGTTGGGATCGTGTTACCCAAATCTTTAATATTTTCTCGGTCAATCGAGTAGGGAAGTCCATCCTCAAAAAATACGCCTAGAATGGGTTTGTCATGCGAGGTGGAAAGCATTTCACTTCTCGTTTTAACCACTTGATATCCTTTGGATTGAAAAGCCGAATACAAATCTTTTTTATCTTTTCGGGAATTGGCATCAAAATGTTTTTGTCCGCCACCCATCATCACATCAAATTGAAGGTTTAAATAGGATTCAGCAATGTCATCCTGACTATTTCTACTTTTACTGATGGCACAAAATCCGGCCGGAGTGGCGTGCGTAATTGGAACGGTGGTGACACATCCCGCCATTTTTCCGGCTTTTTTGAACTTTTGCCAAATTGGTAGATATTCTTCACCGTTTACTCCGACGTTTAATGCTCCGTTTTTTACGCGAAAACCACTTCCCCAAGAAGAACTGGCTGCCGCAGAATCGGTTACCACAGAAGAAGCCGAAGCCATATCCATCAAAGCTCTTGTTACTTTATTTTCTCTATATAAAATTAACCAATTTGAACCATTTCCGTTTTTTCTTTGCAGATGAATATCGGCCATGTTCAGTGTTCCTGAACTCATTCCGTCACTGACTAACACAATGATGTTTTTGGCTTTTTTACCTTTGAACTCTGTAGGTTGATCGAGAATAGTGGCAGCACTTTCAAAAGGGTTTAGAACGGCTGTTCCTAACGTAAATAATGTTCCGTTCCTAAAAAATTTTCTTCTGTTCATTGGGATTTTAAATTTTTCAAATATAAAAAATACTTATGAGCTAAGCGTTAATTAATCATTATTTCCCATTCATAAAAAAAGCCGGAAAATGAATTCCGACTCTTTTGGGTTGTGTTTGTTTGATTAGGTAGTGATTTAAAGCAAAAATGGATTTGTGTTTTCTTACACCTGACAGGTTTCAAAAACCTGTCAGGTGTAACATATCGCTAAAATGTAACTTCAATTTGATTGCGAAGAATATCTTCAAACGTTTCTCTTTCGCGAATTAAGTGACCTTTTCCTTCATACCAGAGTACTTCGGCGGGACGAAAGCGCGAATTATAGTTAGATGCCATCGAAAAACAATAAGCTCCGGCGTTTCTGAAACACAAAATATCGCCTTCTTTGATTTCGGAAATTCGGCGGTTGTTGGCAAAAGTATCGGTTTCACAGATATAACCTACAACAGAATAAAATCGTTCTTTTCCTTTTGGGTTGGAAATGTTTTCAATGTGATGATAGGAACCATACAACATCGGACGAATTAAGTGATTAAATCCGCTATCAATTCCGGCAAAAACGGTGGAAGTAGTTTGTTTTACTACATTTACTTTGGCTAAAAAGTAACCTGATTCGCTTACTAAAAATTTACCCGGTTCAAAAGCTAAAGTCAACGGACGACCATATTCGGTTTGAAATTGATTGAAACGTTTGGATAATTTTTTACCTAATTCTTCCACATTGGTTTCTATATCGTCTTTTTTGTACGGCACTTTGAATCCGCTACCAAAGTCAATAAAATCTAATGTTTTAAAGTTTTTTGCGGTTTCAAATAAAATTTCGGCAGCATATAAAAACACTTCGATATCCAATATATCGGAACCGGTATGCATGTGAATTCCGTTGATGTGCATGTGTGTGTTTTCGATGATTCTCAACAAATGCGGCAATTGATGAATGGAAATTCCGAATTTACTATCGATATGACCTACCGAAATATTCGTGTTTCCACCCGCCATCACGTGGGGATTGATTCGGATGCAAACCGGAACAGTTGGGTGTTTGGTTCCGAATTGTTCTAAAATCGAAAGATTATCAATGTTGATTTGAACGCCCAAAGTTGCCACTTCTTCAATTTCATCGATGGAAACGCCGTTGGGTGTAAAAATGATACGATTCGGTTCAAAACCGGCGGCTAAACCCAATTGCACTTCTTGAAGCGAAACCGTGTCTAAACCCGAACCTAATTTGTGAAAATATTTTAAAACAGAAATATTGGATAAAGCTTTCACCGCATAATTAATCTGCAAACGTTCTACTTTTGAAAAAGCATTGACTAAACGGTTGTATTGCGATTCAATTTTTTCGGCATTGTAAACATAAAGCGGTCCTCCGAATTGGTCTGATAAGTGTAGTAAATCTGATGCGTTCATTCGTGAATTTTCAACAAATGTAGGTGTAGAATGACTTAGTTTCAAATTTTTTGTGTTGAAATAACAAAAAATCACATTTTGTTATATTTATAACAATGATGTGTTTTTTTTGAATTATATTGAAAAGTTATGTTATGGAGGGAGTTGTGCAACTGTTACCGCTTTAATGCCTAGCTTGTTTAGTGATACATTTTTATTTTGTGAATCGAAAAGTTTAAATCATTTATTTTAGAAATTTCAAGTCCTTCGTTTGAAATGAATTCTATTTTTTCTGTCTTTGAAAGTTTAATTTTATCGGTTACTGTTAAATTACCATTCTCCTCATATGCGTCTGGTAAATAAATAAAAAATGATTTACCATTATCAAAAACTCCAATTCCAGTGTCTCCTCTTTCATTTTCAGGGTCAAGGTGAAAAATGTAATCGTAATTTACATTTTCTATATTTTTAGCAAAACCTATTGAAAATTCAGGTATTTCAGGATTTTCTTCATAGCCAAAAAACCATCCAACAAGATTGTGATATGCATAGAAACTTAAATTTTTATCTACTTGTATAATTTTCCAATCTCCGTAGGTCGAAATACCGAAATCATATAATTTTGCATCTTCTTCACCATTCAGTTCTCCATATTCTTCAATCATCTTGAGAATATAATTTTCAGTTGTGTTTTTTGTGAAAATGTATCTTACGTAGTCTTTACTGTAAATATTTATTATTGAATCCTTATTTATTTGTTTTATTGGAAAATAAACTATTTGTTCTGATTCAAATTTTGAATCTTCATTTTTTCTAATAAACAAATTATAAGCAATTAAGCTAATTATAACTATAATAAAAATTGTCAACTTATATTTCATTTTTTTAAAATTACCTCTAACCTTCCGCCGCTTGGCGAGGTTGGGGACTAGATTAAGATTTATTTTTGGTAAACACAAAATTTCCAAGTACAAGACCAACTTTAAATTAAGCCTAAAACCCCAATCTTGCCAAACGGCTGTTATGCAATCGGCTTAATATTCTTCCGTAATGCCTTTCGACAATCACATAAAGTAATAAAAGTAAAACAATTATTAAACAAAATGCGAGCGAAGGCCATATGCTAAAAGGCTGGAAAAATGCTGCTAATAAAAATATAGCTGATAGCGAAAACATAATCCAAGTAAATAGTTTTCTGCTAACTACAGAAGTTAATATATTTTGTATCAATACAATTTCAAAAAAGATAAGGATAATATAAGGAAGTACTGTGTCGGAAATTTGTCTGTTGTTTTCTGCCACTAACTTTGTTTCTACAAACTGAAGTGATTCTACAATAATGAAGTACAGTAAAGTTTGGATTAAACTCATTATAATTCCAAGTATAAAAATCCGTTTAATCATATTTTAAATTTCAAAGTTGTTTTTACCACGATTCCAAAGCTGTTGCATAACTCGTATATATGTCTGACAAAATCCGACACATAAACCCATTTTTAGGTTGCTATGTCTGACAAAGTCAGATTTTATTTTCTCAAATTTAATAAATAAATCTTACAAATCATCAAAACGACTTTATTCACTGATTTTGTTTTGAAGTACAATCTCGTAGCCCCGATTGCAGCGGAAAGCCTTGAGCAGCAAAAACTGATTTTTTCTTGCGGACACAAAGCGACCAACGGAAGCTCTTGGGGCGGCTTAGAAAAAACAGTTTTTGCAAACAAGCTTGCAGCGGAAAGCGGGAATAGCTTCCTAAAAATAAAAAATAAAATAGTTTCTGAAATTGGTTTGAATTTGCTATTTTTGTGGCACTTTTTAACAGACAAACGTTATACTACTATGAACATACACGAATATCAAGGTAAAGAAATTTTGGCCAGTTATGGCGTTCGAATTCAACGTGGAATTGTGGCTAACAATCCGGTTGAGGCCGTGGCTGCCGCAAAACAATTAACTGCTGAAACCGGCACGGGATGGCACGTTATTAAAGCTCAGGTTCACGCAGGTGGAAGAGGAAAAGGTGGCGGAGTGAAGTTAGCTAAAAACTTGCAACAAGTAGAGGAAATTGCAGAGCAAATTATTGGGATGCAATTGATTACGCCTCAAACTTCGGCTGAGGGAAAGAAAGTGCACAAGGTGTTGATTGCCGAGGATGTTTATTATCCGGGTGAGAGTGAAACTTCGGAGTTTTATATGTCGGTTTTGTTGAATCGTTCGACGGGAAGAAATATGATTATGTATTCTACCGAAGGCGGAATGGATATTGAAGAAGTGGCGGAACATACTCCACACTTGATTTTTACTGAAGAAATTGATCCGGCTGTTGGTTTGCAAGGTTTTCAAGCAAGAAGAATTGCCTTTAATTTAGGTCTTTCGGGAAATGCTTTTAAGGAAATGGTGAAATTTGTGGATAGTTTATATAACGCGTACATTGGTTGTGATGCGTCGATGTTTGAAATCAATCCGGTTTTGAAAACGTCTGACAACAAAATTATGGCGGTGGATGCGAAAGTGAATATTGATGATAATGCGTTGTACAGACAAGCTAAAATTGCTGATATGCGTGATATTCGTGAAGAGAATCCGATTGAAGTGGAAGCAAAAGAAGTTGGTTTGAACTATGTTGACCTTGACGGAACCGTAGGTTGTATGGTGAACGGAGCCGGTTTGGCAATGGCCACAATGGATTTGATTAAGTATGCCGGTTTTGAGCCTGCTAACTTTTTGGATGTGGGTGGAACTGCGGATGCAAAACGTGTGGAAACTGCGTTTAGAATCATTTTGAAAGATCCAGCTGTTGAAGCGATTTTGATTAATATCTTTGGTGGTATTGTTCGTTGTGACCGTGTGGCTCAAGGTGTTGTAGATGCTTATAAAAATATGGGTGACGCAATTAAAGTGCCAATCATCGTACGTTTACAAGGTACAAACGCAGAGATTGCAAAAGAATTGATTGATAATTCAGGTATGCCAATTTTATCGGCGGTACAGTTTCAAGAAGCAGCAGACCAAGTGAAAGCGGCTTTGACGAAATAATAGTTTTAGAATATAATAGTGTGAAAAAGCTGCCGAGAGGTGGCTTTTTTTTTGATAAATATCTAAAAGTGAATTTATTTGGGGGGAAGTGAGGAGGGTTCGTAGCGATTGGCTTTTTATCTTTTCCAAGGTACAATTTCTTCCGCTAATGATCTATGCAATTCTTTTGAACAACGATTATAATATTTACCGTTATATTCTAAAATTCTTAAGATTGACATTTCAATATACCAAATACATAGATTTAAAGCTTCAGATTTGGCTTTATAATGAATTGAACTTAATTTTTTTCTTTTTTCTTCTTGTGAGTGAACAATAGCATTTCTTATTTGCACGACTGCATCAGGTGCATCAATTATTTGCTTATCACTGTCAATGAATGATTGTAGTTCTGAGAATTTTTGAGGAACCAAATAATCAATATCTAATTGCGATAGAAGTAATCTAATTTTATTCGAGGCATTTATAATTTCAGAGTCTTTCCCAATAATAATTTTTTTGTTTTCAATAATCCACCAGTTGTATAAAAGTTCCAAAGCTGTTTGAGCCATTATAATTGAACCTTCTGTAAAGCCAGAATGATTATTTGCTTCAATATACCAATGAATTGCTGATGTCAAAAAGTTTTTATCGTCTTTGTCTTTCCATAATTCGCAGAATTTTTGCCAAAGCTCATTAATTCCGGCTATAGAGTGCCTTTGTGGCCAGGATAAAACAGATTTAAATGCATCAACATGATAACCAGTAAAATCAGACCAAACTTTTTCACCTTCATGCATTCCTGTAATAAATAATGCTGAAGTTCTCCGACCGTTTAGAAAAGTTAGAAAAGTATCTAAACAATGAAAAGTATCTTTCACAGTTTCAAAAGTCATTGACCCTTTTTTGCTTTCAATTTCACCAGCATATAAAACAACATAACCGCCACTTTCTTCAAGTGATGAACTCAACTTAGCGTAGTTCTTTAATTTATCAAGTTTAATTAAAAAATTATTATTCTCTAATATCAATCTGCCAGAGAAATGTGAAATGTTTTCTACAGTTTGTTTTTTGACAGGAAGACCATAAAATTCTCTTAGATTGGGAACTGAAAATCTTATTGTTTTAACAGGAATTGATTTATCTCCAAATATTGCTTGCTGTGATAAGACTCCAATAAAATTTATTTCTCCATTTAAACTTTGAATATTGGTTCTAGTTATAAATGCATCACCAAATTTTAAATCATCAATTATAATTTCAAACATCTTTACTTTATGGAAAAGGTCATACGCCTTATCAACATCAATTAATGGTTTTCCAGAAAAATATGTTCCGAAATTTGGGAACCAATCAAAATATACTTTCCCAACAATTTTTATTTCATTGTCAGCATACTTGATAACATATTCCCCTTCGTATATAACTATTTGAGAGTTTGCTTTTTCCATTTCGACAATACTCTCATTGATTTCTGGAATATTATTTTTATAATCTTCTAATTCTTCTTTTGTCATTTATAAGTTTATGTGTTGAATGCTTGTCGCAAACTTTAATATAACCAATACTTTACATCGCTTATCACTGCTTTTAAGGCGTGTTCTCGCTACGAATTAATTACTCCTCCAACCTCCCAATCTCCTCAATCTCACTTGCATTTTCAATTGGAAAAATAGCGTTGTAGGTTGTATAAAGAAAGGAATACCAAAACGGAAATGTAAAAAGAATTCCGACACACAATGCAATGATGCCCAAACATACTATAATGAAACTAACTATTGCTAACCCAAATAAAATAAGCGGTTGTTTTAAAACTAATTTGATACTGATGGAAATGGCATCTACCCCCGTTTGATTGTCAAAAATGATCAACGGAACGGTTAGCATGGTAAAAAAAGCAACAACATAGGATAGCATATTGCCCACAATTGGATAGTCTATAAATTCAAAACCTGTAACAAAAGCAAAATTAATGATGGCAAGTATTGAGGCAGCAATGAATAACTCTTTGAAATAGGAAGTTTTGTAATAGTCAAAAATTGTTCCCACAGAAAAAGGTTTGTTGGTTTGCGCCAAATGAGCCATTTTGAAAAATCCGGCTCCAATGGGAGCGGTTAATCCGGCAAAAACAATCATAACCAAAAAATAAATAAGTATGCCGGCAACCGAAAAATCCATTGGGTTAAATTCGGTTAGTGTACTCATCATGTCTGCTGCACCAAAAGCGATGGCAGCAATAGAGCCAAAAAGTGCAAATGCTGCGAGTACAATGAGTAAAAAGGCTAAACCGCCGGTTAAAGCAATTTTTTTGTAGTTCTCAAATGCTTTTTCAATGACAGTGCCAAAGTCAAGGTAATAGCCCTGTTGCGTTGCTTGGTCGATTTTTTTTGTAGTGTTAGTTTCCATACGTTAAGTTAGTTTAAAGCCAAGATAGTAATTTTTTGATGTATTTTAATTTATTTTTATACGGTGCATAGCGAATAGGATTATCACCCCACGATGGTTTTTTGACGATTGATTTTTTATGTGAAAACGAATCGAAACCAAATTTTCCATGGTACGCATTTATGCCGCTATGACCTACGCCGCCAAAAGGTAATCGCTTGTTTGCAAAATGAATCATGCAATCATTCACACAACCACCACCAAAGGAATAACTTGTAATCATTTTTTCAGCAAATTGTTTATTTTCTGTGAAAACATAAAGGGACAAAGGCTTTTCATACTTAGAAATAATTCTCTCAATATCTTTCTCATCGTGATAAGAAATAATAGGTAAAATGGGTCCAAAGATTTCGTCTTTCATCACTTCGCTATTCAATTCGGGTTCATCGAGCAGAGTAGGACTGATGTATCGATTTTCTTCATCAGAAACTCCGCCAACAATAACTTTTGAAGGTTCAATCATTGCTTGTAATCGTTGCCAGTTTTTGGTATTAATGATACGTGGAAAATCGGTTGATTCTTCCGGATTTTCACCGTATGCTTGCGTAATTTCTTGTTTGAGTAATTCCACAAAATTGTATTTTTCTTTTGCCTGAACCAAGATATAATCGGGAGCAATACACGTTTGTCCGGCGTTGACGAATTTACCCCACACAATTCGTTTCGCAGCAATTTCCAAATTGGCACCTTCATCAATAATACAAGGATTTTTTCCACCTAATTCTAAGGTTACGGGCGTTAAATGCTTCGCCGCTGCCTGAGCTACAATTTTTCCCACTGGAACACTTCCGGTAAAAAAGATAAAATCCCAACGTTTTTCCAGTAAGGATTGGGTGAATTCCGCTCCGCCATGCACGACTACAGCCTCTTTTACATCAAAGACTTCTTCCACAATTTTAGTAATGATTTGCGAAGTATTAAATGTTAGTTCAGAAGGTTTTAAAACCACCGTATTTCCCGCAGCAATAGCAGCAATCAGCGGACACATGGCCAATTGAAATGGATAATTCCACGGCGAAATAATCAAAACCCGACCATAAGGTTCAGAATAAATAAAGTCGGATGAAGGAAAATTAATAATCGATGGCCAAACCTGTTTTGGTTTAGTCCATCGATTAAGGTTTGAAATCGAATTTTTTAAATCGGAAATAACATAACTTGTTTCAGATATAACCGCTTCAAATGCCGGTTTTTTAAAATCTTTATACAACGCTTCAATGACTTCTGATTCATGTTTTTTGACGGAAATCAGTAGTTTTTGAAGTAAAATTTTTCGTTTGGCAACAGCAATAATTGAACTCATTTCAAATGGGTTTGGGAATAAATTCAAATATAATGAGAAAAATTAACTTTTCCCCATTCCAAATCGATAGCCGAAATAAAAATCGGCTTGTTTGCTATCGTTAATTAAAGCGGTAAACGCAGAACCCGATCCGATAAAGAATCCGTAAACTCTAAAACCGATTCCTGCATTAAAGCCTGCGATTTCTGTTTGCGATAATGGTGCAAACACTTCGAAATGTTTTAACGAAAAACGAGGCGTTAATGTAACCACATTTTGAGCTGTAATTTGGTCATTTTTTGCATCATCGGTTAATTTTTGTTGTAAAAATACTGAAACATATAAGGTTGGAATGACTTGCATATCAGCATAGGCATTCAATACAGTTGGTAATTTTACTTTAAAATCTTCAGAAGACGAAGTGGAAGTTAAGAATCCGCTGTCTACCAAAATTTGTTCTACTTCTTGTAAACTGTCCACATTTTCAAACTGACTTAAATTGAGACTTTGGTTTCCTTGAATCACCAAATTATAGTTTGTGGAGGAATTGTTTTCATCTTTAAAAGTCATCCCTCCAATATTTCTCACGGAAATACCGGAATTCAATTTGTAACCATTTTTTTCATCTTTAATCGTAAATGTTCCTCCAAAATCGACAGCAAAACCATTTAAACTTCCAAAAACAGAATCAGAATAACCATCAAAATCAGAAAAACTACTTCCTAAACTACCGGAATAAGCCACGTTGACTGAAGCATTGGCATTGGTTAAAAAAGAATCTCCGCCAACATTGGTAATGGTTCCTTGAAATTGATCGGCACCAAAATTGGCATACGAACCCGGAAATAATAACTTAAAAGTCGCACCCCCATTTAATTTATATTTATCGGTTTCCCATAAACTTCTTGCTGCAGAAAATCCTAATTCACCATAGGTCGTACCAACCAAACGTTGGTTGTAATTTCCGTTTAAAGTAGTGAAATTTACTAATGAATTTAATCCGTTATTGGCAATGGCATCACCAATATTGGCATCAATATCCACTAAATTTAACTTTCCATAGGCTTTGGATGTAATGGCAAACCCCATTTTTTTATATTTAAAAGCAAAACCGGGGCCAGCAATTTCAACATCAAATCGCAAATTGACGGGCTCATCTCCTTTAAAAAGTAAATCTTCAAAATCTTCATCACCGGTTATGTCGCTCACCCCAATTTTGTTGTTAGAAATATTGATACTTGTCGCAAAAAGATTCACTTCCATTTTTGAATTAAGATTGGCTAATTCAGCTGGATTAAAATTGGCGTTGAGAATGCCGATACGTTTGGAAGTTCCTATTCCTGAAAAATGTTCTTGGGCGAAAGTGCAAACACAGGATAATATAAAAAAAGGAACAATTAGTTTTTTCATTTTGATTATATTTAGTTGATATCAAAGGTGGTAATTCTATATTGAATAGTTACTACCTATAAATAGGTATTTTTAGTCAGTTCAGAAACAATCGAAAAAGGAATTTCCCTACTTTATAATCGAAAAAAATTATATTTTAGTTTCAATTGATTTCCAAACAATATCTTGCGGAACGGGAGCAAGGACTGTAATTTGTTCTTTTGAAACCGGGTGAATAAAAGCTAATTTTCGTGCATGAAGATGAATTCCACCATCGGGATTGCTGCGATCAAAACCGTATTTTAAATCGCCTTTGATGGAACAACCAATAGCTTGCAGTTGAGCTCGAATTTGATGATGTCTTCCGGTGTGCAATTCAATTTCTAAAGCAAAATAATTGTCTAATTCGGTTATGGTTTTGTAATGTAAACTCGCTTTTTTGCTCTCCGGAACTTCTTTTGAATGAGCTTTGGAAGTATTATTTTGTTGATTTCTTTTGATAAAATGAACTAACGTATCTTCTTCTTTTGCTGGTTTGTTTTTCACCACAGCCCAATAGGTTTTTTGCGTTTCCCGCGAACTGAATAAATCATTCATTCGGGTTAACGCTTTACTAGTTTTGGCAAAAACAACGATTCCGGTGGTTGGTCGGTCAAGCCGATGAACAACGCCCAGAAAAACGTCGCCGGGTTTGTTGTATTTTTCTTTGAGGTATTCTTTGACAATTTCGGGTAGGGGTTTGTCTCCGGAATTATCGCCTTGAGCAATGTCACCGACACGTTTGTTCACAATTATCAAATGATTGTCTTCGTGAAGAATTTGTAAATTATCTTTTGTAGTAACTATTTTCATCCCCAAATTGACTCATTGACTCATTGCCATATTAATATTGTTCATTTGCATTCGGAAAATCTACCGCTTTCACATCGGCAACATATTGACCGATGGCTTTGGTCATATCTTCGTATAAATTCATGTATCTTCTTAGGAATCGTGGACTAAATTCGTGTGTCATTCCGATCATATCGTGTAAAACTAACACTTGGCCATCCACACCATTTCCGGCTCCAATTCCAATGACCGGAATTGAAATACTTTCGGCGACTGTTTGAGCTAATTTAGCCGGTATTTTTTCTAAAACTAAAGCAAAACAACCAATTCGTTCCAACAATTTGGCATCCTCCACTAACTTTTCGGCTTCGGCTTCTTCTTTGGCACGAACAGTATAGGTTCCAAATTTATAGATAGATTGAGGCGTTAAACCCAAATGTCCCATGACCGGAATACCGGCATTTAATATTTTTTTAATGGACTCTTTGATTTCGCTTCCACCTTCTAATTTAACAGCATGACCGCCACTTTCTTTCATGATTCTAATAGAAGAACGCAAGGCTTCTTTGGGGTCGGATTGATAGGTTCCAAACGGTAAATCAACCACAACCAAAGCTCTTTCACAAGCACGAACCACGCTACTGGCGTGATAAATCATTTGATCTAAAGTAATCGGTAAAGTCGTTTCGTGACCGGCCATTACATTACTGGCAGAATCACCTACTAAAATTACATCAATTCCTGCGGCATCTACAATTTTTGCCATTGTAAAATCGTAGGCTGTAAGCATTGATATTTTTTCGCCATTGGCTTTCATATCAAAAAGTGATTTGGTCGTGATGCGTTTGTAATCTTTTTTTGCTGTTGACATTTTTATAAATTTATTGGAACGAAATACAAATGTAAGCAATGTTTATTTGTGACTTAAAATATTTTAGATAAAGATGTTTTCGGTTACAAAAACTTACTACTTTAGCTAAGGATTTTTTAATCTTATAAAAATGACTTCAATCCTTCTAGCGATAGCAATTTTGGGCTATTTATCGATTATTTTCGAATCTCCAATCCGTATAAACAAAACCATTACATCTATTCTAACGGGTTCATTGTGTTGGATTGTTTATGCCTTTTTGTACACAGGCGATAAACATGAAGTTTCAGACAAATTGATTCTTCATTTTGGTGAAATTTCAGGATTGTTAATTTTCCTTTTGGGAGCGATGACGATTGTAGAATTGATTGATATTCACAAAGGTTTTTCGGTTATTACGAATCGTATTCGCACAAAATCGGTTTTAAAATTGTTATGGATTGTAGGTGGAATTACCTTTTTTATGTCGGCTTTATTAGACAATTTAGCTACAGCAATTATCATGATTACGCTCTTGCGAAAATTGATGCCAAAGAGTGAAACACGAATGATTTTAGCCGGAATTGTAGTAATTGCTGCCAATGCCGGTGGAGCTTTCAGTCCAATTGGAGATATCACCACCACTTTACTTTGGATTGGCGGACAAGTCAGTGCATTTGGAATTGTAAAAGTACTTTTTCTTCCTTCGGTGATGTGTCTTTTAATTCCTTTGATAATTGCCAGTTATCGAATGAAAGGTTTTACGATGCTAAGAGTTCAACTTTCTATGGCAGAAGTGATTAAAGAAGAAAAAATGCGAGGCAGTTTAAGTGTGTTTTTAGCCGGCGTTTTTGGATTGGTAATGGTTCCGGTCATCAAATCAATTACTGGATTGCCACCGTTTATTGGGGTTTTAATGGCTTTGGCTTTTGTTTCCTTGGTTTCGATCATCTATCATCGCAATAAACCACAAGAGGAAAAAGAAAAATATTCGGTTGCGTATGCATTGTCAAAAGTAGATGTGAGTTCCATCCTTTATTTTATGGGAATTTTGCTTTTGGTGTATGTTTTGCAAGAAGTTCAGATTTTGAGTCAATTATCTATTTTTCTGCAAGAAAGTTTACCGAACAATAATGTGATGATCATTGCCATTGGCGTTTTATCATCCATTGTTGATAATGGAAGCTTGGTTGCGGCCACGCAAGGAATGTTTCCAATTTCTGATTATCCTATGGATGATTCTCTTTGGGAATTCATTGCTCTTTGTGCCGGAACCGGAGGAAGTATGCTAATCATCGGTTCAGCTGCCGGAATTGCCATTATGGAAAAAGAAAAAATGACCTTTTTGTGGTATTTAAAAAAAATAACGCCTTTGGCCATTGCCGGATATGTTGCCGGAATTGTAACGTATCTGATTTTAAACCTACTAACTCATTAGAAAATTCACTTATGAAAAAGTTTCACTTCTCATTTTAGTACTGTGTTTTCAATTTTCTTTTGCTCAGGAGAGCGAAATTCAAATGACAATTGGAAAATTTTTTAATGCTTTTCATCAAAGAGATTCCATTGCTTTAAAGAAGGTGTGTTCTGAAAATTTGGTTTTACATTCTATTTCTGAATCAGAAAAAGAATCAAATTTTTCAATTCAAAAAGCATCGGATTTTTATAAATCCATTGCAACAATTCCATTATCGATGAAATTTGAGGAAAAAATTCTAAGTTTCAAAGTTCAAATTGATGGTGCAATGGCTCACGTTTGGACACCGTACGAATTTTATGTGAATGATAAATTGAGCCATTCCGGGGTGAATTCTTTTCAATTATACAAAGAAAACGAGGTTTGGAAAGTGGTTTATATTTTGGATACGAGGCGGAAATAAAAAGTAATTATTTTTCAATTTTTAATTTTATTGATCCTCTTTTTTCTTAGCCATCCCAGTTGAAATAAGATTGGAAATAACCACGGCAGGATATAAAATTCCAACTGCAGACAAAAAGACGGATGTCATCCTAGCAGCCGCATTGATTGGAATTAAATCACCATAACCAACGGTTGTTAAACTGGTCATACTGTAATAAATAAAGTTAGGAAAATTGAGTGTTTCTTCGTCGGGTTTCCAACTGCCTTCTAGTGAGTTCCCGAAGACTAAATGAATAATTTCTAATAGTGATACACCAATTAAACCCAACATTAAATAAACATTCACAGCACCAATAATTCTGTAATACGTGATTTCCTTATCTCTGAAAAGCAATTTTAAGTTGACAATAATCAGTAAAATGAGGTTCATTAGTATTACGACTTGTTCCCAAAAATAGAATTCGGTATCCGAATCGCTAAAACGAATGAAGCGTAATATGACCTGAAGTAGAAAAAAACTTATCGTTAATACTTTAAACCATAAATGATCAGACGAGAAAATTCCAATTAAAAAAAGAAAGAGATAAATAGCATTGAGTGAATATTCTCCAATTATTTCTGCATCTATTAAAACCGGAACAATAAAATTCAGACACAATAAAACGATCAGTAAACTGATGAAACTGGTGTCGGATAACCAGAATTTTTTGATTTTTTTTATTGAATCTAGTATCATCCTTAATTTAACAATCGGCCAAATTCACTCCAACTGCCAATCCGCCTTCGCTGGTTTCTTTGTATTTGGAGTTCATATCTTTAGCGGTTTCCCACATCGTATTGATTACTTTATCTAACGGAACTTTCGCGTTGTTTGCATCGGTTTCCAAAGCTAATTCAGCGGCATTAATCGCTTTAATTGCTCCCATCGTATTGCGTTCGATACACGGAATTTGAACCAATCCGCCAATCGGATCACACGTCATTCCTAAATGATGTTCCATCGCAATTTCGGCAGCCATCGTCACTTGAGCAGGTGTTCCACCCATCAATTCACACAACGCTGCTGCTGCCATCGCACTGGATACGCCAATTTCAGCTTGACAACCGCCCATTGCGGCAGAAATTGTCGCTCCTTTTTTGAAAATACTACCAATTTCTCCTGCAACAAGTAGAAATTGTTTGATTTCTTTTTCACCGGCTTCGTGGTTTTCAATCACTAAATAATACATTAAAACGGACGGAATTACACCCGCACTTCCGTTGGTTGGAGCGGTCACAACACGACCTAAAGCAGCATTTACTTCGTTAACGGCCAACGCAAAACAGCTTACCCACTTTAGAATTTGTCTAAACTTCACTTCTGTTTTACGAATGGTTTCCAGCCATTCTTGCGGATTTGAATACGGAATAGTTCCTTTTAAACCTTCGTGCATATCAAATGCTCTTCGACGAACGTTTAATCCGCCGGGCAAAATTCCTTCGGAGTGACAACCGATGTAAATGCATTCTAACATCGTGTCCCAAATTCGCATTAACTCGTAGTTAATTTCTTCTTCGGAACGCATCGATTTTTCATTTTCATAGACAATTTCAGAAATCGATTTATTTTCTTTTTTACAAAATTCTAATAATTCATCTGCTTTTTGAATAGGATAGGGGAAAGCACATTTTATCTCTAATTTCTTTTTGGCATTGGTTCGTTCTTCTTTCACCACAAATCCGCCACCAATTGAATAATAGGTTTCACTAAACTCTTTATCATGAGTAAATAAAGTAAAAGTCAAACCATTAGCATGAAAAGGAAGAAAATTTCGGTTGAAAACAATATCATTTTCAAAATTAAAATCAACTTGGATTTCATTTCCCAGATTGATTTTTTTGGAAGTTTTTACCGATTGAACAATTCCATCAATGTCAGCAATCGGGATGGTTTCCGGATCTTGTCCACTTAGTCCTAATACTATTGCTAAGTCGGTGGCATGCCCTTTTCCCGTTAAGGAAAGCGAGCCATATAAATCGACTTTGACTCTAATGGCTTGATTCAGAATGCTTTCTTCTCTGCATTCGGCCAAAAACCGCTCAGCAGCTCTCCACGGTCCGAGCGTGTGCGAACTCGATGGTCCAACACCAATTTTAAGCATATCAAAAACAGAAATACATTCTTCCATAACGCAAACGATTTAGTAAAGGCAAATATAGTGTTTTGTTTATTGCTTATTCAAACGAGTTTCTTAAAAATAGAATTGAAAAATTAACTTTTCTTTATTAGTTTGTGAATTCACTTTTCAGTTCAACCGTTCAAAAAATAACCTATATTTGACTTCTAATTTTTTTAAAATGAATCGATTTTTTAACCTACTTCTGTTTTTTGTATGTTTAATTGGATTTTCACAACCCAAATCGCCATCAGAATTTTTACCTAATTATGGAAAACAAGTGACCTATTATCATCAAGTGGAAGCTTATTTTGATCAATTAGTTAAAAATTCAGATTGGATTCAGCATCAGAAATATGGTGAAACAACGCAGGAAAGAAATTTGAATGCCTATTATATTTCAACACCGGAAAATTTAAAAAATTTAGAAGAAATCCGAAAGAATCATTTGTATGAAATCGGACTTTTTTCAACCAAAAATAATTCAAAATCAAAAACAATTGTTTGGTTGAGTTTTAATGTGCACGGTAATGAAATTGGAGCAATTGAGAGTGCGTTATCCGTTGCTTATGAACTGATAAACCCAAATAATAAAGAAACAAAAAAGTGGTTAGAAGACATTGTTGTCATTTTAGACCCATGTTTAAATCCCGATGGTTTTTCACGTTATGCGAATTGGCTTCGCGATATTTCGGGCAAGAAAACGCATCCCGGAGTTTCAGACCGAGAGCATATGGAACCTTGGCCGGGCGGAAGACAAAATCATTATGTGTATGATTTAAACCGCGATTGGGCTTGGCAAACACAATTGGAAACGCAATTGCGAATGGATTTGTATCATCAATGGATGCCGATGATACATGCCGATGTGCACGAAATGGGTTATAATGAACCCTATTTTTTTCCACCGGCAGCTGAACCCTATCACGAACAAATTGCTCCTTTTCAGCGGGATTTTCATAAAAAAATAGGGGAGATTACCTCTAAAAAGTTTGATAAAGAAGGTTGGATGTATTATTCCGGCGAACGATTTGATTTGTTTTATCCGAGTTATGGCGACACGTATCCATGCTACAATGGAGCGGTAGGAATGACGTATGAACAAGGCGGAATTGGAGCAGGAAGAGCTGTTTTATTAAAAAATGGTGAAGTATTGACTTTGCAGGACAGAATTAATCATCATACCAAAGCCATTCTAACCGTGGTTGAACTTTCTAACGTGCAAAAAGATGTTTTAACTAAAGCGTTTAGAGCTTATTTTAAAGATAATCGAACCAAACCAAAAGGAAAATACCAAACGTACATCGTAAAAAATAGTCCGAAAAATTTAGAACTTTCTGTATTACTTAATCGAAATAGAATTGAAACTGCCTTTACAGATGAAACGAAGAAACTTTCCGGTTATCATTATCAATCCAATAAAGAAAAATCGTTTACAATCGAACCGAATGATTTGATTATTAAAGTAGATCAACCAAGATCGGTTTTAACGCAAGTTTTATTTGAACCGCATCATAAATTAACCGATAGTTTGTCGTATGACATCACAGCTTGGTCGTTGCCATTGGCGTATGGCGTGGAAAGTTTTGCCGTGAAAGGAAATTTGCCCGTTAAAACAAAAACAAGGTTAGATTTCAGTGCACCTACAATAGTTCCGAATGCTTATGCGTTTTATATTCCTTGGAATAATAGAAGTTCAGCTCGTGTGTTGAGTTTGTTGCATCAAGGAAATATCAAAGTTCGTTCGGCGAGAAAAGAAGTTTATTTTGGAGATTTAAAAATCGAAAGAGGTGGCTTGATTGTGACGAAAGGCGATAATTCGAAAGTGCAAAATTTTGAAGAGACGATTCAGAATTTAATACAAGAAAAATATGATTACGTCGCGTTAGAAAGTGGTTTTGCCAGTAATGGTGGTGATTTAGGGGGCGAAAGTTATCCATTATTAAAAGCACCAAAAGTATTGGTGTTAGGTGGAAGCGGAGTCAGTAATATCGATTTCGGACAAGTTTGGTTTTTTATGGATCAAGTGATTGAATATCCGATGAGTACTGTTGAAATGCAACATTTTAATCGTGTAAACTTAGCCGATTACAACACATTAATTTTACCCGAAGGTTGGTATGGTTTTTCAGACAGTCAAAAGACTTCAATCGATAGTTTTATTTCCAAAGGTGGAAAAGTCATTGCAATCGGTGGTGCTGTGGGTCAATTTGAGGACCGTCCTGGTTATCATTTAACAAAATTTGCCACAGAAGATGAAAAAGCAGAAGCTCAAAAATTCATTGAAGAACAAGAATTATTAGATCGTTTTCTTGATTTTGAAGGAAGTGAAAGACGTTCGATTTCGGGTTATATTCCGGGAGCAATTATTGAAAATTCAATTGATGCGAGTCATCCGTTAACGTTTGGATTAGGTGAAAAATATTTCAGTTTGAAAACGAATGATTCCAATTTTAAACTCTTAAAAGGGGCTCAAAATGTCATTTATGTTCCCAAAAATTACCAAAGTTTTGGATTCATTGGCAACAAATTAAAAAAATCATTGCAAGAAACCGTTTCATTTGCCGTTGATTATCACGGAAACGGAAAAGTGATTTATATGATTGATAATCCGTTGTTTAGAGGATTTTGGGAAAATGGTAATTTATTGTTTAGTAATGCTTTATTCTTGGTTGAATAAGTTTTAAATGCCGACATTCATATCTTCATAACCACTTTTTATAATGGTAGAAATCATTTTAAACTTTTCATTGGCATTAAAACAGTGATGGGAATGTGCAGGAATTACAATACCATGGCCAAGCTTTAAACTATGTTCTTTTTTATCTATTGTCACGCTTGCAACACCATGAATAATTTGAACATAAGTATCAAATGGAATCGTTTTTTCACATAATTCTTCTCCTTCATCAAAAGATTTGGCGGTAACATTTCCTGTGGACTTCCTGATGATTGTTTTACTTTCAATAGCGTGTGGAGCATATTCAATTATTTCTACTATAATATGCGGCTCGCCTTTTTCTAATTCAGCACCTAGTATATGACCAAGTGAGCTTTTATCGTTTACTTTATTTTTTTTCATGACATTTTTTTTATTTCTTACTTTGGTAAAGTTGGTGCTTTAATATGACAAATTGTTTCTTAAATCATAGAATGAATTGTATAATTCACATGTTTTTTTTACTACTATAACTAGTAATATTTTAAATAGATACAAAAGAAATGTCATAATGTCATATTTTTTCTGAATCTTCAATCGATATATGACATTTCTTTTTAAATTTCTCACTTGGCATAATCCTTGTCCTTTGCAAATCAAGTTTTGAAAAACGAATTTAAAAACAAGACATACAAATTAAAAAATTATGAGTAAAATAATTGGAATCGATTTAGGAACTACCAACTCTTGTGTATCCGTAATGGAAGGTGGAGAACCGGTAGTAATTGCAAATGCTGAAGGTAAAAGAACTACGCCATCTGTTATTGCATTTGTTGACGGTGGTGAAATCAAAGTAGGTGACCCTGCCAAGAGACAAGCGGTAACTAATCCAACCAAAACCATTGCGTCTATCAAACGTTTTATGGGTAATAAATATACTGAAAGTGCAAAAGAGGCTGGAAATGTAGCGTATAAAGTGGTAAAAGGTGACAACGATACGCCACGTGTGGATATTGATGGTCGTTTATATACACCACAAGAATTGTCAGCAATGACACTTCAAAAAATGAAAAAAACGGCTGAGGATTATTTAGGTCAAACAGTAACCGAAGCGGTTATCACTGTTCCTGCCTATTTTAACGATGCTCAACGTCAAGCTACAAAAGAAGCGGGAGAAATTGCCGGTTTAAAAGTAATGAGAATTATCAACGAACCAACTGCTGCTGCGTTAGCTTATGGTTTGGATAAAGCCGGAAAAGATCAAAAAATTGCAGTGTACGATTTAGGTGGAGGTACATTTGATATTTCTGTACTTGAATTAGGTGATGGCGTTTTTGAAGTATTATCAACAAATGGAGATACTCATTTAGGTGGAGACGATTTTGACCAAGTAATCATCGATTGGTTGGCCAACGACTTCAACAGCGAAGAGGGTATCGATTTACGTAAAGACCCAATGGCTTTGCAACGTTTGAAAGAAGCAGCTGAAAAAGCGAAGATTGAATTATCATCTTCTACACAAACAGAAATTAACTTGCCTTATGTAACAGCTACAGCAAGTGGACCAAAACACTTGGTAAAATCATTAACCAGAGCTAAATTTGAGCAATTGGCTGAAAGTTTAGTAAAACGTTCAATGGAACCGGTTGTAAAAGCATTAAAAGATGCAGGTTTATCAACTTCAGACATTGATGAAGTAATCTTAGTTGGAGGTTCAACCAGAATGCCGGTTATTCAAGAACAAGTTGAAAAATATTTTGGAAAAAAACCATCCAAAGGTGTAAATCCTGATGAAGTTGTGGCAATTGGTGCTGCTATTCAAGGTGGTGTTTTAAGTGGTGATGTAAAAGATGTATTGTTATTGGATGTTACGCCTTTATCATTAGGGATTGAAACAATGGGAAGTGTAATGACCAAATTAATTGAGTCGAATACAACCATTCCAACCAAAAAATCACAAGTTTTCTCTACAGCTGCGGATAACCAACCATCGGTTGAAATTCACGTGTTGCAAGGAGAAAGACCAATGGCAAATGACAACAAAACAATTGGTCGTTTCCATTTAGACGGAATTCCGCCAGCTCCAAGAGGTGTTCCGCAAATTGAAGTAACGTTTGACATTGATGCTAATGGTATCATCAAAGTTTCTGCAACGGATAAAGGAACAGGAAAATCACATGATATTCGTATCGAAGCTTCATCAGGATTAACTCCGGAAGAAATCGAAAGAATGAAAAAAGAAGCAGAAATCAATGCGGAAGCTGATAAAATTGCAAAAGAAAGAGTTGACAAATTGAACGAAGCAGACGGAATGATTTTCCAAACTGAAAGTCAATTAAAAGAATACGGCGATAAATTGTCAGATGCGAACAAGCAACCAATTGAAGCTGCGTTAAATGAGTTGAAAGCGGCTTATGAAACAAAAGACATCGCAACAATTCAACCTGCTTTAGACAAAATCAACGAAGCATGGAAAAATGCTTCCGAAGAAATGTATAAATCACAAGACAATCAAGGTGCTCAACAAGCTCAGCCACAAGCTGATACAAGTGGAGATCAAACACAAGATGTTGATTTTGAAGAAGTGAAATAATTTCCTCCTTCATAAGAATAAAAAAGCGAACTGTAACTAGTTCGCTTTTTTTGTATTAAACATATTTATAATTACCCAAACATGAGGGAAAGTAATGGCGGCTAAAAAAGAGAAGAACAGAGCATCAAAAAAATACTCATTTTTAAAAATTAAATACAGCAACAAAATACCAACCAGTGAAATAATCCAATAATAAAAAGCAGCTTTAAAATATTTTTTAAAGTTATTATAGGAAATTGAACCGTATAAATAATTGATTTGATCCATCATTGAAGGGATACTGTGCCACAAAATAAAGTAGATGGCAAATCCCCAAATCAATGAAGATGTTTTAAAAATAATGGCAAAAACGAATAAAAATAAGAATTCTTGTAACACTCTATTTTTGAAAGGTTTTGAATTAAAATATTTTACAAGACACAATGATAAAAAAATACTTAATAAAATGTAAAAAAGTAAATTAATGCTATCAGAGGAAATATGAATTTTAGTAATATCAAAAATAATACGTTGAACTTCTTTAATATGAAAAATAAATAGGAGGCTGAGTATTAGTAAACCGTAAATTAGATGGAACACTACATTCAATACTTTAATTCCATCTTGTTTATTACTTTGCCAATGTTGCTCTCCAAAATGATAACCACTAACGAGTATAAACAATACTAAAGCAAGCGAGGGTATAAAATAAAATAAAAGTGCTCCCAAAATGACTACAACGATGTAATAAACTAAAATTTTACAAAAGGATTGATTACTAAACTTTGATTTTGTTTGACCAATTAATAGTAAATCATTTGCTCCATGAAGAATCCCAAATGAAAAAATTAGTAAAAATCCTATAAATATTTGGACTTGCTCAGTAAAGAAAGAATTAATCCATAATCCTAAGAAGCTTGCTACTATTGAATAATTTGTAAATTTATGCATGGTTTTTTAAAATTTGTTTAAATATAAGTAAAAAAAATTAAACAAAAGTTTTTTTATTTTGTTTAATCTTTTATAAATTTGTTTGAACAAAAAAATTAAATTATAATTTTATGAAAAACTTTATGTTAGTAGCGGATTTAGTTCCTAAGTTAGACCCTACAGATTATGTAGGATTTACATTTTTTGTAGGCTGTATGGCTATGATGGCCGCCTCAGCTTTTTTCTTTTTGTCATTGAGTCAGTTTGACAAAAAATGGCGTACTTCAGTTTTGGTTTCCGGCTTAATCACGTTTATTGCCGCTGTTCATTATTTTTACATGAGAGATTATTGGGCTTCTCACATGGAATCACCAACGTTTTTTCGTTATGTAGATTGGGTGTTAACAGTGCCTTTGATGTGTCTTGAGTTTTATTTAATTCTAAAAATTGCAGGTGCAAAACAGTCTTTACTATGGAGAATGATTGGTTTTTCAATCATCATGTTAGTAACAGGTTATTTAGGGGAAGCTGTTTACAGAGACAGTGCTGCATTTTGGGGATTTGTTTCAGGAGTAGCTTACTTTGTAATTGTTTATGACATTTGGTTAGGAGCAGCTGCAAAATTGGCTAAAGAGGCAGGCGGAGATGTTTTAGCCGCTCACAAAATTTTATGTTGGTTTGTATTAGTTGGATGGTCTATTTATCCGCTAGGATATATGTTAGGTACAGACGGCTGGTATAGTGGTTTACATGGTTTAAACTTAAATATTGATGTTGTTTACAACATTGCTGATGCCATTAACAAAATTGGTTTTGGTTTAGTAATCTACACTTTAGCAGTTAAATCTAGTAAATAATTAAACTTATTTATAAAAAGCCATCTAAGGGTAAATCTCTTAGATGGTTTTTTATTTTACTAAAGAGCGGTGATTTTGGTCATTTATTTCCCAATACAGAAAGTGCGGAGTTAACTATTAAAGGGCTTTGAAGTATGGAGGTACAAGCGAGGTACAAATTCTAAAATCGGTGCTAATTTCTGTAAGCAACCTAAAGTTCAAATATACTACTATTATCATCGTTTGTAATCTCTCCAATAATTTATTTTTTCACAGAAATTTTTCTATCAGAAATTTATTTCAAACAACTATTTCATAGTGAAGGTTTATCATTTTTCAGCCGATTAAATAATTTAACCAGCTCATTCTTTTTCCGATTGCTTTATACAGAACTATTGTGTTAAGTACAATAAAGTTCTATTATCAATCCACCAATAAATATCCATATTTATTTAATCTTTTCTGGGTTATGTATTTTTAACCTTAATTTCAGTTTATACGAAGTACTCCTTCCAGCACCAATTTGCTCCAATACATTTTTTTTGACTAAGTCTTGCAAATCACGTAGGGCAGTATCAGTAGAAGTTTTCGCGATTTTAGCATACTTGGAAACATTGAGATTTCCGAAAAAATCATCTAAGAGTAATTGTAAAATTTTTTGTTGTCGAGCATTAAAAATGGTTTCTTTGTGTGTTTCCCAAAACTGAGCACGAACAATTGTTTTTGCAATTATTTCATCGGTTTGATCCATCGAACGCATTAAGCAATCTAAAAACCAAACTAGCCACGCAGTCACATCAAGATTTCCTTTTTGTGTGCTTTCTAATATGTCATAATAATTCTTACGTTCCGCTTGTATTTGTGCCGACATAGAATAAAATCGTTGTGGCGTTTTATCTGCTCGTGCTAATAACATATCCGTAATTGCTCTTGTAATACGACCATTTCCATCATCAAAAGGATGAATGGTAACAAACCATAAATGTGCAAGTCCAGCTTTGAGAACAGGGTCAAGGTCTAACTCTTTTTCCATCCATTCTAAAAAAACATTCATTTCATCGGGCACTTTGCTAGCATTGGGGGCTTCAAAATGTACAATTTCTTTTCCCATTGCCCCTGAAGTCACTTGCACTATATCATCACGCCAAGCTGCCGTTTTTATTTTATACATTCCACTTCGACCTGTTGGAAACAATGCTCCATGCCAATCAAACAATCGCTCAGCAGTTAGCGGAGAATTATATTTTTGTGTTGCATCCAACATCATTTCTACAATTCCTTCAACATCTCGTTCTGCGGGTATTGCACCTGCAATTTCAATTCCTAAACGTTTTGCTATTGAAGAACGTACTTGTTCCGGGTTGAGCAATTCACCTTCTATCTCACTCGATTTTACTACGTCCATTGTTAGTGCTTTCAACATCGTTTCTTCCTGAATGTGAAATCCTAACGTTTGCATTTGACCCAGTATCTTGCCTTGGCGATGTCTTACCTCACCAAGAATAGAACTGATGGTTTCTGCATCCCATATAAATGAAGGCCAATTTTTTTGTTCGTGAATGTACATAATCAATGCATTTATGCGGTAAATATAAGGTCTTATGACCGTATTAACTAATTTTTGCGGTGATTATTTGTATTAATCACCGCAAAAAAGCAGTGATTAACATTAAAAATGACCGCACCTGTATAATTTCCAAATTTCGGTGATATCGAAAATTATATTATACGGAGGGAGGTAAATTATTAATTTGTGGTAAACGTTTTAAAATCCGTAATAGTTTTTTTGTTGCTTAGGTTTATGAAATTCTTCTCTGTCGTTGTCATTTAATAATTCATCTTTCCTATTAATAAAAGGATCAAACCAATCTGCTTTTTCATTTGCCCATTTTATCCATTCTTTCAATTCCGTTGTGAGTTTATTTTCTTTAATCGATTTTTGCTCAGTTGCATTTATAAAGTTTCTGTAAATTGTTGCTTTTTCAAATTTTTCAGCATCTGAAAAAAACTTTTTTGTATTGATTATTTCTTTTTCTTTGCGAGCTTCAAACTCTTTTCTGATTTTTTCTTCCTCAGCTCTTTTTAAATCGGATATTCTGGCTCGCTCTTGCCATTCTTTTTCTCTTTCAGCAATAAGCTCTAATTTGGCAACAATCCTAGCCAACATTCCTTCCAATTTAACCTTGCCATCTCGCCACTCTCTTTCTCCTGAATATTTACCCACTTTAAAAATAAATTCACCAGTTGGAACATATTGAGATGAACGATATTTTGTTGTTGGTGGGACACGTTTTGATGCTTCCCTTAAATCAATCTCGATTTTTATACCATCAATTAGTACACAATCACAACCATACTGTTTTGACATGGTGTGTCCTCTATATCGGAGTAATTTTGTGAAAGTATCCATGAATTTCAAAGCTCTTTCCCTACTGTTTTTTTCAACTCTGATTGGGTAGGTAATTCTATTATCATCGCGATATGAATTGAAAATAATTTTGCCTGACCAGTATTGTTTTGTTTGTATAGTTAGAATATCAGGTCTTGTTATTTCATTCGGAACAATTAAAGGTGCCTTTGGATCATTTTCAATTTCTTTGGTTCTAATGGTTAATGGTGCTTGGTCCACATTAATTGGATTACCCTCTTTTCTTATTGTTAAAACGATTTTATCAACTCCATCAAAAATTGGATTCAGCTTTTCTTTTTTGAACTTTTTATTGAATTTGAGTTTTGACCAATAACTCCCATCAGGCATAGGGATTTCATATTGTTTGCAAATTTTTTTTATAGCGTCAATTGTGTATGCATACTGCTGTGTCAACTTTGAAAGTGTTGTTGACCATACCATATTGTATAATTCTTTTCTAGTTAATTCGATAGTTTCCATAAAAAACACCTCTTTAAAAAACTGAATTAAAGATACAAAATGTTGATTAAAAAATGAAAGTAACTAAATGAAGCAAACAAAGACGTGAGTTAAGGAATACTTGGACTAAATAGGGATTTTGTGCATTTCAATGAGGTAATGAGATTATATTTAGTAATTGTTTAATGCAGCACCTATTCGCTCAATAAATTCTTCTTCTTTTTGTATAAGTTCTTTCATAGATAGTTTATCATTTATATATACACCATCAATTAAAAATTTTATTTTGTTTCCAACTAATCCATAAAGTGAGTCAGAATGTGATTTTTCAATATTGATTTCATTTGACAAAGGAAATAGTAATCCAGCGGTAATTATTTCAGTTTTATAATATCCAGAATAGGAATGGATTTGATGTAAATCATTCCTATCAACATCTTTATTAATCATTTCCATTTTTTTAAACTTTGCATCAAAAACTGCAATTTTATTATTATCTCTGTTTTTCATTACAATATCCGGAAACATTGAACGCATATAAAATTTATGTTTATAAATATCTATCTGTTGTTGAGCATTTACAGACCACTCATTAAAATTTTTATTAAGTAGTTTTTCAATATACAATTCAAAAAGCTCTGCTATGTCAAACAAATAACCAGTAGTTGACATATTACTATTCGAATCATCAGACATCAAATCATTTTCCAATAATATTATTTCAGCATAGTCCAATACTTTCTTAAATGAACTGTATAATGGATTATTAATTGATGGATGTAGTTTTGCTTTACGAATTGTATCATTAGTAACATATCTACCTGAATAATTCTGTTTTAATAATTGATTTACTCCTAGAAGTCTATTGTGAATCTCTTTTCCAAAAAGTGATTCCAATTTTCTTAAAGTTAAATATAGTACGTCTATAATTTCTTGGACATAGCTACGCTCTTTGAATACAGAAGTTAACTTACCTTGAAATGGTATATCTTGTTTTAAGTAGGCATTGAAATCTATTGCACCTCTTACTTTATGACTACGTTCTCTTTGCGTTTTATATTCTTGTGGCAAACCTAAAACAGCAGCTTTTTCAAGTGATTGAATAAAAAGGTAGGCTATAATGAATAAAAATTGATTTACAGTTTCGTCTTTTTTTGCCTTTACTTGCTCATTATCTATATAAATATCATTTACGAAATTGAGCATCCTTTTTAAAAAAACATCTCCATGATTTGAAGTAATGTTTATTTTACAACCTTTATAAAATAAGGTTCCAGCATATAAACCAGTTTGAACAAAATATTGTTTTTCCTTTTCAAGTTTTTCTTTTGAATATAATTTCAGAATTAACCTTTCTTCATCTGGTTCAAAAAAACTGCTTTTTTTAAAACTAAATAATTTAATCTGCTTTAGTTGTTCGGATCCAAGTTTTAATTCATGAAGTGAAGAAAATAGATTCTGTACATTTTTAATACCTGATTTATTTACGCCAAAAGCAACACCTAATACTGATTCATGTATTGGTGCTTCTTCGTAATAATTATGATTTACAGGTATTGTAATTTTCATTATTTTTTAATTTATGGCAGCTTTAAAATTTGCTAATGCATCATTTAATTTATTATCCAATTCGCTTTCGGCAAATACAGCTCTCAAATATTCTTTTAATGTAGGTCGTAAATAAAGATTAAAAAGTACCTCCATATTATTTTGAGTAATTTCTTTTCTTTTTGCAATATCTTTCATTTTCATAAAGAAAGAATGCCCAAACTCATAAGACTTTCCTAATCCTAAATCATATGAAATGTAATTATTCAAGCGTTCACAAGCTTTTTTGTAATAGACTATATTATTGAAATCTTCTTTGTTTTTGAATTTAGTTTCTTCCTCTACTACATCATAATCACAATCTTTTCTAATCCATTTGAATCTTCTGCGAAGTGCTAAATCAAAAGCATCAATGCTTTTATCTACATCGTTCATCATACCAATAAAAAAAACATTGCTAGGTACACCAAATTTAACTACATTGTTATCAATAGCATATGCTAAGTCCTTTTTTAGAGGATTCTCACTAATCAATTCGTCAATCAATGATGAATATTGAGTTCTAATAATATTTTTTGTATTATCAGCAATGGAAACATCATGTCTATAGTCTCTTTCTAAAAGTGATAATGTTTCACCAAATACTGAGGAAAGATTGGCACGATTAATCTCATCTACTACAAAATAATATTCTTTATTTGGATTTTTTTTGGCTTTAATACAGAAGTTTTTGAAAACACCATTTACTAATTCAAATCGAATATTTCCATCTTTAGATACTCCTTTTGGTTTAATTCCTTCTATGAAATCTTCATATGTAAATGAAGGATGGAATTGAAGTATTTCAAATCGCGAACTATCTCCTTGACATACAAAATCAAGACTATTTATTACTGCATAAGTTTTCCCAGTACCAGGCGGGCCATACATAATAACGTTTGGATTATCCTTATCTGCAATAGCATTTGCTGTTGAATACTGCCAAAGAAACCAAGCCAATAAAGTCAGTTCATATTTGTTGTCTTCTTGAATTTCAAGTAACTTTTTACTCACTGTCATAATCTGATGTGATTTATCTAGATTTCCAGTAGCATCACCTTCAATAAATTCTTCATATAAACTATTTAAAACATCTGTAGAATATATTGAAAGAAAACTAGATACATGCTCTAAAACAGCAACTTTCATTAGAATTTGCTTAGCACTATAATTTGCAGTGTCAATAATTTCAATTTTTTTTAACGGGTCTTTTTCTTCAATAATTTTCTTTAGTAATACTTTGATATTGGTATTAAAATATGTTTCCGCTTCTACCTTTGTTGCTTTATGGTTCTTTTCACTTTTAATAAAATAGGTGTCATTGTCATTGTTAAGTTTTACTTCAAAATTTTCTGCATTACCCGGTTTTGAAGAACCAAAAACAGTTTTTGTTGTTCTTTCCAAAAAATTACACAAATACCCACCAGGCATTGTTGCAGTTGGATTATTTAAAATATTTGTAAAATCCTCTAATGTAAGTGTATCATTAATTATTTTAACTCTATAGATGTCCCAATCATTTAATAGTTTTGCTATCTCGTCAGTACGATATTTTTCCTCGCCCTTTTTAGTATCAGATTTGAATTTAGTCCAAAGTAGTTTTATCTGGTCTTGTCTTTCTTGAGATAATTTTAAACTTTCCATAATGTTTTTATAAATTGATTTTTTATGCCAAACTTTAATAAACTTATTTGTTGCATTATCACCTTGACAAAAAGTTAATGTACCAGGAGCTTGTATATGTTTATTACCATATTTTTTTAATATTTCATCAAGTGTGTTCTTATCAGAATCTTCAAAAAAATTTAAAACACTTACTTTACGTCTTAACTTAAACCAATCGAAATCTTCATCTATATTTTTTTCGATAAATGCATCACTTTCTATTTTTACTAAAGCTACCGGTGTAACAGTATCTCTGACCATTACTACATCTCCAATTCTCATATCCTTCTTAAAATACTGAGGATCTAGGACAGGATTATTATTTCTATCATTCCATTCCTCTCCTAAACCTATTACTTTTTTTGTATTAAGAATAGAAATTAGGTCAACAATAGAAAGCCTATTATCTGGGTGTAATTGTATATGCCAATAATTCATATATAAATCATTTTACTCATCATTCCCATTTATCGTCTCCATAATTTCTCTAAAACTATTTAAACCAGCTTCAATATTTTCAATAATTTCATTAGCTAATATATCTGGATCAGGTAAATTGTCTAGGTCTGTTAAGCTCTTGTCTTTTATCCAAAAGATATCTAAGCTTGTTTTGTCTTTCGTTATAATTTCATCATAGGTGTATTTTCTCCATCTTCCTTCTTCGTTTTCTTCAGACCATGTTTCCACTCTTTTATTACGATTCCCAGGATTGTAAAGTTTGATGAACTCTTCCAAATGCTGCATTGTCATGGTGCGCTTTTTTGGTGTATGGTGAATATTGGTTCTGTAATCATAGAACCAAATATCTTTTGTCCATGCTTCTTTACTTGCTGGTTTATTATCAAAAAATAACACATTTGCTTTTACTCCTGGTGCATAAAAAATACCGGTAGGTAATCTCAAAATAGTATGTAGTTCTGTTGTCTTTAATAGTTGTTTACGTACTTCTTCGCCTGCACCACCTTCAAATAAAACATTATCTGGTAATACAACTGCTGCCTCACCATTAATTCTTAACATCGTTTTAATATGTTGCAAAAAGTTCAACTGCTTATTGGAAGTTGTTTCCCAAAAGTCTTGACGGTTGTAACTCATGTCTTGCTTTTCTGCATCTCCTTCTTCAGTGGTAATAGTCATGCTACTCTTCTTTCCGAATGGAGGATTTGCCAAAACATAATCTACTCTTAATCCATCATCTGAAATTAAAGCATCTGTTGATTTTATTGGAGTATTGCCATCTATCTCACCAATATTATGTAAGTACATGTTCATTAAACACATTCTTCGCGTGTTGGCAACAATTTCATTTCCATAAAAAGTATCGTTTTTAAGAAATGCTTTTTCATCACGGTCTAGTTTGTTGTTTGTAATTATCCAATCGTAAGCCGCCAGAAAGAAGCCTCCAGTACCACATGCTGGATCTGCAATAGATTTCATAGGTTTTGGTTGAATACAGGCAACAATCGCTTTTATTAATGCTCTTGGTGTGAAATACTGACCTGCACCTGAACTACCACTGCTATCAATGGCATTCTTTTCTAATAATCCTTCGTAAATTTTACCTTTGATATCAGTACCCATCAAGTTCCAGTTTTCTTTATTGATTAAATCAATAACTTTTAACAACTTTGATGGATCTTGAATTTTATTTTGGCTTTTAGTAAAAATTTGACCTAACATTCCTTTTTCAGTAGAAAGACTTCTAAGTAATTGACTATAGAACGATTCTAATTCTGCACCTCTTTTGCTAGAAAGTGTTTCCCAGTCGCAAGTTTCAGCATCTTCAATTTCATGTCCTTCTACATCTTTTAGTCTTGGGAAATCTAGTCCTTTACCATAAGGAGGTTTGTTGAGTTCGTCTGCCATTTTAAGAAACAGCAAATAGGTAATTTGTTCTAGATAATCTCCATAACCAACCCCATCATCACGTAATACACTAGCTAGGTTCCAAATTTTTGATATTATACTTGAATCTGTCATTTTATTTATTGTATTTCTAATTTTAATTTAAATTCTTGTGCTAATCTATAAACACCTGATTTTGCTGCTCCACCAAAAACCACAAATTGATGTGCTTTTAATAATGCCATATCTCTTTGCATAGTTGCTCTAGCTACATCAAAAGCAAGCATAAAGTCTTTTAAGCTTTTACCATCTTCTACTATTAACAGTAGCACTTCGTTTATTAGTCTATTAATTACAGCATCACTTGCAGTATCATTTACAGCATCATTTACAGCATCATAAACTTTCTTTTTTACAGCATCACTTACAGCATCATTTACAGCATCATTTGCAGCATCATTTCGCTCTTTTCTTTCTGATAAACTTTTTGGACCATAGAATGTAAGTGTTACACCATTAGAAGTTTCTTTCCATTCTGGTGCTCTTAAACCTGCATCTTTACAATCTTCTATAATCTTTATTGTACCTCTTCCTAATTTATCGATTAAACCTCGTAAAAAAACAATATGTGCTATATCCGGATTTACAGGATGTGAACTGTGATTCTTTTTTAAATCTTTTATTTCAATATCATTTGGAAGTTTTCCGCTATTTGAAATTACAAAACGGTCTGGATACACACTAATAGCCACACTACTAGAGAAACTACTATAATCTCTATGCATTAAAGCATTAATAATACCTTCTTGCAATGCTTTTCTTGGAAAAGTAAAATCTTGTCGCTTCCATTGATTTTTATCAAACGAACTTCTAACACCAAGACCATTAACATACTTTTCTAACTCATCTCTAATACTAAAAATATTACCTTCAAAAAGTTGGTCTCTGATTAAACTATTGTCGGTTTTACTATCAGCATATTCTGTTAATCGAACTCTTATTTGTGGAATGAATTTACTTGGCTTTTTGCCAAAAAGCACCACACAAGCATTGGTAAAAGAACCATTTAGATATAAACCATAATGACTTAGAAACTCTAAAACATCATCGTTTTCAAAATTGCTTCTATGGTTTTTTCTCGATTCAACTATAGTATCTACAATTAATTTTTGGTCTAAATCTTCTAGTTCAACACCTAAAGTTATTTGTCTTTCCCAATGCTGTTCGGACAATTGACGACCATGAATTAGTTCAGAAATTTCTTTTGAAGTTGCTTTTTGTGTATTTGCACCTTTGCGGAAATAGATATTGCCATCAAAAATATAGGGTTGTTTAGAACCACCCCAAACTTTAAGCATAATGAACTGTTTGAAACCTAATTCTTCTACAGAAATAGTAACAGGAGCATCTGGCACAATAGAGTCTAATAAAAATATTTTTAATTCCTCAACATATTGTTTAGGGTTTTCAATACCAATTGGCATGCCTTCATCAGAAACACCAACTAATACACGACCACCATCTCCATTAAGAAAAGCACATAGATTACGTGCAATTGTATCTTTACGAACATCTGCCAAGAATTCGAGCTGTTCGCTTTCGCCTTGTTTTATAAGGTTTTTTAAAAGTAGTTCATCACTCATTGTCAATATCATTAAGTTTTTCTAATTCAATAATTCTTTTGTTCATATCAGCAAACTGTGTTTTAAGAAAATCAAATGTATCAGATGTTTTAAAAAAAGGTTGTGCCCAATGTGATCTTCTTTTATCTGAATCAAGATGATTTTGAATTGCTTCATTATACATATCCACAACTTTAATATTATCAAGTACAGGAGTATATTTAATTTGAAAATCATTTCTAATACCATTAGCGTCATACATAAATTGTTTCATTAATTGTCTTGTATACTCAATAAAATGATGGGAAATAAACCATCTAGGTTTATCAATCTCTATTGCTTTTGAAAATTCTTTATGTGTGATTCCAGAACCATATCTTGGGAAAATCACACCAAGAAATAAGTCACAATCTACTACAGCTTGTAAACATGCTTCTTCATTTGATACACCAATAGGTACATAAACGGTTCCATTCTTAGACATGATAACTTCATAGCCATATCCATTCAAAATACCATGAATTTGATCCAAATCTGAATCTGATCCATGAACCGTTGAAGAAACCATTATTTTTAATTTCTGTTTAGCCATTCATTATACTATTTATTCTTTTTATCAACTTTGATTTTTGCTAATAAAACCGAAGCTGATTCATAATCTGTTTCTTTTTTGCATCTTGCTATTTCTGCAGCAGAAAGCAATTTGCCCTCAAAAGCTTTTTTAAGTATGCTTTGTCGCAACGCTTTTGCTTTTTCTAAACTATCATTTATACTTTGTTCAACTTTTTCACAAATTGAAAGTCGAGATTCTATTTCTTTTACAACTTGTCCTTGCTCATTTTTTGAACAGTAAGGAACTAACAAATTTTCAAGTGTTGTCAAATTAATATTTTTTTGAGCTGTAGCTGGAGCGTATGCACTAATTCTTCTTTTTGCAGATTGAAAAAAGTAATCAATATATTTGATATCAATAATACTTTCATAAGGAGTATAGCCCACTATACTATCAGGAAAACAGGCGTCAATTCCTAAAAAACCAGTTTCAGCAATATTAGCCGCAATAGTAATACAAAGAGTGCCCGCAGGCCAAAGTTTACTTTGCTTTAAACCAAATTCACTATAAGTTTGAGTGTATGAGCTAATAATTTCTTGGGCTTTTACCTCAGATGTTTGAAAGAAAGGATAGGGACCTCCAAAAAGTCTTTTATCATTCCTTGGACGATGCTTTGATTTTCCTCTACCAAGATCTCCAGCATAAGCTAAATAGTGATATTTCCATACCTTAGGAATAGATATTAGTTTTTTTATATCATCTTCTTTTAAAGAATTTACTAATTTCAAACTTTTTGGTTTAATAGGTTTTAGACCTTTCTCACCGTTTTGCTCCCATACTTTAACTTCTTTTTTCCAATCTTCAATTTGTTGTTTGTAGTGTTTTTCACGTTCTACTTTGATTTGTTTTATTAATTCATCAACAGAAGGTAAATTAATTTGTTTCTCTCTCCATTCTTTGGTTAATTCACCTTCAAACGCTTTTTTCAAAACGGCTTGTCTATAAATTACCAATTGATCTTTTGCTTTTTTAAGGTCATCAATACCTTTGTCTAAATCACTGAATAATTCTTCAATTTTAGAAATAATCGCTTTTTGTTCCACTAAAGATGGTAATAAAAACTTCTTTTTTGCATAAACAGAAATCCAATATCTTTTATGAGTGTCATTCCTTATTTGATTGACTTGCATACAATAAAAAGCAAATCTCATATTTACCAATTTACTTGTAGGCACCAAGATTTTCATTGCTGATGACTTTACTTTGAATTTAAAATCAACATATTGTGATGCTGTGGTAAAATCATCAAAAATGATGGTCGGTAAATTCTCAAATATACCTTCTGTTTCGTTAGTATATCCTTTTATAAATGATTTTCCTGCTGTTAAAACAGGCATTTTATAGGCATCATTATAGTCGGTACTATTTACTATATATTTTGTAGGTTGTTCGTAATCTAATATATCTTCGAAGCAACATTCTGTCCAATCTTCTCTCATTATGCTGCTAATACTTCATTAAGTTCGTTAATAATATCCTTCATTTGGTCTCCAAATAATTGGTGCATTTTTCCTCTGCCGCCTTGACTGTCAAATGGTGTGTAATCTAAATCGTCTAGTTCTATATGGTAACTACTCACTACGTGATCTTTAATCATTCGTAGCCATTCCATTTGTTCGTTGGTAAAGCGGTTGTGTTTTCCGGCATTTTGTTTAAATATCCAGTTTTTAAAGTTTTCGTCAATGGTTTTGTCAAATCCTTTCAGTTCTTTGTCTATACCACAAGCTCTGCGGATTAATGAAACTAAGGCTGTTAATTCATCTTTGGGCTGGTCGCTTTTTACATTTTCTAATACTGCATAAGCACTCCAAACATAATCTGGAGCCAGTACAGGTTTCTCTAAAGCTAATTTATCAAACACATCCTTAATCATTTTAAAAGTAATTTCTCTACGATTATAAGGTTGGTTATAGAAAATACTTAATGCTTTAATTTCGTCTTTGTGTTGCTCTAAATATTCGCTAAAATCTTTTACAATAGCTGTTGCTTTATCAACTGAAGTGGTATCCCATTCGGATTTAATAACTTTGTCAATATTTACACTGTCAATAATCTGTTCGTGTTCACGACGGACATTGTCTAAATAGTTATTCAGTTCTCCATTAAAAGTTTTAGTAGCAGCAGCAATTAATTGTTCATGTGCTACTTTTTTAGCTTCTTCAACTAAAGCAGGTGTTAAGTCTTGCCTTGGAATTTTGTCTATTTCAATTTTTGCCAAGATGTCTATTTCATCTTGGTCGTACGCCATAATTAACTCTTTGGTAATTTGCTTTAAGTTTTTACCACCGGAGTATTCTAATAATTTTTCTTTTTCCTTTTCGGTGATTTGTTTTTCCAAACGGATTAGTCGGTTTGCCAATGATAAGAATAAATCTTCGTCTGCCACACCCATTGTTACAGCTCCTAACAAATCTTTCATAGGCACTGTAGGTTGTCTTTCAAGAGGTCGGCTGTCGGTCTTTTTAGATTTGGTTGCTCCAACGGCATCCACTATTACAAAGTGTGTTTTGCTTTTGGCAGTACGAGAAACCATTTGCAAGGAATCGTTAGTAATTGTTCTTGTTCCTCTTCCTTTCATTTGTTCAAAGTAATTGACACTTTTTACATCTCGCATAAAAAGCAATACTTCTAAAGGCTTTACATCTGTACCGGTAGCAATCATATCTACAGTTACTGCAATACGAGGATAATAGGAATTTCGAAAACGGTTTAAGACCGATTTTGAATCTTCCTCAGCTTTGTATGTTACTTTTTTACAGAAATCGTTACCTTCATCAAACTCCTCACGTATAATTTTTATAATATCGTCGGCATGGCTATCTGTTTTTGCAAAAACTAACGTTTTAGGCACTTCATAATCACCATCTTTGTCCACACGATTTGGAAATATTTCAGTTTTTAAAGCCTTTTTATATTCTCTAATAATGTTTCTAATTTGACTAGGATTGACAACTTTCTTATCCAAATCATTTCGCTTGTACTCCGTATCTTCGTCTTCTTGTTGCCAACGTTTTGCACGAGTTAATTTGTCTCTTCTATCAATAAACCAGCCTGCTTTAATGGTTTCTCCATTTTGCGAAATCTCTGTTTCAATTGTATAAACCTCATAAGGTACATTAACACCATCAGTTACTGATTCTTCATAGGTATATTGGCTAACGACGTTTTCATTGAAAAAACCAAAAGTTCTTTTGTCGGGTGTAGCAGTCAAACCAATTAGAAAAGCATCAAAATAATCCAACACCTGTTTCCATAAATTATAAATGGAACGGTGGCATTCATCAATCACAATAAAGTCAAACTGTTCTATTGGAACTTTTGGAGTATAATCTACGGGAAGTGCTGCTTTTTTATTTATCTGCTGTTGCATCCAGGAATTTTCTTCAGGATTTTCCATTTCAGCACTTTCATCTAACTCTTCTCCTTTTAAAATAGAATATAATCGTTGAATCGTTGATATACACACTTGACTGTCTGAAGCTATGTAACTGGAATTTAGTCTCTGTACATTGTAAAGTTCTGTGAATTTACGATTATCATCATTGGGCTGAAAAGTCATGAACTCTTGTTCGGCTTGCTCTCCCAAGTTTTTGGTATCTACTACAAATAAGATTCGTTTTGCATCGACATGTTTCAATAATCTGTAAACAAAAGTAGCTGCTGTAAATGTTTTTCCAGCTCCTGTTGCCATTTGGATTAGGGCTTTAGGTCGGTTTTTCTTAAAAGAATGTTCTAAGTTTTCAACCGCTTTAATCTGTGCAGGACGAAGACCTGTTGGGTCTAAATCTGGCATAGATAGAAGGTTTTCTCTAAGAGATTTATCTTTTTTAATCCATTCAGCCAATGTTTCTGGTTTATGAAACCAAAACACATTTCTTCCTCTAGGCTTTGGATCTCTGTAATCTGTAAATCTAGTAAGTGTTCCGGTACTTTCGTATACAAATGGTTTTACGTTGTCTAAAGTATATTTACCAATTTTTATTGCATCTGTTGAATATCTAGAAGATTGCTCTTCCACTTGTAATAATTTATAACCAAGGTCTTCTGCTTTTGCTTCAATAACTCCGACTGCTTTTGAATTAATAAAAAGAATATAATCTGCAGAACCAGATTCGGTATTAGTTTCACGAAGTGCTATACCAATACCAGCTGACAAATTCACTTTCTCTTTTGATTGAACAATCCATCCTGCTTGTCTAAGCATTTGGTCAATTTTATCGCGTGCAATTTGTTCTGGGTTTTGGTTTCGGGTATCAGTCATTTAACTTGATTCATTACTAGTTTTAAACTACTTTTTATTTTTGAACTTTTTTTGTAAAAAGAATGTTTTTTATGATAGAGTGTAAATATATAAAAAAGCAAACTAACGTAAAAAAGAGAAACTCATGTTTTGAAAGAATTTTCTTTTTAATTTGTTTTATGTATTACTAATTTGTTTAAAATAGCCATAATCATTATCAATTAATAATCTTCTATCTAAAAAGCTATTAAATAATTCACAAGATGTTTCAGGTAATAAAGAACAACTAAAACATGCTGAAATATTAAGATTTCCAACACCTTGACCTGTTGTGTGATAACATATTGGGTCAGTCGCACAATCTGTAGCTCTCATTATAGCCGATTGAATTAGTTTACCAATCTTATTATCATCACATAAAGAAGTTAAACCACCATAGCTACCTTCTGAACCCGCAATAGTATAAATTAATACACCATTCATATTTGGGTTTTCGCTTACATAGATTCGTTCTTGAATTGACGTTGAAGGATAACCACATAAATACTCTAACTCTTTGATTATTAAATGTGAAAATGTGTGAATCAATATTAATTTAGGATTTACTTCAATGTCCTTATTAAATGCAGAATCAAATTTATTATAGTTGGTTAGTATAGGTTGAACTCGATCAAGAATTAATATATTAGAATTTATCCATTTATCTAAAATGTCATTATCAAATTCAAAAAAGATACCTTCTCCAAAACTTTCTATAGCAGGAAGATACTTTGTAGTTAAGCCTTTTTTGGAAGTATATTTTTTTCGTATTGCATCAACTTTGTCACTTTCAATATCTTCTTCTTTTAATGCAGTATCAATTGATATAGGTTCTTGCCGTGTGTAAGAAGTTTGAACAGATGTAAATTTTATTTTATCCATTCTGAAAATGGATTTTATTAGGTCATTCTGAAAATAATTAGAATCTATTTTATCAAATATCAATAAGTCTTTTATTTCATCATTACCTTTACTAGTAATGTATTTAAACTCATCAAAACGATACTCATTTTCACTTTTTGTAATTTCAGTATCTCTTTCAACAAAGTCATTATCGATTAGTCTTTGAATAGTATTTGCTTCAATAGTAAATGAATTAGTTGCTAATAAAACACTCGAAATTATGTCAGCCGAAAGACCTTTATCGAATAACTCTCTAATCATTTTGATTTTTGATTTATTTAATTCGTCTTTTGCCGGAATGTAAATACTGGATAAAATATTTGGATAATAGACACTATTACTAGAGCGAATAACCGGTTTAAAGAGGATGTCTTTTATTTCAGCATTTGGAATTAATTCTTGAATTTTAATTCTTAAATTGAACAAACCGGATAATGTCGTAAAATTTAATGTTTCACCCTCCTTATTTTTTGCAATAATGTTAATACCACTTAAATCATCTAATTTATCTGAAGTACGATATTCCAATATTAAATCACTAGGAACATCTACATTTGATAAAGAGATTGTTTCTTCGTTAGTATCAATATCTTTATTTACATTATTTGAATTATCTCTTTTTTGTCTTTTTAACATTGACCATTTATCCCAGGGTATATCAGCAATCTCTCCATTTGGAGCAGTTAAAATAAAACGTACTTGTTCTAAATCAAAGAATTTTCTCTTACTGTTGCGGTTTCTAGCGTAACACTTATAACATTTTGGTGGAAAAAAATTATCTTTATGATTGATGTCAACATTATTTAACCAATTATATTTCCAATTTGAAATTTTATCAAATTTGTTACAGCTACTACAATAAAACCATTCCGGAAAATAGGATGCTCCAATTGTATTTTGATCACCATTCTGTAATTGAAACCCATTTTTTAAATCATTTATAGGAATTTTCACCAAACGCTCAAGATTAATAAAATATTTGCTTAACCTATTTTTGAAACGTATATCTTCTATATTGTTGTGTTCTTGAAAATCACCATCAATACTAATAAAAAATGGCCATTCATCAAATGGTTTTATTATTATTGAACCATCTCGAGTTTCGACAATAGAACCAACACCACCATAAGCACTTATGGTTTTCCTTGTTTGTATTTGTTCGTATTTCCCCATTTAATTTGCTAATTTTATTATACTATTAGTATCAATTTCTCTCATCGACATCATCAAACTCCATTCATCTAGGTCTGCAATTTTTTGAATTAATAATTTATATGTAAGACCTTCTTCTTTTGAAACCCATTTTTTTACATACTCATCAAGTTTACTTATTGCATAATCACGTTGCTTCTTGTTTTTAATTCTTTCTGATAAAAATGTTTTTAGCTCATCTATATTACCTTCAAAATCCTTTGCTTGACTATTTAAATATAACCCTTTTTTGTGTCTTATATAAGCAACTAAGAGACTTGCCATAACTTTATCAACTGCAATTTCTGTGAACGGTGTAACACTTAATGGTTCTACATATTTGTAGTATGCATTATGGAAACTTACATAGTTTTCAAAATAGGATTTGTCTCTTGAACGGTTTGCATCTAAAAGATTAATTACAATGCCCATATCCTCACGTCCAACTCTACTTGATGCTTGAATGTATTCTGCTACATTTTTAGATTGCCCATTCATTAACATCACATTCAATCTTTTTATATCGATACCAACCGAAAACATATTTGAAGCTAAAACTAAATCAACCGTTTGATTAACATAATCTCTTCCTTCATATTTATTTAAGTTGAATGATTGTTCTAATTGATCTAAAAGTTTTTTAATTGAATTACTTTCTATACGACTAGTTAATTCTTTAGTTCGAGATGGTAATCCTTTCCAATTAAAAGCATATTTATCTCTACTAATATTGTATCTACTGTGAAGTAATTTTATTAAAGAAAGTATTTCTGCCGGAACTTTATTATAAATTTTACCAACATCTCTCAAACTATTGTAAAAAGAAACGATTGTCCAGAAATAGTTCATTTTATTAATGCATTCTTCTTCAGTTAGTTTTTCATTTTCTATTAAATATTTGAATAGTTCAATACGTGCAATAAATAAGTTTCCTAAAATTTGAATTTGTGAATTAAGTCCTGTTTTACCAGTTGGCATAAATCCAATATGCTTTCTTGTACTATCTTTAGATACGAAAGAAAAAAAGTTGTCATTATAACTTAATCCTATTGGAGGAAATATGTTTAGCTGTCTATTACCGTACAACATTTCAACTTGATGTGCTGTATTTCTTGTTGTTGCTGTTGATGCAATAATTTTAGGCTTTCTATTTCCTTTTGTTGATAATAATTCCACGATAGATTCGTACATACCCGTTATGGAACCGAGTGGCCCGCTTAAAAGGTGCAACTCATCTTGAATTATTAAATCGGGAGGGAGTTTATGTTTTTCAAGAGAATTAAATAGTTTATGACCTTCTTCTCTGTGTGAAATCATCGCAAATTTGTCCACTGTAGCAAAAAGTAATGTAGGTGGAGTCTGGTAAATTTTATCATCTACAAAATATATTGGTAATTCATTGCTGAATGTACAAGCATTGTTTATACATTTCATTTTAAATGAATTTGCTGTAGCGAGGTATCCTTGTTCAAAGAAATTGATTTTATTCTTTGATATAATCTTACATCCACACCATGAACAACTTTCAATTGGAAATGTATTAACTTTTTGTAAATCGTGATTTTTTTTGGAATTTGCTTTTACTAAATTGTCATTTATCTTATTATAAATACTTAATGCATCTTTGAAATAGTTAGGTGTTGATGAAGCACCAACCCACATACCAATTGAGATAGGAGTATTGCCAAAATAATACTCATCCCTATTATTGAATTGTTTTCTTAAAAAATCTAATGATAGTATTAGTTTTGTAGCACGTTCAAACTGTTGTGCTGTTAGAAGTCTTAAAGTGTAACGCATTATTACTGCTACACCTTCAGCATTGTCCTCATTTAAAATTCTTCTACTAATTATTGTAAAAGCAGTTAAAGCTAAATATGCTTCCGTTTTACCACCACCAGTTGGGAACCACAATAAATCAACTATGTTATTTCTGTCTTCAGAATCAGGATTGATTAGTGATTCAAGGTTTAAAAGAAAAAAAGCTAGTTGAAAAGGTCTGTATTTGGGATTAAAAGTTGTATTCTCACTAAAATATCGTAAGTTGTCATAATTTATATTTTCGTCTATTTCTGTTAGCTCTACATTCTTTTTACCAAAATATTTCTCATTTGAAACAAACATTTGAATGAACATTGCCGTATTGGCTAACTTAAACGATTTGAATGCATCATCGTTATTTTTTAAAAATGTTATATTCTTAATAAGTCTTTCAAATGTTTCTGATTGTTTTCCAATAATATTATTTTTAATATTTTGAAAATTATCTGTTGTTTTAATTGCGATTTGTTTATCAATCCATTTTTGATATTCTTTTGCAAATAAATATAGTTGATCTATAATCTCATCATCATTCAAATCAGACCAAATAGACAACTTTTTTAGTTGTGTAATTGACTTTAAACCTTCTGGAAAATCTTCTTTAAATTCATTACTATAACTCTTGATATCAACTTCTGGCAAGAATGTTGTATTAAGTTCAGTAGGTTGTTTATCATCATTCCAATGAACTGCACAACCGTGGCCAATAGCAAAAGAAAATTCTTCTCTATATTGAAAGTTTATTGTATTTAATTCTTTATCAAAAGGGTTGTTTTCAGAAAATTGTTTGCAGGGTAAAAATTTTGTGCCATTTACTTTGATATGTGCTTGAAACATTGCTTTTGAATTTAACCTCTCATTACTGAATGAAAATTTCTTTTTTGAATGTTTTAATCTGTTAGCAAGTAAAATTTTAATAAACTTACCATGAGTTGTTTCTAATACTTTTTTATAAAAACAAGTAATTGTTTCTTTTGTTTCCTCTTCAACTTCTAAAGGAATTGGAATAGCTTCACTTGAATTTTCATCTTCAAGTATAATTTTGATTATTTTTTGTTCATTTCGTAAACGTTTCCATAATCTTCCAAGTAGTAGTTCAACTTTTCTATATCCAACGGAGTCTATTAATTCTTTTTGCTGTTCATGTTCTTGAAATGTTTTCTTTAAGTTTCTAACATTTAATCCACTTTTTCCAAATGTTTCTCTATTGAATATTAAAAAACCATCTTCATACACTAAATGTTGTTTTATTGGATTAAATGGATGACCACTGAATTTCTCAAAATCTTCTTTAGTTATTTCTACTTTAGCTTCAAGTGGTTTTAATTGTTTGTATTTAGCATATATAAACTCAACTGTAATTTCTTTTTGGTCATTTGGGACACAAAAAGTTAAACCAAAGTTTGTTGGGAAATATTGATTAGCTTCTGAATATTCATTATCACTATTTACTTTAGCTTTTTTTTCTGAATTATCATCTTCTGATTGAATAGAATCATTTGATTCAATTAATTCTTCATTAGTCTCATTTTCAGCATCAATAGTTTCAGCATTAGCATTTGATTCATTATCAAATCCAAAACTATCCTGAATAGGGTCAACAAATTTTTCAGGAAAAACAATGCCTGAAAAGTATCTACTTAAAGGATAATCTGATATAATTTCATTTTCGGCATCACTAATTAAAATATCAGAACCCGGACCAATTAAGTTCTTTTGTATGGTATCTCTAAATATTAATCTTGGTTCTTCTTTATACTTATTCCTCATTAGAAATTATTTTTTGTTTTATAACTTTTTCAACTATCGTATTGATTAGCTGTTCAATTATTTCATCGTTAAGTTTTTTCAAAGCATCGCTTTTTTCTGTTTCATTAGAAGCCATATAGTCTAATAAATCGCTCCCTAGCAATCTTCCGGCTTGCTGCCTAATAGAGTGGTCTTTTTTTGAATAAACCACGAATTTATCATAATCAGTAACGATCAATTCGTTTATTAAACCAATTTTTTCACAATGATTTTTTATAGCATTTAAAACTTTAATCCTTGGAAATCGTGTACTCGAATTATTATCAAAATAATTTTTAAAAGTAACAAGATTGATTTTATTAGAATTATCAAATATCTTCGAATGTAGTGTTTCTATATTATTGTATTTTATCAATAATTTTTTCAAAGATATTCTCCAACTTTCGGAATAAGTATCAAACGATTTTAATAATCCTTCAGAATCAAAAATTTTTAGAATTTTTTTAAATACCTCTGGGTTGTTATTTTGATAGAATCTAATTTTTGCTCCAACATATATTTCACCTATAGTAGTTTTAATTTGCTCATCGTTTTCAATCAAGAAAATCCCTTTTGTTGATTCAAATTTTTCATTAGAACCATCAGAAAATAAGATATCATAAAGTATTTTATCTTTTGGTAATTCTAATTCTTCAATCGAAGCATTCGATTTATTATGTAAATTAAAATCTAAATCAAAAAGACTATCCAATGGATTATGTTTAAGTTGTTCTTGTTTTAAACAATATTTAGTTTTTATAAAACTGTTTCTATCACAATGTGTAATTCTCGAATCTTCATCTGTCAACTTTTTTTTGATTAGCTTGTCAAATGCAATTTCATCAATGTTCTCATAGCACAAAACAATTGTTTTACCTTTCAATTCATACAACCTAGTTAAAACATCGTAATTGTTTAAATAAGGAATTACAAATATTTTATTTTCTGTATTAAAATCATCATTAAAACATTTATCCCAATAAAGAATATTATTGTCAATTCGTTTATCACTTACTAATACGACATTACTGATGCGGTTTTTTTGTAATTGATTTTTAATAATGTCATAACTCTTTTTCTCTACCAATAAATAGAATTTTTGCAATTCTCTACTATTACGAACTATAACTTCCCATTTGGGATTTCTCTCTTGTAATACAGTAGCAATAGATTTAAAATGAATAATAATATTACCCTTACATTCGTTTATTTGATAAGGGTCATAAATATCATTTTTATAAAAATTATTCTTTAAATCCTCTTCGAAACTATCTCCGGAAAAATAATGTAATAGCCTATCTGCATATTCCTGATATATTCCTCTTGAAATATTTGAATCTGTTACAATTATTTTATAAAAGAAGTTTAAATACTTGAGAACGAATGAAAGATCAATATTTTTTTCAGTTTTATATTTTTCTATTGTAGAAGAAAAATTAATTAGGTCGTTATATAAATCTTCAAATTTTACTACTTCTTTACTAATAATTTTATAATTTTCGCTATTTGCGATTCTGATTTCTTGATTTGACCAAAGCCATTTTTTAAAAGTATGTTCTGAAGAAGGTTCGTTAGTTCCTATAATAATTACATTATTAACTTTGCCTTTCCACTTACATTCTTGTAATATATCAATAAAACAATCACGATACTTATTATCACCAATAACTACAATTTCGTCAAAAGTATATTCATTGTCAAGTAGATAACTTTTTGCAGTATTGAAATCGTTACAACATTCAATCAGATAATTAAAAAAAGGAAGTTCGTTTTTATTGTTACCCTTTTTATTTGTGTAGTTGACAGGTAACGAATCGTTTTCTTTAAAAAATTTTGTATCCGCAATTACTAATGTTTTCTTTGAGAAATCCGTAATAAAAGGGAAATCTAAACCAAAATTTTCACTTAGAAACTCTTTATATGTATTTATATATTTTACTGTATTTCTACCATTCTTAAGATTTGGGTTTATTTTTGTTTGATTTTTATAGGGTATTGTGGTGTTTTCAGCCTGTTTTTCTTTACCAACTGGAAACTTGTAATTCACTCTCAATTCCTCTGGCCCAACTGCTTTTATCGTTAAAATTCTATTTTCTCTTCCAATTTTACCGTAAACTAAGTCATCTTTCTGTAATATGGGTCTGTTATTTTTATGATAAAAATAATTTTGAAACAATTTTATTAAAATAAGTGAATGAAAAATCGACGCAAAGAAATTTGGTCTATACTCATCTTCCGGAATGCTTAAAAAAAAGTCTTCACAATCCTCATTTAAGATGTATTTATAAATCAAGTAAAAATTTATATAATCAAAACTTGAAAAATCTTTAAATGCGACATTATTAAAGTTGAAATCGTTTTGAATGTTTGATTTTACTTCATGATTAACGCTTTCGATGTAACCTTTTAACTTCATAAATTTTAAAAATTACATTTGTTTATTTTTCTTTATTGATAGGAAAATACATTCTTTGTAAATATAAAAAAAGTTATTTTAACAAAAATGCGGAAATCCGTAATAAAGTAAATTATTTCAAAAAAAATAAAAAATCCTTCCCTTCTTACCCAAGCCCTAAAAACAAAAGTATAAGGCATATTTTAATCAAATTACCCAACTTACCTAAGTTACCAACTTAAAAAAATAATTTAGGTAAGAATTGGTAAGCCGGGTAATAAGATTTATTTAAAGTTACCTGTGAAAATGTCAATGTAATAGGGCTATAGAATAAAACTGGTAAGATGGGTAAGAAGTTCAAGCGTAAAATCTCATTAAACTGATTTTTTTTCAACCCAATATCCATATACTTGATTGTTTTTATCCCTTTTGAAACCGATAGCCTTGAGGGCTTTTCCAATTCCAACGGATGAAAGTCTTATTCCTGAAGTATTAAGATTTAAATGATGAAGGATATCCGTAGATGTTAAAAATTCAGCTTCATTACTATTAGTTGGAATAGCGAAATGTTTCAAGATTAAATCTTTTTCCGGGGAAACAATCTGAAATTTATCATTTCTTTGCTCGTTTTGTTGAATATCTTGAGAACTCAAAGTCTCGTCAAAATTGACATCATTTGATAAGGCAAATGCTTGTGCCCATAAATTATCGATAGTAAATTCTTTTTTATAATTCCAATTTATACTTTTTACTACAAAGCAGAGCCACCTTACAGAGCCAGTTTCGTCTTGCAAAAAGGTTGACATGTTAGTAGACCCAATAAAACTTGCAACCCTTGGAATAACTGAGTTCTTTTTGTCGTAAGGAAGCCGTTCATTGATTTGTGCTTTACTAAAGTATGATTTTAATTGATTAATTTCTTTTCTGGATAGTGCAGCAAGTTCATCAAGGTTGATTAAGAAGTTTTTGCAAAGAAGTATTCTCGAATCTTTATCGTCTCCCATGTCTTCGGCAAGGTAGTTTGACAGTTCAGTCGGACATAAAAATCGACACCAAGAGCTTTTACCTATATTTTGACCTAAACCATCATCGGTTAACACAAATGCTTGTTTATTGAAGTAATCGTCTATTGTGGCACATTTAACGGCTCTAACACACCATTTTTTAAAATGATATTCAAATTGTTCCTTGTTTTCGTTTTCCTCTAGTATAACGTACTTTGAAAATTCAGTAATATAATCCACTTCGCAATTCCATGCAGGTAAGCTGTTAAAGTAATTTAATATTGGATTATACTTTTGTATAGCATCACTTTTTAAAATTGCAATTAACGAATTTAAAGATATTTTAATGCTTTTTTTTTGTAGTTCGAGCCATAATGAGTTTTCATTGCAACTATTCCATTGATTCTCATTTTTTTTCGAAATTTCTATCTCTAGCGAAATAGTATTGTACCTCAAATCATACCTTTCATTAAGGTAGTCCTCTGTAATATGAAATATAGTAATAGTTTCTTGTGCAGTACTATTTTCAGATTCAACTTGTGTTTCAATCTCTTGGAGAGTACTGTCAATAATTTTTTGAAAATCGTCGTTGGAATTTTCAAGAAAATAGTCTGCTATATCATTGTACGATTTTGGAATTTGCAAAATGCTGATTTCAGGAAAAAGAGAAATAATGTTTTTAGTGCCAATTTCACCACCTTTGTCATTGTCATAACATATAAAAAGTTTTTTGCAAAGTTTTTGCAAGCCTTGAATATGTTCCTTTGTTGGTCTTTGAGTTTCACTTCTAAAAGATACCGCAGGGAAACCTCTTGATACGGCTACTAATGCATCTTTTTTGCCGGCACAAATCATTATATTGTCAACTGAAGAGGAAAGTTGTTCTAGTCCGAAAATGTCGTTTTGCAATAAACCATTGCAAAAGAATTTTTTTCGATTTTTTTGTTCTGGTATATAAATTTCATGGTTAGAGTTTATTTCATAACTAAAACCAACTTCATCATTTTTTATCGAATAATTATAGTTTTTGTCTTTCGATTTATTATAAAAACTAAAAGCAGATACTGCCTTAACATTATACTCGATTAATAAATCGACTGAAACCCCTAATTTTTTCCAGAAATCTAAATGGCCATTATTGAACTCAATGTGCTTGATGGAGTCAATTTTAAACGATTCCTCTTGAGTAATTTTAGGAGTATTATTCTCTTTTTTTAAGGCTAGATTTTTATAAGTGGTTATGTTCATTTCTGTTGCGATGATTTTAAGTAATTCTTGAAATTGTGATTTGCAATCTAGTTTATATAGTTCCGCCACAAATTGCATAACATCTCCCTGTTTGTGAGTGGAAAAACATTTGAATGTTCCATTTTTATAAACTTTAAAAGATGGATTTTTATCTTCGGAAAACGGACTACTAATATTTCCCTTAGGAAACTCATTCAAGTTTAAAAACTTGAGGAATATGTTTTCAGCCGTAGTTTGACTAAAAATGGTATCTTTGTCAATGTTATGTGTCATCATAATTATAATTTTTTATGCCTTTTGTAATTGCCGTTGCAAAAGGCATTATTTTTTTAAATTTAAAGAGTTTGTGTAAGGAGGGAGGTAAACAAGATTGTTAGTGAAACTATCAAAATAAGCTCTATATCCATCTGGTCTAGGTATTAAATTTTCCATTAGTTTATAACGATCTTTTGATAATGCTTTTTTAAGCATTTCGATGTCTTTTTTAGTAGCAGGCTTGTTTTCTTCACTGGTGAAAATACTTTCAACCAGTTTTATCGCAGCTACTCCGGCAGCAGCATTTCCAACTCCGGCAAAACTCATTTTATCAATCTTCATAGCTTCCGGTTTTTTTTCAACTGACGGAACAATTGATGCTAGTTTGTTTGTTCGTAATTGGAATGCTCTGGTTCTGCAACTATTACTGCAATACTTTTGTTTCTTTCGTCTATTGGGTTTATATGTTTTCCCACAATACAGACATGTATAGTGATATGTATCCATTATCGTAAATTTTACGTTAGATTGACGTTAAAACAGTGGTTTTTTAGCTAAATAGTCATTCACTTTAGCTTCTAATGTAGAAGCGGATTGACTTTTTCCGTCTTGCAACCATTTTAGAATGTCGTTTTTTGAGAAACGTAACATCTTACCCTTTTTGATAAAGGGAATTGTTTTGCGATGTACGTGGCCGTAAATTGTTGGTTTTGATAACCCGACAAAACTAGATAGTTCATTGATGTTGAAAATAACATCCTCTGTTTTGTCAGTAAGTAAGCTAGTTGAATTATTTGGAAGGTTCAACCGCTGTTCGATTTTTGTTGAGATTTTATCTGCAAAGTACTCTACAGCTAACTCAAGTGATTTAAAAAATTTTTGATCCATGATTATTAATGTTATATTATTAATTATGGTTCAAAAGTATATATGTGTAGAAAGAATATATGATTTATTAGGTAATGCTTAGGTAATACTTAGGTTTCTATAAGTACCTTAAAATCAATATTTTACGTTGCTTTGTTTTTTGTTATATTTTATTAATATTCTGCTTATTTAGGTTGAAGTTTTGTTGTTTTAATTAATATTTATAAGTAATGAATCTAGAATTTCTTCAGTTTTTACCAGTTTACATATTTCAATCTTACTTTTAATTGAATTAACTAATTCTATTTTTGTTTCGGGTGAATAATTATATTTCAAACCCTTATTTACTTTGTTATATACTAGATTTTTATTTGGTAATTCTTCAAAAATTCTAAAATCATTAATTCCGCTTGATAGCAGTATTAATTTTATTTGTTCAGATTCATCTATTTTATATTTTTTTGATAAACAAATATGTATAAGTAGTAGTTTTTCATCATCTTTTAGGAGATTAGCGATGTTACTATATTTGACTAAAAATTTAGAAATTTGCTTTTCAGATTTCTTTATTTTGTTCTTATCATTTTCTAATTCATCTTCGGTCAAGTTTATTTTATAGGTAATTTGTCCGAATTCATTAATTGTTTCAATAGCTATTGGAACAAATTTATCTGGATAAAATTTTGCAAAAACCTTTCGATACAATTTACTATTTACAACATGTCCTTCAAACTTTTCTAAAGTAAATTCTTTGTAATAATTATTATCATAAAATATTTTATAAAGGTCTTTATTGTTTTTTACTATTTGCTCTATTCTACCCAAGCAGTCATAAGTAATTAGTTCTTTTATAAAATCATCATATGAAATATTAATTTTTTCGTTATCAAGACCAATTATTCTGTCACTTATTTTATTAAATGAATCTTTGATCTCATTTGAAATTATTGAGTTGAGGGCTATTTCTGATTTATAATAATCTAATCTATGATTTATTTCATAAGTACAATTCTTAAGTAAATTTTCATTTTTACGAATAATGCTATTATTTCTGATTTCTGATAATTCAGAAGTAATATCATCCAGAGCTTTGTTAAAAGGTCTTTCTTTCCTAGATGCATTTTTAAACTTTAATATAATTTCTTTCTTGTGAAAATCATAAATACTTTTCTCAAACTCGTTATAATCCATCTAAATCTAATTTAATTCGGTTAGCAGCTTCAATTTTGTTTTTGTCCAATACTTTTGTATAAATCTGTGTGGTAGAAACATTTTTATGTCCTAACAACTTTGATACGATATATATATCACTACCGTTGGCAAGTTGCAATGTTGCATAGGTGTGCCTAAAGTTATGAAAAGAAATTTTCTTATTGATGTTTGCAATTTCTAACCAATCTTTTAACGGTCGGGTTATTTGCGAGTATTCTATATCTCCAAAAATTAAACCATTGGATGTATTTTGTGACTTCAATATATTATAGGCTGTTTCAGAGATCGGATGGTTGTGAATAGAATTGGTTTTCTTTTCCCGTAATTGCATATAATGTCCTTGGTGCTTATCTTGATAAATTTTACTCCAGTCTAGGTTTTGGATGTCCACAAATCGTAATCCGGTTAATGCCGAAAAAAAAGCCATATGTTTAACCTTCACATTTTTAATATCCGTTTTCCACAAGTGTAATAATTCCTCTTCGGTTAAATATTCACGGTGTGTTTCTTGCTCCTTAATATAATCGGCATCTTCTGCCAAATTTTTTTCAATGAAATTCTCTTTATAGGCTTGTTTCAATACATACAGAAAATGTTTGAAATAAGTGGCTGCAGTATTTTGTGTGAGCTTTTTTGGTTTCTCGGAATTTCGTGTCGTATTCACATTTAGTAAATAACTTCGATATCGGTTGACAAATTGAATATCCAAATTACTGGTCATAATCAAATTACTGCAAAAATTTGAGAAGTGATTCAACGATGCCTTCCATGCTTGGTAATTGGATTTACTTCCTTTGTTATAATAGTCATCAACAATACGTTGGTAAAAACCGACAAAGTCAATACTTAAATTAACATTATCCTTAAAGCCAAATTCTTTATTTCGCAATTGAACTTCTCTTTTCGAACGGATCCCATTGGCAAAAGCGAGCGTTTCCGTATTATGTTTTTTTTCCTCTTGATTTTTTGGATTTTTAAAAGTACGAAGTTCTAAAAATTCACGCCTTGTAGTTTTTCCAGTTTTAGGATCAATAATAGGAGGGTAGTAATCTAGGTACAAACTGATTTTCTCAGTTTTCAGCGGTTTTTCTCGAAGCGTTACTTTAGTCATGTTTTACAAAAATTGAATCAATATCGGCTTTTTTTACTAGTACAAATTTTCCGTACTGCTTTTTTGGAATTTCAAGTCTATTTATTAGATTGTAAAGAGCGGAGGTTGAAATATTATATTTCTCGGAGGCCTCATTAATAGAATAGGAGTTTTCCGTTGTGATCATGTTTTTTAAATGATCTTTATTAATATCAATATTATTCATACTTAAATCGAAATAAAAATCAATATCCTTTCTACGTATTAGTGTTTTTCGAACACCGAAATTGTAGGCATTGATTTCTTTGTTCTCAACTAATCTATAAATTGTTCTCAATGACATGCTTAAAATAAAGGCAGCTTCTTTGACTGTTAAAAAATCCTTTTTATTTATTTCCGTAATATCATTGATTTTGAACTTAATTGCTGTTTCAACAACGGAGACCTTCTTTTGCTTTGCTAAAATTTTATAATGCTTTCGATTGCAATCTAAGGAACAATAACGAGTTTTTGTGGTTTTTGCAAAAAATTCATTTTTGCAGTGTTCGCACCGTTTTTTTATACTCAGATTTGAACTCATAATTTTGTGTTTTTGAGGTATGTTTTCTCCACTACCTTAAAATGGGCTAAAATGGATTGTATTATTTAAGTAGAAATAAGTGCCAAAATTTCATTGACTTTTCAAATGTAATCAAAAAAAATTTTTCGAGGTACAAGGGAGGTACAAATAATTCCAAAACAGCGAATAATATTTAAAAAATGACAAAACTAATAAACATGTAAAAACCCACGTTTTTCGTGGGTTTTGTTTGTATTTTTAATGAATTTTAAGCGGTGATTTTGGTCATTTATTTCCCAATACAGAAATTAGCAAAAATATTCCCCAACAATTCATCATTTGTTACTTCACCCGTAATCTCACCAAAGTGAAACAATGCCTCCCGAATGTCAATTGCCATGAGGTCAGAAGAAAGTCCCGATTCCAATCCCCATTTCACTTTTTGAATTTCTTCCAACGCTTTTAAGAGCGAGTCATAATGTCTTGAATTGGTGACAATCGTTTCATTGTTTCGTAAAGCTCCGGTGTTTACAAATGATAAAAGCGTTTGCTTGAGTTCATCAATACCGATTTTGTTTTTAGCAGAGATGAAAAGTGTTTGCTGTTGTCCGTTGTCTGTTGTCAGTTCCTTTTCTAGCTTAGTTATCATTTCAGCTGAAAGGAGGTCTTTTTTATTTATAATGGTGAGCAACGATTTATGAGGATATTTGTTTTTAATCTGTTCAATATCACTTTTCAACTTTTCAACCGATAACTGAGAACCGACAACTGACAACTGAGAACTGTCAACCAAATACAACACCACCTGTGCCTGCTCAATCTTCTCAAACGTCTTTTTAATACCAATGCTTTCCACATGATCTGTCGTCTCACGAATTCCCGCTGTATCAATGAATCGGAAACTCATGCCTTCAATCACTAATTCATCCTCAATCGTGTCGCGAGTGGTTCCGGCAATGTCGGAAACAATGGCTCGTTCTTCGTTGAGCAATGCGTTGAGCAGGGTGGACTTACCCACATTCGGTTCGCCTACAATCGCAATCGGAATCCCGTTTTTGATGACATTACCTACGGCAAATGAATCGATTAATCGTTTCAACACAAATTCAATTCGGATTAAAAGTTCGTTAAATTGTGTTCGATCGGCAAATTCTACATCTTCTTCCGCAAAGTCTAATTCTAATTCAATTAACGAGGCAAAATTTAAGAGTTCCTGACGTAAGTTAGCAATCTCGTTGCTAAAGCCACCACGCATTTGTTGCATGGCAATTTGGTGCGAAGCTTCGTTGTCTGAAGCAATTAAATCGGCCACCGCTTCTGCTTGCGACAAATCTAATTTTCCATTCAAAAATGCACGAAGTGTAAATTCGCCGGGTTGAGCCATTTTTGCTCCCCTTCGCAACAGAAGCTGAATAATTTGCTGTTGAATAAAAGTAGATCCGTGACAAGAAATTTCAATCACATCTTCACCGGTATACGAATGTGGATTTTTGAACACCGAAACCAATACCTGGTCATACGTTTTTCCATTATCCACAATATGACCGAGATGGATGGAATGTGTTTTTTGTTTCGTTAAGTCTTTGCCTGAAACTGAAACAAAAACCTTTGCTGTTAAAGCAATTGCATCTTTACCGGATAAACGAATAATTGCAATGGCTCCGGCACCCGAAGGTGTAGCGAGAGCAACAATTGTTTCAGTTGGAATCATAGTTTTTTATTTCTGCAAAATTAGGGATTTTTTTTGGTTGACGGTTATTAGGCGTGTATTCTCTGTTTGCTAATTTTATTTTGAAAACGTTGTTTGCACAGCCACTGCCCCCGATCGAAACGAAAAGCATTTTGCAGGCTGGTTGGACATTTTTTTTGCCAAAAAATAGCGACCTTGGGAGCTCATGTTTTGGCTTATAAAATGCCAAGCAGACAAAAAATCTTGGAGTGGAAAGCGGGATAAAGGCTCGAATAATTAAAATTTTTGCCTTTGCAAACATCCAACATCGGTCTTCCAACATTATTTGCAAGTTCGTTTTTTAAAGTTTAATTTTACCCAAACAAACCCGAACCTCACGTGAGAGATACAGAAAAACATCAAGGACTTCGCAATCAATTAGTAAAGCTTTTGCAAGGAAAAGGAATTACCGACAATAATGTGTTGGAAGCCATTCGAAAAATCCCAAGGCATTTGTTTTTGGATTCCGGTTTTGAGCAGTACGCGTATCAAGATAAGGCGTTTCCCATTGGAGCCGGACAAACGATTTCGCAGCCCTATACCGTTGCTTTTCAATCGCAATTATTGGAAGTAAAAAAAGATGATAAAGTACTTGAAATTGGCACGGGCTCTGGCTATCAAACCGCCGTTTTGTGCACGATGGGTGCCAAAGTTTTTTCGGTGGAACGACAAAAAGAATTATTTAAAACCACCTCTTTATTATTGCCAAAACTAAATATCCGTCCAAAAGTGTTAACATTTGGTGACGGTTACAAAGGTTTACCCAATGATGCACCTTTTGATAGTATTATTGTGACGGCCGGTGCTCCTACAATTCCAAAACCATTAATGGCTCAGCTCAAAATAGGAGGTAGGTTAGTTATTCCAGTAGGTGAGAAAGAACAAATTATGACGTTGTTAATTCGAAAAAATGAAACGCAATTTGAAAAACATGAGTTTGGTGAATTTCGATTTGTGCCGTTGTTGGAGGATAAGAATTAAAAACACAAAACCCGACGAAGCGGGTTTTTTAATGACCAATAATACTTAAATAACGTTCTATGCTTTCCTTTTCAATTTGAGCAATAAAGAGCAAAAAATCTTCTTTATTGTTTTTGGTTTGAGCAGTTTCCAACGCGTTGTAGTAGCTCATTCTATTGTCATAATCACCTTTAATATTGGCAATTACATAACCGTGTTGTAGTAAAATTAAATTCATTACTAAGCGAGAAGTTCTACCATTGCCATCAATAAAAGGATGGATAGTGACCAATCTTTCGTGCATTTCTGCGGCTAAAATCACCGGATGCAATTTGGTTTTCTGACTTTCATACCACAAAAAATAGTCTTCCATTTCTTTGGCAACCAAATAGGGTTGAGGTGGCATGTGAGTACTTCCTTTAATCATGACTTGCACTCTGCGGTATCTTCCTGCATCTTCGGGAAGTATACCTCGCAGAATCAAATTGTGAATCGACAATAATTCTCGTTCATTAAAACCAAAACCTCTTTCCATCAATTTTTTGACATAACCAATCGCTTCTTGATGATTAATGGCTTCCAGATGCTCTCGCATACTTTTTCCTGAAACGGTTAACCCTTCGTTAATAACCAAATCGGTTTCACGCAAAGTGAGCGTGTTTCCCTCAATGCGGTTACTTTCAAACGTATATTCTAGCTCTAAAGCTTGAGCAATTCTAAAACTATCAAACGCTCTTTTTTGGTCTAGAATTTTTTTGAGTGAATCAATCTCATTTAAGATATCCATTAACGAAGATGATAATTCTCTCTTTTGTGGAGTGAGTTCATACTTCATTTCACCTTCGGCAAGTGTCATCGCTTTGATGCCAAAATGAGTGTCCTCACCAATTTCATAAAGAATTTTTTCCTTCAACCAGGCCACCATCAACGTTTCAAAATCAATCTCCAACACCGAAGCCAATTTTGCTACTTGCTCGCGGGTGGGTTTTCGGTTTCCACTTTCAAATTTACTCACCAATGCCTGATCTATCCCTAGAAGCTGTGCTACTTCACGGGTTTTTAAGTTCTTTTTTTCACGAGCTGTTCGTAGTAAATCTTTCATTTTCCAAAAATTGTCATGACAAATTTAGTCATTTTCTTTCGAGGCACAAAACTTTTTTCAACTTTTTTAGCGTTCCTCCGCAAGCTCCGGTCGGGCTTTTCACTGCAAGTCCTCACAAAAAACACAATTTTCTATAAACCAAAAAGAGCTGCCGTTGGTCGCTTTTTTGGTTCAAGTAAATTAGTGTTTTTTTGCTCCGGGCTTTTCGCTTCAATCCCTAACGCAATGCAGTGCAATTATGTAATTCAATTGAAATTTATTCCCGAAATTTAAAAGCTTTTCTTCACCCGATCAATATCGCGTTTGGTATCTCGGTCTTTTATAGTTTCGCGTTTATCGTAGTTTTTCTTTCCGCGACACAAGGCAATTTCCATCTTAGCATAGCCTTTTTCGTTTACATAAAGTCGCAACGGTACAATGGTTAATCCTTTGTTTTGCATACTTTTTTCTAAGCTTTTCAATTCTTTTTTATTTAATAGAAGTTTGCGTTCGCTTTTGGCTTTGTGGTTGTAGTGTGTGCCATACAAATATTCTTCCACTTGAGAGTTGATCACAAATAATTCGCCGTTATGAAATTCACAAAAACTTTCAGTAATCGATGCTTTTCCCAATCGAATCGATTTGATTTCCGTTCCTGTCAAGACAATTCCGGAATCGTATCGCTCCAAAATTTCGTAGTCAAATTTGGCTCTTTTATTTTGTATGTTAATCATTTTCTGCATAGGAATGCAAAGGTAAGAACAAAATTGTTCAAATTTGATAATTTTATACTTAAGAAATATTTTATGATAAATGATTTTTATCAGTCGTTGTGTTTTAAGTTAAAATTATTTTTGGACGTAATTTTAACAAACAAAAAAATGAAAAAAATAGTTTTTGCATTAGTAGCAACGTCATTATTAATGACAACTGTTACACAGGCTCAAGAAGAAATAAAAAACAACGATTTTAAAAGATGGCAAGTTCGGTTAAGAGGAATCGCGGTAGTACCAAATGAAAGTGCTAACATCGGAATTATTGGTGGCGATGTTGCTATTTCAAATGCCTTTGTACCGGAACTGGATTTTACTTATTTCTTTACCAAAAACTTTGCGGCTGAATTGATTTTAGGAACGGCAAAACATGATGTAAACACGGTTGGCTCTGATATTTCTGCTATTGGTGGGCCTACAAGTTTTGATGTAGACTTGGGAAGTGTAATGCTTTTACCGCCGACGTTAACGGCGCAATACCACTTTTTTCCGTTAAAAGAGAAAAAATTTAAACCGTATGTTGGAGCGGGTATTAATTACACCTTGTTCTATAATGTAAAAGAAGGCGATGTTGTAAAAGATGTAGAGTATGACAATGCGATTGGTTTCGCAGCTCAAATTGGTTTTGATGTAATGTTTGACGATACATTTTTTGTAAACTTTGACGTAAAACGGTTGTTCTTAAAAACAGATGTATCAGTAAATGCAACTAATTTAGCAGAAGGATTAATTATTCCTGCACAAGTTGAAATCAATCCTTGGATTATTGGGTTAGGGTTTGGGATGAAATTTTAATTGAATAGTTGGTTTATTTGCTAGTATAAATCTGCTTATGGTTGGTGTGCAAACACCAGCCATTTTTATTAACTTTTTATTAACTTTTTATTTTTTAATTCATTTTTTTATTACATTCGTTATTCTCAAGCTAAAATAATAACAGTATGATAAAAAAAGTATTCAAAATTTCAGTTTTGGCGTTATTGGTTTTTGCTTCTTGTTCAAAAGAAGAAGATTTTAAAGAGGAATTAATCACCATCGAAAATCAACAGGAACCATTAACAGCCCGCCAGATTAATGACAAAATCAATTCATTTAATCAAAACGGTAAAAAGTTTTATTGGAAAGAAGCGAGCTCTCACATGCTTTGGAGTGCGGTACTAAAAGGGAACAATTTAGTTACGATTGGATTTGGTAGTAATGGAAACGATTTTGATCGTTCGCAATCCAACTCGGCCAGCCAAATGCAAACAGAAATTTTAAATCTGATCAAACGGTATGAAACCGATCAGACAGAAGATTTACTAATTTATGAAGACCCGTTTTTAAATTTAATCGATGTACGAATCACCAAACAGGAAACATTGGAGGCTCTGCGCAAAAACCGAAATGTGCGTTATGTAGAACCCGCAGATTATCGCTATTTTACGTATGAAAGCCTAGGAAATCCTGGTGACAATCAAATACAATCAAGTTCAGGTTGTGGTTATAGCTCGTCTACAATTAGCACAGCAGATTTTACAACCGTTACACCAAACGCAAGAGTACCTTGGGCTTTCTATAAACATAATATTCCGGCGGCTTGGAGTTTAACCTCAGGAAGCGGTGTAACTATCGGCGTGGTTGATACCGGTTTATCTCCTCAACAATCTCTAATGAATGGAAGTTTTAATACAGGATTATCGTCCGGTCGATATGTTCAAAAATATGGAACCTATGTTGATTCCATTTGGCCATGGTCTACCACAACAGATGGCGTAAACGATTTATGCAGTCACGGAACTAGCATGGCTTCCGTAGCAACTGCTCCACGAAATAATGCAGGACTTCCGGTTGGAGTGGCATACAATGCCAATTTAGTGTCGTATCGTGCTTCGTCTGATGTGGTGTTAAATGGTTATCACGAGCAAAGAGGGGTTCAAAATGCATTTACAGGATTAGGAAATCGTTCAGATGTTAAAATTATTTCTATGTCAATGGGTCATATTTTTTCAGTTGGAAGAATTGAAGACGGCGTTCGTTATGCCAACAACAGAGGAAAGTTAATCTTTTGTGCTGGCGGAACGTCAACATCATTCACCAATTTTGTGGGTGTAATCTTTCCTGCGTGGATGCCTGAGACAGTTGCCGTTACCGGAATTAAAGAAGCGTCCACTTACCAAAAATGTGATGTTTGCCACAGCGGAAGCGAAATTGATTTCACCATCATGATGGAACGTGCCGGAACGGGAAATAAAGTGCCTGTGTTGAGTTACTACAACAACCAAGCGGATTATGTAGGTGGTTCATCGGTGGCTACTGCAACTACGGCTGGAATTGCCGCTTTGGTTTGGGCAAAAAATCCGTCGTGGACAAAAGGTCAGGTGCTAACTAAAATGAAACAATCTTCGCAATTTTACCCAACCAAAAATTCGCAATTTGGTCATGGAATCATCAATGCGTTGACTGCGGTTCAATAAAAAAAATAGCCACGAATTACACTAATTTACACGAATTGATTTGTGTAAATTAGTTTAATTCGTGGCTAAATTACTTTAGCAATTGGTGTCTTTACTTGTGATGAGTAAGTTTGTGTTCAATTTTATCACCTTTTATAGTAATTGTATAAAGATTTCCAAATTCGTTTTCATCTATTTGTTGATGGATTTCTTCGCCTAAAAAGGCATTAATTTGTTTTGGAATGGTGTTATTGTGACCAACAATTAAAATGGTTTTTCCGGGATGTTTTTCAATTGTTTCTTTTAACGAGAATTTTGAAAGATCATAAAAAATCATATCCTTTTGTTTAGAAGTAGCTATGGTGCTAAACGTCATTTGTGCTCTTCGGGTAAGTGTAGTATACAAAATATCAATTGTTTTTTTCTCAAAGAGTTTTGTCCATCGAACACTTCTTTTTATGCCCTCTGCAGAAAGTTCGGGATTTTCTGAAGTATCAGCTTTTTCTGCGTGGCGAATGAAGTAGAGAGTAGTGGTTGCGGATTGGGTTATAGTTTGTTGAAATACAAGCACTAACAATAAGGAAACAATGATTTTCATCACAATACTCTTCATAAAAGTATAAATTTAAAATTTCTACGCTATAATTTTTGTGATATAATTTACAAACCCTTACTTTTGCCAACACTTTTCGGGATGTAGAGCAGCCTGGTAGCTTACTAGCATGGGGTGCTAGGGGTCGCTGGTTCGAATCCAGTCATCCCGACAGTAAAATCTCTTGAGCTTTGCTCAAGGGATTTTTTTATGCCTAAAATTTTTCCAAGTTTGCTTGAGAAAATTTTAGGCATAAAAAAATCCTTAAAACTTTTGAAAAAAGTTTTAAGGATTTTACTAGCATCAAACCCCTTCTCTGGATCATGAAATAATCCAGTCTTAGAAAATAATTGATGAATTTTTTTGAATTTTTTTTAAGGATTTTACTAGCATCAAACCCCTTCTCTGGATCATGAAATAATCCAGTCATTTACTACTTTAAACTATTTCCTTACAACATTTAAATTAATTTTCAAACCTCTTTTTCCATTTTTATATTTGCTCTTTCATACAGTCCTTTTTCGAGTTCAATTTCCCTAAAACCATACTTTTTATAAAGATGAATAGCCGATGCTAATTGTGTGTTTGAATATAAAATAATCGTTTTGATGTTTTTTTGTTTTGCCACGGTTAAACAATGTTCCAGTAGTAATGTTCCAATTTTATTCCCTTGTGCTTTTGAGGTAACGGCCATTTTTCCTAACTCAAGAATTGTTTCTGTTTTCTTTAATAAACAAGCTGTGCCAATAATTTCATCATTTAATTTGGCATAAAAAATAAATCCGCCTTTGTCAATAATTTGTTCTTTTGGATTGGAAAGTGAAATGCGATCACTAGCCTCCACACGAAAATACTTTTCTAGCCATTCATAATTGAGTGTTTTGATAGGTTCGTGCAGCTCGTTTGAAAAATTGATTAGTTCAACTTTGGTTTTGGTCATGAAGGTTGAGATTTTATGTTGTTTTGTGCATTCCGAAACGCTAAAATGTCTCTCGTTTTCTTTTTTTACACTAAAATACAATATTTCTTTTAAGGTACACTACTATTTTAAATGCGATTCTCTTCCTAGCACTTCACCCGCGTGAGGGATAGAAGCGGAAAGCCCACAGAGAGGAGGCACGACGAACGAGGACTTGCAGCGGATAGCCCGACCCGGAACTTGTTGGAGGGGCACGCCCGATTGAAAATTAGTTTAAGCGTTTCAAGTTTCAGGTTGCAGGTTGGTAGTTAGGAGTCGTTAGTTAAAAGTTGGGATTTGTTTAAAAGGAAGTGTTCTTAAGACAAATCCTTTTTAATCCCGAAAAGCAAAGCTATCAAAAGCCGTGAAAATCTGTTTTTATCTGTTTCATCCGACTTCCATAGAGTAAGCGAAGTGATTTTTGAGGTTTCAAGTTTCAGGTTTGCAGGTTTCAAGTTGATGATTTAGATAGAAAAACAACTTTATTTACTGCAAATTTCCCTATTCATTAAAAAATAATTAAAAAAATATCAATAAAAATGTTGTTATTTAAATTTTTATGTTAAATTTGAGTCCCCTTAAATCTATTATTAACCTAAATTAACTACTATGGCTACTGTTTACGAGTCCATCGAAAACGAGAAAATTTCTTCTCTCGTCTTCCCAAAGTCCGATGTTTTAAGCAGAAATGAAGCAATTAATCAACGTATTACTGAGTTGAAAATGGCTTTGACCTTTGGTAATCTTGATTATTTTAAGATTAAAATTTATTTTGAAGACAATCTGTCCAAAAAAGTTGTGGAAGCAAAAGTATGCGGCGTGACCAAAAGCCGTGTGATTTTAACGCAAGGTATTGGTATTCCGATTAATAGAATTTATAGGACTTTTAAGTTTTATAATTAAAAAACATATTTATGATAGAAACTGCTACTACTTTTTTCGAGCCTATCGAAAAAGAGACGATTCAATCGTTACACTTTCCTCCGGTTGATGTTTTGGAAGACAAACAATTGAAAAGAACCAGAATCGCCGGACTCGCGAGAGCATTGGCACTGGGCAATTTAGAACACATTAAAACCAAAATTTACTTTGAAGATGAGTTGACTAAACGAGTAGTAGAAACTACCATTTGGGGAATTACAGATGATAAAGTGATTTTGAAAAAAGGAACAATCATACCGATAAACAGAATCTATTATTCGCAATAGATCTCTAGTTAGTTTGTTAAGTTGAAACACCAACTGTGCCGGTTGGTGTTTTTTTTATATCTTGTTTAGATTGGTAATATCTAACGTGTGATCTGAATAAAATTTTGTAGCTACTTTTTTTAATTCATCCAACTTTTTATCTTCTTTCAATTTTTTTAAGCATAGTAATTGTTGATAGTACATGTCTGCCTTTTGTTCAACGTCCATTTCTTGCTTAGTTAGCTTTTCTAATTCGGATAAAATAGTTTGCAAAGTCACTTTATCTAATGTGAAATTGAGAAAAATTTCAGTGATGTATAAAGTGGAAAAAAGGTTATTCTGACTTTCTTCTAACAGTGATTGCATTAACAAAATAGCTTCGGAATGTTGATTGTTTTTGAGCAGGAGTTGAGCTTCTTCTTCCCATAAAAAATCATTTCCACTTTTAGATAGTCCTAATCCGATGGTATATTCTTTTACTTTTTCGATTTGAATTAAATCCCAATTTGATTTTTGTTTTTGGATGGATTCTAATACAATTCTCTCTAACACTTTAATTTCTTCGCCGCTTTTTGAACCTTTTTCAAAGTCTTTTAGGTTGGATCGATTTTGATACCAATAGATAAAAAATCCATTATCAATGGAAAAAACAGAATTTTTCAGAATTAAATAACTCTGCCTAGTTCCTAAATTTTGTTTAGGATAAACCTCAAATAATTGATTGGAAATGGTGTTACTTAATTCGTCATCTTGATACAATTGAGCAACATCGGTATAGGCATACAAGGTTTTGATTGTGCGGTCTCCGGCATCATATTTTGCTTGAAGACTTCCGGTTCGCTGTTCGGGATTGAGTGCGGTTTTACCAATGTTTAACAGATAGTCTAAATCGCTTTTGGCACCGGAATAGTGAATGAAATTTTTGTTTTGATCAAAAAACATAAAATAGGGAACACCTTGGAATTTTATTTTAGTTTCAGCCATAAAAAGACTATCTTTTCCTTGTAGACCGCCTTTGGTGTTAATTTTGTAACTAACAAAATTTTTGTTGTAAAAATCAGCCATTTCTTTGTTGGAAAACAATGGCTCAATGCTTTTGCAGATGGTACATTCTTCGTTGTAATACTCTATAAAAACCAATTTGTTTTCTTTTTTGGCTTTACGAAAAGCATCATCAACAGTTGTTTCAAAATTTACTTTTTGGCTGAAAGAAAGGTTAACTAAAAGAAGAAAAAAGAGTGGAATACGCAAAACAATTGTTTTAAAGTTGAATTACAAATTTAAACAATTGAGAAAGTTTTGAAGAAGATTTAGACTTTTTTTAACCTGATGAATTTTAAATCAAGTTGATTTTGATTGTCAAAATTAATTGATAGTGTAAACGTATTGGCAACGCACTTGCTTTTTATCTTTGACAGCAGGATACCACGGTTCGTCAAACTTAGTGAATACTTTGATAGTTTGTGCTTTGTAATGTGCTGAGATAGAATTTAATACTTTGATGTCAGAGATGGTTCCGTCGATTTCTACTATAAAACTGCATACAATTTTGGGAACTAATGGTTCTTTGATGTCTTGTTTCATATTTCGAGCAATGAAACGTTGCATCGCATTTTCGCCATACATTAATTTGGGTTTGATATCAACTTCGCTTTCCAAATAGACTTTTTCACCAGAAACGGTGTGGTTTAGTTTTTTGTTGTACTCTGGATTTGTTTGTGCAAAGGAATTTAGCGTGACTAACAGTAAGCAAATTAATGATTTCATAGGGGTTGTTTAATGAATATATAACTCAAATTTCGTGATAAAAGTATATAATTACTGTGAATACTTTGTAAAAAAAACACCAACTCATTGCTGAGTTGGTGCTCTCCACTTAACTAATCAATTTATGAAAAAACTATTTATTTTAATTTATTTGATTTAAGTTAGCCGCTGATCCGCTGCTTAATATTCTACTATTTTATCAAATCTCAAAGGAAAATCTGTGAATCTGAGGCTACCAAAGAAAACTACTTACTTCACTAACTCACTTTGGTTTCTAAAAACCAATTCGTTATTGAAACTGTCGAGTAAAATGATGCTGTCGGTTTTTACGGTTCCGCTCAAAATTTCTTTTGATAATTTGTTTAATACTTCGCGTTGAATCACTCGTTTCACCGGTCTGGCTCCAAATTGTGGATCATAACCTCTCTTCGCTAAATAATCAATTGCTTCCGGAGTGGCATCCATTGTAATGTTTTGCTGAGCTAACATTTTGGTAACACTTTTCAATTGCAAACCAACGATTTCTCGAATGTTTGTGCTGGATAATGGCGTGAACATTACAATTTCATCAATCCGATTGATAAATTCCGGACGAACGGTTTGTTTTAATAAACCTAACACTTCCGCTTTGGCGGCTTCGGTTGCGGCTTCTAATCCACCTGTTAAATTTTCAAATTTCTCTTGAATAATATGACTTCCCATGTTGGAGGTCATAATGATGATGGTGTTTTTGAAATCGGCTACGCGTCCTTTGTTATCGGTTAGTCGACCTTCATCCAAGACTTGCAATAAAATATTGAACGTATCTGGATGAGCTTTTTCAATTTCGTCTAGTAACACGACAGAATATGGTTTGCGACGCACGGCCTCGGTCAATTGTCCACCTTCATCGTATCCCACATAGCCCGGAGGAGCACCCACTAATCGGCTCACGGCGTGACGTTCTTGGTATTCGCTCATATCAATTCGAGTCATTGCGTTTTCGTCGTCAAATAAATATTCTGCTAACGCTTTGGCTAATTCAGTTTTTCCCACACCGGTTGTTCCCAAGAAAAGAAAGGTTCCGATTGGTTTTTTCATGTCTTGCAATCCGGCACGGCTTCTGCGAACAGCGTCGCTAATGGCTTCAATGGCTTCTTCTTGTCCCACGACACGATGGTGTAATTCGTCTTCTAATTTTAATAATTTATCACGTTCGCCTTGTAGCATTTTGGTTACCGGAACGCCGGTCCATTTGGCTACGACTTCCGCAATATCTTCACGCGTTACTTCTTCTTTAATCAATGAAGTTCCGGATTGATTTTCTTGTAATTGAATTTGTAATTTATCCAAACGCTCTTGAGCTTCTTTGATTTTTCCGTAACGGATTTCAGCTACTTTACCGTAATCGCCTTCGCGTTCAGCTCGTTCCGCTTCTTGCTTGAAATCTTCAATTTCTAATTTTACATTTTGAATGGCATCTACCACATCTTTTTCTGATTTCCATTTGGCAAAAATCTCGTTGCGTTCTTCTTTTAAATTGGCTAATTCCAGTCCTAAAATTTTTAATTTAGATTCGTCGTTTTCTCTTTTAATCGCTTCAATTTCAATTTCTAACTGCATTATTTTTCGATCCAAAACATCCAATTCTTCTGGTTTGGAATTGATTTCCATTCGCAATTTAGAAGCGGCTTCATCCATTAAATCAATCGCTTTATCCGGTAAAAATCGATTGGAAATATAGCGTTGCGATAATTCAACGGCAGCAATAATGGCCTCGTCTTTGATGCGTACTTTGTGATGAGCTTCGTATTTTTCTTTAATCCCACGTAAAATCGAGATTGCACTTTCAGTATCTGGTTCATCGACCATGATTTTCTGAAAACGTCGTTCGAGAGCTTTGTCTTTTTCAAAATATTTTTGGTATTCGTCTAAAGTCGTTGCACCAATCGCACGCAACTCGCCACGGGCCAAGGCAGGTTTCAAAATATTAGCAGCGTCCATCGCACCTTCGCCACCACCGGCACCTACAAGTGTATGGATTTCATCAATGAATAACACAATGTCGCCTTCGGCAGCAATGACTTCCTTCACAACCGATTTCAAGCGTTCTTCAAATTCACCTTTGTATTTTGCACCGGCAATTAACGAACCCATATCTAACGAAAAAACAATTTTGTCTTTTAGGTTTTCGGGTACGTCGCCATCTACAATTCGGTGAGCTAAACCTTCGGCAATGGCAGTTTTACCGACACCAGGTTCACCCACTAACATCGGGTTGTTTTTGGTTCTACGTGATAAAATTTGCAGCACTCTGCGAATTTCTTCGTCACGACCAATGACTGGGTCAAGTTTTCCTGTTTTGGCTAATTCGTTGAGGTTTTTGGCGTACTTATTCAACGCGTTATACGTTTCTTCAGCAGAAGCAGAGGTTACGCGTTCGCCTTTTCGTAATTCAGAAATCGCAGCTCCTAAACCTTTTTCAGTCACACCTTGATCTTTTAAAATCTGAGCGACTTTACTTTTGGATTTGAAAATGGCTAAGAGTAGATGTTCAATCGAAACATATTCATCATTCATTTTTTTAGCAATGATGGAGGCTTCATTCAACATCGTTCCGGCTTCACGAGAAAGCATAATTTCGCCACCGGAAACTTTTGGAAAACTTTGAATCGCGCTATCTAAAATCTGCGAAAACAAGTTGACATTCACATTCATTTTTTTCAAAATAAATGGAGCTACGTTTTCATCAACTTCTAAAATTCCTTTAAATATATGTTCGTTTTCCAGTTGTTGCTGACCAAAACCTTGTGCAATTTGCTGAGCTTGTTGCAAAGCCTCTTGCGATTTAATAGTTAAATTTTTTAAATTCATTTGTTGTGTTTTTATTTTTTTGGACAATTAAATGCCTAATAATTTGATATCTTTGTTGAGGTTTAGTCAACTACTATTCCAAATCAAAAACCAAGACAAAATGACTGATTTTTGAATGAAACACATCCGAAAACAAGTCAAAATGTCTTAAAACACGTCAAAAATGAGTTTTTTCACTAATTTATTCGGGAATTCAGAAGAGGGAAATTCATCCAAAGTAGGATGGAGGATGTTAACTGATTTAGGTCAGATTAATGAACTTATCGAGTTATCGCATCAGCAACCGGTTTTAATTTTTAAACACAGCACACGATGTAGTATCAGCCGTTTTGCCTTGAAAAACTTTGAAAATGAATATGATTTTTCAGGAGAAAAATTACAACCGTATTTTTTAGACTTATTAGAATACAGAAATATTTCAAACGAAATAGCCACTCGGTTTAACGTGATGCATCAATCGCCACAAATCCTATTAATTAAAGAAGGAAAATGTGTTTACGATGAATCACACGATGGGATTGACATAGACGGCTTGAAGAACTTTTACAATAGTTTCCTTTAAGGTTGTTACAAAAAATTTTCAAAAAAAATATGCTGAAGAAAAAACTTGATTTATTATAAAATATATAGAGTAAATCGTTTTTTTTTATTTAAAAATTTCCGTCCTCTATTTCTATATTTTTTGGAATTAAAAAAATTTTCTTATCTATTATATCTATGTCTAATTTAATAGCCGTACTTTCTAATACCAAACCTTGAGATTCTATAATGAATATTGTTTTTAATGGAATGGACTTTGTAATTAAAGTGATAGAATAAAGATTACCATATTTGTGATTTTTATAAAGCTCTGGATTTATAGATAATTTTGAGTTGTAATAGTATTTCTGAATACCGCTAATAGTTTCCAGAATTAATTCATCACAGTCGTAACCAAGAATATTTAAAACCTTTTTATTAATTGTCACATTTACTATACTGTCATTATAGGAATTTGTATATTTCCAGAATATTTTTCCTTTTTTCGTTTTAGTATAAATTTTGTTTTCCTTTTGTTTAAAAATAGTCCAATTTTCATTTTTAGGATGACTGTATTTATAACTTCCATTCTTATAATAAAAATTTTGAATTGAATCGGTTATTAGTTGACAGTACTCAATTTTCCAATCAGGTTTATTGCTTTTACAAACATTTTTGTAGACTATTTCTCCTTCAAAATTTTGAGAGAACGATTTTACGAATAATAATAAAAAAAATATAGCAAATTTTAATTTCATAATTATAATTTAGTACTATCGTCTAATTCTATTTCTACTAATAATATCCTTCAACTTCGCTTTCAAATCCTCACCCGTATCATAAACCATTTGTTCGTTACTAGGAAACGGAACCGCTCTTCGTCCAAAATACGAAATAAACTGCTCATCAAACGCTCTTCGATCACCGCGAACGGTGGCATAAATATGTTCAAAAATAAACTCACTCGCCAACGGATATGCATTAATTAACTGATTAGTATTAAAATCAATATAATCCACTTTCGCCGTCACTTGACACGCTTTAAATTGCGTAAACTGATAGGCAGTTCCTTTCACCGTGATAAATTTATCCACTTTTATCGCGTTGCCTAGACTGTCGCGAACGATATTTCCATTCGCATCCACTAAGTTTTTTACACCGTCTTTAATCTGTTTTTCTTGCGTAACTTCTTTTTCTCGAATTTGCTCCGGCGAAATATTAATCTCCCTAAAATTTAAAATAATTCCAAAATCATACACAATTCCTTGTTGTCTGTTGCTGTGGTAAACCGTCCATTTATCGTTTAAACCATACGTACTGAAATCCAACAAATCATTTTGCAAACGAACCGGAATCATAATACTCGTTTCGTTTTTCGTGTAAACGTGCACAAAATCAGTTCCTTTAAAACGAGCTTCTTCCAGCAAACTATTCACATCTTTAAAACCCGGATTTATCTGATTCAAATAAACCAAATCATCCACAATAGCTCGAGCCTGCAGTTTGTTTGCGGTTTTTAAAGCATTTTTAGAATTCGTATACAAATAATTAGACAAAGCATTTTTACTGTTTACAATTTCCGTCGAATAATTCTCCATCGGAAAAATTGCATCCCGACCTTCTTTCAATAATTTCAGCGGAAGCAAAGGCCGAATTAACTCTTGGCGGTTGTTCAAATTAATATATGTAGTAAAAATTTTCTCCAAATTAACCGGACTTGCATCCTGCGACCACGTTTCAATATTTCGCAAATCACGTTCTTTTGCCTTCGCATACGCTTCCTCTAACAAATAAATATAATCCTGTTTTCCTTTCGCATTTTTATTGCCTCGCAAACTACTTACGGCCGATTGTATCGCACCGTCATAATCGCCCGAAGTCAATCTGTTCATCGTCTGCTTCACGCCACACGAGGCCAAAATAAAAAAAGCAAGTAAAAAAGTAATTTTTTTCATCCGTTAAAATTTTAGCAAATATATATTTTTTTTTGAAGCTAATCCGGCTTTCCGTTTCAAGCTTTTTTGTCTTGTTGTTTTTTTCTAAGGCAAAAAAAGAGCTTCCTTTGGTCGCTTTTTTTCGCCAAGAAAAAGTACAACAATCCTGCAAAAGGCTTTCCACTTCAATCCGGGCTAGAATCGTGCTATAAAAGAAGTAAAAGGAGAAAAATAGAGAAAAGAAAATAGACAAAAGAAAAATAAACATAAAAAAAACTCCGGTTAAAAAACCGGAGCCAATTATTATTTTCTCACAAACGAAGGAAGCAACTTACTCGAAACCTCGCCAAACCCAATTCGAATCTGACTGTTCTTACAGTAGCCTTTCATTGTTATGGTATCATTATCATCAATGAATTTTCGTTCTGTACCATTCGATAATTTAATTGGGTTTTTCCCTCCCCAAGTCAATTCCAGCATCGATCCAAAACTTTCAGGAGTTGGTCCGGAAATCGTTCCCGATCCCATCATATCACCCGAATTCACTTTACAACCATTGGAAGTATGATGAGCCAATTGCTGAGCCATTGACCAATACATATATTTAAAATTTGATTTGCTCACCAAATCAGGTTCGCCATTATTTGGTGTTAAATAAACTTCCAAACTAATATCATAAGCATGTTTTCCTTTTTGTTGCAAATAAGGAAGTGGGGCAGGCTCTTGTTTTGGACCTTTCGTTCTAAAAGGCTCTAAGGCATCCATAGTAACAATCCATGGCGAAATGGATGAAGCAAAATTCTTAGCCAAAAACGGTCCAAGTGGCACATATTCCCATTTCTGCATATCTCTTGCACTCCAATCATTCAATAAAACCATTCCAAAAATATAATCTTCAGCTTCAGTCACCGGAATATTTTCTCCCATAATATTAGCATCTGTTGTAATAAAAGCGGTTTCCAATTCAAAATCTACTAATCGTGAAGGACCAAAAACAGGTTGTGTATCACCGTTTGGTAAGGTTTGTCCCATTGGTCGGTGAACAGGAATGCCGGATGGTACAATTGTGGAGCTTCTTCCGTGATAGCCTACAGGAATATGCAACCAATTGGGTAACAAAGCATTCTCAGGATCACGAAACATTTTTCCGACATTAGTAGCGTGTTCTTTACTGGAGTAAAAATCAGTGTAATCGCCAATTAAAACCGGCAGTTGCATTTCCACTTCATTAATATCAAATATAATGATATCGCGATGAGCTTTATTATCTCTTAATTTTGGATTTTCACTATCAAATAAATCGCCAATTCGGTTTCTTACCAATCGCCACGTTTTTTTTCCATCCGAAATAAAATCATTTAACGTGTCTTGCATAAACATATCGTCGGTCAATTCAATGCCTTCAAAATAGTTTAATTGTTGCATGGCTCCCAAATCGATGGCACAATTTCCAATACGTGTTCCAATTGTTATAATATCATCTTTGGTTAAAAAAACGCCAAAAGGAATATTTTGAATAGGAAAATCACTGTCTTTTTGGACATCTATCCAAGATTTTCTGTTCGGGTTGTTTGCTGTTATGGGCATATTTGGGTGTTTATTAAATGTTGAAAAATTATCAATCAAATATATTATTAACTATTAATTTAACAAACGATTTTCGTAATTTTGAGCTCAATTTAACGAAATATTATCAAATGCAACGCGACGAACAAATTTTTGAGCTTATTTTAGATGAGCAAGACAGACAAATTCACGGATTGGAATTGATTGCTTCTGAGAACTTTGTGAGCGATCAAGTCATGGAAGCAGCAGGCTCCGTACTAACAAATAAATATGCCGAAGGATATCCTGGCAAACGTTATTATGGGGGTTGCGAAGTGGTGGACCAAGTGGAACAAATCGCTATTGATAGAGCAAAAGCTTTATTTGGTGCTGATTATGCGAATGTTCAACCGCATTCTGGTTCGCAAGCCAATACAGCCGTATTTTTTGCTTGTTTAAAACCGGGAGACAAAATTTTAGGTTTTGATTTATCACATGGCGGACATTTAACGCACGGTTCTCCGGTGAATTTTTCAGGAAGGTTATACAATCCGGTTTTTTACGGAGTAGAAAAAGAAACAGGTCGATTAAATTATGATAAAATCCAGGAAATAGCTACAAAAGAAAATCCGAAAATGATTATTGCCGGTGCTTCTGCTTATTCTCGTGATATGGATTTTAATCGTTTCAGAGAAATTGCCGATAGCGTTGGTGCGATTTTGTTAGCAGACATTTCGCATCCGTCGGGATTAATTGCCAAAGGCTTATTGAATGACCCTGTTCCGTATTGTCATATTATTACAACTACAACGCACAAAACCCTTCGCGGACCCCGTGGCGGTTTGATTTTAATGGGTAAAGATTTTGAAAATCCATTCGGAATTAAAACACCAAAAGGCGAAATAAGAATGATGTCGTCATTGTTAGACGCTGCAGTTTTTCCGGGCAATCAAGGTGGACCATTAGAACATATTATTGCAGCAAAAGCGATTGCGTTTGGAGAAGCTTTGTCGGATGAATTTTTCAGATATGCTCTTCAAGTTCAAAAAAATGCGAAAGCAATGGCGGAAGCATTTGTGAAGAGAGGTTACGATATTATCTCTGGGGGAACAGATAATCACATGATGCTGATTGACTTACGAAATAAAAACATCACCGGAAAAGAAGCTGAAAATGCTTTAGTAAAAGCTGAAATTACGGTCAATAAAAATATGGTTCCTTTTGATGATAAATCACCTTTTGTAACTTCCGGAATTCGAGTAGGAACACCTGCAATTACTACCAGAGGATTATTGGAAGAAGATATGGAAACTGTTGTTGAAATGATTGATAGAGTAATTATGAATCATACAAACGAGGAAATCATCGAAGAAGTAGCAAGTGAAGTAAATGATTTTATGGGGGAAAGAGCCATTTTTGTATATTAAAAAATTGTTAATAACAATCTTAATAACAACCTTTAGAAGTGATTTACTTCTGAAGGTTTTTTTTTAAATTTATACATTAAAAGTAAGTTTTTATTTACTATTGCAAAATCAACAAATGAACAAACATACTTTACTGTTTTTAATTGTTTTTCAATTGACTGTTTTTTTTGGGTTCGCTCAGGAAAATACTTCCAAACATACCGTTATTAAAGGCGAAACAGTATCTTCCATTGCCAGAAAATATAAAGTCACACCAAACGATTTATATCAACTGAATCCGGATATTTTTGATGGAATCAAAGAAGGTCAGGTGATTAGTATTCCAAAATCAGTTATAATTTCTCAATCAAATAATGTGAAATCGGAGAATAGTTCTAACAAATCGGTTGATGGAATTATTTTACACAATGTTCAATTTGGTGAAACTAAGTTTGGACTTTCAAAACGATATGGTGTTTCGATAAAAGAATTGGAAAGACAAAATCCGCATATTGTCAACATGCTTCAAGCTGGCCATCAATTGGAAATCAGAGGAGGAGTCGATACGAATCCAACAAAATCACAAAATACAAAATCAAGTTTTTCCGCATCAAATTTTATAACATATGAAGTTCTTCCCGGAGAAACTTTGTACGGAATTTCAAGACGATACGGACTGACGGTTGATGATTTGATGGATGCAAATAATTTAGTTGGAGTTTTAAGAAGTGGACAGATTTTACAAATTCCGGTTAAATCTAATTCAAAAGAAAATGATGAAAATGGTCAATTTCATTTAGTGCAAGAAGGAGAAACAAAATACGGGTTGTCAAAACGATATGGCGTAACAATTGGAGAATTAGAGCAAAAAAATCCACAAACTATTCGAATGCTTCAAACCGGACAACGAATTGTAATACCGGGAAGAGCTTCTTCAAGTGTAGTTGAAAAGTCTGAAACAAAACAGGAAGTAAAAGTTGTAGAAACTTCAAGAGCAGAAGAAATCAAATCGGAACCTAAAGTTGTTGAAACTCCAACCCAAATAGAGAAAGTTGAAGAAGTAGTAGTGATTTCAGAACCTCAAAAAGAAGAAAAACCAGAAGTAAAATTAGTTGAAAAAGAATCGGTTAACTTAGAATCTGCAAATAATAATTGGATTGATTATGAAATTCAACCAAAAGAAACATTGTTTGGTTTGGCAAGAATGGCAGGTGTTTCCCAAGATAAATTGATTGAAATGAATCCGATTATGAATGAAGGTGTAAAGGCAGGAACAATTATAAAAATGCCTTCTGATAAAGTTTCGGAATATAAAAAAACAGAGGCTACTACAGTTGAAACAAAAAGAACACCAACATCAAAAAATAATGTTGAACCAACGGGTCTTCTTAAAACCATCAATAAAATTGAGAAAAAGGAAATTACTTTTTTAACATCATTTTCAGCTGAAAAATATTTGAGTTTTATTCAAAACCCAATTGCAGAACCAACCAAAGAAATTGAAGTTTTTGCCGGTGCGAATTTTGCAATTGATTCTCTTAAAAATATGGGAGTGATGGTTGAAATGAAAAATATTCAAATTGAAATTAGTAAAGAAGGTAAAGCAGATGTTTCTTCTTTAAAGAAAAATAATGTTGATAAATCAAAAGCTGTTTTTTATTATTCGGAAGGAATTAATTCAGAAAGAATTGCAGAGTTTACAGCTAAGAATACTATTCCATTTCTTGTAAGTAGTTTCGAAGAAAGTGCACAAAAATCAGCAACAACTTATGTTAGTATTCCTTCCAAAAATGATTTGGCATTGATGGTTTTAAAATATATTTCAGATAAAAACGGAAATTTAGTAGTTGTCAGTGATGCAGCGAGTGCTTTAAATGAAGATTTTATTTTACAAAATTATCCAAAAGCCAGATTTGTCACTATTTCAGGGAAAGATGTTTTAGAAGATGAAGCGTTAACCAAAGAATTAATTTTAAACAGAAAGAATTTCGTTCTCCTCAACACCGATAAAATTGGGTTGATACTAAATACTACCACAGTTTTGTTGAAGCATTCCAAAGAATATACTATCCAGTTAGCCTTAATAGAACCCAAAGAGTCGATTCAAAAAGAGGGTTTTTCGGAAATGCGATTTAAAGCTTTGAAGACCATTTATCCATCTTATTCCAGTCGAAATAATTTTAATGAAGTTGAAAAATTTAAAGCCGATTTTAAACGGAAATATAGTTTTGAAGCGTCTGATGAAGTCATAAAAGGTTTTGATATCACTTTTGATGCTTTGATTAGATTGTTTCAAGACAAGAGTTTTGAAGCATTGGCGAAAGATGAAATTTCAGAACAGTTAAATCATAAATTTTATTATATAAAAGATTCAAACGTAGGATATTCAAACAAAGGTGGATATATTCTTCAATTTGATACAGATTCAAATACAAAAATTGCAAATTAAAGACTATAAACTCAATCATTTATGGGTTATTTTTACAAAATAATTATTCCTTTTAACTTTACAAAATTAGTTTCTAGTACGCTATTACTGAGTTTTTTATTGTTTTCAGGAAATTCAGTTGTTGCTCAATGCCCAACAGTTACAAATCTAAATCAATCGTTTTGCGATATTCAATCGCCAACAATTGCTAGCCTACAAGCAATAAATAGCGGAGGGGGAGTGGCTTGGTTTGCCACCGAAACATCAACGACTCCGTTAACTTCTAGTTTAGGTTTAGTGAATGGTGAAGACTATTTTGCAGACAATAGTTTAGGTAATTGTGGATCTAGAGTTAGAGTTATTGTAACGATTTATTCGGCACCCACCGGACAAAATTTTCAAGGACCTTGTGTTGATTCCCCAGAACAGGCTACAATTGCAAGTTTAATTGCAATAGGAAATAATGTGCAATGGTATAATGTTCCGAGTGGTGGTTCACCGCTGTCTCAAAGTACAGTATTAATTCCCAATACAATTTATTATGCTAGCCAAACAAATCCAGACACAGGTTGTCAAACATCTCGACTTTCAGTTTTTGTTAGTATAGGAGTTGTTCCTGTGCCAACCGGAGCTGCTGTTCAGACTTTTTGTCAAGACCCTCTAAATCTTCCCACAGTTGCCAATTTGAATGCTAGCGGAGATAATAACTGGTATTTAACAAGTTCATCTGCGTTACCACTAGAATTGGATACACCATTAATAGATGGTCAAACGTATTATGCCACCACTGTAGATCCGCCTTGCGAAAGTGATGAAAGATTAGAAGTATTAGTATCGATTCAACCGAGGAATAATGCCGGTTCAGATGAAGTTGTTTCTTTTTGTGAAGATGATTTAGCGACTACTAATTTTATTGATTTATTTGATTACTTAGGAGGAACTCCTTTTAATACAGGAGTTTGGACAGGACCTTTTTCCACGATCAATGGTAATTTGGGAACTCTGGATTTTACTCAATTATCAGTGGCAGATAGTCCATTTGTTTTTACCTATAATGTAAGTTCCTCCACAGAATGTCCGCCTGCTTCGGCAACGGTAACGGTAACCATCAATCCAATCCCAAATGCAGGAACAAGTGATGCTACTGTTTTATGTGAAACCGATGCTGCAGTCGATTTATTTACC